>SUUG01000013.1 GCA_015062655.1 Coriobacteriaceae bacterium
CGACAAGCTCTATCCCATGATCGTGGCGCTGGGCGCCGGCATCGGGGACGAGTTCAACCTGGAAAAGCTGCGCTATCACAAGATCATCATCATGGCCGATGCCGATGTGGACGGCGCCCACATCCGCACCCTTCTGCTGACCTTCTTCTTCCGCTATATGCGCCCGCTCATCGACAACGGCTATGTCTACTCCGCCGTGCCGCCCCTTTACAAGCTGACCCGGGGCAAGACCGTGCGCGTGGCCTACTCCGACGAGGAGCGGGACAAGATCAGCGCCGAGATGCGCGGCGACAACCCGGGCGCGAAGATCGACATCTCCCGCTTCAAGGGCCTCGGCGAGATGGACCCCCACGAGCTGTGGGAGACCACCATGGACCCGGAAAAGCGCACCCTGCGGCGCATCACGCTGGAGGATGCCGTGGCCGCCGACCAGATCTTCACCGTCCTCATGGGCGAGGAGGTCGAGCCCCGGCGCGAGTGGATCGAGCGAAACGCGAAGTATGTCGTGAACCTGGATATTTGAGGAGTGTCGTAGGCAATGGGACATAACAGAGACTACAAACCGGAGGACATCGCATTTCCCGAGCAGGTCATCACCGAGAGCGAGCTCGTGGGGGAAATGCAGCGGTCCTATATCGAATACGCGATGAGCGTCATCGTCGGGCGCGCGCTGCCCGACGTGCGCGACGGCCTGAAGCCGGTGCACCGCCGCATCCTCTACGCTATGAACGAGAGCGGCATCTTCCCCAACCGCCCGCACAAGAAGAGTGCGTGGACGGTCGGCGAGGTCATCGGCAAGTACCACCCGCACGGCGATTCCGCGGTCTACGACACGATGGTCCGCCTCGCCCAGTGGTTCTCCATGCGCACCCCGCTCGTGGACGGCCATGGCAACTTCGGCAACATCGACGGCGACTCCGCGGCGGCCATGCGCTACACCGAGAGCCGTCTCGCCCGCCCGGCGATGGAGCTCCTGCGCGACCTGCAGAAGGACACCGTCGATTGGCAGCCGAACTACGACGAGTCCCTCGCCGAGCCTCAGGTTCTGCCCGCGCGCTTCCCGAACCTGCTCGTGAACGGCTCGAACGGCATCGCCGTCGGCATGGCCACGAACATCCCTCCGCACAACCTCATCGAGGCCGTCGAGGCGACCTGCCATTTCATCGACAACCCCGATGCGCCGGTTGAGGAGCTCATGCGCTTCATGCCCGGTCCCGACTTCCCCACGGGCGCGCTCATCATGGGCACCGACGGCATCCGCCAGGCCTATGAGACCGGTCGCGGTTCCATCACGATCCGCGCGAAGGCCCATGTGGAGTCGACGAAGACCGGCAAGAACCGCCTGGTCTTCACCGAGATCCCCTACCAGGTGAACAAGGGCACCCTCCAGGAGAAGATCGCCCAGCTCGTCAACGAGAAGCGCCTCGAGGGCATCTCCGACATGCGCGACGAGTCCACGAGCAAGGGCATCCGCCTCGTGATCGAGCTCAAGAAGGGCGTCATCCCGCAGGTCGTGCTCAACAACCTGTACAAGTACACCTCGCTGCAGACGACCTTCGGCGTGAACAACCTCGCCCTCGTGGGCGGCGTGCCCAAGCTGCTGTCGCTGCCCGAGATCCTCCGCCATTACGTGGCGCACCAGGTCGACGTCGTGACCCGCCGAACCCAGTTCGACCTCAAGAAGGCCCGCGCCCGCGCCCACATCCTCGAGGGCTACCTCATGGCGCTCGACCACATCGACGAGGTCATCTCCATCATCCGCTCCTCGCAGACCGACACCGAGGCGAGCGCCCGCCTGATCGAGCGCTTCGGATTCTCCCCGGAGCAGACCTCGGCGATCCTCGAGATGCGCCTGCGCCGCCTCACCGGCCTCGAGCGCGACAAGATCGAGGACGAGCTCGAGGGGATCTGCCGCGCGATTGCCTACTACGAGGACCTGCTCGCCCACGAGCAGAAGATCCTCGCCGTGATCAAGGAGGAGATGCGCGAGATCTCGAAGAAGTTCGGCAACCCCCGCCGCACCGAGATCACCCAGGCCGAGCGCGACCTCGACGTCGAGGACCTCATCGCCGACGAGGACATGGTGGTCACGATCACGCACACCGGCTACGTGAAGCGCATCCCGGTGGCCACCTACCGCAGCCAGCGCCGCGGCGGCAAGGGCGTCTCGGGCGCCTCGCTCAAAGAGGACGACGTCATCGACGAGATGTTCATCGCGAGCACCCATGAGTTCGTGCTGTTCTTCTCGAACCGCGGCAAGGTGTACCGCCTGAAGGTGCACGAGCTGCCGATCGGCTCGCGCCAGGCGCGCGGCACGGCCATCGTGAACCTGCTGCCGTTCGAGGACGGCGAGAAGATCGCGAGCGTGATCTCCTGCCGCGAGTTCCCCGACACCGACTACCTCATGTTCGCCACCTCCGGCGGCATGGTGAAGAAGACGGTCATGAGCGCCTACGGGCGCGTGCGGCGCGACGGCATCATCGCGATCAACCTGCGCGGCGGCGACCGGCTGCTCGGCGTGCGCCGCGTGGCCGAGGGCGACCGCGTCATCCTCGCGACGACCGCCGGCAAGGCCATCATGTTCGAGAGCTCTGACGTGCGCGCGACCGGGCGCGACACCTCGGGCGTGCGCGGCATCACGATGAAGGGTGACGCCGAGGTGCTTGGCATGGAGATCACCAACGGACGCGGGGACCTCGTGGTCGTCACCGAGCGCGGGTACGGCAAGCGCACCCCGATCGAGGACTACCCGACCCAGGGACGCGGCGGCCAGGGCGTGTACACGATCCAGATGACAGCGCGCAAGGGCAACCTCGCGGCGATGAAGGTGGTCGGCCCGCAGCACGAGCTGTTCATCATCACCGAGGGGGCCACGGTCATCCGCGTGAAGACCGAGGAGATCTCCCAGACCGGGCGCTCCACCCAGGGCGTGAAGATGATGAGCGTCGGCGAGGGTGACCGCGTGGTGGCCGTCGCCCGCATGACGAGCGCGAAGAAGAAGGCCAAGGCCCCGGCTGTGGCCGAGGGGCAGGACGCGCTCGACCTCGCGGCCGCCGGCGGCGATGGGAGCCCTGAGGACGACCGCGTCGATATCGGCAGTGGCGACGAGGCACTCGAGGATCTGATGGACGAGTAGCCTTCAGGGATTCTCCTCAGATGCGTTGAGACGGGGTGGGCCGCGAACGGCCCACCCCGTCTCTGTTTCGTGCGCCGCCCCGACGCCGCCCCGACGACCCCGCGTGCCGTGCCGCGGCGGTGCCGGCCCGGACGATCAACCTCGCCCCGCTCCATCTGCGCTCACCACAGGCGGCGAATCTACCTTGCCTCCGCCCGGCTTGCCGCGAGGGCAGCAGCATCACCATACGCTGCTCCTAGAGCCTTCGCTTCAGGAGGCGAAGAACACCCATTCCCATTGCGATCGCCATGAGATGGCAAAACTAGCCCCATCTGTACCAGTTTTGACGACTGCCCGTGAAAACTTGCGCCTCTTGTACCAGTTTTGAGGGGAACTTCAAAGTAGCTCCAAAACATGCAAGCGTTTGACCAGTGCATTTGATGCGACGAAAGAGGCCTCTACTTGAGGGGAGCGTGAAAACTGGTACAAGAGGCGCGAGTTTTTCTTGGGTGGCCGCGAAACTGGTACAAGTCGCGCAACTTTTTGCCCATAGCAGGGGACTTCACCGCAAAAGCAGTGAAGTGCCCTGGAAAGGCGGCCGCCACACTCGGCCGAAGACCCATATCAAAGTCCGACACCAGGAATCAGCGGCCGCATTCAATGTGTGAAAACGAAGATTGTTGAAGAAGATAAGGTGGTTACTTAGACGTTCATTTTGATACATGGCTCCAGGTGGGTTCAAAACCCGCGAGGGTGGGTGCATGGGGACACTTCGCTTGAGTGCGCGCTGGTTTTCCCTGATACCTAGCTGTGCTTGCCTCTTGCTCAGACGGAAGCGACTATGGCTCCACCGAGACTAAGTGACGTGGATCCACGGCATAGATCGCTGGGTGTCAGGCTTTGTCGTGAAGGAGGTGGTGTACTGCTCCATGCGGGCGTTGTACTCCATCCCCTCATTCAACGCCCCAGCCATACCTCTGCCAATACTCGCAATCGGCTCGGCCGATGCCTTTCACGCCAGCCATGATCGCTTCGGAAGCGAGATTGGCTTTCAGCACATCGCCGAAGATGCGGGTCTTGCCCCCGGTGGAGTCCATCTCGACCCCGAGATCATCGACCGCATCCTCCAGCCGCCCTGCGTCCTTCGCAGCGTCCTTGGCGTCGTCCCCGGCACCGTCAGCCTCGTCACCAAACTCCGTCACCGCGTCGTTGTTGGCTTTGAGTTCGCCTTCAAGCCGGTTGAGTTCGGCTCCGTCGTTGTTGAGCTGGATCGGCCAGTTCTTCGTGCGGCCATCGCTCTCACCAAACGAAGCAGCCGAGTTTTCCAGTGCGGCCTTGAGGGTGGCGATCTTGGTATTCTGCGCCGCGATCTCCTTACCCAACACCTGGTTGCGGGCCGGCAAGGACTCAGCCGACTGGTCGTTCTTGTCGAACTGGGAAGCGATCAGCTTCATCTCCGAGCCGAGCATCCGCATCTCACGGTTGATCTCGGTAATCGCCCGCTTGAACTCCCGCTCACCCTCGAGCCCGATCTTCAAACCAAAACTGGAGTCGGTCATAGGTCTGTACTCCTTCGCGTTGCTGGAGTGTAAAATCGGCTGGAGGATAAGGAGGAATCATGTGGGCCAGTGTTGTGACTCATCGCCGCTGGATGTTGCTGCTGTTTACCGTGTCCGTGATTGCAGCCATTGCGTTTGAGGTTCTATGGATGACCGGATTCCTGCATCCTGTCACGGGTATCGCCAATACTGCAGGTTTCGCGATATGCGCTCTAGGTCTTACAGCGCGGCTCATTGCCACTCGAGATTCGCAGCAATGAGCACCTCGGTGCTTTTCCTCCACGGACTCGGTGAAACCTCACAAGCTTGGAATGATGTCATCGAGGAACTTGAGAACATTGATGCGCTTACTCCCGATATCTTCGATCAGCTATCAGGAATGTCATGGTCGTTGTATGAGCGCACGAACGAAATCGCCGCATCACTGGCTGATCCAGTCCATGTGGTTGGATTATCCCTTGGCGCGGTGATAGGTCTTGACCTGGCTATACGGCATCCACACACGGTCAGGTCGCTGTTTCTATCAGCCCCACAAGCACGCCCTTCCAAAGCATTGATGCACATTCAAAGCGCACTTATGAAAATCTTGCCTGAGCGCCTCGTGTGCCCACCACAGATTTCCAAGCAGCAGTTACTGCAAATCCTAGGTCAGGTATCAACCATTCATTTCGAGCCAGAGCTTCCAAATATCAGAGTTCCAACAACCATTGCGTGCGGCTCAAAAGACCGCGCGAATCTTCCGGCCGCCCGCACAATCAGCCAACAGATTCCGCATGCACGTCTCATCGTTGTGCCAAACGCAGGACATCAATGGTCGCAAACAATACCCATGGAATTCGACCAAGAACTACAAGCACATTGGGACTGCATCTAAATCCCAGCAGGGATCACATCGTCGATAAACCAGACAGGAGCAGGTTTGGCTCGCCCGGTCTCTAACCTCCAGCAGTCCACCAGGTCAAGTAGCTCGCCAAAGACCATCAGGTCCACCTCGAGCCGCGATAGGTGAAGGTGGGCGATGCCGATGTAATACGCAAAGCCCGGCCAGGATCATCAGCCGGGTCATCATTCGTGGAACTATCTGGTTCCCAGTTCCAAAATCGTCTCATCTATCTTTTCCTTTCAATCCTGTGTTCCACCCCAGCACCATCAGAGGACTGGCGAGAAGCTTCCGTGACTGTAATGATGTTGCCGGTTTTGTTAGCCACTATAACCGGAATCATTTTCCCTTTTCCTTGAGTGAATAATGACGTTCTGAAGCGTCCTGGGTTTAGTCCCTACCTCAACTAAGGAGGGATTGAGCACCATACCCAAGAAGTCATCCACGCGCAGGGCCCGTGGGCATCGGTGGGGGAAGTTGAGCCGGCCACCTTGCGGTGGGTTCACCGGTGGAACACCGAGCGTCTTCATCAAGCATTGGCCCACGCCACCCCGCAAGAAGCAGAGACCGAGCCCATCAACACAGGGTCGTAAAAGAAGCGGAACTAAACCCAGGACGCTTCACACTGACTTCATATTGAAATATTAACGGCATTGTGAGGGGTTAAACGGCTAGAGGATTTATCATGGAATTGTCGGAACCCGATGTGTTAGGTAGGTAACGATGAAAAGAAAGATAAGTAGAGCTTCAGCTTTTGCCTTGAGCCTCGTCCTCGTGGGGGGGGTGCGCTTTCGATAGGTACAGCAGCTCTCGCTTATGCCGCCACGATTAATAGCACACCTCAGTCGTGGGCGACGGCCGCAGACGGTAATACGGCAGAGGGCCTGAAAGACGATACCGTCGCAATTGTTGAGGGCGTATCTGATGGCACAATACAAAACGATTTCGAACCGCGTGCTAATACTGCAGTTGCTGTACAGGAATGGAAAGGATCGAATGTAGATGGTGCCGATCCGAATCCGTTCAGGTTTGATATAGCTAAGCTTGTTGCAGAGACTTTTGGTAATGGGGATCCAACGGCACCGATTGACGATTGGGAAGCAGGTCATGAGTTCTCATCGAAAGAGATTCCGGGTTTGTTTGACGGTATTAAATTCCGTTACGAGCTTGACGGTGATCAGCCTGTCTACTATTTCGTAGGCTTTGACTATACAGAAATGTCGCCGCTGGCAGCTGATGAATCTGACCCTAACGTGACAATGGGAGATCTTGGAAAGTGGAGTTTGCCAACCACGCTGCAAAGGCAAGATGATGAGCTGCGTCCCGGATTTGACTTCGAATTGACTTCTGGTTTTACTCCCAAAGCTGACTATATTGGTCCGATTCCACCACTCCCGCTCAATGTTTCTGGTGATGGCGAGACTAAAATTGTTTCTTTAGCTACAAAAGCAGCGGTAAAAGCTTATCCGTCCACGTATAGTTCAGAAGGTTATCTGGGTTCCGCTCAGCAGAATCCGACTACAGGAACGCGGCTTATTCGCTTGCAAAAATCCCCTGGTTCTTCCGTTACATTAAACTATAGGTGGGGTATTACCAATCCAGATGGTCCCCATGATGAGGAAGCTGTAACGGAGCTGAAGAAAGATCACGGAACTTACAAGGTAGAAGAGACTACTGGTCAGGTGACTTTCACTCCGGATAGTGATTTCCCGGAGGCAGACTACGGCAAAGAACTTGAGGGCGTGCGTATCGTCAATACCGCCTCGATGTCTCAAGATATTTCTGATAAAGAAATGGGCTTCACTCCAGAAATCGAAGCCTACAGACTTCCAAAAAAGGATGTTCGTCGCACGTGGGTGGAGGCTTTCTATAAGCCGAAAGTGAAAGCTCTGTATCCTGAGGTGCCAAATCTCGAGGCTTTCGGGAAGGTGGGCACCTCAATTACGCAGATTCCTAATCTCGCCCAAGACAGTGGCGATCCAGCCATTAAGTTAGCGACTTTGACTTTCGTTGACAGTCAAGACGCCGAATATCCTGCTGACGGTCCCGTTACCACAAAGAAGGTATCCGGTGAAGGCACATGGAATATTGATCCGAAGACTGGGGCAATTACCTTTACTCCAGAGAAAGGATTCGCTGGTCATCCAACGCCTGTATTCTACAAGGCAAAGAATGAAGATGGGCTTGCAACCACTGATGATGGTGACGATGCTGATTCGAAGTATGGCACCGGTAAAGTGACATATACTTACTCAGATGCGTCTGGATTGTATGCCAACACGACTGGACCGCAGGGAGCACCGCAAAGCTCTTTCGATCAAGAAGATCCAGATGATGGGTTTATCGACGCGAAGGCAATGTTCCGCAATATCCCAGATGAATGGTACGACGGCTTTACATACAAGCTGCGCGGAGCTGATGATGAAGGAAAAGTAGTAGTAGCTGGACAAGGCACCTACACTATCGATAAGCAGACGGGTGAAGTGACGTTCACCCCAGAGGCGAGCTTCTATGGCACAGCACAAAGCGTGTTCATTGAGATAGCCAGCGGATACACCAACAAGAACGGGCAGACTGGTTCCCCGTCTGCAGTTTATACTCCAACGGTCACAAAATCCCCGGTGGTAGTGCGCCCAGAATTTGCCTCTGGCGCTATTGGTGAAACTCTGAGCTTGACCCCTGACTATTCTCAGCCTGATGGTTTAGAGCCTCTCGACCTCTCCTCTGTCACCTTCCTGAATGAAGACGGCTCACTTCCGCAACAGCCAATCAAGTCGCTTAAGGTGAAAGGGCAGGGTACCTGGACAATTGACGATGCCGGAACATTCACCTTTACACCAGAACCTGGTTTCGCGGGGGATCCACAGCCGCAGCCATACACTGCAAAGAATACTGCCGGCACGTATGCTTCGGCTGCCGAAGTCGGCGTGGTTTACGGTGGGCTGATTACCGTGCCGTCCACGACGGTTGGTCCACAAAATACGACTCAGCATTCCGATGACGACGATGCTTCAGATCATGGTGCAACCCGGGATGAGATGTTCCCAGATCTTGATCCGAAGTGGTTTAAGAATGAAGGCGGTCCGCTTGAGGTAAAACTGCTTAATGCCGACGGCGATCCGGTTGACACTGTTGAGGTTCAAGATCAGGGCACATATACGATTAACGCTGAAACCGGACAGGTTACTTTCAAGCCAGTCGCTGATTTTTACGGTAAAGCTGAACCAGTGACGCTTTCCGTCACTGGTTTGAAAGACGAAAATGGCAAAGATCTCAAGGTGACTACCACCTACACGCCTTTCGTCACAAAAGACGGTACGGTTTTGCCGAATGCTTTCGAGCAGTCGGATGCGGTCGGAAAACCATGGTCTGTGACTCCGGGCTACCAGGAAGACGGGTACAACATTGACCCGACGTCCGTTACTTTCCCAGACGGTACGCGCACCAAGAAAGTGGACGGCGAAGGTACATGGGAGATTAACCCGCAAACTGGTGAATTTACATTCACCCCAGAACCTGGTTTCAACGAATCTCCTACACCTGTTTCTTACGACGGTAAGAGCAAAGAAACTGGTTTGAAAGCAACCGGTGGACAAGTGACTATTGCCTACCCGCAGCCTGTCACCGTTCCTGCTACTACCTCCGCAGAGCAAGGTTTGACTCAGGTTTCAACAGATAAGGGCACTCAAGATGCTGGTCTTGATCCGCACCAGATGTTCCCCACCGTGCCAGATACCTGGTATGGCAAAGCCGATAGTCCAGTTAAGTTTTACCTAGTAGACGGTGATAAAAAGGTAGAGACTCTCACAGTGCGAGGTCGCGATCAAGATGGTGACGAGATTGAAGCTGGTACGTACACAATTGATTCTGTGACTGGCATTGTAACGTTCAAGCCAAATCCAGAGTTCTTGGGAACAGCTCCGAAAGCAACCATCACCACAGATGGCTTGACAAACGAGTTGCGTGCAGAATATACGCCGTTCTATTACCCAGCACGTGTGGAACTGCCGAGCGACCGCCAAGTGCAAGATACAATCGGTGCACCTACCTCATCTGCCTTTGAGCTTTCCGAATGGGAGACGGCAAACTTCACGGTAGATAAAGAAACAGTGAAGCTCCTGCCAAGCACAAAGACGATTCTGCAAGATGGCAAAGAAGTACCTGTGCCGGGCACAGTTTCGGCAGATGGCAAGAGCCTCACAGTGCCTGGTGAAGGTACATGGACAGTTGAGCTGAAAGGCGCTGCTCCTGCTGAGGGTGAAGCAGACACCCGTGAGGTGGTTTTCACGTTCACTCCTGAGAAAGGATTCACTGGTCAACCTACTGAGTTGAACTACTTGGCAAAGAACACCATTGGTGTAGAAGCCAGCATTCCTGGGCAAGTGGTATTTGTGTATCCGAGCCTCGGCTCCGAGAATGCCTTAACCACATCAACGCAAGGTTTGCAGCAAAAGTCGACCGACAAAGATGCAGGCGATCAAGGGTTGAATCTTGAAGAGATGTTCCCCAACATCTCTAAGGTGCCAGATGAGTGGAATCTTGGCTTCGAGCTTGAGGGCGCTACAGACGGCACATTGACAGTGGACGGCGAGGGTACGTACACTATTGATGCCGCCACAGGTGAAGTGACGTTTACTCCAGAACCCGATTTTGTGGGAACTGCAAAGCCTGTGCGAATCTGGGCAACATTTGATGGCACGCGCAGCAGCGTGAGCGCCACCTACACCCCGATTGTGCAAACCTTCGGCACGCCAAGCTATCAGCAGGTTGTGGTGGAGACGGGCGCTACCCAAAAGTCCGCCGTCACCCCAGCTGAAGATGCACCAGAAGGAGATGTGACCTACACAATTTCAAAGGATTTCACAGCACCTGATGGTTGGCAGGTTTCCATCGATGGGGCAACCGGCGAAGTGACGGCGGTGGCTCCTAAGGATGCGGAAAAGATGGTCGCATTTGAAGTGCCCGTGATCGCTACCTATCAAGGTGGTGCTCAGCGCACGACCAGTGCTCCTTTCAGCCCGCTTTCTGACAAGCAATTCATCGACTATAACGTTGAAATTGAATACGATGACACCTTGCCGCCTGGTTCCATCGTCACCGATGAAGACGGTGAAATTGGTGAAAAGGTGAAAGTAAACGGGCAATGGCAGGTTACTAAAGAACCGAAGCCGCAAAAGATTCGTGTTTCTTCACAAATTAAACCAGGAGATGCTGAATATACGTGGACGAAGCCGATCCCTTATGAGGCTGAATACCGCTACAATCCGGACTTGAAGCCTGGCGAGGTGAAAGAAGTCCAGAAAGGTCAGCCTGGTGAGGAAACCTACAAGGTGACAATTAACGTCGATGAGCATGGCGAGATTTCACTTTCCGATCCGGAAAGCAACGTCACACGCAAAGCTGTGAAACAGATTTTTGAAGTCGGTCCGGATGTCGAATCCACCAAAGAATCTGTAAAGCAGATTGATATTCCGTTCTCTACGAAAGTCATCTTTGATCCAACGCTTCGCCCAGGTGAGGTAGTAGTCGATCAAGAAGGTGTAGATGGTCTGCGCGAAGTTTCCACCAGCGTCACCTATAAAGACGGTGTTCTCAGCGATCCGGAGATTACCGACAAGGTACTGAAGGAAGCAGTCGAGCGCATTGTTCGCGTGGGTGGCGAGCGGCCGCTCGCTGACGAAGTAAAAGTCGAGGCTTTTACCACCACCTATGTTTATGACGATAATCTTGCTCCCGGTGAAACGCGCATCGATGAGCAGGGTCAAGACACTGTGAAACAGTTCGTGGGCAATAAAGACGGCGGCGGTGAATGGGTAACTATCGTCGAAGGTAAGGATCAGGTGGTGCGCGTTGGCACGAAGGAAAAGCCATGCGAATGCTCCCCATGCTCAGGCAAGCCTGGTAAACCTGGGAGCCACAATGTAAATGGTGGCTCGTCTGACAACGGCTCTGATGGGAACTCGGTTTTCCGTCTGCCTGAAACCGGCGACACAGGATTTGGTCCTTCGGCTCTCTTGGGGCTATCCCTTGTGGGGCTTGGAGTATTGTTCCTGGGAATGGTGCGCAAAAAGGCGTAAGTGTGTACGGTTTGATCTGTCTTACTCGTGCTGAATGTGCTCATGCCAAACAGTGCAGATAGGACGGTATAAAAAGTACAAATGGCGGATTTCCAATGATTTGTTTGGAAATCCGCCATTTTGTATCTATGTGCGCTGTGTATTCTGAGGATAGTTGGGCATCGAATGAGTGGCGCTGGACGTTGTCTTGGGTCACTCGGTCAGAATGAAAGGCATGCTTCTTTCAGACCAAGATATTCGCCGCGCAATCGAATCCATAGAGCTTGGCATCGAGCCTTATGACCCCGCGCTCGCCCAGCCCTCAAGTATCGATGTCCGTTTGGATCGTTTCTTTTGGGTTTTGAATGAGTGGTGGAGGTTAGGGGGATCGAACCCCTGACCTCAGGCTTGCAAAGCCCGCGCTCTCCCAGCTGAGCTAAACCCCCACGCTAGTAATAAACACCCCAGCGGCGACTCGGCTCTCGCTGGGGTGTTTATTGCGAAAGAAGTGGTGGACCTGACAAGATTCGAACTTGTGACCTCCCGGTTATCAGCCGGACGCTCTAACCAACTGAGCTACAGGTCCATCGCTCGAAAGATATTAGCCTAGATGTTCTCGGCAAGTCAACACTTTTTTCCAAGACTTCGGCCTAAACCTGAAAAAGCGGGTACCATAGCGTATCGACTCGTAACGACCACAAGACAGCGCAGGGAGGTACCGCATGATTCGCGTCGATATCGAGACCATCATCATGGTGGGCGGCCCCATGCCCTCCGTCATCGTTCTGCGCGAGCGCGGCGACAAATCGGCCTCCGAGGCCCCGCTGCGCGCGCTCTCCATTCAAACCGGCGCCTTCGAGGCGGCCTCCATCGGGCGCGGCATCGACCGGCCGTCCGGGGAGCGGCCCATAACGCACGACCTCATGACCGAGGTGATCTCGCAGCTCGGCGGCAAGCTCGAGCGCGTGGAGATCGACCGCGTGGACGCCCCCGTGTTCTACGCCAGCCTCGTGATGGCCTCCGGCAGTGAGGCGACGCAGGATGGGGAGGCGCCCGTCCCCGCCACCGCCCGGGAGATCCGCATCGACGCCCGGCCGAGCGACGCCCTCGCCCTCGCCGTGCGCTCGAACGCCCCCATCTACGTTGAGGATGACGTGATGAACCGCGCGGGCAGCATCAGCTACCAGGCGGAAGGGGACGCCGAGGAGGAGCTCGCCCGCTTCGATCGCTTTGTCGAGAACCTCTCACCCGACGACTTCTCGTAAAGGAGCGCGCCATGCAGGAAGAAAACGGACCGGACACCGTCAGCCCCGAGCTCGACGCCATGGTTGGCGATCTTTTGGGCTCGCTTCTGGATGCGCTCGCCGAGGGCGACGACCCCGGCGTGCTCCTCGCCGCCGAGGACGCGGCGGCGAACCGCTACGAGGCGTCGTTTGCCGAGGACGGGGTCGAGGTCTGCCTCCGTGCCGCCCAGCAGTTCGTGTCGCATCACGCGTCGGGCATCGTGAGCGACGAGGTGGGGCCGCTCGAGCGCTACGCGATCGCCTACCTCGGCGCGATCGAGGACGAGGACGGAACCTACCTCGATGCGATCCTCGCGAGCTTCCACGAGCACGGCCAGGAGAGCGGGTACTCGGCCTACCTGCTGGTCGACGGCATCGGGAAGGGCGATGAGTTCGCCTGGGGCGAGCCCCAGCCCGCGGGCGCCGAGGAGCCGCTCATCTGACGCGTTCCGTCGCTCGCATTCACCATTCCGTGACAACCATGTGGTGTTGAGCCCGCTCACCCCGCTTTCAGGACCCGCTCACCGAAAACCCGCTATCATATGCACGTTTGATTCAACTCATCAGCTATGCAGATACGGGGAACAACCATGCGGGTAGAGAACCTTCGCAATATCGCCATCATCGCCCACGTCGACCACGGCAAGACCACGATGGTCGACAAGCTCCTGCGCGCCGCCGGCGCCTTCCGCGCCAACCAGCAGGTGGAGGAGCGCGTGCTCGACTCCAACGACCAGGAGCGCGAGCGCGGCATCACGATCCTGGCCAAGAACATCTCGATCGAGTACAAGGGCGTGAAGATCAACGTCATAGACACGCCGGGCCACGCCGACTTCGGCGGCGAGGTCGAGCGCGTGCTGCGCATGGCCGATGGCGCCCTCCTGCTCGTGGACGCCTTCGAGGGTCCGATGCCGCAGACCCGCTTCGTGCTGCGCCACGCCATCGACACCGGGCTCAAGATCATGATCGTCATCAACAAGATCGACCGCCCCGGCGCCGAGCCCGAGCGCGCCTACAACGACTGCCTCGACCTGATGGCCGACCTCGGTGCCACCGACGAGCAGCTTGAGTTCGCGATGGAGCACGTGGTCTACGCGAGCGCGGTGAATGGCTACGCGCGCCTCGATCCCGCCGACGGCAACGACGACATGTACCCGCTGCTCGACATGATCATCGACGACCTGCCGGCCCCCGAGGTCGACCCCGAGGGCCCGCTGGCCATGCAGTGCGTGACGATCGACCACTCCAACTTCGTCGGGCGCATCGGCATCGGCCGCGTGTACTCGGGCACCGTGCGTCAGGGCGAGTCGATTCTCGTCGTGAAGAACGACGGCAGCACCTCCACGGCCACCGTGAAGCAGCTCTTCACCTTCGATTACCTCGGGCGCACCGAGTGCGACGAGATCGGTGCCGGCGACATCGCGGCCGTCGTGGGTGTGGAGTCCACCGACATCGGCGACGTCTACACCGATCCCGAGAACCCCGTGTCGCTCGACCCGATCGAGATCGACCCGCCCACGCTCTCGATCATCTTCGAGGCCTCGACCTCCCCGCTCGTCGGCCGTGACGGCGACATCGTCGGCGCCCGCCAACTGAAGGAGCGCCTGTTCGCCGAGCGCGAGAACAACGTGACGATGAGGATCGAGGAGCTCGAGGACAAGAGCGGCGTGGAGGTCTCCGGCCGCGGCATCCTGCACCTTTCGGTGCTCATGGAGACGCTGCGCCGCGAGGGCTTCGAGTTCCAGGTGGGCCGCCCGCGCGTCCTGTTCAAGAAGGACGACGCCGGCCACACCGTTGAGCCCGTCGAGCAGGCCGTGGTGGAGTGCCCCGACGAGTACGCGGGCAAGGTCATCGAGGTCTTCGGCAACGCCGGCGGCACGATGACCAACATGGCCTCGGGCACCACGGTCACGCACATCGAGTTCAAGATCCCCACGCGCGGCATCATGGGCCTCAAGAACCGCGTGCTGAACGTCACGCACGGCGAGGGCGTCTTCTACCACACCTTCCTCGAGTACGGCCCGTTCGCCGGTGAGATCGGCGGCCGCAACAACGGCGCCATGATCTCGATGACCACCGAGAAGGCCGTGGCCTACGCGCTGGGCACCCTGCAGGAGCGCGGCGCGCTCTTCGTGGAGCCGGGCACGGAATGCTACGAGGGCATGCTCGTGGGCGAGCGCAACCAGCCGGGCGACATGGTCGTGAACATCGCGCGCACCAAGAACCTCGGCAACCAGCGCTCCTCGACCGCGGACATCTCCGTGCAGCTCGTGCCGCCCCGCACCTTCTCTCTTGAGGAGGCCCTCGAGTACATCATCGACGACGAGCTCGTGGAGATCACGCCGAAGAACATCCGTATGCGCAAGCGCCTGCTGAACGCGACGGACCGCAAGAAGGCCGCGGTCCGCGCGATGAACGCCGCGAAGTAACACCTGGCCCCGGGGCGCCGCGGTGGCGCCGGATCGCCTGTCGACCGCCGCGCCCGGTGCTGCCGCCGTCGCCGCTCCTCGATGCCGAGCGTTCGTAACTCGGCATAACAGCGGCTAAAAACACCGAATTACGCACGCTCGGCATCTTGGGGGTATGCCGAGCGTTCGCGATTCGGCAAAAAAGCGGGCGAAAAGGCGGTATTGCGAACGCTCGGCATCGACGTGGCGGCAGCAGCATGATGGCGCCGCTGCGGTGACGCAGTGGAATCCCGCCGCCCCGGGACGGCCGTCAGCCGCCGAAGGCGCCGCGGCCTTTCGAGCGCCGCCGCACCTCGCGCCGCCGCTGGCGCTTCCGGGCCGCCTCCTGCCGCCGACGCTCGTCGATCTCGGCCACCACGCGCTCCCGCCGCTCGTCGAGGGCCTTCTCGGATCGTGTCGGCGCCTCCTGCCGGGTCACCGTCTCGACGTACTTCGATCGGATCCGCCGCAGCGGCCGCGCCATGCGGTCGAGGTTGACCTCGGTGGGGGAGAGGATGTTGTAGTGCAGCGAGATCCATCTGAGGGCCATGGTGATGCCGGTACCGACGACCAGCGCCGCCACCTTCGGCACATACCACAGCTCGACTAAGGTCACGTAGGAGGTCGCCCCGGCCAGGGCGGCGATCGCGTAGAAGTTCCCCTGCCGGAAGATGAGGGGGACGCGGTTCACGAGCACGTCGCGCAGCATCCCGCCCCCGACGGCGGTGAAGAAGCCCATCATGATGCAGGCGAGCGGCGCGAGTCCGTAGCGCATCGCCTTGTCGGCCCCCATGACGGCGAAGAGCCCGACCGCGAAGATGTCGAGGATCGCGATGATGCGGTCCGGCTTCTCGACGATGACGGGGAAGACGAAGACGAGCGCCGCGGACGCGACGGAGAGCGGCAGCGCCACGGGCTGGTTGAGAAGGTAGACGTCTCCTTGCTGGAGGATGACGTCGCGCAAAAGGCCGCCTCCCAGGCCGCAGACGACGGCCATGCCGATCGCCCCGATGAGGTCGAGGTTATCCTTGCGGGCCATGAGCGCGCCGGCGCCCGAGGCGACGATCACGGGCAGCATCTCAATGGGGATGGGCACGTCGACCGCGGGCACCTGGCCGCCCGCGCCGCCCGTGGCGGCGAGCGTGATGAAGATCGCAATGCTGCCGAGCACGGGGCACCCTCCATGGACGCGTCGACGTTCGCCCGCTATCTTACACGGATGGGCGATTCTCGTCAGTTGCAATATCCCCCTTGCGCACCCCTGCGCTTCCGGTACAATATCCTGTGCACTTCACGGAGAGTTGTCCGAGTGGCCGAAGGAGCACGATTGGAAATCGTGTAGGCGTCAAAAGCGTCTCCGGGGTTCAAATCCCCGACTCTCCGCCAGCACTTCCCCGCGGGCCCACCGCCCGCGTCTCACCCCATGCGGAGGGGTGGCAGAGTGGTTGAATGCGGCGGTCTCGAAAACCGTTTACGGGTGTTCCCCGTACGAGGGTTCGAATCCCTCCTCCTCCGCCAGCTAACCCAACGGCCCCCGGTTCTCGAACCGGGGGCCGTTCTCATGTCGCGCCGAGCGCTCCGGCCGCACGTCCGGGTGGGGAATTAAGGACGCCTTAAAAGGGAGATTTCCGCGTATGCCCCGCGCCCATCGCGGATACACTGAAGGTGGTCATATGCGGTATAGGGAGAGGAGCGCCATGGCATTTCCGGAGCAGGGCCCCGATCCGGTCGAGCTCAAGGTGACGGATTCCCTGCGCGTCGCCCTCGACCATGCGTTCGAGGACGCCCGCGCCTGCTTGGTGCGCGACGGCGGCGTGATGCCCTTCACGGTCATCTGCACCTCGGACGGTTTCGAGGTCCACGACCATCCCGGCGACGATGTCGATGAGACCTGCAACTCGGTCAAGACCCTGCTCGCGCAGGAGGTCCCCGAGGCCTACGTGTTCTCCTACGACGGGTACCTCGATCTCGATGAGGGCCGCCGCGATGCGATCATCTGCGAGATGGCCCGCCGGGGCGATGCCGCAGCCGAGCGGCTCGCCCTGCGCTACGAGCGCGATGAGGAGGGAGACCTCGCTTTCGATGACGAGATCGTGAGCGTGGGCCGCGCGAAGGCGCTGTACCCGAGCGGCACGAAGCCGATCGTCTCCGGACTCGTCCAGCTCGCCGCCGAGCGCGAGGCCGCCGAACGCGCCGCCGCCGATTCCGAAACACGGTCCGCCGGGCTTCCCGACGATACGAAGGAGTAGACATGATATCTCAGAAACCGAGCTTCTCCGCCTCCTGGAAGATGCTCACCCGCGACAAGGGCTGGATCAAGCCCCTGCTCGTCTTGACGCTTGTGGGCTGGATCCCCATCGTGGGGCAGATCGCCATCCTGGGCTACGCGCTCGAATGGGCCCGCCTCACCGCCTGGGGCGTCGAGTCGGCCCCCAAGCAGGGCAAGGTCGATTACGGCAAGATCATGCGCACCGGCTTCGTGGCGCTCCTCGTGATGCTGAGCATGGGCGTCGCGCTCGCCATCGTCAACATGATCCTCTTCGCGGCCCCGGCAGGCGCGTTCGCGGCCTTCCCGATGACCTCGATGTTCTCGCTGTTCTCCCGCGGCGCCTATGGCATCCTGTACCCCCTCATGCTGGTTGTGAACCTCCTGCTCGGCACTGTCATCTCGGTGGCCATGATGCGCGCGGCGGTCTACGACAAGTTCTCCGCCGGATGGCGCCTCGACCGCGTCTTCCAGATGATCGGCAAGGACGTCGGCGGGTTCTTTCGCATCTTCCTCGTGTCCCTGATCGGCGGCCTCATCGAGTTCGCGTACTCGCTGGTCGTGGGCCTCATTGCTTCGATGGCCTTTGTCGGCGTGGTGCTCGGCGCAGCCGGTGCGGCGGCGGGATACTCCTCCCTGTCTGAGAGAGCGGCGGAGCGCCTCCTGGCTGAGACGCTTCTGCAGATGGGTTCCGGCACCGCGCTGATCGTGGTGGTGGTCGGCACGATCCTGTTCTTCATCGGCGGGGTGATCGGCACGGCGGTGCAGCTCATCTCCATCAACGCCGTGGGCCAGTGGTTCTCCCGCTTCGACGTGCAGCGTTGGGGCCTCTCCAGCGATCCTCTGCCCGAGGGCGTGCCCCTGCCCCTCTCGTCCGACGCGCCGCCCGAGCCGGCCGCCCCGGTCTCCCCGATCGATGCTGACGCTGCGCAGGCGGATGACGCCGCGCCCGTGTCTCCGATGAGCCCGTCCGATCATGAGGGAGGTATCGCCCCGTACGAGGTGGAGGATGCCCCGGCTGAATCCGACGCCCCCTCGTTGGAGCGCCGTATTCGGGAGGCGGCCGATGAGCGTGCAGCCGAGGAAGCGTCTGCCCCGGTGGTCAGCGCCGATGACGCCGAGGCGGCCGCGCGGGCGGCGGACCGTTCCGATCAAGATTCCTCCGGCGGCGCACCGAGCCTGAAATAAGACCGCCGTTCACAACCCGGTTCTCACGAAGGACCCCGTCCGTTTCCGGGCGGGGTTTTCTATGGCGAAGGGCGTTCCCTGCCGCGCCCTGCACCCGTCTCAGATGGGAGATGGTGGATTCGTGATGCCGATCCCGTGGCGGATCCGTGTCGCATCAAAGCTCGGGCACCTGTCTGACCTGCGCGGTTGAGCGTATGGAAAGATCCGGTTGAGATTTCGGCAGCCTACACATCCTGGGCGTCAGACTCTGTCCGTACGATGGTGCATGCTATCAACGGATGGCAAGTGTGGAAGTCATGAGGTCGTACCTGCGGATTCCTTGTGCCCAAGGTGGGGAGCGTCTATACTTACCAAGTCTTTTCCTGCTCCGGGCGCACCTTCACGACCCGGGGCCTTATGCCCAGAGGAGGTGACACAATGAAGGCTTATGAACTGCTGTTTTTTGTTGACCCGGCACTCGACCCCGAGACCCGTCTCGCGGTGATGAAGCGCATCGACACCACGATCGCCGAGGGCGCTGGCAAGGTCGACAACGTTGACGAGTGGGGCAAGCGCAAGCTCGCCTACGAGATCGACAAGCTCACGGAGGGTGATTACACCCTCATCAACTTCCATGCTGATCCGAGCATGATCGCCGAGCTGGACCGCGTGCTTCGTATCACCGACGCCGTGGTTCGCCACATGATCGTCCGCCGCGACGAGGTCGCGGAGTAGCAAGGTTATGGAAGAGGACGCCTGGCGTCCGTATTGAGAGGTAGTGAGTTCGCATGAGCATCAACCGAGTCGTCATATCCGGCAACCTCACCCGCGACCCCGAGATGCGCGCCACCGCGGGCGGCACCCAGGTCATGTCCTTCGGCGTGGCCGTCAACGACCGCAGGCGCAACCAGCAGACCGGCGAGTGGGAGGACTACCCCAACTTCGTGGACTGCACGATGTTTGGGACCCGCGCCGAGGCCGTCTCCCGCTACCTCTCGAAGGGCTCGAAGGTCGCGATCGAGGGGAAGCTGCGCTACAGCTCCTGGGAGCGCGACGGGCAGCGCAGGAGCAAGCTCGAGGTCATCGTCGATGAGATCGAGTTCCTCTCGCGCGGCCAGCAGGGCGGCCAGGGCGGCTACGCGCCGCAGGGCGGAGGGTACGCCCCCGCTTCGCAGCAGCAGGCCAACCCCTACGGTTTCCCTGCCCCGCAGCAGGCACCCGCGCCGCAGCAGGCGCCTCCTGCGGTCGACGTCTACGATGAGGACATCCCGTTCTAGGCGCGAGCCGGGCGGGTGTTCATCAACACACGAAAGGTATTTTGACATGGCTAATGATTATGCAGCACGTCAGCCGCGTCGTAAGTACTGCCAGTTCTGCAAGGAGAACACCGAGTTCATCGATTACAAGGACACGCAGCTTCTCCGTAAATACATGACCGATCGCGGCAAGATCAAGCCGCGCCGCGTCACTGGCGCTTGCACGCAGCATCAGCATGATATCGCGAACGCCATCAAGCGCGCTCGCGAGATGGCTCTGCTCCCGTACACCGTCCCCGTGGTTTCCTCCCGTGGCAACCGCAATCGCGACTAGGGAAGGAGAGCAGCATGAAAGTCGTTCTTCTTGACGAGATCAAGGGCAAGGGCGGCGAGGGTGACGTCATCGAGGTCGCCCAGGGATACGCCGAGAACTACCTCATCCCGAAGAAGCTCGCCGTCGCCGCCACCAAGGGCAACCTGAAGCAGCTCGAGGAGCGTCGCCGCAACATCGCCAAGCGCGAGGAGGTCCGTATCGCCACCGCGAACGCGACCAAGGAGTCCCTTGAGGGCAAGTCCGTCACCGTCGACGTCAAGGTCGGCGAGGAGGGCGTGCTCTTCGGCTCCGTCACCGCGCAGCTGATCGCCGACGCGATCAAGGACCAGCTCGGTGTCGAGATCGACCGCAAGCGCGTCGAGCTCGGTAAGCCCATCAAGCTGGCCGGCACCTACCCCGTCGAGATCTCGCTGTATCGCGAGATCCGCGCCACCGTCACCGTGATGGTGGGCACCGAGGCCCTCGAGGCCGAGGAGGAGGCTGCCGAGGAGACCGAGGCCGCAGAGGCCGAGGCCGCTCCTGCCGAGGAGGCCACCGAGGAGGCCGCTGAGTAACTCAGTAGTCGCCAACCGCTTTTCAAGACGGCCCGGGTGCTTGGCGCCCGGGCCGTCTTCCGTTTCATGTGGAGCGCCAGCCACGTCAGAGGTTTTTCTCAGATCATCCCTTGACAGGTGCGCTATCCAAACTTTCAACAGGTACAGAATATGCAGCCGGGGAAAACCATTTCGAGCGTCGGTGTTTTGCCGAGGCGCCCATATGTTCGATGCACCGCCAACGAGCTGGACTTTTTCAGTCTAAAGCTCAGCTTGAAGTCATCTACATGCTAGTTCACTGAATATTCATAAAAAATGACGGTAAAGGCCAGGAAAGACCTCGGTCAAACCCCGGTAAAGGCAGGTTCTCGGCAGCATTGTGGAAAACCCTGCTTGCCGACTCCCGAAACTGTGGAAAGTGTTGAAAGCCATCATTTCTGCCGGTGCAGCGGGCATGGTTTTCCCATCCTCTCGGGGAGAGTCACCGCGATGGTTTTTGACCAACGGAAAAGCCCCAGCTCACCCTCGGGCGCGTTCTTGTCAAGAGACGAGTTGGCGGGAACGGTTTGACGCGCCCGCGTGACCGAAGGGCGCACGAAGCCGAAAGGTCATGGCAGATGTTTCGAGCAACAGGGGATGCGTTGTGCGACCCTGGGTCATGGTGGATCCCAGTGCATCTCACCCGGTATTTCATACCCCGTACCAGGTGCGACCGCTCACCGATTGCCGCTTCCGCGCTCTTTCGCAACAGAAGCCAGCATCGCAACCGTTCCCCCGCACTGCGAGCCCGATCGCCCATCTTCGCGAAAACAGAAGGTTTTCCAAGGTCAAAAGCAGTGCCTCATTGCCCCTTCCAAGAGCGGTGGGACGGCTTTGAACCCTCCCTTCCTCCCCTTTAACCGCAGGTAGACGCCGACCGCTCACCCTTTTTGATGGGCTTTCTGACCGAAAACCTCTGATAACTTGGGACAGATGATGCTATAAGAAGGGATCAGCATGAACAAGGGAATAGGTGTTCTTCGCTCGCGTGTCGTGACGGCTGCGGCGGCGGCTGCGATGATGCTCGCAGCGCTGGTTCCGATCCCCGCATGGGCGGCCGACCCGCCGATCTCGGGCATGACGGCGCGCGGAGCGTCCGCGAGCGGGCATCCGGCGTCTGCCGCCATCGACGGCGACGCGTCCACCTGGTGGGAGTCCCCCGGCGTCAAATCCATGCAGGACTACCGCCGTTTCATCGACCTTGATCTGCACGGCCTCTATCGGCTCGAAAGCATTTCGATCACCAACCTCCCAGGATCGAGCTATCGATACGAGGTGTACGCCTCGGAGGACGGGGAGGCGTACAGCAAGATCGCGTACAAGGCAGATAGGAGCGAGGCCGACGCCGCGGACGTCCATCAGCTCAAGGGGGAGCGCGCCCGGCATCTCCGGATCCAGGTGAGCCACAACTCCGCAGGCCAGGTCGTCAACCTCGCTGAGGTGAGCGTCAACGGCACCAAGATCTCCGATGAGCCAGCACCGGCGCCGTCCATCGACGTCAAGGATTTCAAGGACACCTCATGGGGTGAGGAATGGGAGCGGGTGGCGACCGACCCCTCCTATGCCGAGAAGAAGACCATCCGTGAGCTGCATGCCCTCGTCGACCGCGTGCTCGGCGAGGGGTACCGCGACGCGTTCACCTTCGAGCTGAGGCAACCGGTCGACGGCAAGGACGTCTTCGAGCTCTCCGATGCGGACGGCGGAGGGGTCCTCATCCGCGGCAACGACGGCGTCTCCCTCGCCTCGGGGCTGAATTACTACCTCCGTCACTGGTGCCATGTCGATTACAACCCGCTGTTCGGCTCGAATCTCTCGATGCCCAACGAGCTCCCGCGCGTCGGGGACAAGGTGCTCAAGTTCACGAACTACGAGTACCGCTACGCGCTCAACTTCTGCACGTACTCCTATACGATGGCGTTTTGGAACTGGGGTGATTACGAACCCTTCCTCGATTGGGCCGCCATGAACGGCGTGAACCTCATGCTGGACATCGTGGGCCAGGAGGAGGTCCTGCGCCAGACGCTCAACCAGTTCGGCTACAGCGACGACGAGGTCAAGGAGTACATCACCGGCCCGGGGTACTACGCGTGGTTCTACATGCAGAACATGTACGGCGCGGGAGGACCGCTCCCCAACGCCTGGTTCGAGCAGCGCACGGAGCTCGGCAGGCGTATTCACGACCGCATGCAGGCCTACGGCATCGATCCCGTCATCCAGGGTTTCGGCGGCCAGGTGCCCGTCGATTTCCAGAAGAAGAACCCTGACTCCATCGCGGCGTCCTCGGGGGGATGGGTGGGGTTCGCCCGTCCCCACATGATCAAGACCTATCTGACCGACGCCGACCGGGCGGCGGGGAAGCAGGATTATTTCCAGAAGATGGGGACGGCGTTCTACGAGGTGCAGGACCGCCTGTTCGGCGAGGTGTCCCACTATTACGCCGTGGACCCCTTTCATGAGGGCGGAACGATCCCGGCCGGGTTCAACATCGTGGACATCTACCGGACCGTCCAGCAGAAGATGCTCGACCACGACGCCGATGCGATCTGGGTCATGCAGCAATGGCAGTGGGGCATCAACGAGAACAAGCTCTCGGGCCTCGCGAAGAAGGAGCAGGCGCTCGTCCTCGATCTGCAGAGCGATTTGAGATCGCAGGCGGGCCCCATGGAGAAGCAGGGCGTCCCCTGGGTCTGGAACATGCTGCATAATTTCGGCGGCCGAATGGGCATGGACGGCGTGCCCGAGGTCCTGGCAACCAAGGTGACCGACGCCTACAACGCCTCGAGCCACATGAGGGGCATCGGCATCACCCCCGAGGCGATCGATAACTCGTCGATCGTCTACGAGCTGCTGTTCGATATGACCTGGGAGCAGGATCCGGTCAACTACCGGTCCTGGACGCACGACTACATCGAGCGCCGCTACGGCGGGACGGATGAGAAGATCCAGCAGGCATGGGACATCCTGCTCGACACGGCATACCGCCATGAGCCCGGCGAGTACTACCAGGGCGCCAGCGAGTCCATCATGAACGCCCGTCCGTCGGACGCGCCGATCGGCTCGGCCTCGACCTGGGGCCACAGCGACATCGACTATGACAAGCGCCGCTTCGAGCAGGCTGCGGAGCTGTTCATCGAATGCTACGACCGCTACAGCGGCTCAGAGGCCTTCCGGTACGATTTCGTCGACGTGATGCGGCAGGTGCTCGCGAACTCCTTCCAGGAGCTGCAGCCGCAAGCCGGTGAGGCCTATCGATCCGGCGACCTCGCGCGCTTCCGCGCCCTGTCCGAGAAGATGCTCGCGATCATCCGCGTGCAGGACGAGGTGCTATCCACCTCCGATCGGTTCCTGCTCGGGACGTGGATCGAGGACGCGCGGACGATGCTCGACGACGCCGACGACTGGACGAGGGACCTCTTCGAATTCAACGCCCGCGCCCTGGTCACGACCTGGGGCATGCAGAAGAACGGCTCCCTCATCGACTACTCGAATCGCCAGTGGGCCGGCCTGACGGGCGAATACTATCTGGGCCGCTGGCAGTCGTATGCCGACAACCGGATCGCCAAGCTCGAGGAGGGCAAGGGGTTCTCCGACCCCGACTGGTTCAGGTACGGCTGGGAGTGGGCGAACCGCAAGAGCGACGAGGGGTTCGGGTTCCAAACGAAGGCGTCCGGCGCCGACCAGCGCGCGCTCGCTCGCAAGATCATGGACACGCTCTCGGTCACCGCGGCCGATAGCGAGGGCTCCGCCGCCGGGTCCTCCCGGGTGAACCTCGCCGCAGGCAAAGACGTCATCGATATCGATGCGAACGTGAAGGTTCCCCGGCTGACGGACGGGGACACCGACAGCGGCTGGACGGACACCGGGAAGGGCGAGGCGACCCTCGAGATCGACCTCGACGGCCCGCGCGCCATCACCGGCGCCGGTATCACGCTGCAGCAGATCGCCGCTGACTTCCCCTTGCGCTACGAGATCGAGGTGCTCGACAAGGAGCGGTGGGTTGAGATCGGAAGGTCCGAGGCCGAGACCGTGAGCTCGAAAAACGAGGTGGAGGCACGCATCGTCGGATCGAAGGTGCGCTTCCGCCTGCACGCCACGGACGGGGCGGATCTGACCGGCATCTACGAGCTTGCGGTGTGGGGTGCCGACACCCCGCCCGTCGAGTATGAGAACCTCGCGCTCGGCGCGACCGCCACGGCGAGGTCCTCGCAACGGGGACGCGGACCCGAGGCCGCGATCGACGGCCGGGAGTCGAGCCTTTGGGTCAACAACGGGTCGGGTCAGAGCTGGTATCAGGTCACACTGGCCGCTCCGCAGCGTGTCGACCGGGCCCGTCTCGTGTTCGAGAGCGCCGGCCGCCAGTTCCAGTTCAAGATGGTCGCCGGCCTGCCCGACGGCACGGAGCGCCTCCTCGTCGACCAGACTGGGAACCAGGGCTCCCTCGACCGCGTGTACGACGCGCGCGTGGACGCGGAGATCTCCTATGTCCGCGTCGATTTCACGGGCTCCGTGCCCGGATCGACGCCCTGGCCCGCGATCGCCGAGCTCGAGCTGCTCCGCCCGGTGGCCGACGCCGTTCCGCTCACCAACATCGCGCCCGCCGCCGCCATCACGAGCTCGCCGACGAAGAGCGCCCCTGAGGACACGTCGGCCCTCGTGGACGGAACGGGGACCGCGTGGGTGTCCCGGGGCGGCGCGGTGCCGGCCTGGTTCCAGCTCGACTGGGGCAAGGCGTCCTATGTGGAGCGCATCCGCCTGGATTTCGAGGCGACCGCGCCCGACCGGAGCATGCAGTTCGCGCTGAAGGTAACTGACACCGACGGTGCGGAGCGCACGGTCTTCGAGCGCCGGGCGGAGGACCTCTCCCGCCCCCAGGGCCTCAGCATAGATGTCCCGGTCGGCTGCGAGATCACGCGGGTGAGGATGGATGTCGCCGATGCGCGCGTTCCTTCCTCCGGTGGCCACGCGTGGCCGCTCGTCGCCGAGGTCGCCGTCCTCGCGACCCCAAAGAACGTCGCGCCCACCGCGAATCTGCGGGCGGATGAGGGAGCCGGCCTGAGCACCGACGCCCATGCCCTGCTGACCGACGGGATCACGGACCGGGGTATCGACCTTTCCGGAGAGGGCGACAAGAGTCTGGTGTTCGAGCTCGGGCGCCCCGTCGATATCGATGCGGTCCTGCTGGCCTTCGCCTCGATGAGCGAGGCCCCGCGGTTCATGGTCGAATACCGCGAGGTTGCAAAGGCCGAGGTCCGCGCGAGGGCGGCCGCGGGCGAGGAGCCGTGGGAGACCATGTTCGACTACCGGGCGAACGACCAGGTGAGGAGTTCCGTTCTGCTTCGAACCGACAGACCGGTGCGCACCGATGCCCTGCGCATCACGTTCGCGAACGCGGGAACGGTGCCGCTGTCCGAGGTCGCGATCTACGCGGCGGACATGACAGCGCCGCTCTCGGCGCAGGTCGCGGCCGTTCGCTCCGACCTGGACCGGCTCACGTTCGGCCCGTATGCCGGCAACTACGACGAGGTCGCACGGGCTGCGCTGGAGGAGGTGCTCGCCGGCGCCGACGCCCTGGTGGCCGAGGGAGGCGACTCCCGCGCCGTCGCCTTGAAGCGGGCAGAGGTCGCCGACGCCGTACGCGCGTTTTACCGCGACGGCTTCGTTTCGATCGACCGCAACGCGCTCTACGTGGCCATCGATGATGCGGAGGCGATCAAGGCCGCCCTCGACGAGCAGGGCCACGCCTCCGCCTCGACGGCCCTCGCGCGATCGCTCGACGACGCGAAGCGCACCGCGTCCGCATACGGGACGGTGACCCAGGAAGACGTCGACGCGGCATCCGCGTCGCTCGCCGCCGCGGTCGAGAAGGCGCTCTCCCTGCTCGACGCGGTCTCCCGGTACCAGGTGGCACTCAGCGCGGCCGAGCAGTCGCTTGAGGATGCCGAGGTCGGTGACTTCGAGGGGCAGCACCCCGCCTCCTTTGTCGACGCGCTCAGAACCGCCGTAGCGGCCGCCAAGACGCAGTTCTCGCAGGCTGCGGGCAACCCGGCCGGAATCGATGCCGCAACCGCCGCCCTCCGCGAGGCCTCAGCCGCGTTTCTTGGCAGCAAGGTGCGCATCGACGCGAGCGCCCTTGAGGCCGCGGTCGCGCAGGCGGGCACCCTGGTCGAATCCGAGTTCGACCGCGACGCGTGGCGTGACATGGCGGAGAAACTCGCGGCGGCCGAGTCGGTCGATGCGGCTGCGATCTCCCAAGCCGACCTCGACGCCGTCGCCGCGGCGCTCTCCGCCTCGATCGAGGACCTGATGGGCGCACGGCTCGACCGCGGTCCGCTTGAGACGGCGATCGCGTCCTCGCTCACCCTCCGCGAGGGCGACTACACCGAGAGGTCGTGGGCGTTGTTCGCGAAGACCCTGGCCGCCGCCGTCGACGCCCGTGATGCGTCGTCGACGAGCCAGGAGGAGCTCGATCAGGCCGCGGCGTCGGTGGTCTCGGCCCGCCAGGCGCTGGCGCGCCTTGACCACGACGACGATCTCGGAGACGAAGGGCACGTCCAGGACGGGGGAACCGCGGGCGGTGGGACCCGGCCGGGACCGGGCAACGAGAAGCCCCGCCCAGATGGCGCCGCCGCCGAGGGCTCCCCGGTGCCCGGATCCGAGGCCCGTCGTCTGCCGGCGACGGGGGACCCGCTCGCCCTGCTGGCGCTGCCGGCGGCCGTCGCGGGTGCGCTTTTGGTGGTGCGGGGACGCCGTCCGCGGAGGTGATCCCCAGCGCCCGCCATACGATCTGTTGACAGGCCCCTCCTCGCGGACGCCCGCGGCACCACGAGGAGGGGCCTGTTCCCGTGATGCGCACCCTGGCGCCCTCACCTTGTCCGCCGCCACCGTTGCAGATACCATGGAAGGCCGGTTGGTTCCGGCGGCAAGGAGGGCGCATGGAGATAGTGAGCGATTACGCGTGGTCGCCCTCGAGCTCGGATGTGACCGAGCGCGGTGCGCGCCTGCAGCCGCCCAACAACATCGAGGCCGAGGCAAACGTCCTCGCGGCGATGCTCCTCTCGGGCGAGGTCGTCGAGGAGGCCCTGGTCGAGCTGCTGCCCGACGATTTCTATCGGCCCGCGCATAAGACGCTCTTCTTGGCCATGCACGAGATGTATGAGCACACCCTCCCGATCGACTCCATCTCGCTCATCGACTACCTCAAGTCCATCGACAAGCTCGAGGCCGTGGGTGGCGAGGCCTATATCCTCGATCTCATCGGGAACACCCTGGCGCTCGTGAACTGGCAGCACCACGCCGGCATCGTCCGGCGCGACGCGATGCTGCGCGAGATCATCGGCGCCACGAACCGGATCAACGCCCTCGCCTACGATGCCCCCACCGACACGAAGGAGGTCATCGAGCGCGCGGAGAGCATGCTGCTCTCGGTCACCGCCCGCGAGGTTCGCAGCTCCTACAAGCCGCTGCAGGAGTTCATGATCGAGGCCTATCAGGAGGCCGAGGAGGTCGCCCGCGCCGGCGGCGAGACCCAGGGCGTCCCGACGGGCTTCCCGAGCCTCGACCGCATGCTCATGGGCCTGCGCGAGGGACAGCTCGTCATCATCGGCGCTCGACCCGCCGTGGGTAAGACCTCGTTCGCCCTGAACCTGGCCCTGAACGCCGCGGCCGCCGGCTACACCGTCGGCTTCTTCTCCCTCGAGATGAGCGGCAAGGAGATCGCGCAGCGCTTCATCTGCGCGCATGCCCAGGTGAACATGTCCAACTTCCGCACCGGACGCATCTCGCCGCAGGAGTGGGCCAACATCAACGAGGCCACCGAGGAGCTCTCGAACCTCGACATCCTGATCGACGACACGCCGGGCACCACGGTGACCGAGATCCGCGCCAAAGCGCGCCGCATGCTCCACAACAAGGAGAAGGCCGTCATCATCCTGGATTACCTCCAGCTCGTGAGCCCGCCGGCGGGACGCCGCGCCGAGAGCCGCGCGGTCGAGGTCTCCGAGATGTCGCGTGCCCTGAAGATCATGGCCAAGGAGCTCGCCGTGCCCGTGATCTCGCTCTCCCAGCTCTCGCGTCAGGTGGAGAGCCGCACCGGCAAGCGTCCCCAGCTCTCCGACCTGCGTGAATCCGGCTCCATTGAGCAGGACGCGGACATCGTCATGTTCCTCGACCGCTCGAGCTCCGAGCAGGAGGCCGCCCGCGACGACCGCCCGGACGAGGGCATCACGCGTATCGTGCTCGCCAAGAACCGTTCCGGCCCGATTGGCGACGTCGACCTCGTCTTCATGCCGGCCTCCACCAAGTTCTTCGAGCTGAGCGATCAGGACGACTAGCCGTTTCGTCCCTCGGAGGGGTCGGTCGGAAGAAAAAAGTCGATTGTAAGGGGCTTTTCTGGGAAAGGCGTTATAGGGCGCATTTTTGCACAACCCCTTGGTATCAAATCGCCTGATAAATGCTTTACTAAGATAAAGTACACTTGGAGGGTCTCGAGAAATCCCCCTACAATCGACTTTTACTCAAAACGAACCCCCTAGATCGGGCAAAACTGCGTGAAACGGCCTTACGGGCGCGCCGCGCGCCCGCTCAACTTGCGGCTTTTTTCTAGCCGCACCGCCTCAGGGCCGGAACCCTGCCCCCACGGGAGCCATGGACCCTATAATGAGAACGTTGGGGAGTCACCGCCGGCTCCCGTGCCCGAGCAATAGCGAGGAGTAGCCATGGCGTCAACTGTTTTGGTAGGTACCCAGTGGGGCGACGAGGGAAAAGGCAAGATCTGCGACCTCATCGCGCCGGGATTCGACGCCGTGGTGCGCTACCAGGGTGGTAACAATGCGGGTCACACGATCGTGGTGAACGGCAAGAAGTACGGCCTGCGCCAGATCCCGTCGGGGATCATGTACCCGAGCTGCGTGTCGATCATCGGCAACGGCTGCGTGGTGAACCCCGCCGTGGTGCTCGAGGAGATCGACATGCTCGAGGCCGACGGCATCTCCACCGCGAACCTCAAGATCTCGGGTAACGCCCACATCATCATGCCCTACCACATCGCGCTCGACGGCGCCTTCGAGGAGCGCCTCGGCGACTACCTCATCGGTACCACCAAGCGCGGCATCGGCCCCTGCTACCAGCACAAGATGGAGCGGATCGGCCTGCGCATGCAGGACCTGCTCGACGAGGAGCTCTTCCGGGAGAAGCTCGACCGCGCGCTCACCAAGGCTAACGCCGAGCTCGAGCTCATCTACGGCAAGCCCACTTTCTCCGCCGACGAGATCGCCGCGGAGTACCTCGCCTACGGCGAGCGCCTGCGCCCCTACATCACCGAGACGGGCATGCTCCTGAACGGGCTCATCGACGAGGGCAAGTCGCTCCTTTTCGAGGGCGCCCAGGCCACGCTCCTCGATATCGACCATGGCACCTACCCGTTTGTCACCTCCTCGAACTGCACCGCCGGCGGCGCCGTGACGGGTTCGGGCGTGGGCATGAAGAACATCGACCGCGTCCTCGGCATCATGAAGGCCTACATCACGCGCGTCGGCTCCGGCCCCATGCCCACCGAGCTCGATTTCGACACCGATGAGGACGGCCACACGCTCTGCGAGGTGGGCGCCGAGTACGGCGTCGTCACCGGGCGCCGCCGCCGCTGCGGCTGGTTCGACGGCCCGATCGCCAACTACGCCGCCCGCGTCAACGGCCTCACGGACATCGCCCTCACCAAGCTCGACGTGCTCTCATCCTTCAAGACGATCAAGATCTGCGTCGCCTACGACTGCGACGGCGTGCGCTACACGAGCGTCCCCGAGCACCAGCGCGCCTTCGAGCACGCGGTCCCCGTGTACGAGGAGGTCCCCGGCTGGGAGTGCGACATCACGGGCTGCCGCACGTTCGACGAGCTGCCGCAGGCGGCGAAGGACTACGTCGCGCGCATCGAGGAGATCGCGCGCACCCGCGTGTCGTTCGTGGCCGTCGGCCCCGAGCGCGAGCAGACCATCGTCCGCTCCTGGAAGCCCGCGCGCTGAGGCCGCGCCGCCCGACAGCAGCCCATCCCCTCGATCGGAGGAGCCCCATGTCTGAGACCACGAAGATGAACATCCTGCTGCTCGGCAGCGGCGGCCGCGAGCACGCCCTCGCGCTTGCCCTCGCGGCGAGCCCCCGGTGCGGCGAGCTCTACATCGCGCCGGGCAACGGCGGCACCGTCGAGGTGGGGGAGAACGTCGCCCTCGCCGCCGAGGACCCCGCCGCGGTGGCCGAGTTCGCCCGCGAGACCTCCTGCGGCCTCGTGGTGATCGGTCCGGAGGCGCCGCTCGTCGCCGGCGTCGCCGATGCCGTGCGCGCCGAGGGCATCGCCTGCTTCGGCCCGGGGGCCGCCGGCGCCCGCCTCGAGGGCTCCAAGAAGTTCTCCAAGGAGCTCATGGACCGCGCCGGGGTCCCCACCGCTGGTTACGCGTCCTTCACCGACGAGGCCGCGGCCCTCGCCTACGTGCGCGAGCAGGGCGCTCCGCTCGTGGTCAAGGCCGACGGCCTGGCCGCCGGCAAGGGCGTCATCGTGGCCACCGAGCTCGCCCAGGCCGAGGGCGCCGTGCGCTCCTGCTTCGCCGGGGAGTTCGGTGCCGCCGGCGCCACGGTGGTCATCGAGGAGATGCTCACCGGCCCCGAGTGCTCGCTGCTCGCCTTCACCGACGGCAAGACCGTGCGCCCGATGTCCACCTCGCAGGACCACAAGCGCGCCCTCGAGGGCGACCTCGGCCCCAACACGGGCGGCATGGGCGCCTATAGCCCGGTCCCCATCGTCACGGACGAGGAGCACGCGGCGATGGTCGCGGCCATGGAGAAGACCGTGGCCACGCTCGCCGCGGAGGGCGTCGACTACCGCGGCTGCCTCTACGGCGGCTTCATGCTGACCCCGTCCGGCCCGAAGATCCTCGAGTTCAACGCGCGCTTCGGTGACCCGGAGACCCAGGTGGTCCTGCCGCGCCTCGAGAACGACCTCGTGGAGGTCATGCTCGCCGTCGCCGAGGGGCGCCTCGCCGAGGTCGAGCTCTCCTGGCGCGACGAGTGGGCGCTCACCGTGGTCCTCACGAGCGCGGGGTACCCGGGTTCGTATGAGCGGGGCAAGGTCATCAGCGGCATCGACCGCGCGTCGGCCCTGCCCGGCGTCACCGTCTACCATGCGGGCACCTCCCTCACCGACGAGGGGGAGGTCGTCACCGCCGGCGGCCGCGTGCTCAACGTCACGGCACTCGGGGCGACCTTCGAGGAGGCCCGCGACCTGGCGTACCGCGCCTGCGACCTCATCGAGTTCGAGGGCAAGACGCTGCGCCGCGACATCGGGCTGCGCGCGCTCAAGGGCCGCGCCGCCTGGGACGCCTGATCGCGGGCGCCGGTAATGGGTGAATCGCACGGAAAGGCTGGAGACATGGCTGAGGAGCATCTGAGCGCCGAGATCGTCGAGGAAACCGGGGAGCCGCAGGCCCCCTCTGCGCCCCCCGCACTCGTGCTCGGCGACGACGACCCCGCGGACGCCGCCCTGCACGAGCGGATCATCGGCGAGGAGCCGGCGTGGCGCGGCAACATCCTCGACGTCCGAACGATCGAGGTGGAGCTGCCCAACGGCCGCCTCACCACCCGCGATGTGGTGCGCCATCCCGGCGCCGCGGCCGTCGTGGCGCTCACGGACACCGGCAAGATCGCCCTCGTGCGCCAGTACCGCACGGCGGTGGACCGCGTGACCGTCGAGATCCCGGCCGGCAAGCTCGACCCCGGCGAGGACCCCCAGGCCTGCGCCGAGCGCGAGCTCCACGAGGAGACCGGCTTTCGCGCGGGCCGCATCCGCCACCTCACGAGCATCCTCACGAGCTGCGGTTTCTGCGATGAGATCATCCATATCTTCATGGCGACGAACCTGACCTTCGACGGAGCGACCCCCGATGAGGACGAGTTCGTGAACGTGGACCTCGTGCCGCTCTCCGAGCTCATCGACGCCGTCCTCGACGGCAAGATCGAGGATGCGAAGACCGTGGTCGGCGCGCTGGCCTGCGACGCGATCGCGCACCGGCTGGGGATCGAGGCCGAGTAGGGCGGCCACGGTGCCGGCTCCGGTGCGGTCCCAGGCCTGAAGCTGGCGCAGGCCCAGGCGCTGAGACCGCCCCACCCCCCCCCCTTGCCATCGGCCGCCGGACACGCACCGCCGCCCCGCATCTCCCCAGCACGAAGAAGCACCGAAGAAGGTTTCATGTTCAAGCGTTTCCTCTCCTACTACAAGCCCCAGATGCACCTGTTCATCGCCGACACCGTCTGCGCGCTCATCCTGGCGGGCATCGACCTCTCTTTCCCGATCATCCTCCGCACGCTCACCGGCGGCCTGTTCGCCGGCCCGGCCGCCGACATCCTCAACGCGCTCCCGCTCATCGCGGGCGGCCTCATCGCGCTCTACCTCGTGCGCACCGGCTGCAGGTACTTCGTCTCCGCGCAGGGCCACATCATGGGCGCGCGCATGGAGTCGAGCATGCGTGAGGACCTCTTCGACCAGTACGAGCGCATGAGCTTCGCCTACTTCGACCGGCACAACTCGGGCGACATGATGAGCCGCGTGGTCAACGACCTCTTCGACATCTGCGAGGGGGCCCACCACCTGCCCGAATGGATCATCATCTGCACGATCGAGATCGTCGGCGCCTTCGTGATCCTATTCACGATCTCCCCGGTGCTCGCGGGGGCCATGGCCGTCATCACGGCGGCGTTCGTGGCCGTGATGGTACGGCAGAACGTACGGATGCGCACGGTCTACTCCGACAACCGCGTGAAGATCGCAGGTGTGAACGCCCAGCTCCAGGACTCGCTCGCGGGGATGCGCGTGGTCAAGTCGTTCGCGAACGAGCGGGCCGAGCAGGAGAAGTTCCGCCGGTCGAACGACCGCTACCTTGCCTCCAAGGAGGCCATGTACCAGGTCATGGGCCGCTACCAGGCGACGAGCGCGCTCATGACGGGGTCGCTCTACATGGTGATCATCGTCCTCGGAGGCCACCTCATCGCCGCGGGCGACATGACCGCCGTCGACCTCGCGACCTTCGCGCTCTACATCAGCCTGTTCGCCACGCCGATCGAGACGCTCGTGAACTCCACGGAGACCTTCCAGAAGGCGATCGCGGGCTTCAAGCGCATGGACGAGGTGCTGGCCACCGTCCCGGACATCGTGGACGCGCCGGACGCGCGCCCGCTCGACGTGCGCGCGGGCGAGATCGCCTACCGCGACGTCTGCTTCTCCTACGGCGAGGGCGAGCGCACCGACGACGGGCTCGCCCGCCCCACGATCGACCACCTGAACCTCACGGTCCCCGCCGGCCGCACGCTTGCGCTCGTGGGCCCCTCGGGCGGCGGTAAGTCGACCACCTGCTCGCTGCTGCCGCGGTTCTACGACGTCGACGCCGGCTCGATCACGATCGACGGCCAGGACGTGCGGTCAGTGACCCAGGACAGCCTGCGCCGCGCCATCGGCCTCGTCCAGCAGGACGTGTACCTCTTCGACGGCACCATCGGCGAGAACATCGCCTACGGCCGCCCCGGCGCCGCCGCAGCCGAGATCGAGGACGCCGCCCGCCGTGCGAACATCCACCAGTTCATCGCGTCGCTCCCCGAGGGCTACGACACCGTGGTGGGGGAGCGCGGGAGCCGTCTGTCGGGAGGTCAGAAGCAGCGCGTGGCGATCGCCCGCGTCTTCCTCAAGAACCCGGCGATCCTCATCCTCGACGAGGCCACGAGCGCGCTCGACAACGAGAGCGAGGAGGCCGTGCAGCAGGCCCTCGCCGAGCTGTCCCGAGACCGCACGACGATCGTGATCGCGCACCGGCTCTCGACCATCAAGAACGCTGACGAGATCGCGACGGTCGAGGCCGGCCGCGTGGTCGAGCGCGGCACCCACGAGGAGCTCCTGGCGCACGGCGGCACCTACGCCCGGTACTATCGGATGCAGTTCGAGGGGACGCGCGCCCCGGCGAGCGCCTGATACGAAGGAGCGAGATGGCGCCAGCGTCCCGCCTGACAGACGAAGAGATCACCGAGATCTTCTCATCGATCGATGAGACCGGCGTGGCCGATCCGAAGCGCGCGGCCGCCCGCGGCGCGGCTGAGGAGATCGACCCGCTCTCCTCGAAGGACCCCTCCGGGTCGCACGCGTCGGAGGCCATCTCGCGCACCGCGCTCCTCGTCATCGTGGGCGTTTTGGCGTTCATCGTGATCTTGCAGGTTGTATACGGCTTGAACCGCCGACTCAACACCGCGAACCTCTCGGAGTCGGCAACCAAGGAGACGGTGGCCCACGCGCTCGAGAGCGGCGTGGAGTGGGGCAACGGCTTCACGCAGTTCCCGGTCAACAACGTGGTCGAGGAGGCCGACGAGAAGACGGGTGTGATCGAGGTCTCGGTGACGGACACCACCTCGAGAAACGAGCTCGAGCTGCTGTCGAACTCCCAGATCCAGGCTGCCGCGCTCGCCACCAACGCCCTGCTCAACGACAAGATCAACCGCGTGGTCTACAACGTCTACGTGCTCACCGACCGCTCCGGCGCCTACCAGCGCGACCGCTTCTTCGGGCTCTTGAAGCCGACGGGGACCCGCCGCACCGTGCTGTCCTTCGTGTGGAGCAAGGAGCGGGCGGAGCACTCGAGCTATATCGACTGGCAGCTGAAGATCATCGGCATGGACGACAAGACGGCCGAGAAGATCCAGAAGCAGGTGAACTCCGTGAGCTCGCTCATCGACGACACCGCGGTGTCGCAGGGCGCCTACGACGACGGCCTCGAGGAGCTGCAGCGCGAGCGCTTGCTGCATGGCCGCGAGATCTTCCGCGGCGGGCCCGCCGAGAAGACCCCCGAGGACGGCGGATCCGCTAAGAAGTGAGCCGGGCCGCCTTCGGAAACAGAGGGGAAACTTCCATCCGGTGCAGAGCCGGTTCAACGGGCATCGTGCTATCCTTGGCGCTTGTACGCTGGTCCATAAGTCCGCGGATGAAAGAGGGATTCCCATGTCCAACCACATCACCAGCCAGGATTCTGCCGTTCTCTACAAGCGGGAGGGCGCCTACATCCCGCGCGTCGCCGCCGTGCACGATATGTGCGGCTACGGCAAATGCTCGCTCGGCGTTGCGATTCCGGTGCTCAGTGCCGCCGGCGTCGACGTCTGCCCGGTGCCCACGGCGCTGTTCAGCGCGCACACCAAGTTCCCGGTGTTCTACATGCATGACACGACGGAGATTCTGAACGACTACCTCGACGCCTGGAAGCAGGAGGGCATCGACCTGGACGGCGTGTACTCGGGGTTCCTCGGATCCGCCGAGCAGGTCGCGGTCATCAAGCGCCTGTACGAGGAGTACCCCCATGCACTGCATATCGTCGACCCGGTCATGGGCGACGCGGGCCAGAAGTACCCCACCTACACGGATGAGATGTGCGAGGCCACGCGCGGGCTCGTCAACGGCGCCGACGTGCTGACGCCGAACCTCACCGAGGCGTCGATCCTCACGGGCATCGCCTACGAGGGGCAGGATGTGAGCGTCGAGTTCGTCCAGAAGAACGTTGACGCCCTGTTCGAGCTCGGGGCGAAGGCCGTGGTGATCAAGGGCGTCGTGCACGAGGGCGAGGCGGTGATCCGCAACTACCTGGCGCTCGCCGGGGTGAACGGGGGCCGTGTCGATGAGGTGCAAAGCGAGCTGCTGCCTTATATGCTGCACGGCACGGGCGACCTGTTCGCGAGCGGCCTGACCGCGGCGGTCTACTCCGGGCGGACCCTGCACGAGAGTGTCGAGTTCGCAGGCGACCTCGTGCGTGACGCGATGCGCATCACCCGCGACCAGCCCGATTACGAGACGCGCGGCGTGAGCTTCGAGCCCGTCCTCGGGAAGGTGACGGGGCTGCTGGCGTAGGCGTTCCCTTCTCGTACCTGTTGACCCCGGGCGGCTCCCCGGAGTGGTGTTCGGCGCCTCGCGCGCCCGAGCGCCCTCGGGGAGCCGCCCGTGATCTTTTACGCAGCGATGCTGTTGTGCATCGACGTGCTGGGAGAGCGCCGGATCGAGTCAAAGCGGGCAACCTGGTTAAAAATGGCTAATATGCACTTTTCGAACGGGCCGGGAGGGCCTGGCTTTTCCGGATTGCACATCATATGTGTGCAGGTGAACATCTAGAGCGGTGTGTCCGGTATGAAGTGGACTCGAAAAGGCGAAAAATCGGCGTCACCAAAGTACAGAATAGCCATTTTTAACCAGGTTACCTGTTTTCAGCAGCCCGCCTCGGCTCACCTGCCTTCCAAATTCGAACAGATACGGGAAATCGTCTCTTAAACTTGCTCCACAGAGTCATCATAGAAAGTGAGAATTCCAACCCATTAGAAGTCGCACAATGAATTTTATCCTCTGTGGAGCAATCCAGCTCGCAAAGAGATTAGAATGCCATGCAGCCACACGGCCTTTAAGCCGGTACCGAGAGACCGAGAAGGAGAGAAGATGGCGCTACGAGACGACTTGCTCGCGAAGACGAGCAAGGGAACTGCTGGTCCTGCGATCCTCATGTTGGAGGATGGGACCATTTTTTATGGGCGTTCCTGCGGGGCGCCCGGCACGGCGGTTGGCGAGGTGTGCTTCAACACCTCGATGGAGGGGTACTTCGAGGTGCTCACAGATCCCAGCTACGCGGGGCAGATCGTCACGATGACCTATCCGCAGATCGGAAACTACGGCATCGATCCCGCGGATACGCAGCGCTCCGCCGCTCCTACCGCATCAACCCGCCCGGCGCTTCGCGGCCTCATCGTGCGCGACATGTGCCGCACCCCCTCCAACTGGCGCTCAGCGATGAGTCTCCCGGCGCACCTCGAGCAGGAGCAGGTCGTGGCCATCGAGGGCATCGACACCCGCGCGCTCGTGCGCCATCTGCGCGATCACGGCGTCTGCAAGGGCGTCATCTCCACCGAGGTCCACGACCTCCCCGTCCTCGCCCGCACGCTTGAGACCTCGCCTGATCTGGTGGGGGAGAACCTGGTCAAGACCGTGTCTTGCAAGGAGCCCTTCCCCTTCGCCGCGGCAAGCCTGCCCGGATCCCACACGTTCGGCCTCGCCGCCCCCGCCCACCCGGCGCATCGGGTCGTCGCCTACGACTGCGGCATCAAGCGCGGCATCCTGGAGGGCCTCGTCCGCGCCGGGTGCGACCTCACGGTGGTCCCCTGGGACACCCCGGCCGAGGACGTGCTCGCCCTGCATCCCGACGGCGTCTTCCTCTCCAACGGCCCCGGCGACCCCGATGCCGTGACCGAGACCTTCACGCAGGTCCGCACGCTGCTGGGTAAGGTCCCGGTGTTCGGCATCTGCCTCGGTCACCAGATGATCTGCCTCGCGGCGGGCGCCCGCATGGAGAAGCTCCCCTTCGGGCACCGCGGCGGAAACCAGCCGGTCATGAACCTGCTCACGAACCGCGTCGAGATCACGGCGCAAAACCACGGCTTCGGGCTCATCTGGGAGAGCATGGGTCCGCTCGTGCCCGAGCTCTCAGGCGGCGTCGCCGAGCACGTGCCAGACGGCGACCTGCGCGCCTGGGTGCGCCGCCAGGTGACGCCCGTGGTCATGAATCCTACGGTGGGACGCGTGCGACTCACGCATGTGAACCTGAACGACGGCACCGCCGAAGGCATCCAGCTCCTCGATATGCCCGCGTTCTCGGTGCAATACCACCCCGAAGCCTCGCCCGGGCCGACCGACGCCCACTACCTGTTCACGGCCTTCACGCGCCTGATGGCCGGCGAGACCGGCTACCTCGGCATCGACATCGCGAAAGACCGCCTGGCAGGCTGGCGCTTCGCCGAAGACCCCACGTCCGCCGCGGCCGCGAAGGAGGCCCCGAATGCCTAAGCGCACCGACATCCACCGCATCCTCGTGATCGGGTCCGGTCCGATCGTGATCGGCCAGGCGTGCGAGTTCGATTACTCCGGGGCCCAGGCATGCAAGGTCTTGAAGGAGGAGGGGTACGAGGTCGTTCTCGTGAACTCCAACCCCGCGACGATCATGACCGACCCCGGTCTTGCCGATCGCACCTACGTGGAGCCGATCACCGCCGAGTTCATCGAGCGCGTGATCGAGCGCGAGCGCCCGGATGCGCTGCTGCCCACGCTCGGCGGCCAGACCGGGCTGAACGCCGCGGTCGAGCTCGCCCGCGGCGGCATCCTCGAGCGCGCGGGTGTGGAGATGATCGGCTGCGACCTCGCCGCGATCGAGCGCGGTGAGGATCGCAAGCTGTTCAACGAGGCCATGGCCGAGCTCGGCCTCGAGGTGGCCCGCTCCGGGTACGCCTACTCGGTTGAGGACGCCGTCGCGGTGGCCGACCGCCTCGGTTATCCCTGCGTCCTGCGTCCGAGCTTCACCCTCGGCGGCGCCGGCGGCGGCATCGCGCACGACGAGGCCGAGCTCGTGTCCATCGTGAGCCAGGGCCTCGAGCTCTCGCCGGCTCACGAGGTGCTCGTGGAGGAGTCCATCATCGGCTGGAAAGAGTACGAGATGGAGGTCATGCGCGACCGCGCCGGCAACGGCATCATCGTGTGCTCCATCGAGAACCTCGACCCCATGGGCGTGCACACGGGCGACTCGATCACCGTGGCGCCCGCCCAGACCCTCTCCGACCTCGAATACCAGCGCATGCGCGTGGCCTCGTTGGCGATCCTCGAGAAGATCGGCGTGGAGACCGGCGGTTCCAACGTGCAGTTCGCCGTGAACCCCGAAACCGGCCGGCTCATCGTGATCGAGATGAACCCGCGCGTGAGCCGCAGCTCCGCGCTCGCGTCCAAGGCTACGGGGTTCCCGATCGCCAAGGCCGCGGCCCGTCTGGCCGTGGGGTATACGCTGGACGAGATCACCAACGACATCACGAAGGTGACGCCCGCGTGCTTCGAGCCGTCGATCGACTACTGCGTGGTCAAGGCCCCGCGGTTCGCGTTCGAGAAGTTCAAGGGCACCGACACCACGCTGTCCACGCGCATGAAGGCGGTGGGCGAGGTCATGGCGATCGGCCGCACCTTCGAGGAGGCGTTCGGCAAGGCGATGCGCTCGTTGGAGGACGGTCACGTCGGCCTGCTCGCCGCCGGCCGCGACGACCTCTCGAAGCTCGCGGACGACGAGGTCGAGCGCCTTGCCGCGACGCCCTCGGAGCATCGCGTCTTCTTCGTGGCCGAGGCGCTGCGCCGCGGCTGGGGCGTGGGCCGCGTGCACGAGCTGACGCATATCGACCCCTGGTACCTCGCGCGCATCGCCGACATGATGGCTGTGCGCGAGGGCATCCGCGGCCTGCGTGTCGAGGATATCGATGCCGACGCCATGCGCCTCGTCAAGCAATACGGCGCGAGCGATGCCGAGATCGCGCTGCTCACGGGGAGCGACGAGCGCTTCGTGCGCGCCTACCGCAAGGGCCTGGGCGTGCTCCCCAGCATGAAGACGGTGGATACCTGTGCGGCGGAGTTCTCGAGCGAGACCCAGTATCACTACAAGACCTACGAGAACCTCATGCGCGCCGGCGAGGACGCCCGCCGCGCGGTCGCGGCCGACGAGGTGGCGGCGTGCTCCAAGCCCAAGGCCATGATCCTCGGCGCGGGTCCCAACCGTATCGGGCAGGGCATCGAGTTCGACTACTGCTGCGTCCACGCGAGCTACGCCCTGGCCGATCAGGGTTACGAGACCATCATGGTCAACTGCAACCCCGAGACCGTGTCGACCGACTACGACACGAGCGACCGCCTCTATTTCGAGCCGCTCACCTACGAGGACGTCATGGATGTCATCGATGTGGAGCGCCCCGACGGCGTCGTGGTGACGCTCGGCGGCCAGACGCCGCTCAAGCTCGCGCGCATGCTGAAGGAGACCGGCGTGCACATCATGGGCACGCAGCCCGACGCCATCGACCTGGCCGAGGACCGCGAGCGCTTCAGCGCCGTCCTCGACCGGCTGGGCATCATGTATCCCCCCGCGGGCATGGCGACCTCGTTCGAGGAGGCCGAGGCGGTGGCGGCGCGCATCGGCTATCCGCTGCTCGTCCGTCCGAGCTACGTGCTGGGCGGCCGCGGCATGATGATCGCCTACGATGCCGAGCACCTGCGCGACTATATGGCGGAGGCCGCCCGCGTCTCGCCGGATTACCCCGTCTACCTCGATCGATTCCTGGAAGGCGCGATCGAGAGCGACGTCGACGCGCTCTGCGACGGCGATGAGGTCTACATCGGCGGCATCCTCGAGCACATCGAGGAGGCGGGCATCCATTCCGGCGACTCCGCGACGTGCATCCCGCCGTTCTCATTCTCCGAGTCGCTCCAGGCGAAGCTGCGCGACACGACCCGCCGCATCGCCCTCGCGCTCGGCGTGCGCGGCCTGGTGAACGTGCAGTACGCCATCAAGGGCGAGACGATCTACGTGATCGAGGCCAATCCGCGCGCGAGCCGCACGGTGCCCTTCATCTCGAAGGCCACGGGCGTTCCGCTGGCCAAGATGGCGGCGCGCATCATGGTCGGCGAGAAGATCGCCGACCTCGCGCTGCCGAGCGACGAGCGCGCGCTGGATTGGTTCTGCATGAAGGAGGCCGTGATGCCCTGGGGCCGCTTCCCGGGTGCCGAGGTCGTCTTGGGTCCCGAGATGAAGTCGACCGGCGAGGTCATGGGCATCGCGAGCAGCTACCCGCAGGCATATGCGAAGACGCAGCTCGCGATCGACTACGAGCTTCCGTCGCCCGAGGACGGCAAGGTCTTCATCTCGGTGTGCGATCGCGATAAGCGGCACATCCTGTCCGTCGCGCGCATCCTGCATTACCTGGGGTTCGAGATCTGCTCGACGGAAGGCACGGCTCGCGTGCTGCGCGGTGGAAACGTGAAGTGCGAGGTGGTCGAGAAGGTGAGCGGTCCGCGCGACGGCGTCCGTCCCAACGTGCTCGACCTTGTGGCGAACGGCAAGATCGCCTTCATGATCAACATCCCCTACGGCCAGGGGTCGCGCGGCGATGGATATACGCTGCGCACCGAGGCCGTCCGCCGCGGGGTGACCTGCGTGACGGCCCTTTCGGCTGCGAATGCGTTCGTCGCCGCACTCGAGGCGGAGCGCGATGCCCGTTCCGGTGCCGACGAAGGGGACGGCATGCGCGTGGTCGCCTTACAGGACCTGGCGTAGAGCCGCGAGCGGGGCTGCGGGCGGGCCGGGGCCGACGTTGCGACGCGGGTGCGCAGCGGGCGGGTCTGCCGCTGCCGCCGCGGCGACAACCGACGCGGCGACAACCCAAACAGCGGGCAAGCCTCCCGTTTCTCACATGGGAAACGGGAGGCTTTTGCATGCCAACAGGCCTTCGGCCCTGTTGTGAAATGCTACCCAGGTAACGCGTATGCTCATGGAACGCTTCCATCGCTGACGGCGTTCGGAAGGTACACGCACAAGTCGCATAGCATATTTCTGTAAGGTGTTCGGCGGCTGCGGGGCCGGGTGTTCCGCCGCTGCGGAGCCGGGTGCTCGGCCGCCACGGGGTCGATGCGGGCGGGCGTCCGGATGCAGCGTGCGCATCGATGCGTCGGCGCGCGGATCCATGGCGAGGCGTCTAGCTCGGAGAACGATGAGGCGTCTTGGATAATAATCGCGCACACATGTTAGCAATCTTGTGATATGGGCCGATACCAGTTTACAAAACAACAGGTAGACAGAATGCAGTTGTCACCTGGTTGTAACCAGATGCAATGCCGTTTGGCGAAAAATGGATACCGTTCGCGGCGCAGAGCATACCGACCACCGAAGGGTTTTTCAATTTCCCATTATTCTGGAGGGGTTAAAAATGGGCGGGGGGGGGCATCTCGTCGCACGGATTGTTTCGAGATGAACGTCTACGGGCGTTGGCCCTCCTGGACAGAAAGGAGGTGCGAATGAAGAGGTGTAAGCTCGTTTCGGCAGCGGCAACAGCCGCTATGGTCGGTATTCTCGGCTTCTCGATGCCCGCGTTTGCGGCATCGGGTTACGGCAACGTCGAGGTAAAGACCGACGCCGGCAAGAGCATCACTATCGGCAACGATGCATTCGCGCGAACGTTCAGCTTTGAGAATGGGAAGCTGAGGACGACCCTCATCGACAACAAGCTTGGCAAGTCCCAGTTTGTTCCAGGTGAGAAGTCCGAAGAATTCCTCATCGAGGGCATGCTCGAAGGCTCGCGTCAGGAGCCCCAGGGCCCGCTGACGAGCGTGAAGCCCGGCAGCGGTTCCACGGTGAGCGCCACCGCCAAGGCTTCTGAAACGCACGAGCACGAGTGTCCCAAGGGTGCGGCGGGCGCCATCGACGGCGACACCGCCACGTATTGGGCCACGCTCGACGAGGGTGAGACCACGAATCCGTGGCTTGAGGTCGACTTCGGCCGCGAGGTCAGCTTTGCGTCCCTCAAGTACACCGCCCGCAACGCCGGCGGCGAGTACGGATATCAGTGCACCGGTCAGGTGGAAACCGCCTGCCTCGAGAAGTGGAACGGCACCGACTGGGTCAAGGTGCAGGACTTCACGTTCGAGACCGGTAAGGACAAGGGTCCCCACACGGTGACCCTGAACGCTCCGGTTACGGCGAGCAAGGTTCGCTTCGTGGTCACCAAGGGTTACCACTGGAACGCAGCGAACGTTACGAACAAGTTCGCCAATATCGCCGAGGTCGACTTCTTCGATGCCCAGGGCAACTCCGTCATCCATGGCACGCAGCAGGCTGCCGGCGCATGGGAGATCGAGACGAACTCCGACAAGGGCACCGCAGACGGTGGCGGCATCCAGGCCCTCATCGACGGCAACCTCGACACCCACTGGCACTGCAACTACAACAACGGCCAGCCGGTAAACATGCCCGCCACGATCACGATCGATCGCGGCGCCGCTCAGAAGGACGTCGCGTTCCAGACGGTCGGCTACGCCGGCCGCAAGGAGGGCGCTTCCTCCAACGGCAACTTCAAGAAGTTCGCCGTGTACGCCTCGGATACCAAGGACGGCCTGTTTGAGCAGGGCAACCTGAAGGACACCTGCACGGTGAGCTATACCGGCGCGTACGGCACCGGCGCTCAGAAGATGGTGTACTGCGGTCTCGACGAGGCTGTGACCGGCCGTTACGTGGGCATCAAGGTCCTCGAGGGCAACGGCGGATTCGCCGCGGGCGCCGAGCTCGATCTGTTCAAGGAGCAGTTCTCCTCTGTTCCCGAGACCGATGCCGGCACGCTGAAGGCTTCCAACATGACCCTCGCCGGCGACCCCGTGGTGACCGACACCACCGTCACCATCCAGGGTGTCGAGAAGACCGGTAAGCTCGTCACGTTCGCGTTCGAGCCTGTCTCCTTCGGCAGCGGTAACGCCACGGTCGAGCTCAAGGCCGTCATGTACAACGGCGACCACTTCATGCGCAAGTGGATCGAGCTCAAGTCTGAGGACCAGGACATCCGCGTCAAATTCATCGACGGCGAGCACCTGGCGACCAAGGAAGGCGACAAGACCTGGACCATCCCCAAGAAGTCCGGCGTTGTCGCTATGGACGCCGCCAAGGCGACCCTCGGCCAGCCCATCTACGTGAACGGCCTGTTCGTCGGCTCCGAGTTCCCCGAGACCGATACGCAGATCGCGGACGGCCTCGGTCGCACGCGCTATTGGACCGGCAAGAATTTCACCGACTTCCAGCGCGATAACCAGCTCACCACCGAGGGTGAGTACGTCTCCTGGCAGACGGTCTGCGGCGCCACCCACTCCGATGGCTCCGATATGAACCTCATCCAGAGCGACTTCTTCGCCTACATCGCGAGCATCTCCAAGCCGAGCGATTTCCGCATCCAGTACAACTCCTGGTTCGACAACATGATGTTTATCGACGACGAGAACATCATCGAGTCGTTCAAGGCCGTTGACAAGCACCTGAGCGAGACGGGTGTCCGCCCGCTCGAGTCCTATGTTGTGGATGACGGGTGGAACCAGTATCGTCAGACCGCGGACCAGTACACCTCCGGCGACGACCTGCGCCGCAACGGTCCGGTCGATGACCCGCTTGGCGTGAATACCGAGGGCTTCTGGCAGTTCAACAGCAAGTTCCCCAACGGTTGGACCCCCTCGTCGAACCTGGTGCAGAAGCTCGGTTCCAGCTTCGGCGTGTGGATTGGCCCGCGCGGCGGCTATAACTATCACGGCACCCTGGCCAACATCATCCAGGCTGCAGGCAATGGCTCTGCTGCCGGCGGCTCCATCGACGTCGCCGACCAGCGCTACGTCGACAACTTCGGTGATATGGCCGTGAAGTGGATGCAGGACTACGGCGTCAACTACTGGAAGTGGGACGGCTTTGCCGACGGCCGCCAGTACGGTGCCTTTGCTTCCGGTGAGGGCGTTGTGGGCTATGACGAGAACCATCATCATATGTACGGTGGCCCTCATGGCTACTTCCACGCCACCGACCTGTGGGAGAAGTGGATCGTTCTCTTCGACGAGGTGTGGGAGACCGCCGACGCCGAGCAGATCGAGGATCTGTGGATCTCGCTGACCTGCTACACCAACCCCAGCCCCTGGTTCCTCCAGTGGTCCAACTCCGTGTGGCTGCAGTGCGTGGCCGACCGCGGCGAGCGTTGGAACGATGTCCTCAACAACAAGATGGACAACATGCTCACCTACCGTGACGGCTGCTACTACGACTTCCTGGAGCAGCACGAGTTCCAGTTCCCGCTTGCCAACATCTACAACCATGACCCGATCTACGGCAAAGAGGGCACCGACATCAACATCAGCTCCATGAACGGCGAACAGTTCCGCAACTACATGTTCATGCAGGGTACGCGCGGTACCGCTTTCTGGGAGCTGTATTTCTCCGACTCGCTGTTCGATGATGAGAAGTACCTCGTCAATGCCGACTTCCTTGCATGGGAAGAGGGCAACTTCGACATGCTGCGCAACGGCAAGATGATCGGTGGCAATCCCGATACCTCTGCCACTCTGGATGGTGTCGTGAGACAGCGCGGCGGTGTCCAGAACGCTTACGGCTTTGCCGGCTTCAACACCGACGGCACCGAGGGCATCATCTCGATGCGCAACCCGGCCGCCGAGAACAAGACCATCACCTTCAAGCTGGACGATGCCATCGGCGCCAAGGCCGAGGGCACCTGGTACAAGGCGATCGATCACTCCTACACCACCAATGGCGACGCCATCGCCGAGTCTCACGACTCCTTCGCTGCCGGCTCTACCGTTGAGGTCACCCTCAAGCCGGGCGAGGTCCAGATCTGGCATCTCTCTCAGAAGGCCGATGAGACCGCTCCCAAGCTGTCCGACATCTCCTTCGTGAACAACACCACCGTTCGTGTCCAGGCCTCCGAGCACGTCTCCGGCGCTTCGTTCGAGGTCACCGTGAACGGCGAGAAGGTCGAGCTGGGCGAGAACGATGTAACCGCCTACGCCGACCTCAAGACCTTCGACATCGCGCTGCCTGAGGCTCTGGCCGACGACGCGACCGTCGAGGTCAAGGCGACCGCCGGTACCGACTCGGTGAACAACAAGCTCGCCGGTACCGTGAGCGCCCAGCACTACACCGACGGCGTTGTCGCGCAGGACGACGCCGTCGCCGCGGGCACCGAGTTTTCCTCTGCCGAGCGCAGCGTCGAGGGTGCCAACGGCTTCACCGTCACCGCTACGGTTGACGGTGCCCTCAAGAACGCAACCGTTCTGTCCCAGGGCGATCAATGGTCGCTGTCCGTGAACGCCGAGGGCAAGGCCGTCTTCACCGTTGCCGGCGTCTCCGCCGTGTCCGATGACGCGCTCGCTGCGGGTGACAACGTCATCACCGGTGTTCGCGAGAACAACGGCATGGTGAAGATCTACGTCGACGGCGAGATCGCCGGTTCCGACTACGATGCCGACACGGTTGGAAAGGCCATGGAGGCCGACGCCATCGTGGCCGGTGCCGATGCCACCAACGTCTTCGTGTACGACAACTCGCTGGGCTACGACGAGGTTCCGGCTTCTCCGCTGGCTGAGCTCATCGCCAAGATCGAGGCGGAGCAGGGCAACTTCACCGAGGAGCCCTGGATCGCTGCGAATATGGATGCCCTGCTCGAGGCCGGTAAGGCCGCGCTCGAGGGCGACGATGCCGCCGCGAAGCAGGAGGCCTACGACAACCTGCTCGTCGCGTACGGCAAGCTGGTTCCCCGCACGGTGACCAACCTCGCCACCGGCGCGGACCTCTCCGCTGCCTGGGTCGACGGCACCACGGATACCCCGGTGACCAACAGCGGTCGCGCGCTCACCGTGGCAACCGATGGCAACATCGACACGAGCAACTACGCGATCTTCGGCAACGATGCCAAGGCCGACGGATCCTACATGCAGGTCGACCTCGGCGAGACGTGCCGCATCGACGCTGTGAACCTGTGGCGCTATTGGCAGGACGGCCGCACCTACAACGGCACTGCGCTCGTTGTGGCAAACAAGGCCGACTTCTCCGATGTCCAGGTGCTCTACTACTCCGGTGATCAGGACCTGTATAAGCTGGGCGAGGACACGCTGACCGGCGACGAGCTGTATGCCGAGTCCTCGAACGGCAAGGTCCTCTACGGCGACGCCGAGGGCGACCGGTCCGTCACCGCGCGCTACGTGCGCCTCTACGGTCACGGCGTGAAGGATGGCGGCAAGGAGAACCATGTCGTGGAGCTCCAGGTTATGGGCGCCCGTCTTTCTGCGGATCCGTACGATCTGGCGAGCCTGAAGGCCCTTATCGCTCAGGCTGAGACCGCGCTGGAGAACAAGGACGACCACACGGTCGACTCCATCGAGGCGCTGAACGCCCCGCTGGCTGCTGCCAAGGAGGTCGTCGAGACCATCGAGGGCGGCGCGACCGACAAGCCCATGAGCTACGTGATCAACGCTCGCGAGGCACTGAAGGCCGCCATCGACGCGCTCGAGCTCGTTGAACCCGAGCCCCAGCCGGTCAAGTACACCGTGACGTTCGATTACGGTTACGAGGGTGCCGAGGCAGCGACTGTGGAGGTCCTTGAGGGCCAGAAGGTTGCCAAGCCCGCTGATCCCGTCCGTGATGGCTACACCTTCAAGGGTTGGATGCTCAACGGCAAGGCATATGATTTCGATGCCGAGGTGACGGGCGACATCACCCTCACCGCTGCATGGGAGAAGGTCGACGAGCCGGGTACCGACCCTGAGAATCCCGGTAGCAAGCCTGGTGACCAGGGTGGCAACGGCTCTACCAGCGGCTCCGGCAACGCTTCCGGCAACGGTAAGCCCGGTACCAACGGCGGCCTTGCCCAGACCGGCGATCCGTCCATGATCGCCATCGCTGCTGCGTCCGTCGCGGGCGTCGCAGCACTGGGCGCCGGCGTTGTGAGCAAGCGCCGTCGCTAAGGGGCCAAGGGGTAGGGTACTTCGGTTCTCTATCCCCGTTGACCTCATTTGTCCCTCGGGGATGATCTCATTGGTTCCCCGAGGGATGTCCTTGTTGGACGTTGCGCCCCCGGCGACCGTCACCCTTCACGGGGACGGCGCCGGGGGCGTTTTGTTTTGCGCCGTGCCCGTGTGCGCCGAACCACCTCCTAACAAAATGTCACCCGACCGTTGCATATACATTTCGAACACCTTTGGCTGCATGGTGTTCGAAATGTATATGCAACGGCTGGGGAGCAGTTCCATCTGAGGCTGAACCTCAGAAAGGGGACAGGCACTCATCTGAGACCGGGGCAGAATCGAGGTTGGTGATGAAGCCAAGCCCTTACGGCAGGCATGCCGAACAGCTCTGCATACGGCAACCGGCGAGCCGAAGCGCGACGGCTCCGAGGCCGACGGCTCCAGGACCTTCCGCCCCTACGACATGATCGCCCGCGCCGACATGGCCGCGTTCATCCACCGCATGGACCAGAAGGACCTGGTGAACCTGAAGTAGCGCCTCCCGCGCCGTTTTGGGACGGGGGTTTCGTCTCCTACCGACCAGGTAGCATAAGGGGTCCGGCTCCCGAGCCGGGCCCCTTTTTGCTGCCGGGCGGTCTTCCCGCAAGGCGTTCATCTGCCTGTTTAATCCTATAGTTGTACTTGGTTGTAAGATCTAATACCAGTAGTACGAAATCGGACTACTGAAGAGGTATGTAAAATGCAGATACCAGACGGTTACAAACCATGACGATAAGAGGTTCTCGGTTTTGCCGCTCATTGGAAGATTAGAAAGCGCAGGTAACGGGCTATACCCCAGAATGCCTCCAACCGTTTGCCGGAATAATAAACCGCTTGCGGGAGCACACTCTTCATAAGCCCCTCTTAAGAGTAGCGTGATAGCTAGATTCCAACTGGCTATCTGGTACCAACCAGTTAGGCAAGGGAAAACGGCTGGTTCTCAACCGTATCTAAGAGTCGGATAGAGAGGAGCTTGGATGCAAAAGAGGCCATTGTTCAATCGTCGCTGGGTGAAGGGCAGTGCGGTCGTCGCGGCTACGGCCCTGTCGCTCGCTGCTGCAGCGCCGGCGTACGCCACGCCGCTGGCAAGCGTGAAGGCCGCCACTGCGCAGGACAGTGTTGTTACCGTTACGTTTAGCGACGGTTCCAAGGACATCACCGGTAAGATCACGCTGCTGGAAGACGGCATCTTCCGCTACAACGTCGACCCCGCGGGCGAGTTCAGCGCCTATGCGAAGCCGAAGAGCGCGGACCATATCGCCAAGATTCAGGCCCAGCCGGACACGTCCGATAAGTACACACATCCCGCCGCAAGCGTAAAGGACGAGAACGGCAAGTTCATCATCTCCGCTGCAAACGGCAAGACCACCATCGAGCTTGATAAGGCGACCGCCAAGATGACCATCAAGCACGATGGCAAGGTTGTCATGGAGGAGTCCGCTGCGCTCGATCTCGAGAAGGGCAGCACCGTCCAGACGCTCGTGAAGCATCAGGGCGAGAACTTCTTCGGCGGCGGCACCCAGAACGGCCGCTTCATCCACACGGGCAAGTCCATCAACATCGCCAACGAGTCCAACTGGGTCGATGGCGGCGTGGCTTCGCCCAACCCGTTCTACTGGTCGAGCAAGGGCTATGGCGTTCTGCGCAACACCTTCGCCGACGGCTCCTATGACTTCGGCGAGACCAAGGGCGACACCACCACAGCGCTCCACAAGGAGAATGAGCTCGACGCCTACTACTTCGTCGCAGACGCCGCTAACGGTACGTCCACGGCCCCGATCGCTCAGGACCTCCTCCAGGCGTACTACAAGGTTACCGGTAACCCCATCCTGCTCCCCGAGTATGGTTTCTACACCGGTACCCTGAACGCATGGAACCGCGACATGTGGTCCAAGGATCCCAAGTCTGGCTACAGCAAGAAGCAGATCAAGGGTTCCGCTCCGGCATCCGATCCCAACGCGGGTGAGACCCTGTACGAGAAGGGCGGCACCGGCGTTCGCATGGAGCCCAACGCCTGCGTCGAGACCCTGAACGGCTATGGCCCCACGGAGCAGACGGAGAACATCCCCGAGGGCGTTACGTACAACCGCGAGTTCTCTGCCCAGCATCACCTGGACACCTACGTTGAGAACGACATCCCCATGGGCTACTTCCTGCCCAACGACGGCTACGGCTCGGGCTACGGCCAGAACGGCTACGGCAAGACCGGCGGCGTGAATCCCGACGGCTCCAGCTCCCCCGAGCGCCTCGCTGCCATCGCCGCGAACGTGCAGAATCTGAAGGAGTTCAGCGAGTACTGCAAGAAGTTCGGCGTCGCTACCGGCCTGTGGAGCCAGTCCTATATCTTCCCTGATTCCAATCCCGCTACCGAGTGGCAGGTCCTGCGCGACTTCGCCAACGAGGTTCGCACCGGCGGCGTGACCACCCTGAAGACCGACGTCGCCTGGGTCGGCCACGGCTACTCCATGGCCCTCGACGCGGTGCGCAGCGGTTATGAGACCGTTACCACCGAGGTCAGCAAGCGCCCGAACATCATCACCCTGGACGGCTGGGCGGGCACCCAGCGCTACGGCGCTGTCTGGACCGGTGACCAGAGCGGCGGAAACTGGGAGTACATCCGCTTCCACGTTCCCACGTTCATCGGCCAGTCCCTCGCCGGCAACCCCAACGTGGGTTCCGACAACGACGGCATCTTCGGCGGCGCTCCCATCATCGCTACCCGCGATTACCAGTGGAAGTCCTTCGCGCCGCTCATGCTCGACATGGACGGCTGGGGAACCTATGTTAAGGCCCCGCAGACGCACGGCGATCCGTACACCGGCATCTCCCGTATGTACCTCAAGCTGAAGTCCCAGCTTATGCCGTACATCTACACCACCGCTGCCTCTGCATCCAACATCAACACGGGCAACGGCGACGAGGGCCTGCCGATGGTCCGCGCCATCCTGCTCTCCGAGGACACCGCGTATGCCAACAGCACCGCTACGCAGTATGAGTACACGCTGGGCGAGGACTTCCTGGTTGCTCCGGTGTACCAGAACACCGATGGCGACGACGCCAACGGCGGCCTGGGCGACGGCAACGACGTCCGCAACGGCATCTACCTGCCCGGCACCGAGAAGGACATCTGGATCGATTACCTCAGCGGCAAGCAGTACCGCGGCGGCCAGGTCCTGAACAACTTCGAGGCCCCGCTGTGGAAGCTCCCCGTCTTCGTGAAGGCCAACGCCATCATCCCCATGTGGGAGGCGAACAACAACCCCGAGCAGGTCGATCGTTCCATCCGCAACATCGAGTTCTTCGCGACCGATGGCGAGAACGAGTACAACCTCTTCGAGGACACCGGCACCTACTGCAAGAATACCGTCGACACCTCCGATCAGGAGTATGGCCGCGAGAGCAACATCGATTACGGCCCGCACGTCACGACCAAGTTCACCTCTACGGCAGACGCCGCCAAGAAGACCGCTACCTTCAAGGCGGGCAAGTCCACGGGTTCCTACGACGGCTACAAGAAGGACCGCACCACCACGTTCATCGTGAACGTGTCCGAGGAGCCCGAGTCCATCGTGGCCAAGAACGGTGAGACCGTCCTCACCGAGAGGAAGGTCGACAGCCAGGAGGCCTTCGAGAGCACTGTCCCCGCCGAGGGCGAGGTCGTGACCTTCTACAATACGAAGCCGAACCTCAACTACAACACCACCGCCAAAAGCGAGAAGGTGCGCAACGAGGGCTTCAGCAAGCAGCAGGTCAACACCACCCCGAAGCTGTACGTGAAGTTCGCCAAGACCGACGTCCAGGCCAACGAGCAGACGCTTACGCTCACCGGTTTCGCGAACGAGGGCAACCTGCCGAGCAACGACGTGGTCAAGGAGCTCGCCGCTCCGAAGCTGAAGCAGCCGACCGAGGACGACCTCACGCCCACGAGCATCAAGCTCAGCTGGAACAAGGTCGAGGGCGCTACCGGCTACGACATCAAGATCGACGGCATGGTCAACGCCATCCCCTCCGGCGACACGGTCGAGTTCAAGGTCACCGACCTCGATTACAAGTCCACTCATAAGTTCCAGATCCGCACCCGTAGCGCCAAGGGCGTTTCCGAGTGGAGCGATCCCGAGATCACCGCTACCACGCTCGAGGATCCCTGGCGCAACTGCCCGGAGCCCGCTTCCACCCAGTGGGAGGGCGGCGAGCAGTGGGGCAAGCTGAAGCTCGCGTTCGACCATGACGACAAGAACTCGGCGCACTTCCACTCCACCGGTAACGTTATCGGCATGCCGATGACCATCGACTACGGCAAGGTGCTCAAGCTCGATAAGTTCGTCTACACGCCGCGTCAGGACAACGGCGGCAACGGCAACGTCGCTAAGATGAAGATCGAGACCAGCCTCGACGGCGCCCACTGGGTCGACCACGGCGTCGCCGAATGGGACAACACGGGCGCGGACAAGATGAAGCAGAAGACCGTGAACCTTGAGGGTTCCACGGCCCGCTACCTGCGTCTTACCGTGCAGGAGTCTGCGGGTGGCTTCTTCTCCGCAACCGAGCTCGCGCTGTACAAGGTCGATAAGACCGACGCCCAGGATCCCGGTTCGCTGAAGGCCCCGACCACCGTTGGCAGCGAGGACTACTCGCACATCAGCAACTGCGTTGGTCGCGAGAACCGCGGCACCGGCAAGACCGACTGGACCTCGCATGTCGCCCAGTCCGCGGCCGACTTCAACATGAACGACGCCTACGACGTCTACGATATGTCGTTCACCATGTCCAAGCTCGACGGCGGCACCAAACAGCAGGGCAAGGTTGCCGGTTCGATCGCCGTTGTTCCCAGCAAGACGTCCGTCAAGGCCGGCGAGACCATCACGGTCGCCGTGAAGGCTCAGGGCGCCAAGAACGTCAACGCCATGGGTGCGCTCGTCAAGTACCCGGTTGACTCCTTCGAGTATGTGAACGATAGCCTGAACACCACCAGCAACGCTGGCGACATGGAGAACAAGTCCGGTCACTACACCTTCGGCGACGCGATGAACTCCGTGAACATCGCGCTGGCCAACAAGGGCGACAAGAAGCTCTACAACGGCTCCGAGGACATCGCCACCTTCCAGCTCACGGCGAAGAAGGACTGCGAGGTCAGCCTCGAGGCCGAGGCATGGCTCGTCGGCCCCAAGCAGGACTTCGTGACCAACGACGGCAGCGAGCTCGGCCCGCAGGTTCTCGAGCTCGGTCAAGATGCGTTCAACATCACGATGACCAACGAGAAGCTGGCGACCGATGACGGCACCAACGTCGAGAAGCTCATTCAGCAGAAGAACTACAACGGCCTGTTCGACGACAACGAGAGCGACAACGGCTTCGAGTTCAAGTGGGATGTCGACAGCAACCACGAGGGCGGCAAGCTGCCCGAGTACGTCATGCTGCCCACCACGATGCACTTCGAGCTGAAGGAGCCTCGTGCACTGCAGGACGTTCAGGTTGTGAACCGCGACACCTACAACGGCACCGTGACCTCCATGGAGGCCGTCATCACCTACACCGACGGCTCCAAGTCTGAGTTCAAGGGCGGCGACTTTGCGACGAAGCAGGCTGTCTACACCCTCAAGGCCGAGGCCGGCAAGCTCGTCCAGAGCGTCGACATCAAGCCGCTCACGTCTGAGGGCGAGGCCAAGGGCTACGAGGGCGAGGCTGCGAAGAACCGCATGCTCACCCTGCGCGAGATCAACTTCAACTACGTCGAGGGCGAGGTTGCCCCGCCGGCCGAGGAGGTCAAGGAGCTCGCTCAGGACGACTTCAAGATCACGGTGACCAACAAGGGCTATCCCACCGACGACGGCACCAACGTTACGAAGCTCGTCCAGCAGAACAACTTCGACGGTCTCTTCAACGGCAACAACACGGACCGCGCGTTCGAGTTCAAGTGGTTCCTGGATGTCGAGTCCTTCGACGACAAGGTTGGCCTGCCCGCGAACCTCGGCTTCGAGCTGAAGCAGCCGCGCACGTTGAAGAACATCGAGCTCTTCAACGGCGACAAGGGTGCCAACGGCTCCATCAACAAGCTCGAGGCCGTTGTAACCTTCGCCGACGACACCACGCAGGAGTTCAAGGGCGGCGACTACGACACGAACCAGCCCACCTACGTCTTCGAGATCTCTGCCGCCAACGCTGCCAAGAAGGTCAAGAAGGTCGAGATCAAGCCTATGGAGTCCACGGGTGTTGCCACGGGTCTTGAGAACCCCAACAACCGCATGCTCACCATCGGCGAGATCAACTTCAACTACGTTGATGGCGCTGACAAGCCCGAGCAGCCCGAGGTCGACAAGTCCAAGCTCGAGGCCGCCGCCAAGGAGGCCGGGGAGCTGAAGGCCGCTGATTACACGCTGGCCACCTGGACGCCGTTCGAGAACGCGCTGGCCGATGCCGAGCGCCTGCTGGCCGATGCGAACGCCACGCAGGGCGAGGTCGACCAGGCGGTGGAGGCGCTCGACGCCGCCCACAACGACCTGGTTGAAACCGAGGTCCCGCCGGCGGAGCAGTCGAGCAAGCAGGAGCTTGAGGAGCTCGCGGCCAAGGCCGGCAAGTTCGATACCGCCGGCAAGACGGCGGACTCCGCGAAAGCGCTCGCCGAGGCCATCGCGAACGCCAAGGCCGTGATCGCCGACGAGAACGCCTCGGAGGCTGCGATCAAGGCAGCATACGACCAGCTGAAGGTTGCGATCGACGGCCTCAAGGACGCCGACGGTGATCAGCAGCCGGGCGATGGCAACACCGGCAACACCGGTAACGGCAACGGCGGCAACGCCGGTAACGGCGGCAACGGCGGCAACGGCGGCCAGAACGGCACCGGTAACGGCGGCAACGCCGGCAACGGCGGCCAGAACGGCACCGGAAGCCAGGGCGGCAAGGGCAAAGGCGGCAAGGGCCTGCCCAAGACCGGCGACGCCACGGCGGCGATCGTGCTCGGCAGCGCCGCGGCCGGCACCCTCGCCATCGGCGGGTCCGTTTTGATCCGCCGCCGCACGAAGGGCGATCAGCTCTAAGCGAGACGGCATAGGCACGGCGCGGCCGCCCGGTGGGATCCCTCACCGGGCGGCCGTTCTTTTTATCTGGAGGAACTTGGCTCGGCGCCGTGTTGATCCGTTTTCAACCGGTACGCCGACCGGGTTGCCGCGGGCTGCGGCCGTGCCCCCGCCGTCCGCGCCGCTGTCCCGCGATTTCGTGGAGACACAAGCACCCCCGTCCCGTGCGGTCGCGTGGAGATGCAAGCATTCCCGCCGCTGCCCCGCCGAATCCTGTCGACTTGTGCCGGAAGTGCATCGATTTGACGTCGAGAAATCGCAGAAGTGCTCGATCGATGCACTTACCGCATTATAGACACCGTCATGACCTGCGACTTTTCTGGGCCATATTTCGAGGTTCAGATTTCGGCATGCACTTCCGCGACTTTGCGACATAGTTCCGAGCATCCCCAGCGCGAGGCCCTGCTCCCACCTCTGTGCGTTCGCCCCCGCCACCACCGCCCCCGCCCCGCGATTGTGTGGAGATACGAGCGCCCCCGCCGACGCGTGCCCGTGCGGCCGGGTGATCGGGGGGACACGTCTATACTGGTGACTTGAGAGCACGTAACGTCCTACCTTTGGAGGAAGCATGGCTGCATCTGAGAAGACCCCGCTCGTCGGCATCATCATGGGCTCGAAGTCCGACCTTCCCGTCATGGAGAAGTGCACCGAGGAGCTCGAGGCCCTCGGCGTCCCCTATGAGCTTGTGATCGCGAGTGCCCACCGCACCCCCGACAAGGTGCACGAGTGGGCCGGCAGCGCTGCCGGCCGCGGCCTCAAGGTGATCATCGCGGCCGCCGGCAAGGCGGCGCACCTCGGCGGCGTCGTCGCGGCGTTCACCCCGCTCCCGGTGGTTGGGGTCCCCATGAAGACCTCCGACCTCGGCGGCATGGACTCCCTGCTCTCCATGGTGCAGATGCCCTCCGGCGTGCCCGTGGCCTGCGTTGCCATCAACGGCGCCAAGAACGCCGCCATCTACGCCACGCAGATCCTCGGCGCCACCATGCCCGAGTACCGTGCGGCTATCGACAGCATGAAGCAGGAGATGACCGAGGCCTAAGCCCTCCCGCCCACCTCGACACACCCGAAGGGATACCCGATGCCCCGATTCCGCAAGATCGACTCGGAGCCGGCCGACAGCCAGCCCGGACGCCACTTCAGCCCGAAGCCGGGTGCCCCCGCCGCCGGCCCCACCGCATCGCAGGTGCCGCCGGCGCCCGCCGCCGCGCCCCAGGCGACCCAGGCCCAGCGCCCGGTCTCCGTCCCCCGCGTCAGGCCGGTGCAGCCGGCTTACGGCGCCGCGGCCACCGAGCCCCGGACCGCGCCGGCGCCCGCACCGGCTCCCGCCCCGGCCGCGGGCGGCCCCTCCAAGCCGCCCAAGAAGAAGCGCCGCGCGCGCGACATCGTCTCCACCGTGCTCATCATCGTCGGGATCCTCCTACTCGTGGCCGCCGCCGGCATCTACATCCACGCGCAGCTCGGTTACCAGGAGGCGCAGGCCTCTTACAAGGAGCTCGAGCAGTACGCCGTGGCCGACGGCACCGGGGACAACATCCCCCAGGTGAACTTCGACGAGCTCGCCAAGATCAACCCGGACGTCGTGGGCTGGGTCTACGTGCCCAACACGCCCATCAACTACCCCGTCGTGCAGACCGATAACAACGACACCTACCTCTACAAGCTCTTCGACCTCTCGGGCAACGGCTCGGGGAGCATTTTCATGGACATGGACGACACCGCGCCCGGCATGGTCGACCAGCAGACCACCATCTACGGCCACCACATGTACGACGGCACGATGTTCAAGTACATCGACGACACCCTCAAGCAGGAGGCCTTCGACACGGTGAAGACCGTCTACTACATCACGCGCGAGGCCACCTACAAGTGCACGCCGCTCTACACGATGCAGGTGCAGGACACCTACAACGACGCCCGCGTGCCCAACTTCACCGAGGAGGGCCACACGCTCCAGGACTATCTGAAGGACGGCCTCACGCAGGCCAAGGCCAAGGCCGCCGACGCCGAGCAGCGCATCGACTCCGCCGAGAAGGTGTTCACGCTCGTGACCTGCGCCGGAGAGATCATCCCGCGCACCACCCGCGCCGGCATGGTGTGCACGATCGACGAGGTGACGCCCCGCGCCTAAGCGCCGCCGCGCCCCTCGCGAGAACCGGTACGAGAACGGGCTGCCCCTTGGGAGCGGCCCGTTTTTCATGGACTCGATGAGCGGCGCCCGGCCGGCACCCGCTCGGCGCCCGCTCTCAGGCGTGGGTCGTCGAGGCGGTCACGCGGCTGGATTCGCGCGGGACGATCGTCATGCTCTGGAATCGGTGCTCCATGAACGCGTTGTCGTAGTGCTTGGCGTAGAAGTGCTCGATCGGCGTCGTCGGCTCGACCCCGGAGACCCGCTCGAACCAGCAGTCGAGCGCGCCGAGCGTCATGAAGCCGTTGACGATCATGACGGCGGCGCTCACCGAGGTGAGGGAGTAGCGCCAGCGCCAGGGGATCAGGTTGATGAGCTCGAGGAGCTTCGGCAGGCACAGGCGGATCCACACGAGGCCGAGGAAGCCCCAGATGCCGGCGAACAGCGTGCTCGTGCGGCCGTCGAAGAGCATCGCGACCGGGTCGGGGAAGAGCCCGAAGATCGTGGCGTGCTTGTAATCCCAGGCCACCGCACCGAACGAGAGCTGCATGAACCAGCTCACGAGCACTTCGAACAACCCGCCGATGAGGGCGCTCACCAGGAAGATGAAGAGCGGGTTCGCGCGGTAGAAGCGGTTGAGCGCGACGGTCATGAGCAGCGCCCCGAACCCGTAGATGGGGGAGAAGGGGCCGTAGAGGAGTCCGGCGCGGTCCTGGTAGACGCCGGGATCGACGATGACCATGTGCCAGATGATCTCGAGCACGAGGCCGACCACGCAGCACACGAGGAAGACCCAGAACAGGTTGAAGAAGTTCAGCTTGATGTAGCCCTCGCCGGTGATGTCGCGCCCGAGCAGGCCCTCCTCGGCCGCCACCCGGTCATGAAGCTGGCCGAGCCGACGTTCGAGCTTGCGCTCCTGCCACAGCGACGGGTCGAGGGTCGCGGAGAGGGCCACGAGGATGAGCAGGTGGATGCCGGGGGTGACGAGGTCGAAGGTGATGCCGCTGAGCATGATGTCGGTGAGCATCTGGCCCACGGTGACCGCGATCAGGATGCTCGCCCACAGGCCGGCGTTGCGTCGGCGGTTCTTGATGAGCGACCAGCCGAGGACGATGAGCCCGATCGACGCGATGCCTGCGAGCACGGCGCCGACGATACCGATGACCAGCGAGAGCATGGGGTCGTTGCCGATTCCCATGTGGTCAGGGGTGACCACGACGGAGACGATCGTCAGCGTGTAGACGACGGCGAGGTTGGGCACCGAGATGACGCCGTCGGCGAGGCAGAGGGCGCCGTAGACCTTGACGACCAGCGGGATCGCCTTTTTCTGCTCGGGCGTGGGCGTGTTGAAGTCCAGGTCGTTCCCGGGGAGGTCGTAATCGGGGTTGGCCTGCTCCATGGGGCTCCTATCCTTGAGGGGGGGATGGCGCGATGTGGCCGTGATCGCGATGGTGAAAGCATACAACGGGCGGTTTTCCCTGTGCAACAGGGGCGGGCGCGCACCGTGGCCCGCCGCCGTGCACCCCCGAGTGCCGGCGTCCCCGAGGTGGGCGCGCTGACGTCATGCCATAATATGGCGGTACCGCCACATCTTCATCTGAGGGGATACCGCCCATGTCTCAGGAAACCACGCGCGCCGCCGAGATCGCAGCGGAGCGCGCTCGCGCCGTCGCGGCCACCGCCGACGAGCTCGAGCACGACAAGCTCCATGAGGAGTGCGGCGTATTCGGCGTCTGGGCGCCCACGCGCGACGTTGCCCGGCTCACGTACTTCGGCCTGCGCGCCCTGCAGCATCGCGGTCAGGAGTCCGCCGGCATCGCGGTCGGCGACGGCGGCACCGTCATGGTGCGCAAGGACCTCGGTCTCATCGGGCAGGTCTTCTCGAACGCCGACCTCGGCGCGCTCTCCGGCGAGCTCGCCATCGGGCACGTGCGCTACGGCACCGCCGGCGCCAAGAGCTGGGAGGCCGCCCAGCCCCACCTCTCCACCATCAACGACGTCATCATCGCGCTCGCCCACAACGGCACGCTCGTCAACACCGACGAGCTGCGCCGCCAGCTGATCGAGCTCGGCGTGCCCTTCCTCTCCAACTCCGATTCCGAGGTCGCGGCCAAGCTGATCGGGTACTTCACGCAGCGCACCAACCACCTGCGCGAGGGCATCCGCAAGACGATGGAGCTCGTGCGCGGCGGATACGCCATGGCGCTCATCAACGAGGAGGCGCTCTACGCCTTCCGCGACCCCTACGGGATCCGGCCCCTCGTGCTCGGCCGTTTGGTCGAGCAGGGCTTGGACCAGGTGGACCCCGCGTCCGTGGCCGCGATGCCGGCGACCGACGAGATGGGGGAGGCGGCCGCGGCGGCGCCTGACGCGCCCCAGATCACGGCCGACGGCTGGGTCGTGGCCTCCGAGACCTGCGCTCTGGACATCGTCGGCGCCGAGTACGTGCGCGACGTGCGCCCCGGCGAGATCCTGCGCATCAGCGCCGAGGGGGTCGTGTCCGAGCAGGGCGTGCCAGCGGCGACCGAGCCCGCGAACTGCATCTTCGAGCAGGTCTACTTCGCCCGCCCCGACAGCATCATGAACGGCAAGTCGGTCTACGCCTGCCGCTACGACATGGGGCGCCAGCTCGCCCGCGAGGCGCCGGTCGATGCCGACCTCGTCATCGGCGTGCCCGATTCGGGCCTGCCGCCGGCGGAGGGCTTCGCGCACGAGAGTGGCATGCGCTTCGGCGAGGGCCTCATCAAGAACCGCTACGTCGCGCGCACCTTCATCGCGCCCACGCAGGAGCTCCGCGCCATGGGCGTGCGCATGAAGCTGAACCCGCTGCGCGACAACATCGCCGGGAAGCGCCTCGTGGTGATCGACGACTCGATCGTCCGCGGCACGACGATGGTTCAGCTCGTGCGCGTGCTGCGGCAGGCCGGCGCCAACGAGATCCACGTGCGCATCAACTCGCCCGAGGTCATCTGGCCGTGCTTCTACGGTATCGACACCGATGTGCAGTCGCAGCTGATCAGCGCGAACAAGAGCGTCGAGGAGATCTGCGAGCTGATCGGCGCCGACTCCCTCGCGTTCCTCTCGGTCGAGGGCCTGCTCACGTGCATTCCCGAGGGCGGCTACTGCGACGCGTGCTTCACGGGGCGCTACCCGGTGGCGATCCCGGAGAGCTTCGGCCGCGAGAAGTTCATGGAGGGCTACCGCCCGCGGAACCTCTCAGAGAACCCGACCTTCTCTCGCGACGCCGTGGAGCAGAAGGACCGCGATCGCAGCTGGGAGGAGAGCCACCAGGGATAGGGTCCTGTGCTCTCTTGGGCGTGACGAACGTGCGGAGGCCGTCTCTCAGCTGTGAGGGGCGGCCTCTCGCCGCCCAGTTCGTGTTCGGTGCTGCCACGCCCCGTGACCTGCTGCTTCCCATGCTACTATGGGGAGCGTCTGAGCTGGCTCCCGCACGGGTGCCGTCGAGCCGAGAAGGAGAGGCCATGACCGAGACAGCCAAGCACGTGACCTATGAGGACGCCGGGGTGGACACCGCCGAGGGCGGCCGCGCGGTCGATGCGATCAAGCGCATGGTCGCCGAGACGAACCGCCCCGAGGTCATCGGCGGCATCGGCGGCTTCGGCGGGCTGTTCTCCGCGGCGGCGCTCAAGGATATGGAGGACCCGGTCCTCATCTCCGGCACCGATGGCGTGGGCACGAAGCTCGTCCTCGCCCAGCTGCTCGACCGCCACGAGACGGTGGGGCAGGACCTCGTCGCCATGTGCGTGAACGACATCCTCGCCTCCGGCGCCGAGCCGCTGTTCTTCCTCGATTACGTAGCGATCGGCCATATCGAGGCCGGGCACATGGCGCAGGTCGTGAAGGGCGTGGCCGACGGCTGCAAGCTCGCCGGGTGCGCGCTCGTGGGCGGCGAGATGGCCGAGCACCCGGGCGTCATGCGTCCGGACGACTACGACCTCGCCGGGTTCACGGTGGGCGTCGTCGACCGCCCGCGGATGCTCGACCCCCAAAACGTCCGCCCCGGTGACGTCATCCTCGGCCTCCCGAGCACAGGCGTGCACTCCAACGGCTACTCGCTCGTGCGCCGCGTGATCGGCGTCGACGGCGTCGTGCCCGGAACGCCCGAGGCCGCAGCCAAGCGCGCCGAGCTCGAGCAGCCGCTCGAGGCCCTCGACGGCGCGACGCTCGCCGACGCCCTTCTCGCGCCCACGCGCATCTACGTCAAGCCGGTGCTCGACCTGCTTGGCGGCGGAGCCCCGGTGCACGCGATCGCGCACATCACAGGCGGCGGCATCACGGAGAACCTGAACCGCGCGCTCGCCCCGGACGTGGACGCCGTCGTGGACCGCGACGGCGCGGCCATGGGTTGGGACGTCCCGCCGGTGATCAGCTATATCTGCGAGCAGGCGCAGCTCACACCCGATGAGGCCTGCAAGACCTTCAACATGGGCGCCGGTCTGATGATCATCGTGGCGCCCGAGGACGAGCAGGCCGTGCGCGCGTCCCTCGAGGCGGCCGGCGAGCAGCCGTTCCGCGTGGGGACCTGCGTCGAGGGCACCGGCCAGGTGCGCTACGCGGACCAGGCCTGAGGCGAGACCGTACGCAAGCTACGAGAACGGAGCAGAGCATGAGCACGCTTGATGATGAATACCGCCGCCTGATCGAGGAGGCGGGCCTGCCGCCCGAGGCGCTGCCGAGCGACGTCTTCTTCAGCAGCGCCGCCGAGCGCGAGGTCGACCGCGCGAAAGCCGAGGCCTTTCCGGTTGATGAGCTGATCGCCGACGAACAGGCCGTGGCGGCGTCGGTGTCCGCATGGGATGGCCGCTGGTCCACGCTTCAAAACCTGCCCGCGGGGCATCTCGACGGGAACACGCTCGAGCGGGGCGTCGCGGCGCTTCGCGCCGAGGGCGGCGAGCCCGGGCCCCTGCCGATCGGCGTGCTGATTTCCGGCTCGGGCACCAACCTGCAGGCGCTGATCGACCGCATCGCCGACGGCAGCCTGAACGCCGAGATCAAGCTCGTGGTGGCGAGCCGCCCGTCGGCGGCGGGCCTCAAGCGCGCCGAGGAGGCGGGCATCCAGACGCTCACCCTGTCGAAGGACATCTACGCGGACCCGATCATGGCCGATGAGATCATCGCCGGCGAGCTCTATCGGGCCGGCGTGGCGTACGTGGTCATGGCCGGCTACATGCGCAAGGTACATGTGCCCCTGCTCGCGACCTTCCCCGGCCGCGTGATCAACCTGCATCCGGCGCTGCTTCCGAGCTTCCCCGGCGCGCGCGGAATCGCCGACGCCTACGAGCGCGGGGTGAAGGTGACGGGCGTGACGGTGCACATCGCAAACGCGGCGTATGACCAGGGTCCTATCATCGCGCAGGAGCCGGTGAGGGTCGAGGAGGGCTGGACGCTCGAGCAGCTTGAGGAGCGGATCCACGAGGTCGAACACGAGCTGTACCCGCGCGCGGTGCAGCTGCTCGCCGAGGGTCGCGTGACGGTGCGCCCGGACCTCACGGTCGAGGTGGCGCCCGGGGCGTGACCTCGAGCGGGGCGAGGCCGCGGGGGCGGGGCGCCCCCGCGGCCGCAAGCCGTCTCCTTCGGGTATGCGGCTGCGCACGGATGTGCTCGGCAGGCAGCAAGGAAGCGCTGGTCAAGGCGGTCGGTGCCTCGCAAACGAGTGCGGACGTGAGGGCGTATGGGCGCTCGGGTACGTGGCCGCGCAGGCGTGTGTGGCGCGGCTGCACGGGCGGCCGCAAGAATGCGCGGTGGCGCGCGGCGCGAAAGTGCGGGCGACCGCGAGAATACGCGGACCGCAGTTGAAAGCACAACAGAGATGAGGCCGGGTGGTGACCGCCTCATCTCTGTTGTGCATCCGTACCACGAGAACCCGCCTCTGTGAGCAAAAAGTCGATTGTAGGGGGATTTTCCCGACCCCACCCAGTACACTCCATCTAGATAGAGCGCTCAACTGGTAAAACGAGCTCAACAGGTTGTGCAAATAGCCGGGCTACTCAGGTAGTCCGGAAAAATCCCCCTACAATCGACTTTTTGTTTTCTATGCACCCCCTAAACGCCTGCCAACACGATGCGACAGGCTCAGTGAATCCGCCGTTCGCCGTGGTTTTTCGTCATTTCCGCCGCTTCCGTCCGCGCTCTCGTGCGTGCCCATCCCGGGTGTGCGACAATACCGAACGATATGCGAAAAATCCGAAAGGAACCTCCCATGGCAGCAGTCAAACCCCCGCATAAGAAGAGCATGAAGGTCAAGCGCGACGCGCCCGAGCCCGAGGTCGCGACCCCTGCCGAGCGTCGCCGCCGTGCGAAGGCAGACGCAAAGAAGACCCTCTCCAAGACCGCGAAGATCGTCCTCGTGCTCATCGGCGCCGCGGCGATGCTCCTCTCGGTGACGGCCATGGCCTGCTCGGGCGTCCTCAACCAGGTGAGCAGCAAGCAACCCTACGAGCTCACGGGCGGCGTGGCCGCCACGGTCAACGGCGTGAACATCACCGAGGACACGGTCACCAAGCAGATCATGAGCGCGCGCACCTCGGGCGGCTACACCGAGGACGCCGCCTGGGCGCAGTACCTCACCGGCCAGGGCCTCACGCCCGAGTCCTACCGCGAGCAGGTCATCAACAGCCTCGCCCGCCAGTTCCTGCTCTCGCAGGCCATCAAGGACGAGAACGTCACGGTCTCCAACGAGGACGTCGAGAAGGCCTACAACGAGAGCGTCGAGCAGTACGGCGGCGCCGACAACTTCAAGAAGCTGATCAGCTCCATGGGCTACACCGAGGACACCTATCGCGGCAACATCCGCACGAGCCTCGAGCAGCAGAAGCTCCGCGAGACCGTCGCCAAGACCGAGGACCCCACTGACGAGGAGATCGTCTCCTACTTCAACGCCAACCTCGACACCTACAACGACGCCCGCCGCTCCTCGAACCTCCTGATCAAGGTCAACGCCGACGCGAGCGACGAGGACAAGGCGAAGGCCAAGGAGAAGGCCCAGGGCATCCTCGACAAGATCAATGCCGGCGTGCTCAGCTTCGAGGACGCCGTCAAGGAGAACTCCGACGACACCGGCTCCAAGGAGAACGGCGGCGATGTGGGCTGGGACAAGCTCACCCGCTTCGTGACCGAGTATCAGACGGCCCTCTCCGCGCTCGCCAAGGACCAGGTCAGCGAGGTGGTCGAGACCACCTACGGCTACCACATCATCAAGTGCACGGACGTGTTCAAGCTCGACGGCGAGGCCTCCTCGGCCGACCAGCTCCCCAAGGAGTTCAAGGACTACATCAAGAACATCCTGAAGACGCAGGCCGAGACCACCGCCTACAACGAGTGGCTCGACGGCTACACCAAGAAGGCCGACATCAAGATCAACCCGATGCCGGAGAACGTGCCCTACAACGTCGACCTTGCCCTCGCCGCCCAGGCCGGCAGCGCCCCGGCCACCGCGGTCCCGGCGGACGCCGGCAGCGCGAGTGAGTAACGCGAGGCGAGAGGAGCCCCTTATGAACAAGGACGAGCTGCAGCAGCAGATGGTCGCCGCCATGAAGGCCAAGGAGAAGACGAAGCTCTCCATTATTCGCCAGGTCATGGGCGAGGTGAAGAACATCGAGGTCAACGAGAGGCGCGATGCCACCGAGGCCGACGTGGACAGCATGATCAAACGCCTGATCAAGCAGACGGGCGAGACCCTCGAGATGTCCGAGAAGGCCGGCACCGACGCCGAGCGCACCGAGACCCTCGCCGAGCAGGTGAGGATCCTCGAGAGCCTCCTTCCCGAGCAGGTGTCGGGTGACGCCCTGATCGCCCTGATCGAGCAGGTGATCGCCGAGACCGGCGCGGCCACCAAGCGCGATATGGGCCGCGTCATGGGCGCGCTCACCCAGGCCACGGGCGGAAACTTCGACAAGCCCGCCGCCGCGCGCGAGGTCGGGGCGCGCCTGTCGTAGACCGCCTTTCGCACCGCAGCCCGGGCGAGGACCCGCGACCCCCATCGCTTCGTTTCATGGCAACCGACCGTCCCCAGATGCGAGACGGTCGTTTGTTATTTATACTTATGCCGTCACAGGGAAGCGCGCCGTCGCCTTCGACGGCACTGTCCGCCATCGGTCTTGAGAGATTTGAATACGAGCCTGGGGCCGAGGGGCGCCAGGTCGCGGCCGCCGATGCGATGCGTCGGCCGTCGTGACACCGCGTAATGAGCCGCGATGTGCAGGAGGGATGCAACACATGGCAGATATGATCCAGATCAAAGGGCTCAACAAGTACTTCGGCGACCTACACGTGCTGAAGGATATCGACCTCACGGTCAAGGCGGGTGAGAAGGTCGTCATCATCGGGCCGTCGGGCTCGGGCAAGTCGACGCTGATCCGCTGCGTCGACTACCTCGAGGAGCCCACCACCGGCGAGATCCTCATCGACGGCACCGCGCTCACCAAGAAGAACCACCTCGAGATGGCCCGCAAGTACTCGAGCATGGTGTTCCAGAGCTTCAACCTCTATCCCAACATGACGGTGCTCGGCAACCTCACCCTCGCCCCCATCAAGCTGCAGAAGAAGAGCAAGGAGGAGGCGACGCGCGCCGCCGTGGCCGCGCTCGAGCGCGGGGGCCTGGCCCACAAGGCGGGGGAGTACCCGCAGAACCTCTCCGGCGGCCAGCAGCAGCGCGTCGCCATCGCGCGGGCGCTGTGCACCAAGCAGCCGATCATCCTCTTCGACGAGCCCACCTCGGCGCTCGACCCGGAGATGGTCCAGGAGGTCTTGGACGTCATGGTCGAGCTCGCGCGGGAGAACATCACGATGATGTGCGTCACGCACGAGATGGGCTTCGCGCGCCTCGTGGCCGACCGCGTGATCTTCATGGACGACGGGCAGATCCTCGAGGAGGGCACGCCCGAGCACTTCTTCGAGAGCCCGCAGAACCCGCGCTGCCGCGAGTTCCTGGCGAAGATCCTGCACTAGGGGGGCGCATGACTGCATCGCATGACACGGCGCGCTCCGGGAGCGCGATGATGAGCCGCCGCGGCTTTCTGGCGCTCGCCGGCGCGGCCGCGGTCGGTGCCGCCGCCCTCGCCGGCTGCGGCGCTGCGGCCCCGGCGGGCTCCGTGACCGCGGGCGGCTCCAAGCTCGCGGCCATCAAGGCGCGCGGGCACCTCGCCGCCGGCGTGAAGAAGGACGTCCCCGGCTACGGCTACTTCGATCCGGCCTCGGGCACCTACGCGGGCATGGAGGTCGACCTCTGCTACCAGGTGGCCGCCTCGATCTTCGGCGTCAGCTACGATGAGGCCCGCGAGCAGGGCTTGGTCGAGTTCACCGACGTCACGCCCAAGACGCGCGGCCCGCTCATCGACAACGACCAGCTCGACCTCATCTGCGCCACCTACACGATCACCGAGGAGCGCGTGAAGTCCTGGGACTTCAGCGAGCCCTACCGCACGGACTACATCGGCCTCATGGTGAAGAAGCGCGCCGGGTTCAAGAAGATCGCGGAGCTCGACGGTAAGATCATCGGCGTCTCCCAGGGCTCCACCACGCAGGGCAACATCGAGCAGATGATCGAGGACCGCGGCCTCGGCATCACCCCGGAGTTCCTGGCGTTCTCGGGCTACCCCATCCTCAAGAGCTCGCTCGACGCCGGCAACATCGACTGCTTCGCGATGGACCGCTCGACGCTCTCCGGCTACATGAACGACACCGTCGAGCTGCTCGAGCCCGAGGTGAAGTTCGGCGAGCAGAACTACGGCATCGCGACGAAGAAGGGCAGCGACCTCTCGGGATCGGTCAACGATACGGTGCGGGAGCTGCTCGCCTCCGGATGGCTCGATGAGGAGATCTCCAAATGGGGCCTGGTCTGACGGGCCGGCCGGAGAGGAAGGAACCATATGCTAGAAGGATTGCTTGATCCCGCCCGCTGGGCGGCGACGTTTGGCGCGGTCGACACGTTCTGGATCGGCTTCGCTGTGACGCTGCAGGTCGTCATCGCGGGGCTCTTGCTGGCCCTCGTGCTCGGCACCCTGCTCGGCGTGCTCTCGACCTCGCGCTCGCAGGTGCTGCGCGGCATCACCCGCGTGTACGTCGAGCTCTTCCAGAACACACCCCTGCCGGTGCAGGTCATGTTCATGTACATGGTGGGCCCGACGATCCTCGCCTCGATCACCGGTGCGCCCGATCCCGTGCGCATCGCGCCGTTCGCGCTCGGCTCGCTCGGCGTGGGCCTCTACCACGCGGCCTACATCGCCGAGGTCATCCGCACGGGCATAGAGGCGGTGCCGCGCGGGCAGATGGAGGCCGCGCGCTCGCAGGGCTTCTCGCGCCCGCAGGCCTACCGCTACATCATCCTGCCGCAGACCTTCAAGGTCATCCTGCCGCCGCTTTGCAACCAGGCTCTCAACCTCGTGAAGAACACCTCGGTGCTCGCGCTCGTGGCCGGCGGCGACCTCATGTACCGCTCGGACAACTTCGTGTCGCTGTACGGCTACATGCAGGGCTACCTGGTCTGCGTGGCCATGTACTTCATCATCTGCTTCCCGCTGGCGATGCTCGTGCAGGTGCTCGAGCGCCGCTCCAAGCTGCGTCCGAAGGCCAAGGAGATCCCTGGCCTCGACAAGCTCGTGGCCGCCGGCGCCGGCGCCGCCCCTGCCGCGACCGACGGACAGGAGGCGTAGGCCATGGAGATCTTCAACGCCACCAACCTCATCTACATCCTGGGCGGCTTCCTCAAGACGATCGAGATATCCGCCTTGGCGATCGTGTTCTCGGTGCTCTTCGGCACGGTCTTCGCCATCGCCAAGCAGTTTGGGCCCCGGCCCGTCCGTGTGGTCGTGAATGTCTATATCGAGTTGTTCCGCTGCACGCCGAACCTGCTGTGGATCCTGTTCATCTACTTCACGGTGCAGGGCTCAGACATCATGATCTCGGTGCTCGCGTTCACACTGTTCACCTCGGCGGTCATGGCCGAGATCATCCGAAGCGGCCTGAACGCCGTGCCCACGGGCCAGTTCGAGGCCGCGCGCTCGCAGGGCTTCGGCTTCTGGATGACGATGTTCTACATCGTGCTGCCGCAGACGTTCAAGACGATCATCCCCGCCCTGTTCTCGCAGTGCACGACCGTGATCAAGGACTCGTCGTATCTGGCCGGCATCAACGTCGCGGAGTTCATGTACACGACGAACGTGGTCATGGCGCGCGCCGTGGACCTCAGCCAGGTGATGATGCTCTACGGACTCGTGTTCGCTCTGTACTTCGCACTGAACTTCGGTATCTCGCTGCTCGTCCGCGCGTACCAGCGCCGCCAAGTGGCGGCGTGAGGCTCGCCTGGCGGGCGCCCGGATTGATTCGACCCGCCGCCACGGCGGTATGAGGAGGTAGACATGGCACTGTTCAAGAAGCGCATCCTCGAGAAGCGCGTCGGCGGCAAGGACGCCGCCCGCGCCGGGCAGCCGGTGGTGATAACGATCGCCCGCGACTTCGGCGCCGAGGGCCACGAGGTCGGCAAGATGCTCTCGACGGAGCTCGGGATCCCGCTGTACGACAACGAGCTGCTCGTGCGCTCGGCGCTGCGCAGCGGCGAGTCCATCGACAAGATGGCCGCCTACGACGAGCGCATGGCGGCGGCGATGACGGCGTTTTTGCCCGATCGGGTGGATGCGCGCACGCTCTCGGACAAGCTCTTCAACGCGATGTCGCAGGTGATTCTCGACCTCGGTGCGACCGAGAGCTGCATCATCGAGGGGCGCCTCTCCGATTACCTGCTGCGTTCGAACCCCAACCATATCGCGGTGCTCGTGACGGCGCCGTTCGAGGACCGCGTGGAGATCGTGCGCTCCAAGCGCGGCCTCACGCGGCGGCGCGGAGCCAAGCTCGTGCGCGAGATGCAGCGTGCGCGCGAGGGGTTCTACAAGCGCTACTCCGCGGGCAGGTGGAAGATGAGCGACGGCAAGGACCTCGTGGTGAACCGCGCGAAGCTCGGCCGCCAGGGGTGCGTCGAGGTGATCGCGGCGGCGTATCGCGCCAAGCTCGCGGAGCTCGGTGTGTTCGAGGCGGAGGCGGCCGAGGCCGCGGCCGCCGGTGCAGAGCCGACGGCTGCGACGGAGTAGATGCGGCGATCGCGTGTCGCAGCCGGGGCCGGGCCGCCGTTGCCGAGGGTAGCGCGGATCCGGCGCGGCTGTGGGGCGGCCGCACCGCAGCCGGGGCCGATGGCGCGCACCGGGCGCACGCAACACGGTCTTTCGAGCGCGGGAAGGCGGCGATCGCCCGCGCCTGGGGCCGGGCCGATGGGGCGCGGCGGCGGGGCCGGGATCGCCCGGGGGCCGGGTGCCGGTGCGTGCGGCGCGGGGTGCGAGTGCCCGCGCCGCCCCGCGCGGGGGCGAGCCGGTGCCGCGTTCCAAAACGGCCCGAATGAACGGCTGAAACCGGGCCCGTCTCGGTATCCCGGCAAAACCCCAGGTCGTCGCGCGTACCGTTTCGCCTCGAATGCGCGATTCGCTCACCCGGGCGCTTTCGGAGCGCGGATTCGTTCACCGGGGCCAAAACGGTACGTGAAGCGCCCGGTCGGTTGCGGACGCGCCGGCACCTGCCGACCCATCGGCATCGGGGCCTGCGGATCGGAGCGCAGTTTCGGAACCGGCTAGGGTCCCCGCCAAGCTTCCCGGACAGCTCGTCGCACACCCCCCCCCCACAGCCTCTATGTGATAGTCCATATTCACCGACGCCCTTCCGTTAACTTGCGGGCAGCGTCGCCCATCCTTGTGGGGTATGAAGTATCATGGCGAGAGATCACGAAGGCGAAGGGCAGGATCACGATGGCAAATCCGATGCGTGCGGCGACGGTTGCAGAAATCGGAGGAGGCATCGGACAGACGGCGGGGGAGCGCGCTTCTTCGGCGGTCGGCGTGGAGCTGAACCACAAAGAGGCGCTCTACACCCAGCTGGCCAGCGTGATCAGGGAGCGCATATACGCGCGGGCATGGACGCCTCGCATGAAGATACCCTCGGAGCACGCGCTCATGGCCCAATTCGGCATGGCGCGCGGCACCGTGAGGAAGGCGCTCAAACTTCTGGTTGACGAGGGCATGCTGGTTCAAGTGCGCGGCAGTGGGACGTACGTGGCCGAGCCGGGGATCTCCCATCCTGCGGGCATCCGGCCCCTTTCGTTCGCCGAGTCCCTTCGGGAGCAGGGGCAGGATTTCCGGACGCGCGTCATCGAGAAGCGGATCTCCCCCGCCTCCCCGGAGGTGGCATCCGAGCTGCGCATCGAGGAAGGCGGCGAGGCCATGTTCATGCGCCGCGTCCGCACGGTCCACGGCGAGCCCATCATGTGCCAGGAGAGCTGGCTCAACATCAAGGAGTGCCCCGGCCTCTTCGATGTCGATTACACGCAGGAGTCCCTGTTCGACGCCGTCCAGACATGCGCCGGCAGGAAGGTGAAGACCTCCCACATGCGTTATATGGCACGTGTCGCGGGCCATGAGCACGGCGAGCTGCTCGATTGCGATGAGTCGGCGGCCCTTCTGCTGCTCGAGCAAACCATCAGCCTCGAGGACGGGGTCCCCGTCGAATGGTGCAGCACCTGGTTCAAGCCGGGGCAGTCGGTTGTCGGCACGGCGGTCCAGCCTGACGAGTCCCGCGCGTAGACCTCAACTCCCCAACCGTTCATCGTCGATTTACACCCGTTCGCGGGATGCGCTTCGCCTTCTCGATCAAAAGTTGATCACATTGCTATATACAACTAGTTGTACATAGTTACATGGACAATTCTCGCGAACCCCGGGAGGATTCACTCGGAGCGGGATGAGAGAGGACGGCGCTATGGATCGGACAACGTTGCGAACCCCCTTCTTCGTGGTGAACCCAAAGTCCTATGTGTACGGGGCGGACGCGTTGAGCCTCGCGCGGAAGCTCGATGAGCTGGCTTGCCGATACGATGTCGACGTCCTGTTCACCGCGCAGCTGATCGACCTGCCGGTCATCATCGGGGCATGCCCCCATCTCATCCCCTGCGCGCAGCACATGGACAGCCTCGCGCCGGGACGCGGGATGGGGCATGTGCTGCCCGAGGCGCTCGCGGAGGCCGGTGTCAAGGCGACGTTTCTGAACCATGCGGAGAAGCCCCAGTCTGCGCACGAGCTCGCCCGCGCCATCGCCCGCGCCCGCGAGGTCGGCTTGCTCAGCGTGGTGTGCGCCGACTCCGTTGATGAGGGTCGCTGGATCGCGCATCTCGAGCCGGATGTCATGGTGTGCGAGCTCACCGACCTCATCGGAACGGGGAGGGCGGCCGACGAGGCGTATATGCGGGATTCGACCGATGCGGTGCGGGGGATCTCCCCGGGGACGAAGGTGCTGCAGGCGGCGGGCATCTCCTGCGGTGCCGATGTGTACCGGGCCATCGCCTGCGGGGCGGACGGCACGGGCGGCACCTCCGGGATCGTCTCGGCGGATGACCCGTTCGCCACGTTGGAGGAGATGTTTGAGGCGCTCGACCGCGCGCGAGCCGATTTTTGCAGGGAGGCCTGACGATGCCGGTGTTCAAAGGGGTCATCTCGAAGGAGACGGCGGCGGGCAAGCCCACCTACGTGGATATCACCGAGGATGTGGCCGAGATCGTCAGCCGCTCGGCCATCGAGGAGGGGGTCGTCACGGTCATATCGTGCCATACGACCTGCGCCGTGTTCTCCGAGGAGTTCGACCATGACCTCACGCCGGATGGCGACACGTTCCTGCAGGCGGACCTGAGCGACGGACTGGGCCGGGTGTTTCCCGAGCAGCGCGATTGGTCCACCTACCGCTACCCGGGGTCGCGGCACTTCGAGGCCGTCGAGTCATGGCCGGACCCCGAGTCGTGGCTTCCCGGTTTGGATCGGAAGATGCTTTGGAATGGGGACGCCCATCTGCGTTCGACGCTGATCGGCGGGAGCCAGACGTTCGAGGTGTCGGAGGGGAGGCTCGAGATGAACGGCCTGGCGAGCATCTACCTCGTTGACTTCGACCGGACGCGCCCGCGGACGCGCCGGGTCAAGGTCTGCGTGCTCGGAGAGTAGGGCTTGGGGACGTTCGATAGGAGAAGGCCTGCGATGCAGGTCATCGTTGAAAGGATGAACCGAAATGAAGAAGATTCTGCTGGCATGCGGCTCGGGTATCGCAACCTCGACGGCGGTTCATATGAAAGTCGAGCAGATGCTCAACGATCGCGGGTTCGCCGGGCAGTTCGAGATCACGCAATGCAAGGTGTCCGAGGCGCCCGCGAAGTCACCGAACTTCGATTTCCTCATCGCGACGACCATGGCGCCGGCGGGGCTCGAGTGCCCGTATGTGAACGGCATCCCGTATCTCACCGGCGTCGGGGTATCCGATGCTGATGAGGAGATCATTCGCCTGATGCAGGCATAAGGGCCACGCGACAGCAAACAACCCCTGGCAGGGATATGCATAAGACGGCAGCGGTCGCCCTGCCGACGGGATCGTCTTATGAAAAACCATGATGCAAGAAGGAGGAGTGCACGATGGATGCGGTGTTGGGATTCTTCTCGTTCATCAATTCGCTGGGCGTCTCGGTTGTGATGCCGATCGTCATCACGATTCTCGGGTGCGCCCTGGGAGCGGGCTTTGGCAAGAGCCTGCGCGCCGGCCTGACCGTGGGCATCGGCTTCATCGGGTTGAACCTCGTTATCAATAGCCTGCTCGGGACGACTCTTGCCCCGGCGGTTCAGGAGATGATCGAGCGTTTCGGCTTCAATCTCTCCGTCATCGATGTCGGATGGCCCGCCGCGGCGGCGATCGCGATGGGCTCGGTGGTCGGGACGATCATCATCCCCCTGGGGCTCATCGTGAACATCGTGATGCTCCTCACCAACACCACGCAGACGGTCGATGTGGATATCTGGGATTACTGGCACTTCGCGTTCACGGGAGCCCTGGTTGCCATCGTGACCGACAACCTGGTGCTCGGAGTGATCGCGGCGGTGCTGAACATGGTCATCATCATGGTGCTGGGCGATTACACCGCGCCGCAGGTTGAAAAGTCGCTCGGCATGCCCGGCGTCTCGCTTCCGCACGGCTTCACGACCGCCTATGCGCCCATCGCCATGTTCTTCAACGCCATCTTCGATCGAATCCCCGTGATCCGGGACATCGATGTCAACATCGATGAGCTTCAGCGGAGGTTCGGCATCTTCGGGGAGCCGATGATCATCGGAACCGTCATCGGCATCACGATCGGCGCCCTCGCGTACGGAGACGCCTCCGACATCCAGGGGTCCCTCATCAAGGTGCTCGGCACAGGGGTGTCCCTTGGGGCCGTTCTCGTCCTGATCCCGAAGATGGCCGCTCTGCTCATGGAGGGCCTGATTCCCATCAGCGATTCGGCCTCCCGTTTCGTGCAGGAGCGCTTCAAGAATCGCGGCAGGGTGTACATCGGCTTGGATTCCGCCGTGGGCGTCGGCCATCCCACGACTCTGACGATTGCCTACATCCTGGTGCCGCTGATGATCGTCCTCGCGGTCGTGCTACCGGGCAACCGGGTGCTTCCCTTCGCGGATCTTGCGGTCGTCCCGTGGATGTTCGTCCTCATCACCCCGATCGTGAACAACAACGCCTTCCGCGGAATCATCATCGGCGTCATCGTGCTCACCGTGGGCCTCTACATCTCAACCGATCTCGCCCCGCTGATCACAACCGCTGCGAACAACGTCGGCTTCGATATCGCTGGAGCGACGGGTGCCGCGGGGACGATGATCTCGTCGATCTGCGATGGCGCCAACCCGTTGACATGGGTGATCGCGCGCGTGAACGGCTGGTTCGGATATGCGGGGGCCGCGGTGCTCGCTATCGCGACGGGGGGTCTGGCCATATGGAACCGCGCCCGTATTCTGAAGGAGGCCAAGGCCATGCACGAGGTTCAGTCTTGAGTTGACCGGTTGGGAGGGGGCACGCGATGACACGCTATACGTATATAAAACGCTACTTCGCTATCGAGGTTGTTCTGACCGGCGCGATATCGACAGGGGCGCTTGTCGTGTGCCCACTGGCCGCTTTCAGCGGGTTTCTCCCCGGTGTCATGACCGTGCTGGCGGTGGCGGCGTTCTACCAGGTCTGGAATACGTTCATCGCGATCGCCAACCCCGAGACCGTGGTCATCGACGGCGGCGCGATCGCGTTCTCGGCCTGGGGCCGCACCGATCGCTACGAGGCGGGCAAGATCACGGAGTTCCGCGTTCGGGAGTTTCCAACGGCCGGAAAGATGTACGTTCGCGTGAACGGCGGCGGGTTGCTGCGGGGGAGGTATTGGCTGCAGACGCGCGTCATGACCGACGGGGACGAGCTCTTCCGACGTATCTGCGATATGGAGTACGCGATGCATCCGGACACGCTCAAGGCATATGCGCGCAGGTCGAACTCAGGCTCCTGAAATCGAGACCGATTGGGGGAGGGTGCATGCAGCGTCGAGTCGGATGCGATGGTACGGAATGCTGTGAGGTGGAATATGTTTGAAGCAGAGAGGCGCGCTGTGATCGATGCGGCGCTCATGCTCGACCGATACGGGCTCATCGCGCTATCAGGGGGAAACGTCAGCTGGAGGGTCTCGCCCCATGAGATTCTGGTGACCCCTTCCGGGATGGTGTACGACGGCATGGCGCCCGAGGATGTCCTCGTCCTCTCGCCGGACGGCGATGTTCTCGAAGGGTTCCGCCGGGCGTCTGTCGACACCGAAGCCTTGCTGCACATCTTCCGCGCGAGACCGGATGTGAACGCGATCATCCATACCCACCAGCCCTATGCAACGGGCCTGGGGTTGGTTATGGACGAGATACCGTGCAACCTGTCGACCATGGCCAATGCGACCGGCGGCGCGGTCGCCGTGGCCGCGTACGGCGATCCGGGGAGCCTATCCATGGGGGTCGAGGCCGTGCGGGCGATTGGCGACCGTCTGGCGGTGGTGCTCAAGCACCACGGGGTGATCGCCGTTGGCAGGGATCTCAAGCAGGCCCTGTACGCCTGCATCTACCTTGAGGAGGCGGCGAAGACGGTGGCCGTCGCCATGTCGACGGGACGTCCCATGGCGACGATGACGCTTGGGCAGATCGATGAGGCGGTGGCGGTCTTTCACCGGTACGGACAGGCTCCTGCGGTGTAGAGGCGGCCTGATATGGGAGGCGAAACGCGCTGAAAGGAGCGCTCATGCTTGTTAATCTTCGAGATATAACCGCCATGGCCGAGCAAAGGGGGATGGCGGTCGCCGCTTTCAACGTGCCGAGCCTCGAGGCGGCCCGTGCCGCTCTCGACGCGGCCGAGCGCACCGGGCTGCCCGTCATCATCCAACACGCCGAGTGCCATGAGGGCATCGTGCCGCTCGACGTCATGGGCCCCGTGATGGTGGCGCTCGCCGAGCGCTCCCGCGCCCCCGTGTGCGTGCATCTGGATCACTGCGAGCATCTGGATTACATGCGCCGTGCTCTCGAGATGGGTTTCACAGGCGCCATGTTCGATGGTTCGGCGCTTTCCTATGAGAGGAACGTTGAGCTCTCCGCCCGCGCGGCCGCCATGTGCGCGCCCTTCGGCTGCGGGCTCGAGTGCGAGCTGGGGAGCATGGGGTCTCGAGAGGGGGACGTCGTTGATGGCGAGGATGCGGAGGGCCGCGCTGAGGCCGTCTACACCGATCCGCACGACGCCGGGGATTTCGTTCGCCGAACCGGGCTCGATGCCCTGGCGTGCTCCTTCGGAACCGTGCACGGGCTTTACAAGGGTGAACCCCGCCTATCCTTCGGGGTGCTGGAGCAGGTGCGTGAGAACGCCCCTGTGCCCCTCGTCATGCATGGGGGCTCAGGGGTGTCCGATGAGGACTACCGCCGTGCGATCAGGGCCGGTATCCGAAAGATCAACTATTACACCTATGGGGCGAAGTTCGCCGGTGAGGCGGCTACCGAGGCGGTGCGCGTTCGGGAGGGGGAGCGGCGCCCTGTGTACTGGCACGATCTCACCATGGCGGCATACGAGCGCCTGCTCGAGGATGCCATGGGCGTCATGAGGGTCTTCGCAGGTGAGGGTGCCCCCGCGGACGGGGAGTCCCAGGGTGCCGTATGCGAGGAGGATTGACGATGGGAACCGTCGACATCGACCTTTTCAAACCGGAGCTCGTGTTCTTCGACATCGATGCCGGGAACCGGGAGGATCTGTTCTCGCACCTCGGACACCGCCTGAAGGAAGCGGGATATATAGAGGAGACCTGGTTCGATGCGATCGCCGCGCGGGAGCGGGAGTACCCCACCGGCCTCGCCTGCCAGGCCATCAACGTGGCGATTCCGCATACGGATCAGGAGCATCTCGCGCGTCCTTACATCGCGATCGTCAGGCCGAAAAGTCCGGTGGTCTTCGAGTCCATGGCCCATATGGGGGATGATGTGCCCGCCGAGCTGATCGTGAACCTTGGCCTCATGGCCCATGAGGACGGGCAGGTCGCCGTCCTTCAAGCGCTCATGGGCATCTTCATGGATGCGGAGGCATCGGCGGAGATCCTCGCCCAGCGCACCCCGCAGGGCATGGTGGAGGTCATGCGCCGCCGTTGCCGAGGGTAGCCCGGCGCGGCGGGTGCGGCGCGGGGTGCGAGTGCCCGCGCCGCCCCGCGCGGGGGCGAGCCGGTGCCGCGTTCCAAAACGGCCCGAATGAACGGCTGAAACCGGGCCCGTCTCGGTATCCCGGCAAAACCCCAGGTCGCCGCGCATGCCGCATGCGGCGATGTCGGCCGGGCACGCGGTTGTCACGTCGTCAGCACGTGCGGTCGCCCGGGCCGCGTGGGACGCCGGCTGGAACCTGGTTTTGTGCTCTGTTTTGGCGGAAGTGCATCGGGGTCTTCGGGTGCTGCGGGGAAGCTGGAAGAAAGCTCAGGTCACGCGCTGCAGCGTTTTTCGGGAAGTGCATCGATCGAGCACTTCCGCGATTTCTCGACACCGAATCGATGCACTTGCGTCAAACCTCGACAGGATTCAACCATCCGCCCGCCGCCCCGCCGCCACACAGATGCCGAGCGTTCGTAATCCGGCGTTTTTCGCGCCTGAAACGCCGGATTACGAACGCTCGGCATCGGCGTGTTGCGAACGCCTGGCATCTAACGAAAACCGGCTCCGGGCATATCCGCCCAGAGCCGGTTTGTCACACGTGAAACGCGCGCCACGCGCTCTGCTACTCGGCGAGCAGCGTCTCCGTGATCGAGTGCGCGGCCTTCTTGCCCGCGCCCATCGCGAGGATGACCGTCGCGGCACCGGTCACGATGTCGCCGCCGGCCCACACGCGCGGATTCGACGTGCGGCCGTCCTCGTCGGCCTCGATGAGGCCCCAGCGGTTCGTCTCCACATCGGCGCAGAGTGTCGCGAACGGGTTCGCGCGCGTGCCGATGGCCGTGATCGCCACATCGCAGGGAATCTCGAACGCGGAGTCGGGCACCGCGATCGGGCGACGGCGGCCGGAGGCGTCCTCCTCGCCGAGCTCCATGCGCTCGAGCTTGACCGAGGCCACAAAGCCCTTCTCATCCTCCTGGAACTCAAGCGGGTTCACGAGCTCGAGGATCTTCACGCCCTCTTCCTTGGCGTGGTGCACCTCGGCGAGGCGCGCCGGCATCTCGGCCTCGGTGCGGCGGTACGCGAGCGTCACGCTCTCGGCGCCCAGGCGCAGCGCTGTGCGCGCCGCGTCCATCGCCACGTTGCCGCCGCCGAACACCACGACGTGCTTGCCGTGCTTGATCGGCGTGTCGTAGACCGGGAAGTCGTAGGAGTGCATGAGGTTCGTGCGCGTGAGGTACTCGTTCGCGCAGTACACGCCAGGCAGGTTCTCACCGGGGATGTGCAGGAAGCGGGGCAGGCCCGCACCCACCGCGAGGTACATGGCGTCGAAGCCGTCCTCCTCGAAGAGCTGCTCGGCCGTGAAGAGGCGACCGGCCACTGAGTTGTACTCGAAGTGGACGCCCAGCTGCTCTAGGCTGTCGATCTCGCGCTTGACGATCTCCTTGGGCAGGCGGAACTCGGGAATGCCGTAGGTCAGCACGCCGCCGCCGGTGAAGAACGCCTCGAAGACCGTGACGTCGAAGCCCTCGCGCACGAGCTCGCCCGCGCAGGCGATGCCGCTCGGGCCGGAACCGATCACGGCCACCTTCTTGCCGTTCTTCGGCTTGCACTTAGGCGCTTGGCCAACCTCGTCGGCCATATCGCCGAGCATGCGCTCGAGCTGGCCGATGGCCACGGGCTCGCCCTTGCGGCCGAGGATGCACTTGCCCTCGCACTGGTTCTCCTGCGGGCACACGCGGCCGCAGACGGACGGCAGCAGGTTGTCGCCCTTGATGGTGGCAAGCGCGCCGGTCCAGTCCTCCTCGCGGATGCGCTCGATGAACTGCGGGATGTGAATGCCCACCGGGCAGCCCTCCATGCAGAAGGGGCGCTTGCAGTCGAGGCAGCGGTTGGCCTCGACGAGCGCGTTCTCCTTGGTGAAGCCCGTGTCGACCGGGCGGAAGTCGCAGGCGCGCTCGGCGGCCGGCTCCTCGTTGGGAGCGACGCGCGGGTCGCGGCTGGGACGGTACTTCTTTACCTCTGGCATGCGCAGGCCTCCTTCTCATCATGACGGTGGACGGACTCGGCTTCCTCTGGCCGGTACGTGGCCTGGCGCCGGGCGAGGTCGTCCCAATCCACGAGGGTGGCGTCGAAATCGGGGCCGTCGACGCAGGCGAACTGCGTCTCGCCGCCCACCTCGACGCGGCAGCAGCCGCACATGCCCGTGCCGTCGACCATGATGGGGTTCAGGCTCGCGACGATGGGGATGTTGTGCTCGCGGCAGGTGAGCGTGGAGAACTTCATCATGGGCACGGGGCCGACGCAGAAGACGGAGTCGATCTGGTCCGTCTCGCAGAGGCGGCCGAGCGGCAGCGTGACCACGCCCTGCTCGCCCATGGAGCCGTCGTCGGTGGTGACGAAGAGGTTCTTGAGCGGGAGCGCCGCGAACTGCTCGAAGAGGATCATGAGGTCCTTGGAGCGGGCGCCCATGATGACGTTGACCTCTTTGCCCTGCTCGCAGGCCGTTCGCGCCACCGGGTAAGCGATGGCGAGGCCCACGCCGCCGCCGACGATGGCCACGCGGTCGCCCTCGATCTCGGTGGGCTTGCCGAGCGGTCCGGTGATGTCGCGGATGTAATCGCCCTCGTTGAGCTCGGAGAGGCACTGGGTGGTCTTGCCGATCACCATGAAGATGAACTCGATCCAGCCCTCCTCCTCGTCCCAGTTGGCGAACGTGAACGGCACGCGCTCGCCCGTCTCATCGATGCGCACCATGAGGAACTGGCCGGCGTGCGCCGCGCGGGCCATCCTCGGGGCGTGGACGCGGAACTCGAAGACCTTCTCCGAGAACTGCGTCTTCTTCAGGATCTGAAACATAGAACCCCTCTCTTGTGCCGAGGCGCGAACGGAATACCGGCTGGTTTCCGGGCGACCGCGCCTCTGATGCAACCACCCGAGCACGCTGTCGAAAATAGCGCGCGCGTAGGCTTTTTAGTATACCGCAGCGGCATGTGGGGGCGATATGGGCCGTCGGCGTATGGCCGGGTCATTGCGGGGAGCGGGGAGCGGGGAGCGGGGAGCGGGGAGCGGGGAGCGGCGGCGGGGCGCGGCGCCGGGGCGCCGGGGGCGCTGGGCTTGAGGCAAGCGCGCTGCCAGCGGGAGGGGGTCGGTCTGACAGAAGTCCCCGCTGTGAACGGACGGCGGGCGTGCCGGATGCCCTTCCAACCTCGATTGCCTATCTCCCGTTGTCCGATTCCGGCCCGCGAGGGCCGTCGAGGCCAGAAGTCCCCGTTGTGAACGCTCACGGCGGGGACTTCTGGCATCCCGGGCGGAAAAACGGCCCAGATGCATATCGCAAGTTAATCGATATGGCTGCGACGGAGCTTCGCTGGCCCCACCAACCGTTCACAGCGGGGACTTCTGTCAGACCGACCCCCTGTGCGGGAATGGACGTGAATCAGAAAGGGGGCAATGCGCCCTAAGCGGCCTCGCCTTCAAGGCCCACGTCCCAAAGGAGCTCCGCGGCTTCACGAGCTACCTCGGATCGCTGTAGAACCCGGTGCCGCGGCGCGCCCCCGGCCCTCGACGCCCGGCGCCCAGCCCCAGCGCTCCCACCGTCCTAATGCTTCCCGTTGCTTCCCGCCGACCCGTTCACATGGTCGCGCGCGAAGATCACGCCGCGGGTGACGGCCGTCGCCGCGGCATCGGCCGCTCGCGCGCAGGTCTCCGCGAACTCCTCGGCCTCCTTCGGCCGGAACTGCTTGAGCACGAAGTCCGCCACGGCCATGCGCCCCGGCGGATCGCCGATCCCCACGCGCACGCGGCTGAAGTCACAGCTCCCGAGCTTGTCGATGATCGAGCGCAGGCCGTTGTGCCCGGCGTGCCCGCCGCCGACCTTCAGGCGCACGTCGCCTGCGGGGATGTCCAGCTCGTCGTGGATGACGAGCACCTCGGTAGGCTTCACGCGGTAATGCTGGCAGAGCTTGGAGATCGGCCCGCCGCTCGTGTTCATATACGACTGCGGCTTCACGAGCACCACCTCGCGCCGACCGTCCTCGGCCTCGTCGTCGCGTACCTTGATCACGGCCACCTCGGCGCCGAGCTGATCTTTCCAGTAGGTGACGCCCGCCTGCCGCGCGAGTTCGTCAACGGCCTTGAAGCCGGCGTTGTGCCGGGTCTCCGCATACTCGTCACCGGGGTTGCCGAGGCCCGCCACCAGGCGGATCGGCTGTGGTTGGGCTGCTGCCATGGTCTGCGCTCCTTCTCGGTTGAATCGGCCATCATCATACCCCACCGCCGCGGCCCGCCCCGCAGTCGCCGAGCGTTCGAAATACGGCTTCAGCACGCGCGAAAGTGCCTGATTATGAACGCTCGGCATCTGGATATAGTTGCCAAGACAACATCTGAAGACGGGCCGCAGCCCGCGAAAGAAAGGAGCCATCCGATGAACCGACAGATCAAGATGCAGGTCACCGGCCATCGCGCCGTCGACGGGGGGCGTGAGCCTCGTCCGCGCCCTCGGCAACGAGACGGTCCGCGAGTTCCGCACGCCGGCCCCGTCAACCCCACCGGCCCACACAAAAAGCCCGCCAGCGCCCGGCTGAGGCCGGAGGCGCCGGCGGGCTTTTTCGCACCGCAGCTCAAACGGGGCACCCACGGGCGCCCCGCAGCCTACATCGCGAAGTCGCCGCCCACGATCTTGGACACCGACTGCTCGTTGTACACCGCGGCGATGGCGCCCGCGAACTCCTCGGCGACGGAGATCGTCTTGATCTTGCCGCCCACCTCGACGGGGATCGCATCCGTGACGACGCACTCCACGATCGGGGCGTCGTTCAAGCGCTCGATCGCGGGGCCGGAGAAGATGCCGTGCGTGGCGCACACGTAGATGTCGCCGGCGCCCATCTTCTTGAGCTCGCGCACGCTCGCGCACAGCGTGCCGGCCGTGTCGATCATGTCGTCGTTAATGACGCAGGTCTTGCCCTTGATGTCGCCGATGATGCCCATGACCTCGGCGGCGTTGTGGCGCGGACGGCCCTTGTGGGCGATGGCCAGGCTGCAGCCGAGCATGTCGGAGAGCTTCTTGGCGGCCTTGGCGCGGCCCACGTCCGGGGAGACGACCACGAGGTTGTTCGTGTCGAAGTTCATGTCGTTGTAGTACTCGGCGAAGAGCGGGAGCGCCGAGAGGTGGTTCACCGGGACGTCGAAGAAGCCCTGGATCTGGCCCTGGTGCAGGTCGAGGGTGATGATGCGGTCGATGCCTGCGGTCTCGAGGAGGTCGGCCACGAGGCGCGCGGTGATCGGCTCGCGCGGGCCGGCCTTGCGGTCCTGGCGGGCGTAGCCGTAGTGCGTGATGACCGCGGTGATGGAGCGGGCCGAGGCGCGCTTGGCCGCGTCAGCGGCGATCAAAACCTCCATGAGCAGGTCGTTCACGCGTCCGGAGATGGACTGGACGAAGAAGACGTCGGCACCGCGGATGGTCTCGTCGTAGCGGGCGTAGATCTCGCCGTTCGCGAACTGCTCGAGCGTGATGGGCGCGAGGCTGACCCCGAGCTCCTCAGCGATCTTCTCCGCAAGAGGACGGTTGGATGAGCCTGAGAACACGCGCAGGCTCTTGCTGATGCAGAGGGTCTTCCTGGGATCGTTTGTCGGCATAGCCCCTTCTTCTCCTTTGGTTAGGTTGCCAAACTTCCTTGCCGATCGGCCGCGTCTCCGCGACCGGGCTACTGCTTCGCGCGGCGCACGTCCGCGTAGCCCTCTATGATGCGCTGCTCGGAGCGCTCGAGCGCGAGCGCCCCGTCAGGGACATCCTTGGTGATGCAGCTCGAGGCGCCCACGAGCGCCCCGGTGCCGATGCGCACGGGCGCGACCATCATCGTGTCGGAGCCGATGAAGGCCCCGTCGCCGATCTCGGTCGGGAACTTGCGCGCGCCGTCGTAGTTGCAGGTGATGGATCCGGCGCCCACGTTGACGCCCGCGCCCATCGTGGTGTCGCCGATATAGGAGAGGTGGGGGACCTTGGATCCCTCGCCGATGGTGGATTTCTTGATCTCGACGTGCGTGCCGGCCTTGGAGGCGCGCAGCATATGGGTGCCCGGCCGCAGGTAGGCGCGCGGCCCGCAGGTGACCTCGTCCTCGAGGACGGCGTCGACGGCCACGGTCTCGTCGATGACGCAGCCGTTCCCGGCGCGGACGTTCGTGAGGCGCGTGTTGGGCCCGAGCTGGCAGTCCTCGCCCACGGAGGTGCGGCCGATCAGGTGCGTCTGCGGCCAGACGACGGTGTCGCGGCCAATCACGGCGTCGGGGGAGATCCAGGCCTGGGCGGGATCGATGAAGGTGACGCCCTCGGCCATGAGCCGCCCGTTCACGCGGTCGCGAGCGATCGCGGTGAGCTCGGCGAGCTGGGAGCGGGAGTTCACGCCCAGGCCGTCGCGGAAGTCGTCGCAGTGGTAGATGCCCACGCGCTCGCCCGCGGCCTTGAGGATCTCGACCATATCGGGGAGGTAGTACTCGTTCTGCGCGTTCTCGCTGCGGATCTGCCCGATGTGGGCGGCGAGCTGGGCGCCGTCGAAGGCGTAGCAGCCGGCGTTGCACTCGAGGAGTCCGGCGGCCTGCTCGGGCGTGCAGTCCTTCTGCTCGATGATGCGGACGATGGAGCCCTCGGCGTCGAGCTGGATGCGGCCGTAGCCGTAGGGGTTCGGCGGGGTCATCGTGAGGACGGACCCGGCCGCGCCCCCCTCGGCCACGGAGGCCGCGAAGCGCTCGATGGTCGCGGGTTGGATGAGCGGCAGGTCGCCGTTGAGCACGACGACGGGGCCGGCGGAGATGCCCGTGGCCTCGAGCGCCACCTTCACCGCGTGGCCGGTGCCCAGCCGCTCCCGCTGCTCGACGGTCTCGACGGGCACGGGGGAATCGGCGTAGGCGCCGTCGAGCAGCGCGCGGACCTCGTCCGCATGGCTGCCGACCACCACGACGACGCGGGCGCACCCCGCTGCGATCGTGGCATCGACGACCCAGTTGATCATGGGCTTCCCCAGGATCGCGTGGGACACCTTGGCGTGCTTGGACTTCATGCGGGTGCCTTCGCCGGCGGCGAGGATGATGGCGGTCGCGTCCATGTGCTCTCCCTGTGGCTCGTCTGTTGCCACTCGATGATAGCGCAGGGCCCCCGCGCGGCCGGGGCCGGCCGCCGGCGTTCGCAAAGTGAACGTTTATGGGCGCGATGGCCGGTCGCCGCGGCGGCTCCAGCGGCCGATCGGTGGGCCCGCCTGGATGCAGGGCTCCTCGGCGGTCCCCTTCCCGCGTACAGGGATCCAGCGCCCGCGGCCGTCTGCAGCGCCCGCGGAGACCCGGTCCTTCCGCGGCCGCCCGGCCCGCGCGGAGACCCGGCGCGGGCGACCGCGTACAATATGCGTACCGATTGATCCGGCCGCGCGCATCGCGGCCCTGAGCGAGAGGGGGTCGCCATGCGCGAGCACCCGGTGACGCGCCGACGGGCGCTGCAGCTCGCCCTCGCGGCCACGGCCGCGGGGGCCTCGCTGCCGGCCGTGGCCGCGGCGGCCCCGGAGCCCGCGGCCGAGGGCGCCGCGGACGCGTCCTTCACCTCCACCTATGCCGCGTGGCCCGGACACGCCACCACGATGCGGGGGAGCATCGTGCCCGGCGCCGTGCCCGTCTCGGCCCCGGCCTCGGGTGACGAGGCCTGGTCGCTCACGGCCCGCGCCGGGGAGGCGGCGTCCCCGCTCGCCCTGCGCCAGATGGGGCAGACGACCTACGCGTACGCGCTGATCGGGCAGGACCTCGTCAAGATCGACGCCGCGTCGGGCTCCGAGGGGGGCGACGTCGAGCTCCCCGGCCCCGCTGCGGCCTCGGCGCGCGCCGCGTTCGTCGACGCCACGCTGGTGGTCACCCTGGCCGACGGCCGCCTCGCCGCGATCGATGAGGATCTCGTGCCCGTGTGGACCTCGGACGCGCCCGGGCTTGACCTCGTGGGCGTCGGCCTGCTCCCGTCGGCACCGCTCGAAGCGGGCGGGCGGGTGCTCGCGGCCGTGGCGGGCGACGACGGGGCCGAGCGCCGCATCGTGCTCAGATCGCTCGCCCCCTTCGACGGGCGCACCCTCTCCTCCACCTCGATCATGGCGCCCTCCTCCGAGGCCGCCGGCGCCCCGCAGCTGATCCGCATGGGGGATGCGGCCGCCCTGTTCAGCGACGGCGTGCACGCCGCGTACCTGTTGGATCCCACGGCTGCCCGCCCCTTCAAGGGCATGCCGTCAGCCGTGCTCTCGCGAGGTTCGCGGGGGTGCCTGAGGCTTGCCGAAACCCCGTTTGAGGACGGCGACCGCAGCTCGGTTGTGGGCGTCTCCTCGGATGGGCGCGCATCTGAGCTCGTCCGGTTCTCCACGGTGTCGGCGGACGGTCCCGGCCCCTCGGGGTCGGCCGCGCCTGAGCCGCCGCGCCTCGAGGCGTCCTCCCTGCTCGATCTCAGCGCCGGCGTGCCGGCCTGCGACCCCGTCGTCTTCGCGGGCCGCGTCCTGGCGGTGCTGCGCGATCCGTCTGCGGACGGGGGTTGCCGTGCGGTCCTGATCGCGCTGCCGGACGGCGAGGGCGCCGAGGCCGCCGTTCTCGACGAGCTCGATCTGCCCGGCTTGAAAGCCGCCCTCGCCCCGGTTCCCCTGGCCGCGGCCAGCGGCGAGCGACCCTCGGAGGCCTCGGTCGAGATCCTCATCGCCGACGCGGCGGGCGCGGTCGCCTCACTCGAGCTTCCCGCGCCGGCGGCGCAGGCCGCGGGGATGACGGCCCATATGCTCCGCGAGGCGTCCGGCGACGTCCTCGATGCGGCGTCCTCGCCGCTTGCGACCCGTGAGGGGACCCTGCTCCTTGCGACCCCCGAAGCCGGGTCCGCGCAGATCACGGCCATCGCCCCGGATGCCGCGCGCACGGCCGCGACGCCCTCCGGGGGCTCCACGGGCCTCGACACGGTCGGGGGCGTCCTCTCGGGGGCCTCCCTCCCCACGGGAGCGGGCCTCGGGGTGGGGGCGCTTGTGCTCGCTGCGGCGTTCGGGGCGTACGCTTGGATCCGCAACCGCGGCGGCCGCGCCCGGCGCGATGAGGGCGTCGACGAGTGGCGTTCCCGCACCCGCGGCGACGAGCGCGACGGCTCGGACCCGGGCTCCGATGGGCGCCGCCCATGAGCCGCGAGCCGCGCCACACCGCCTTCTCCACCGCGCACCCGGCCGTCCCGGGCGCGTACCTGGTCGTGACCCTCGCCCTCACGATGTTCGGCATGCAGCCGGTGCTCGTCGCGATCTCCGCGGCCGGGGGCCTCGCCTTCGGGTGCTGCGTCGAGGGCCCTGCCGCCCTCGCCTCAGCCCTGCGCTGGCAGTTGCCGTTCCTGCTCATCGTCGCCGTGCTCAACCCGCTCTTCTCGGCCGCCGGCGCCACGGAGCTGTTCCGCCTCGGCTTGCGCGCGGTCTACCTCGAGAGCGTCTGCTACGGCCTCGTAATGGGGGGCCTGCTCATCGCGAGCGTCCTGTGGTTCCGCGCCGGGGCGGCGCTCGTGTCCCGCGAGGGCGTGCTGTCGCTCATGGGCAACGCGCTGCCGGTGATCGCCCTCATGATCTCGATGGTGATGCGGCTCATCCCGCGCTTCGTGCGGCAGGGGAGGGCCGTGATCGCGGTGCAGGACGTGGTCGGCCGCGGCCGCGTGTCGCGCCTCGACGCCGTTCGCGGGCGCCTGCGCGCCTCGAGCGTGCTCATGGGCTGGGCCATGGAGGATTCCCTCGAGACGGCCGACGCGATGCGCGCCCGCGGCTGGGATGTCCCCGCGCGGCGCACCGTCTACGCCCGGCACCGGTTCACGGCGTCGGACGCGGTCGCGCTCGCGGCGATCGCCTGCGGCGGGGCGGTGGCCGCCGTCCTCGCCTGGCTCGCCGTCTCGCAGTACCGGTTCTTCCCGACGATGAGCGCCTTGAGGCCGTGGTGGGGATACGCCGTGCATGCGTGCTGGATGCTCGTGCCGACGGTGCTGCATGTCGTCGAGGAGAGGAGGTTCGCATGAGGGGGGAGCAGGCTGGGTGCGTCGCCGGTACCGCGCACGACCTCGCGATCGATGTGAGAGGCCTCGTGTTCACCTACCCCGGGGCCGCGTCGCCCGTGCTGGACCATCTCTCGTGGAGCGTGCCGGCCGGTTCCTTCGCCTTGCTGGTGGGGGGAACGGGCTCGGGTAAGTCCACGCTGCTCTCGCTGCTCAAGCCCGAGATCTCGCCCGCCGGGGAGCGCTTGGGCGAGCTGCGCGCGCTCGGCGAGCCGCTGTCGGGCCTCTCCCGCGAGGACTCGGCCGCCAAGATCGGCTATGTGTTCCAGAACCCCGACAACCAGCTCGTCTGCGACAGCGTGTGGCACGAGATGGCGTTCGGCCTCGAGAACCTCGGGACGCCCCCGGGTGAGATGCGCCGCCTCGTGGCCGAGACCAGCTACTTCTTCGGCATGGAGGATTGGTTCCGCGCCGAGGTCGACACGCTCTCCGGTGGCCGGAAGCAGCTGCTCGCCCTCGCGTCCACGCTCGTGATGCAGCCGCGCCTGCTGCTGCTCGACGAGCCCACGGCCCAGCTCGACCCCATCGCCGAGCGCACCTTCCTGCACGCGCTGTTCCGGGTGAACCGCGAGCTCGGCTGCACCGTGGTGGTGGCCACGCACCGCCCGCAGGCCATGGTGCCCTACGCCACCTGCGCCTATGAGCTTTCTGGAGGCCGGGTCGAGGAGGTGCGCGACCTTGAGCCCCTGACGCGCTGGCCGCGCCTGCTGCCGCCGTTTGGGGACGGGGGAGACCCGGCTGCCGATCGCGGGCGTCTGGAGGCGGAGGGCGCCCCCGCGGATTCCGGACGTCCGGAGGCCGCGGCGGCCGCGCCCGAGCCCGCCGTCCGCCTCTCCCGCGCGTGGTTTCGCTACGGGCGCCATGCCGACTGGGTCCTGCGCAACCTGGACTTCGAGGCGCGTCCCGGCCGCATCCACGCGCTCGTGGGCGGCAACGGCAGCGGCAAGTCGACGCTGCTCTCCCTCATGGCGGGCGTCACCCGTCCGATCCGCGGCAGCCTTGTCCGCGCGTCCGACGAGCGCGCCCTCCTCCCGCAGGACCCGCGCTCCGTCTTCGCCGAGGAGACCGTCGCAGACGAGCTCATGGAGTGGTCCGGCATGGCGGGGTACGGCCGGCGCGAGGTTGACGCCTGGCTCGGCCGCGTCGGCCTCTCCGGTCTCGCGCACCTGCATCCCCACGACCTCTCCGGCGGTCAGCAGCAGCTCCTCGCCCTCGCGAAGCTCCTGCTCACCCGCCCGCGCCTGCTGCTGCTTGACGAGCCCAGCAAGGGCCTCGACCTCGCCGCGCGCCGCACCCTCGCCGCCCTCCTGCGCGAGGAGGCAGATCGCGGGGTCTGCATCGTGGCCGCCACGCACGACCTGGACTTCGTGAGCCAGGCGACCGACGACGTCTCGATGGTGTTCGACGGGGAGATCGCCTGCACGAGCCCTTGCGACGAGTTCTTCACCGGCAATGTCTACTACCGGCCCTGACATGAGCGAGCGGAACCGAAACCCCCTGGCCCACGTCTTGGCCGTCCTCGAGGTGCCGCTGCTTTGCGCGGTCCCCGTGGTGATGGCCGCCGCGCTCGCCCTCGCCCCCTCGAGCGCGGCGGGCCTCATGCTGCTCGTGGTCGTGCTCGTGCTCGCGCTGTTCTTCGCGGGCTACGAGTCCTCGCGCCCGCCGCTGCGGCAGATCATGCCGACCCTCGTGCTCGCTGCCCTCGCCGCCGCCGGCCGCGTCCTCTTCGGGCCGATCCCCGATTTCAAGCCGGTCTCCGCCATCGCGATCATCGCGGGCGCCGCGCTGGGCCGCCGCAACGGCTTCATGGTCGGGGCCCTGGCGGCGCTCGCGAGCAACTTCCTCATGGGGCAGGGGATGTGGACGCCCTGGCAGATGTACGCCTGGGGGATCGTCGGCTACCTCGGCGGGGTGGCGGCCGACCACGGCGTCCTCACGCGGCGCGACGGCAGCCCCCGCATGGCCGGGCTCATGGTGGTCGGCGCGGCGTCGGGCCTCGTGTACGGGGCGGTCATCAACACCTACGACATCATCGGGTTCCTGCAGCCCCTGACCTTCGCCGGTGCTCTCGCGCGCCTCGCCGCAGCCGCGCCGTTCGACCTCATGCACTCGTTTGCCACCTGCGTCTTCCTGGCCGCCCTCTTCGCGCCTTGGACGAGGAGGATCGGCCGTGTGGTGCGTAAATTCAACCTCCGTGGGTAGGATGAACCTAACGTTTCTCATAGGACTGTCCCGCGACGGCGCCTCGCGCCCTGCCGCCGCTTGACGCCGCCCAAATCCCCTGGAGGTAGCATGCACGGAGACACCGTACTGCTCATGACCTTTGTCCTCGCGCTCGTCGCCGCGTTCGCCGGCGGGCTCGTCGCGCGCTCGCTGCGCCTGCCGCCCATCGTGGGCTACCTGCTCGGCGGCCTCGCCGTGGGCCCCTTCACGCCCGGCTTCATCGGCGACTCGGACGCCATGAGCCAGCTCGCCGAGATCGGCGTCATGTTCATCATGTTCGGCACGGGACTGCATTTCTCGCTCAAGGACCTGAACGAGGTCAAGGGCATCGCGGTGCCCGGCGCGATCCTGCAGATCGCACTCGGCACGGCGGCAGGCTACGCGCTCGCCCTGGCCTTCGGCTGGTCGCCCGAGGCGGGCATCATGCTCGGCCTCTCCGTCTCCATCGCGTCTACAGTGGTGCTCATCAAGAACCTCACGGACGCGGGGCTCTACCAGACCCAGGGCGGCCGCGTGGCCACGGGCTGGCTCATCGTGGAGGACCTCGCCACCGTCGTGATCCTCGTCGTGCTGCCGGTGGTCTTCGGCGGCCAGGAGGTCTCGGCCGGCGAGCTCGCCGCGCAGATCGGCCTCGCCCTCGCGAAGACGGCGGTGTTCGTGGCCCTCATGCTCGTGGTGGGCTCCAAGCTCCTGCCGTGGCTGCTCGCCCGCATCGCCACGTTCTGCCCGCGTGAGCTCTTCCAGCTCGCCGTCATCGTGATCGCGCTCGGCACGGCCATGCTCGCGGCCGTGATCTTCGATCTCTCGGTGGCGCTCGGGGCGTTTCTCGCCGGCGTCGTGGTGTCGGGCTCCAAGCTCTCGCATCGCGTGGCCGCCGAGGCCATCCCCTTCCAGGACCTCTTCTCGATCATCTTCTTCGCCTCGGTGGGCATGATGGTGAACCCGCAGACGCTCGCGAGCAGCCTGCCGCAGCTCCTGGCGCTCGTCGCCCTGATCATGGCGGGCAAGTGGCTCATCAACATGGTGCTCGGCGTGCTGTTCTCGGCCGGCCTCAAGACCTCGCTCACGGTGGGCGCGGGCCTCTCGCAGATCGGCGAGTTCTCGTTCATCATCGGGCAGACGGGCATGGCGCTCGGGATCCTCTCCGCCGAGCAGTACAGCCTGATCCTCGGCGGCGCGGTGGTGTCCATCGCGCTCAACTCCTTCGTGTTCAAGCTCGAGGCGCCGCTCGAGCGCGCGATCCGCTCCCGCGCGGGGCTCGTGCGCCTGTTCGAGCGCCGCGTGCGGACCTTCGAGGTGCCCGACGCGGGGATCTCCGACCATGTGGTCGTGGTGGGTTACGGCCAGGTGGGCAGCAGCGTGGCCGAGGTGCTCGCGAACCTCGAGGTGCCGGTGCTCGTGGTCGAGCGCGACCTGCCCACGGCCGAGGAGGCCGAGCGGGCCGGGATCCCCGTGCTCGTGGGCGACGCGGCGAACTCCGAGATCCTCGCGCACGCCAACCTCGACCGGGCGCGGGCCCTCGCGATCACGGTGAAGACCGATAGCTCAGCGCTCTCCGTGGCGCACGCGGGGCAGGCGGCCAACCCCAACCTGCCGATCACCGCGCGCACCGATTCCGACGAGGCGCTCGCGGCGCTTGTGGAGGCGGGTGTGAACGAGGTGGTGCGGCCCGAACTCGAGGGAGGCATCGAGCTGCTGCGCCATGTCCTGCTCGACCTGGGGTACCGGCCGCGGCAGATCCAGGGCTACATCGACGATCTGCGCGACAGCGGCTACGAGGCGCTGGACGAGACCGCGCGCGGCAAGCGCAGACGCGCGTTCGAGCGCCTGATGGCGACCTTGTCCGACGTTGACATGCAGTGGGCCACCGTGGGCGAGGGCGAGGCCGCGGGCAAGACGCTCGCTGAGCTCAACCTGCGCGTGTGCACGGGGGCGCAGGTTGTGGCCGTGCGGCATGAGGGCGAGGTGCGCCCGATCGTAGACGCGGGCACGCCGCTTGCGGCGGGCGATGTGCTCGGCCTCGTGGGCACCACCGAGCAGATGGACGCCGCCGAGCGGCTGCTCTCGGGTGGGCCCGTTGCATAAACAACGGATGCCGACGCGCCGATCGTGCGTGATGCGGGCTTAAACAGTGTTTCAAGCCCGCATCACGCACGGTCCAGCTTATATTCTTCTAATTGTGTCAGCTTTGATCGAAATCTATGTGACGCCCACGCTTTTCTCACTTTTTCACCAGCTTGTCCGATGAAGGTGTTTCCCAATATCGGTTATCGATTTTGCAACGGTCTCGTTCGATAGACGAGCGCTGCGTAATCCTGGCTCTGGTGGAATATGTGGGTGATGACCACACGCTCATTTCGAATCGTGAGACGCGCGTGTGCAGCACGGCTTTTTTGCGGGCGCTGCCTCGTTGCCCTCTCGTGTTAAAACACCGATCGTAGATAGAGCTCCGCACAGCTAGCATATAATCCGAATAAAGCATGTCGAAACGCCCACTTGGGTATTTCGAAAACGCGAAACGGGCGTGCGCTCTGCGCGAGTGAGAGGCGGATACCGCCTGGCAGTCAGCGCCGACGGGAGCCTGCCTGCTTCATCGGAGCACCACGGCGCGGGAGGATGACATGACGCTCGGCGAGACGATACGCATGCTGCGCCGGAAGCGCGGTCTCACGCAGGAGCAGCTCGCGGAAGGGTTGTGTTCCGCCGTTTCGATCTCTCGCATCGAGAACGACAGGCAGGCGCCCGCGGCATCGCTCCTCGACGCGCTGCTGGGCAGGCTGGGCTCGAGCGTGGATCAGCTGTGCGGGGTCTATTTCCAAAGTGAGCGCGACGAGCGGATCGACCGCCTGTTCCAGGCCACGGAGAAAAAGCTCAAGGCCGCGTCACCTCAGGAGGCGGAGCGGCTCATCGACGCGTTTGAGCGGGAGGTTTCGTCTTCCGCGGTGCATAGCCAGATGGTGCTGTTCCTGCGGGCTGAGGCGCTGCTCGATCAAGGGGAGGATGATCGCTCCCGCCCGTTGTTCGAGGAGTCGGTGCGCGCGACCAAGCCGAGCATCGATCTTGACGATTTCCGCCACGAGTTGCTGAGCGTCATGGAGGCCTATGCCCTTGGAAGGATCGTCTGCGCGCTGTCCGGAGTTGATCGGAAACGCGAGGCCTGCCGTTTGGGTGACGAGCTGCTGAGATGCCTCGACTCCATGCAGACGAGCCGGTCCGAGTACGCGATCATCAAGCTGAACCTGGAAGTCAATCTCATGAGTGCCCTGTACAGCCTCAAGCGCTACGAGGAGTCCCTTGAGATGGCGGAGCGCGCTGAGCGCGAGAGCATCGAGGGGCAGCAGGAGGTTCTGCTGCCCGAGATCCTGTTCATGAAGGCACGTGCCATGGGGCGCCTCGGCGAGGCCGTTCGCGCCCGGGCCATGATCCGCACCGTCATCGCCTACATGGAGCTCGCGGGAAAGGCCGAGATGGCCGCGGTCTTTCGCACCGCCGCCGAGGTGGAGCTCGACATGGCATGGGACGGCGCTCCCGATGCCCGCGATGCTTTGGAACCCGCCGGCGGCGCTTAACAAATCACGTACGTTCATTCAGAACGCCGTCCGATATGGTGGTCGGCCCCTATCCGCCCGTAAGATGTCTTCCGACGACAACGGATGCATGAATGGGGTGGATACGATGATCTCCATTGAAATCAAGATCAATATTGGGCATTAGACCTCGAACCAGGGTGATGGCATGCGGCGAATCAAACGGAGGAGTTCAGATGATTAGGTATTTCAAAGAGATGGGGGCGGCCAGGATCATCTGGACGGCGGCCATGCTTACGATGCAGGCGCTCTCAGGGGTCATCGGGGCGTTCGCGTTGAGCGCGCTCATCGATTCCGCCACCGCCGCTATCGAGCAGGACAGCATCGCCCCCATCATCATGGCGGCCGGCTTGGCCGTCGCCTACGCGGTTGCGGACGGTGTCCTGCGCGGGCTGGCCGCGGCCGTCAAGGCGGGCGCGGCGCGACAGGTGATGCTCGCGGTTCGTCGTCGGGCCGCCGACGGGCTCCTCGTGGCATCTGCGGATGGATCGCGGCAGAACAGCGCCGACGCGATCACCTTGCTCGGGCAGAGCATGGAGACGGTCGCCTCGACCGGCATCGAGGGGGTCTTCACCGTATTCGACTCGAGCGTCAGCATGGTGTGCGCGTTCGTGTCGCTGATGCTCATCAACCCGCTGCTGGGTGCCATCGCCACCGCGATGATGGTCGTTCCCGCCGTCTTGCCGAAGCTGTTCGAGTCGGCCCTCGCCGGCGCGCAGGAAAGGATCATGGAGCGTGCGACGGCGTACAACTCCCGCGTCCGCGACATGATGCAGGGGCTCGATGTTCTCCGATCGTTCGGGGCCATCGGCCGCGCCGCCGGCCTGCATGAGAGCGGGGCCCGCGACCTCGAAGGGGCGAAGGTCCACCTCGCCCGTGTGACCGGGCTGCTGCTCGGTACGGCCCAGGCCGGGGCCGCCGCCGTGCAGTTCTCGATCATGGCGATCGCCGCGTGGTTCGCCATGAACGGCCTCATCTCCGTCGGCGGCATCGTGGCCGTGGCCCAGCTGGCGGCCAACGTGATCCAGCCCGGCTTCAACCTTGCGAGGGTCGTCGGGCAGATCAAGTCGGTGCGCCCCATCCTCGCCCAGATCGATGAGCTCGCCGCCCGTGCGGCCCGCGGTCGCGACGACGCCCCGGAGCCGGCCCCGGTCAACGCCTCCGTGGAGCTGAGCGCCGCGACCTTCGCATACCCCGGCGCGGGCCCCGTGGTGCGGGACGCATCCCTCACGGTCGAGGCGGGGCGCAAGTACGCGATCGTCGGCGGTTCCGGTTCGGGTAAATCGACCATCCTCGGCTTGCTGTCCGGTGCGCTCGCGCTCGACTCGGGCACGCTCTCGGTGGACGGTGTCCGCGGTGCCCGTCCCGACTGCGCGGTGATCCACCAGGACGTCTTCCTCTTCGATGACACCCTCCGTGCGAACATCGCGCTGTGGGGCGAGCACACCGATGATGAGGTCATGGCGGCGGCCCGCGAAGCGGGTCTCAGCGACCTGCTGGCTGCACTGCCCCAAGGGCTCGATACACCGGTAGAGGAGGGGGGAGCCCGGTTCTCCGGCGGCGAGCGGCAGCGTATCGCCATAGCGCGCGCCCTGCTGCACCGCAAGGGGTTGCTGCTGGTGGACGAGGCCACCTCCGCGCTCGATGAGGCGAATGCCCGCCGGATCGACGATCTCCTGCTCGGGCTCGAGGGGGTCGCGGTGGTGGCCGTCACCCACCGTCTGGACGAGCAGACCGCCGCGCGCTACGACGCCGTCCTCGAGATGGCGGAGGGGCGCCTCGCTCCCCGTGCCGCTTGAGTTGCGACGTCCCGCATCGGTGTCCCCATAGGAGCGCCGATGCGGGGCGGTTTCGCCTACAGCTCGATCTCCAGCGTGACCGGGCAGTGGTCCGACCCGAAGACGTCGCTCCTGATCGCCGCCGCGCGCACGCGATCGGCCACGGCGTCGCTCACCAGGAAGTAGTCGATGCGCCAGCCCGCGTTGTTCTTGCGCGCGTTGAACCGGTAGCTCCACCAGCTGTAGGCACCCTCCTCGTCGGGGTGCAGCAGGCGGAAGGTGTCGGTGAACCCGGCATCGAGCAGCTCGCCGAACTTGCCGCGCTCCTCGTCGGAGAAGCCTGCGTTGCCGCGGTTGCTCTTGGGATTCTTGAGGTCGATCTCCTCATGCGCCACGTTGAGGTCTCCGCAGGTCACCACCGGCTTGCCGGTTTCCTGCTCAAGGCCTTTGAGGAAGGCTCGGAAGGCGTCGTCCCAAGCCATGCGCACGCCGATGCGGGCGAGCTCGTTCTGGGCGTTGGGCGTGTACACGTCCACGAACCAGAACCGCTCGAACTCGAGGGCGCAGACGCGCCCCTCGGTCGCGGCGGCGGCCACGAGCTCCGCCCCCTCGTCAGCGGCGTGGGCGAGCACGGCGTCGGCATGGCGCACGGAGAGCGGCTCCTCGCGGGTGACGACGGCCGTGCCCGAGTAGCCCTTGCGCTCGGCGTAGCTCCACACCTGGTGGTAGCCGGGCAGCTCGAGCTCGACCTGGCCCTCCTGCAGCTTGGTCTCCTGCAGGGCGAGGATGTCGGCATCGAGCTCTCGGGCGATCTCGTTGAAGCTCGGTTCCTTCTTCAGCACGGCGCGCAGGCCGTTCACGTTCCATGAGGCGAAGTTGTAGGTCTTGGACATGGTGCTCCTTCAGGTCTCGGGCGCCGCGGCCCGTCGGTCTCACGCGCCCTATGGTACCGGAACGCCCGGACGCCCCCGGTGTCTATACTGATGTCATGCAGGCGAGCGGGAAGGGGACGGCATGGGACGGACGATCGCCGAGGTGCCCGAGGCGGCGCGGGCCCTCAAGGAGCTCTTCGACACCCATCGCCGCGTGGTCTTCTTCGGCGGCGCCGGGGTCTCCACGGCGAGCGGCATCCCCGATTTCCGCAGCGTGGACGGCCTCTACCGCCAGCAGTTCGACTATCCGCCCGAGACCATGCTCTCGCATTCGTTCTACGAGGCGCATCCGGCCGAGTTCTTCGCGTTCTACCGCACGCGGATGATCGCGCCCGGGGCGCGGCCGAACCGCTGCCACCTGAAGCTCGCCGAGCTCGAGCGGGCCGGTGCGCTGTCGGCCGTGGTGACGCAGAACATCGACGGCCTGCACCAGGACGCCGGCTCGCGCACGGTCTGGGAGCTGCACGGGTCGGTGCGACGCAACGTCTGCCGGCGCTGCGGCGAGGTGTACGGCGCGGATTGGATCCTCGCGCGCGGCCATGAGGAGGCCGGCGTCCCCGTGTGCCCGGCGTGCGGCGGCGCCGTCAAGCCCGACGTGGTGCTTTACGAGGAGCCCCTCGACGAGGCGGTGATCGAGGGCGCCGTGCGCGCGATCTTTGCGGCCGACGCGCTCGTCATCGGTGGGACCTCGCTCGTGGTGTACCCGGCGGCCGGCCTCACGCGGTACTTCAAGGGGGACGCGCTCGCGATCGTGAACCGCGACCCCACGCCCCAGGACGCCACCGCTGACCTGCTCATCTCCTGCGATATCGCGGCCGCCTTCGACTTCTGAGGGGGCCTGCGGGGGCTGGGTGGCCGCACTGGGCCCACGCGGCCGTCGCCCCGCGTGGGCCCCGCGCCCGCCCGGCCGCCGACCATGGTCGGTTTATGGCCCCCAACCCGCCGCTTCGCGACTCCTATACAATGGGAAGGATCAAACGCGCCCGAAAGGAGCCTCATGGCGAAGGACAGCAAATCATGGCGGTGCGGCAAGTACGAGCTCACCTTTGATCGCCCCCGTATCATGGGCGTGCTGAACGTCACGCCGGACTCCTTCTCGGATGGCGGCGACCACTTGGACGCCGAGTCCGCGATCGCCTACGGTCTCAAGATGCTTGACGAGGGCGCCGACATCATCGACGTCGGCGGCGAGTCCACGCGGCCCGGCTTCACGCCGGTCACCCCTGATGAGGAGGCCAAACGCGTCCTGCCCGTGGTGCGAGCGCTCGCCCAGAAGGGCGCGATCGTCTCCATCGACACCCGCCATGTGGAGGTGGCGAAGGCCGCCGTCCGCGTGGGCGCGAGCATCGTGAACGACGTCACCGGCTTCACCGACCCCAAGATGATGGAGTTCGTCACCCACAGCACCTGCGGCGTGATCGTCATGCACGCGGGCGCCCCCACCGAGGAGGCGCCGCGCCGCCATACCGCCGTGCAGCTCGACACCTCGGCCGCGGCCTACGCCGCCGAGCGCGCCCGCCGCGCGGCCGAGGCGAAGGAGGCAAAGGGGGCGAAGGCCCGCCGCGGCCCCGGCAAGCTCGGCCTCGGGCTCGTGCAGACGCAGCTCCCCATCGCCGGCATGGCGGCGCCGAACGGCTCCGCGGCGGCCGCTGAGGCGCCCGAGCCCGACGAGGAACGGGAGCAGGCGCTCGCCGCCGAGCTCACGGCTGAGGCCGAGGAGCGCGTCGCCCCCACCACCGACGAGCTCGCCGCCATCATGGCGCGCTCGGCCAAGCGCGACGCCGCCATGGGCGCGACCTCGCAGCTGCGCCGCTTCACCCTGCCCGACTCGGCACCCATCATGCGCCGCGTCATGGGGTTCCTCTCCGATCAGGCGCGCGCCCTCATGCAGGCGGGAGTCGACCGCAACCGCATTTGCATCGATCCCGGCCCGGGCTTTGGCAAGGACACCAACGAGGACATCGTGATCCAGCGCGAGACGGCCAAGCTTGCCTCGCTCGGCTACCCGCTGCTGTGCGCCGTGTCGCGCAAGCGGTTCGTGGGTGCCGTCTCCGGCGTGGAGGAGGCCCGCGCGCGCGACGCCGCCACCTACGGCGTCTGCCTGGGCGCGATCCAGCTCGGTGCGAACATCGTCCGCGTGCACGACGTCGCAGGCTTCACCCAGTTCCTGAACGGCTTCTGGGCCATCGCGCGCCCCCAGCCGCGCCGTGCCTTCGTGGCCCTCGGCTCCAACATGGGCAAGCGGTCCGACAACATCCGCGCGGCCAAGAACCTCATCGCCGAGATCCCCATGACCTGCGTGTCGAGCTGCTCGCGCATCTACGAGAGCGAGCCCGCCTACGAGACCCGCCAGGAGCCCTTCGCGAACGCCGTGATCGAGATCAAGACGGAGCTCGCGCCGCTCATCCTGCTCGAGCGGCTGCTCGAGGTGGAGAACGCCCTCGGCCGCAACCGCACCAAGAGCGCCAAGCCCAACGGGCCGCGCGTGATCGACTGCGACCTCATCTGGATGGACGGCGAGGTGCATGGAGGCAACAAGCTGCGCCTGCCGCACCCGCGCCTCGGCGAGCGCGACTTCGTGCTCGTGCCGCTCGAGGACCTCATGCACGATCCGGCCCGGTTCTTCCGTTTCGAGGGCGTGGACGTGAAGGAGCCCGAGGAGCGCTACGGCCACGTGGTAGGCGAGCTCGGAACGCTGTAGAGACGAGTTTGAGCCGGCGTCGCGGCGGTTTGGCCGGGGCCGCGGTGCACGCGTGCGCTCGCGCCCACCGAGCCCGCACGGGCGCCTGCGTCCGTCCGCCCATGCCGAGCGTTCGAAATCCGGCATTTTCATGCGCGAAAAGTCGGGATCACGAACGCTCGGCATCACGCCGCCATCGCGGACGCCGTTGCAGCCGCCTCGGTGCCGCCATCGCGGCCGCCCTCGCGCCCGCCGCCGGCCGCAAAGACGCTTTTTCGGACAAGACGGCGCCTGTCTTCGCGCGAGCGCCCCCTTTGTCCCGCCCGCGGGGTAGAATCCCCAGCATGGGCGCACCTTGTCGCCCGCCAGTTCGAGCCAAGGAGGAAGGCCACGCATGGAAGCACTGCATCCCGACGTTGAGAAGGTCCTGTTCACCGAGGACGACATCAAGGAGATCGTCTCCCGTCTCGGCAAGCAGATCACCGAGGACTACGCCGGCAAGGACCTGGTGCTCATCGCCGTCCTGCGCGGCGCGGTCGTCTTCATGGGCGATCTCATGCGCACCATCGAGAGCCCGCTCGCCATCGATTTCATGGCCGTCTCGAGCTACGGCGACGGGACGAAGTCCTCGGGCGTGGTGCGCATCGTCAAGGACCTCGACATGGACATCAAGGGCCGCGACGTCCTCATCGTCGAGGACATCCTCGACTCGGGCCTCACCCTCAAGTACCTGATGAAGAGCCTGTCGCACCGCCAGCCCGCCTCGCTCGAGGTCGCCGCCTTCCTCTGGAAGGACGTCAAGGGCCGCACCACCGCCGTCAACCCCAAGTACGTGGGCGCCCACTGCCCCGACGAGTTCGTCGTGGGTTACGGCCTCGATTTCGCCGAGCGCTACCGCAACCTGCCCTTCGTCGGCGTTCTCAAGCCGGAGGTCTACTCGTAGCATGTCGTTCACCGAACCAACCACTGAAACCGACGCGCTGCTGCTCGCCAGCGGCAACGGCGGCGACGGGCGCCCTCCGCGCCCCGGCTCCGGCCCCTCGTCCTCGGGACCGGGCGGACCGCACCCGCCGGGCAACCCGCGCCTGAACCTCGTCTATCTGATCGTGGGCATCGCGCTCGTCGTGTACCTGATCTACAACATGGGCGGCTCGCTTTCCGCCGGCCCCAAGGCCGCCGAGCTCGCCACGAGCGAGTTCATCACCGCGGTCAAGGAGGACCGCGTGAGCACGGCCACCTACCAGGTGGTCACCGGCGACGTCACGGGCTCGTACTGGAAGGACGCCGACAAGGTCGGGGAGAAGTCCGACCTCGTCAAGTACAAGGCGACCTACGTGGGCCCCGACTCGCTCGCCGAGCTCATGGCCGAGCACCCCAAGACCACCTACAAGGTGGACCCGAAGGACCCGAACTTCGTCTCCGAGCTGCTGATGACGGCCATGCCCACGGTGGCGCTGATCCTCATCATGGTGTACTTCATGCGCCAGATGATGGGCTCCAACAACCGCGCCATGCAGTTCGGCAAGACCAATGCGAAGACCAACGAGGCCACGCGCCCCAAGGTGAAGTTCAAGGACGTCGCCGGCATTGACGAGGCCGTGGAGGAGCTCGAGGAGGTCCGCGACTTCCTCGCCGATCCGGCGCGCTACCGCCGCCTCGGCGCCAAGATCCCGCGCGGCGTGCTGCTTGTGGGCCCTCCGGGCACGGGCAAGACGCTGCTCGCCAAGGCCGTGGCAGGCGAGGCCGGCGTGCCGTTCTTCAGCATCTCCGGCTCGGACTTCGTGGAGATGTTCGTGGGTGTGGGCGCCTCCCGCGTGCGCGACCTCTTCAAGGAGGCGAAGGCCCAAAGCCCGAGCATCATCTTCATCGACGAGATCGACGCGGTCGGCCGCCAGCGCGGCGCCGGCCTCGGCGGCGGGCACGACGAGCGCGAGCAGACACTCAACCAGCTGCTCGTCGAGATGGACGGCTTCGATGAGTCGGAGTCCGTGATCCTGATCGCCGCCACGAACCGGCCCGACATCCTCGATCCGGCCCTGCTGCGCCCGGGGCGCTTCGACCGCCAGGTGACGGTCGACCGGCCCGACGTGCGCGGCCGCGAGAGGATCCTACGCGTCCATGCGGCGAACAAGCCGCTCGAGCCGGGCGTGAAGTTCGAGAAGCTCGCCCAGCTCACAGTCGGGTTCACGGGCGCCGACCTCGCGAACCTGCTGAACGAGTCCGCGCTGCTCGCCGCACGCCGCTCGCGGAAGTCGATCTCCATGGACGAGATCGAGGAGTCGATGGAGCGCGTGATCGCCGGGCCGCAGCGCAAGAGCCGCGTGATGACCGAGAAGGAGCGCTCGATCATCGCCTACCACGAGAGCGGCCACGCCCTCGTGGGGCACATCCTCGACAACTCCGATCCGGTGCACAAGATCAGCATCGTGAGCCGCGGCCAGGCCCTCGGTTACACGCTGCAGCTGCCGGCTGAGGACCACTTCCTGAAGACGCGCGGTGAGATGCTCGACGAGCTCGCGGTCTTCCTCGGCGGCCGCGTGGCCGAGGAGCTCATGTGCGACGACATCACGTCGGGCGCGTCGAACGACCTCGAGCGGGCGACGAAGATGGCCCGCGAGATGGTCACGCGGCTGGGCATGAGCGAGGCGCTCGGCACGCAGGTGTTCGGCGAGGCGCAGCACCAGGTGTTCCTGGGCCGCGATTACGCAAACCACCAGGACTACTCCGAGGAGACGGCGCGCCGCATCGACGCCGAGGTGCAGCGCATCATGCGCGAGGCCCACGAGCGCGCGGTCAAGATCATCGACGAGCGCCGCGACCAGCTCGATCTCATGGCGAGCGTGCTGCTCGAGCGCGAGACGGTGGAGGGCGAGGCCGTGGTGGCCCTGCTCGACAACGAGTGGGACGCCTATCTCGAGCGCGAGGGCTCCGGCGACGGCTCCGCCGCGTCCGGCGCGCGCCGCCGCCCGCTGACGCCCGAGCAGGAGGCCGAGCTCGCCGCCGAGGCCGAGGCGTTCGCGCAGGCCGCGATCGCGTCCGAGGGGGCGGCCGGTGATGCTCCCGCCGCTGCCGATGCCCGTGCCGCCTCGGATGAGGCGCCTGCCGCGGACGGCTCGAAGGACGCTTAGGCGAGGGGGTCGGCCCGCGGCACGGTAGCCGCTGGCGCCTCAGCGAATCGGACATGTGGACGGCTCCGTGCGCAGCACTGCGCACGGGGCATTTTGTTTCAAGATGGCGCCCGGACCCGTTCGCGGCCGCGGTTCAGGTACCGTGAGGTCATCGATTGAGAGAGGTGGACCCATGATCAATGAGACGATGTACGAGCGCGGGGCCGAGAGCTCGGTGATCCGCGAGATCTTCTCCTACGCCTGTGCGCGCAAAGCCGAGATCGGCGCCGACAAGGTCTTCGATTTCAGCCTGGGAAACCCGAGCGTCCCGGCCCCGGCGGCCGTGCGCGAGAGCATCGAGCGCTCGCTCGCGGAGGTGCCCTCGATGGCGCTGCACGGTTACACGCCGGCCCCGGGCCTGCCCGAGGCCCGCGCCGCGGTGGCGGCCTCGCTCAACCGGCGCTTCGGCACCTCTTATGAGGCGGGAAACCTCTTCATGACCGTGGGCGCCGCCGCCTCGGTCTCCTGCGCCCTGCATGCGCTGGTCTCGCCGGGGGAGGAGGTCATCGTCATCGTGCCGTACTTCCCCGAGTACCGGGTCTGGATCGAGAACGCGGACGCGGCCTGTGTCGAGGTGGCGGCTGATCCCGAGACGTTCCAGCTTCCAGTCGACGCGATCCGCGCGGCGATCACAGAGCGCACAGCGGCGATCATCATCGACTCGCCGAACAACCCCACCGGAGTGGTCTACCCCCGGGAGACGCTCGGGGCGCTGGCCGCGATGCTTGAGGAGGTGAACCGCGGACGGCAGGAGCCGGTCTACCTCATCTCCGATGAGCCGTATCGCGAGATCACCTACGGAGCCGAGATCCCCTGGGTGCCCTCGGTCTACGAGCATACGGTGGTGTGCTATTCCTACTCCAAGTCGCTCTCGCTTCCCGGAGAGCGCGTGGGCTGGGTGTTGGTGCCGGACACCATGGGCAGCTCCGATCGCGTGATGGCTGCCGTGGCGGGTGCCGCCCGCGCGCTCGGGTTCGTGTGCGCGCCGGCGCTCTTCCAGCGCGTGGTGATCGACTGCGTGGATGAGCCCTCCGATGTCGAGGCGTATCGGCGCAATCGCGACCTGCTGTGCCGTGCGCTTTCGGAGGCCGGCTACACCTACGTGGAGCCGGATGGCGCTTTCTACCTGTGGGTCCGTGCGCTCGAGGAGGATGCCGGCGCGTTCTGCGAGCGGGCCCGCACGTATGAGCTGCTGCCTGTGCCGTCGGACAGCTTCGGGGTGCCCGGGTGGATCCGCATCGGCTATTGCGTGGCGCCCGAGGTGATCGAGGCGTCGCTGCCTGCGTGGCGGGCGCTCGCGAAGGAGTACGGCGTGCGCGCGTGACGTCTGCCGTGCAGCAGAAGGCCCGGATCGGCTGCGCCGATCCGGGCCTTCTCGTGTCGCGGTGCAAATCTGACGCGACTTGTACCAGTTTTGACCCAGCCGCTGCAAAACTCATTCGACTTGTACCAGTTTTCAGCCTCGGCTGTAGTAGACGAGAAAAGTGCGATCCTCTGACCTGCCGTTTCTTTACGCCGCAAGGCCGGTCTACTCGGCGTGGCACCCAAAACTGGTACAAGTCGAATGAGTTTTGTTTCACTGATGCCAAAACTGGTACAAGAGGGGCTAGTTTTGCGCAGCCCGGTGTCGCTCTGACGCGCCGGATGGAGATCGCGGGTGCGAGCCGAGCCCCGACGGCCCAAGATCGACACCGCTCAGCCGTGCCAAATGAAGATCGACGCTGTGAACTGATGGCCCGGAACCGACGCCGTGAGCCGAACCCCAGCGGCTCGAGATCGACGGCGCGTATCTGAACGCAGCGGCTCGCGACCCACCCCCAGTCCGACGCCGCTCGATGCGGTCCTCGCTCCGGTGCTAGACTGGCTTCGAAGCCCGTCGATGCGACCGCAGCCCGCCGCGCTGCGAGAAGGAGCTGCCATGTGCGAGATCCTCGGAGACCTGCATACGCACACGCTGTACTCACGCCATGCGTACTCGACCATCCAGGAGAACGTGACGGCCGCCGCAGCCCGCGGCATCGAGGTCCTGGGTTCCGCCGATCACTTCAGTTCGATGCTCTTCCCCAGCAACGACCTGCGCAACTTCCAGTTCTTCGCGAACCAGGTCATCTGGCCGCGCACGTGGGACGGCGTGACCGTGCTGCGCGCCGCCGAAGCGGACATCGTCACTCTCAAGGGAGGCTTGTTCGGCCAGGACATCGCTGTCCCCGAGAGCATCGTCGGGCGCCCCTACAAGCTCGACCGCAGCCTCTTCGAGCGCGTGACCGAGAACCTCGACTACCTGGTCGCCAGCGTCCACAACTCGGATTTCACCGCGGGCGCGACCGTCGCGCAGACCACGGAGATGTACGTCGGCGCCCTTGAGAACCCCCGCGTCTTCATCTTGGGGCACACGGGTCGTTCGGGCGTCCCGTACGACATCGACACAGTTCTCACCTGCGCGAGGGAGCGCCATAAGCTCATCGAGATCAACGAGCACAGCCTCGCGGGGAGAAGCGGGGACCCGACGCACCGCACCTGCCGGCAGATCGCCGAGCGCTGCGCCGAGCTGGGCGTGGGCGTCTGCGTCAACTCTGATGCGCATCTGGCCTGGCAGATCGGCGGCTACGAGCGCGTGACTTCTCTGCTTGAGGAGATCCACTTCCCCGAGGAGCTGATCATGAACCGGAGCCGTGCGGCGTTGCTTCCTGAGCTCGACGCCGCGGGGGTGTGCCAGGGCCTGTAGCGGCGCTGTCATCCGCTGTCATCTGCCGGCCGCGCTCCGGCGCGCCGCGTGGACCGGCTCCGTGCCCGCGTCCCGGTGCGCCGTTCCGCCCGCGGACCGGGAGGAGCCGGTCTCGCCCGCGGGCTGCCCGTTCCCTCGTGCTGCCCGACCCTGCGCCCGCGACTCCGTGCCGTCCCTCCCTGCTTCCGTACCCGCGCCCCGCCCGCGCTTCCGTACATCCATCATCCTTAGGAAATCGTAAGCCTCGCGCCTGCGACGGCGCCCGCTTCCTTGCTATGCTATCGGGCAATGGAAAGGAGGACCCGTCGCATGTCGCATGAAGCCGTCGCCGAGACGCTGCGGGTCGCGCTCAAGCGCGTCCCCGTCGCGCTGCTCGCATGCCTGCTGCTCGTCGTGGTCATCGGCGCCGTCGTCCTGGCATGCCGCCATGAGCAGGAGCGCCAGGGCGCCGGCGCCGTCGCCTCGCCGGATGCCCCTACGGCCGCGTTCGCCGACGGCGTCCCCGCCCAGGGCCGGTTCGAGGCGTCCGTCTCCTACACCCTGTTCGGCGCGGAGTCCGCCGGCGAGATCACCTCGAGCGTGCTTTGGGACGACGCCTGGTTCTCCGCCGAGCCCACGGCCTACAACCACGACCTCGCGCGCGCCGCGATGCTCCTCTCCACGCTCGCCTATTCGGAGTCCGGGTACTACCAGGCGGGCTCCAGCCAGCCGGCGTACATGGAGGACGCGCTTGCGACCCTCGGGTTCTCGCGGGTCTCCACGGAGTCGTACCGGTACCGCAGCGAGGTGGTCGACGAGGTCCTCGACGCCGTCACGCAGCAGGCGGACGGCGTGGCCTACACGATCGCGAGCAAGCAGGTTGAGGATGCGACCGAGGGGTCCGCGCGCGAGCTGATCGCCGTGTCGGTGCGCGGCAGCTACGGGTCAGAGTGGCTCAGCAACTTCAACCTGGGCGACGCGGCCAACGAGCTCGTCGCCCAGAAGGCGGACGGGCACCATTCCGGCTACCTGACCGCCGCCGAGGAGATCAAAGGCGAGCTCGACGCCTGGCGCGAGGCGGCCCATAGCAAGGGCCATGCCGTGTCGGTGCTGCTGTGCGGGCACAGCAGGGGAGGAGCTGTCGCGGGGCTGCTCGCGTCGATGCTCGACGACGAGGCCGCCGAGAGCGTTGCCGCATCAGAGCACGGCGATGATGCGGCCGAGGCCGCGCTGGCCGCCGCTGACCGCGTCTTCGCCTACACCTTCGCCTCGCCGCGCACGACCGTGGCAGCCGCCGGGGACGCCGCGCGCTACGGCAACATCTTCAACATCGTGAACCCGGCCGATCCGGTTCCGTACCTCCCGCTTGAGAGCTGGGGGTTCAACCGCAACGGCGTGACCGTGGGCTTCCCCGGCCAGGATCGGGACGGCTTCGATGCGGCCCATCGGCGCATGCTGGCGGCCTTCTCAGAGCTTACCGGTGAGGGCGATGCCTACGATCCCGATGCCGAGCAGTCGGTGCGGGGGTTTGTGGAGGATGCCTCGGAGCGCGTGCCGAGCGCGCGGGAGCTGATGACACCCGGCGGGGCCGTAGGGGTCACGGTGGCCGCCGCGGCGCACCTCAACCCGCTCACGATCTTGCGCGGGCATTATCCGAGCGTCTATCTCGCGTGGTTGAACGCGACCGACGCGGCCGACCTCGCGCTGCCGGACACGGCGACGGTGTGAGGGCTCCTCAGAACCGGATCACGGTCTTGCCGCGCGAGCGCCCGTTCGCGACCTTGTCGAGCGCGGCGTTCACATCGTCGAAGGGGAAGACCGTGTCCACGGAGGGTTTGATTCGACGCTCCTCGGCCACGTGCGCAACCTCGGCGAGCTGCTCGCCATCGGACTGCACGAAGATGAAGGGGTAGCTTCCGCCGTACTTCTTCGCCATGCGGTCGAACGAGAGCCCCGCGACGGTGAACAGCAAACGTTTCCAGAGCGGCAGCCCCATGCGGCGGGCGAAGCCCCGTTGGGCATACCGCGCAGCGACACGAGCGTGCCGCCGCGCCGCATGATCGAGAGCTGGCGCTCCGTCTCCTTGTCGCCAAGGGTGTCCAGCACGAAGTCGACGTCGGAGAGCCCCTTCGTGTAGTCCTGGGTCTTGTAGTCGAAGAACCGGTCAACCCCGGGGCCGAGCACGCGCTCGGCGCTCTCGGCGCCGCCGTTGGCGTAGACGGTGAGACCGCGGGTTTTGGCGAGCGGGATCGCCATCGCGCCGACGCCGCCGGTTCCGCCTACGGGCTCGGCGCGCATGTCCTCGATGACGCCGCCGAGGGACTGTCGCGCGAGGTCTTGCTGAAGCGCCTGCTCGGCGTGCCCGACGATGGGGTCGAGGATGCGCTTGATGTGGCCTCCCACGGGGCACTCCGGGTTGGCGTGCTGATGGGTGCGCATGAGGCGCGTGGACTGCACGGCCCGGTAGATGTCGAGGAGGGTTATGTCGTGCTTGCTGCGGCCGAGCTCGTAGGCGAACCCGCCCGCGCGCCGCTCACGCCAAGCCGGCGAGGACCTTCTTGAGCAGCCTTTTGAGCTCGGCTGCGTCGGCGGGGTCGAGATCCAGGCAGCCCTGCATCTCCAGGGGGATGCCCGCCGCCCGCTCGCGCAGGTCGTGACCGGCATCGGTCAGGCTCACGATCACCCGGCGCTCGTCTGCCGCGTCGCGTGCGCGCGCGATCAGGCCTCGGCTCTCGAGCTTCTTCAGGAGCGGCGTGAGCGTGCCGGAGTCGAGGAGGAGCCGCCCCCCGAGCTCGTTGACGGTGACGCCGTCGCGCTCCCACAGCGCCAGCATGGTGATGTACTGGGTGTAGGTGAGGCCGAGCTTGCTCAGCAGGGGCGTGTAGCGGCGCGTGATCGCCCGCGACGCCGCGTAGAGGGGGAAACAGAGCTGGTTGTCGAGCAGCAGCTGGTGATGGGTCCCGCAAACCGCCGCGATCCGCGCGCCCTCGGCGCTCCTACCGGTCATCTGCCTCACCACTCTCTTGAAATGCGCGCCGGCTTAGAGCAGGTTCGCGACGGCCTGCTCTAAGCCGGCTATGTCGATGGTCGGCTCGAAGCGCGCCACGACGTTGCCCTCGCGGTCCACCAGGAACTTCGTGATGTTCCACTTGATGTAGGCCTTGTCACCGTACTCCTTGTCGATGCCGTACTTGACGACCTTCATGGCCATGGCCTTCGCGCCCTTGCCGAAGCTGTCGAACGGCTTCTGCGTGGCGAGGTCGGCGAAGAGCGGCCAGGCGTTCTCGCCGTTGACGTCACCCTTCTTGAACTGCGGGAAGTCGGCGCCGAACTTCACGCTGCAGAACTCGCGGATCTCGTCGTCGGTGCCGGGGGCCTGGTTCTTGAACTGGTTGCAGGGGAAGTCGAGGATCTCGAGCCCCTGGTCGCGGTACTTCTTGTAGATCGCCTCGAGGTCCTCGTACTGCGGGGTGAAGCCGCAGCCCGTGGCCGTGTTGACGATCAGCAGAACCTTGCCCTCGTAGTCGGAGAGCGGGACCTCGGTGCCGTCTGGCTTGATGGCGGTGTGCTCATAGACGCTCATGGCTCGTCCTTTCTGCTGTGGAGCCGACGGGTGCCGTCGCCATGTAACTCTGCGCAATTAAATTGTATACAATCTAATTAGGGGCAGGGGAAGGCTGGGAAGTTCTTCACGATACCTGCACTGCGGCCTTGTGCTGCCGCGTTAGCTCGCCTGCCGGGACCAGCTGCACCGTTGTCCGGCAGCAATCGATCCGGACGAGAGGGCATGCAGGGGCACGCACCTCATTCTCGGCCCATGGCGAAGTTTTGCGTAGGGAGAATCGCATCCCTCTCCGTGCGCAGAAACAAAAAAGTCGATTGTAGGGGGATTTTTTAGAAAGACTCAATACACTCTATCAAGATAAAGCACTCAACTGGGGACAATCCGGGTGGAAGTTGTGCATTTCAGGGGGTCTACTGAAGGGTTCCGGAAAAATCCCCTTACAATCGACTTTTTGCGCGAAAGCACCCCTCCGTGCCCGTCAATCCGTCAGTCCGTGACGTCTGCGTCGAGGAACGTGTTCAGCGTGAAGTCCGGGTAGGCGACCTGGACCTCGGCGCGGATCTGCCGGTAGGTGGCCTCGCGGTTGGGTAGGGCGAAGTCGAGGATCACGTCAAATCTCAGCTCGCCGGCCGCTGCGTCCACGTAGAACCCGTGCAGCTGCAGCACGCCCTCGTGCGCCATGACTATGCGGGTGATCTCGCTGCGCATCTGCTTGGCCGTGCTGTCGGTGGTGTCGCGGAAGTAGATCCCCACGGCGGCGATCAGCACGCGTCCGTCGGTGGCCGCGTACACTGCATCCTGGATGCGCCGGCTCATCTCGTCGATCTCGCCGGCAGAAACTGTATCCGGGACCTCGGTGTGCACCGATCCCACGATCTGCTCGGGACCGTAGGCGTGCAGCTCCAGGTCGAAGGCGCCGTTCGCATCGGGGTCGGCGGCGACCGCGCGCTTCACCTCGCGCGCGAGCTCGGCGTCCGCGCGCTCGCCGAGGATCTGGTTGATGGCCCCGCCGAGCATCTCGAGGCCGCCCTTCACAATGAACACCGAGATCAGCGTCCCGACCCACGCCTCGATCGCCACGCCGGCCACGAGGAACACGACGGCCGCAACCAGCGTCGGCAGCGAGAGGACGGCGTCGAAGAGTGCGTCGAAGAGGTTGTTCACCGCGTCCATCGTGATGGCGATGGAGTTCGAGGCGAACCCGATCACGGCCTTGAAGGCGGCGCGCAGCACGTTCGCCGCGATGCCGATGACGCCCGTCCGCACGATGACGCGGCTCCGCACGCCGGCCTTGAGCTGGTCCTTCTGAGCTGCGATCTCTTCCATGGGGCATCTTTCCTGTGCACGCTGCATGGATAGGCGCTGGCCCGTCGTCCGTCGAGTGGGGCGCCTCGGTGGGCTTCCTCCCGCGTGCGGCCCGGTCCGCCGCCCGTGCGCGTACCCCGGGCCTGCACCCGATCTCGTCCCCCGGCCGCCCGCCGGAACGTCGGACCCCCGCGCTCCCCACGCGGCCGCGACCTTTTACAATAGGGGGCGCATATCAACGCCGAAAGGGGCCGCAATGAAGCGCGTATTCGGAATCGACCTGGGTGGGACCACGGTCAAGTTCTCCATCGTCGACGAGGCGGGGCAGATCCACGAGCAGTGGGCCATCCCCACCGACGTGAGCGACAACGGCATCAACATCCCGAGCGACATGGTCGAAAGCATGCGCGAGAAGATGGACGGCCTCACGGGCGACGAGCGACCGGTCGCCATCGGCGTGGGCGTGCCCGGGCCCATCGTGGGCGATGTGGTGGAGCGCGCCGTCAACCTGGGCTGGACGAACATGCCGCTCGGCCGCGCCCTCAAGTCGGAGCTCGGCATGCCCGTCGCCCTGCTGAACGACGCCAACGCCGCGGCCCTCGGCGAGGTGTGGATGGGAGGCGACCCGGAGAGCGCCGGCGGCAACGCCGTCTTCGTGACGCTCGGCACCGGCGTCGGCGGCGGCGTGGTGGTGGCCGGCCGCGTCATGAACGGCGACCACGGTTGCGCGGGGGAGATCGGGCATTCCCCGGTCGCGGCGCACGAGTCTCGCCTCTGCGGCTGCGGCAAGAAGGACTGCCTCGAGTGCTATGCCTCGGCGAACGGCTTCGTGAAGACGGCCAACGAGCTCTACGCGCGCGCCGGATCGGCCCACACCTTCACCTCGGGCAAGGAGGTCTTCGACGAGGTGGCGGCCGGTGAGCCCCTCGCGATCGAGGCTCGCGACCTCACGGTGGAGTACCTCGCCCAGGCGCTTGCCCAGGTGGTCAACGTCATCGACCCGCGTGAGGTGATCGTGGGCGGCGGCCTCTCCTACGCCGGCCACCTCCTCATGGGCCCGCTCGCCGACCGCCTGCGCGACTACGTCTTCCCGGGCGTGCGCGACCGCTACGTGCTGCGCCGCGCCGTGCTCGGCAACGACGCCGGCGCCCTTGGGGCCGCGTATCAGGCCCTCCAGGAGATTGCAGGGTAGATGCCCAAGGTGACGATCCAGGACGTGGCGCGCGAGGCCGGTGTGGCCCTGGGCACCGTGTCCAACGTGCTCAACCATCCCGAACGGGTGCGCGCTGCGACGCTCGACCGCGTGCGCGCCGCGATGGACAAGCTCGGGTACGCCCCGAATCAGAGCGCCCGCCTGCTCGCGGGCGGCGGCAGCATGACTTTCGGGCTCGTGCTCCCGAACCTGAGCAGCGGGTTCGCGCTGCAGGTGGCCAACGGCGCGCAGAGCGAGGCGCGCCGCGCCGGGTACGACGTGGTGCTCGCGAATTCCGCCGGGGACGCCGAGTTGGAGCGGCGCCACCTGCGCTACTTCGCCGGAACCCAGGTGGCGGGCGTGCTGCTGCAGCCCGTGGAGCTGGGGTACTGCAGCGCGGCGGCAAGCGGTTCCGGTGCTGTTGACGGTCTTGGTGCGGCCGGGGAGCGGCCTGCGGGAGCGGGGGCTGCCGGGGAGAGGCTTCCGGGCGAAGGGGCTGCCGGTGGGTGGCCTGCGGCCGGGGCTGCCGGTGCGGTTGCTGCCGACTCGGGTGGCGCTGCCTGCCCGGATGGTGACGAAGCTACCGTGCTGAGCAGCGCGGCAACCGCCGGCCCGGTCAGAGCCGCCACGTCCCCGGCCTCCAACCCAAGCAGCGTCGCAGCAGCCGCGACCCCCGGCGAGGACCTTCCCGCGGACCCCTGCGCATACGACCCGCGTCCCGCCGACGCCCTCATGGGGTCGATCCCCCATGTCTATCTGGGCCTGGACAGCGAGGAGCCGGGGTTCTACGTGTCGGGCGGGGCGGACGTGCAGGGCTCGCTCGTGGCGGCTTGCGCGCTCCGCGCGGGCGCCCGCCATGTGGCGGTGGTCGGTGCGCGCGACGGCCGGGCCTGCCGGGACCGCGCCCTCGGTATTGGGCGCACCCTGCTCGACGCCGCGGGGCCCCGGTTCGAGTCGATCGAGACGGGCGCGCTCGCCCGGGACGGCATCGATCTCGCCCGCGCCCTTGCGAAGCGCCCGCGGCCGCAGCGGCCCGATTTCATCATCGCGCTCACCGACGCGCTGGCTGTGGGGATCATCGCGGGACTGGACGCCGCCCGGATCCCGGTGCCCGACGAGGTGGCCGTGGCGGGGTGCGAGGGAAATCCGCTGGCGTGGACCGGTCGGCTGGCCCTGACGACGGTGGTGCCCTCCGGCTACGAGGTGGGGCGGCGCGGCGTGCAGATGCTGATCGAGCAGATCGAGCTCGCGAAGCTGGCCGAGCTCACGGGCGAGCCCGACCCGGGCGCGGACCCGTCGCTCAACCACCAGGCGCGGGTGCGTCCGTTTTTGCTGCAGCGCGCGAGCACCGGCGCGCCGGGTAGCGCCGCGGCGCCCGAGCTCGACATGGGGGCGCTCCTGTCCTAGCGGGCTCTGGGGCGCGCGGCGGTTACGGGCGCGAGCGCCGCCCCGCGTACCGCAGCCCTTGCGTCCTTGCTGCGCCCGCCAACGCTCGGACCCCGTGCACCGCGAATCGAGCCCCGTTCGTGTCCCTCCACCGCTCTCGTTGGAGCCTCGGATGCGGGCGCACCCTCCGCACCCGCGCATCCTCTGTCCCTACTGGTATTTCAATGGAATAACCACCTTGCTGCACAGCAGCTCCGCATCGCGTCGCTACCATGTTTTATTGTGCGAAACGGATCGTCCTCGGCACGGGGTCGCGGGGTGCGTCCCCGCCCGCGCGGAGCGCCGCGGCCGCCGTCTGTCTCGCGCACCTGAAGCCACCGACCCAAGGAGCGAACTATGTGCGGAATCGTCGGCTACACCGGTCAGGATAAGGCAGCGGAGATCCTCGTCTCCGGGCTCAAGCGCCTGGAGTACCGCGGATACGACTCGGCTGGCGTGGCGCTTGAGGATCGCGGCCCCGACGGCGACGCCGTCCTCGACGTGATCCGCCGCGTGGGGAAGGTCGCCGGCCTCGAGTCCGAGCTCGCCGCCCGCCACCTGCCCGCGACCTGCGGCATCGGCCACACGCGCTGGGCCACCCACGGCCGCCCGACCCAGTCGAACGCGCATCCCCACACGAGCTGCGACGGCCGCATCGCCATCGCGCACAACGGCATCATTGAGAACTTCGCCGAGCTGCGCGAGGAGCTCGCCTCCCGCGGCCACGTCTTCAAGAGCGAGACCGACACCGAGGTCTTCGCCCATCTGATCGAGGAGGCCTACGAGGGGAGCGCGGCCGCCGGCATCCCCGCGACCCATGACCTCATGGCGGCCGTCCGCGAGGCCTGCACCCATGTGGTGGGCGCCTACGGCCTGGCCGCGGTCTGCGTCGACGAGCCGGGGGTGATCGCCGTGGCGCGCAAGGACAGCCCCATCATCATCGGTCGCGGCGAGCGGGGCAGCTACGTCGCCTCCGACGTCATCGCGCTCATCGACGCCACCCGCGACGTGGTGGTGCTCGAGGACGGCCAGTTCGCCCGCCTCGCGCCCGAGGGCATCACCTACACCGATGACCAGGGCGAGCAGATCGAACCCGCCGTCACGCACATCGACTGGGACGTCGACATGGCGGAGAAGGGCGGTTACCCCGACTTCATGATGAAGGAGATCGCCGAGCAGCCGCGCGTCGTGCGCGACACGCTCGTGGGGCGCCTCGCTGGGACGGGCGAGCTCGACATCGACGAGCTCGGGCTCACCTTCGAGGAGCTCAACCTCGTGGACCGCGTCTACGTGATCGCGTGCGGCACGAGCTACCACGCCGGCCTCATCGCGAAGAACCTCATCGAGGGCTGGGCGCGGATCCCGTGCGAGGTGGAGGCCGCGAGCGAGTTTCGCTACCGCAACCCCATCATCACGCCGTCGACGCTGGTCGTGGCCGTGTCGCAGTCGGGTGAGACGGCCGACACGCTCGCCGCGATTCGCGACGTGCGCATCAAGGGGGCGAAGGTCTTCGGCATCACGAACGTGGTGGGCAGCCCCGTGGCGCGCGAGAGCGACGGGGTGATCTACACGAAGGCCAACAAGGAGATCGCCGTGGCGAGCACCAAGAGCTTCATCGGGCAGGTGGTGAGCTTGACGCTGCTGGCGATGCTACTGGGACAGGTGAAGGGCAAGCTCCCGCGCGGCCAGACACGGATGCTCTTCCGGGAGCTCGGCGACACGGCGGCGCAGATCCAGCGCATCCTGGACACGCGGGCCGAGGCGGTGGGCCAGGCGGCCGCGGCCTGCAAGGACGCGCCGTCCGCGCTCTTCGTGGGCCGCGGCATGGGGGCGGCGGTGAGCCACGAGGGCGCGCTCAAGCTCAAGGAGGTCAGCTACCTGCATGCCGAGGCCTATGCGGCCGGCGAGATGAAGCACGGGCCGATCGCGCTCATCGACCCCGGGTTCCCGGTGATCGCGGTGGCCACGCGGAGCGCCGTGTACGACAAGGTGGTCTCGAACCTCAAGGAGTGCGAGGCGCGCGGCGCGAAGATCATCGCGGTCGCAACCGAGGGCGACGAGGACATCAAGCAGATCGCCGACCATGTGATCTACATCCCCGAGGTGCGCGACGCGTTCTCGGCGATCACGGCGACGGTGCCGCTGCAGCTGCTCGCCCGCGAGGTGGCGCTGCTGCGCGGCTGCGATGTGGACCAGCCGAGGAACCTCGCGAAGAGCGTGACGGTGGAGTAGGGAAGCACGTGGCGTGGGCGGCGGCGGAGGCGGTGTCCGGGCAGCCCTCGCAAGCCCCGCACCCGTGGCGGCTAGATGCACCCGGTCGCTGGGGGGCGGCCGGAGTCGTGACATGCGCGGCGCCCGCGCCCGTCACGCCCGCAGCCCCCGCGCACGCAGCGCCGTCACGCCACCCAGGTCACGTTGGCGCGGCGCGGTTTCGCGGGGCGGGCGTCCTTCGCCGGGTACCCCAGGGCGCAGTGCCCGACGCCCACGAGGCTCCCGTCACCGGGCAGGCCCCAGGAGCGCAGGAGCTCGCGACCCTCGCCGCTGCTGAACTCCTCGCGCGCCCGATGGATCCAGCACGAGCCCACGCCGAGGCTGTGGGCGGCGTTCATCATGTTGCCGAGCGCGAGCGAGCCGTCTTCGATGCCGGTCGGCGCATTGGCGTCGACGAGCACGGCCACGATCGTCGGCGCTCCGTAGAAGGGGTCGCCCGATCCGCCCATGATCTCGGCGTTCATCCTGGTGATCTGAGCCCGCGCCTTTTCATCTTGCACGATGACGAAGTGGACCGGCTGCCTTCCCATGCCGCTCGGGGCGAACCGCCCGGCTTCGACGATCTTCTCGAGCACCTCCCGCTCAAGCTGGCGGTTCTCGAATGCACGGCAGCTGCGCCGCTCCATCAGGGTCTCCAAGGTCTCCATCGACGCTCCTCTCATGCGCTGCGGCGATGTGCTGCAGTCATGAGGCGTTGTACCCATTGCCGAGCGCAGGGTCTCGGCAACGACCCCGATTCGCTTCCGATAGAGTTGCTTTTTCGGAAGTGATTGGTGTGCCAAACCGGCGCTCGGGCGATTATGTGGGTTTCGCTGCGCCGCTGCTCGACCAACTCAACCGCTTGCCTAATTCACGGCGTGAACCGGAGGAAATACGGGTTAATGGTAAGTATCCGGTAAAGACAGCGTCGTGACCTGCGGCGCGCGCAACGGAGGAGGCACCTATGGGATTGAAGGCAGACGATACCCTCGAGGTGAACTTCGAGTGGCTCTTGGCGTACCTGCGCTCCAAAACCCGGGTATTCATGACCCTCGACGGGCATGACTACTACGTGACCCACACGGACGGATACTGGCGGGTGCAGGATTGCGAGGAGCTGAACGAGAAAGGGCGCTTCACCGATTGCTCCGAGCTCGTGACCACCCTTTCCGAGCTGGCCGAGCTCCCGTGGCTCGACGGGAAGAGCCTGCATGACCTCTGCGGCAGCGCGACGTTCTCGGAGTCCATCCAGGAAGGCTGGGCGCTCCCGGCGTAAGTACTACCCGATGCCGAGCGTTCGTAACTCGGCATTTCCGCGGATAAAAAGCGGCAATTACGAACGCTCAGCATCCGGACCGATGTGCTGAGCGTTCGTGATACGGGATTTTCGGCGAGAAAAAGGTCGAATTACGAACGCTCGGCATCGCGGCATCGCGGTGCCGCGGCATTGAGACGCCGTGCCGTCCTGGGATCGAGGGGATCGCGTGTCAGCGGCGTCGATTGCCGGCGGCTCTGAGCCGGTCGATCGTGCGGTCGGTCGAACCCGGCCGGCCCCCGCGGGCGGCCGTGCTGGAACCGTCGCCGCGGCCGCCGCGATCGCCCTCGCTGGAGCCGTCGTCCCGCGCACCGTGCCCGCCGGTGCCGTCGCCCCCGCGGGCGGCCTGATAGTCGGCCACGCCCTGGATGATCGGCTTTCCGAAGCTCTTGATGTCGTCTCCGTAGATCGCCGTGCGCGCCACGAGCAGACAGTCCGTGAAGTCCATCTGCATCCGGCCGAAGATCCTGATCGCGAGCGCGCACACGGTCGGTTCGTTCACGAGCACGTCGTCGAGGAGCGCCGTCATCGCCCGGGCGATCTCGGGCCGCGGCACGTCGTACACGTCGCGCAGCGTCACCACCGTGCGCGTGATGATCTCGGGGTAGATGCGCACCTCGCCGGTGGCGATCAGCTCGGCTGCCCGAGGTGACTGGTACGGGTCGTCGTCGAGCAGATAGCGCAGCAGCACGGTCTCGTCGACGATCACGCTCACAGGTCGACCCTCCCGTCGTCGATGTCGCGGTCCTCGCGCAGCACGCCCAGGTACTGGATCCACGACGCCCGCTCCGTGCTCCGCCGATTGGGATGGCCGTAGGAGCGCAGCGCCCCGAAGGCCTTCGACCCGCTCTTGGCCCGCGCCGCCGCCGGTTGGAAGGGGAGGCGGCGGGCGAGGATGCTCTGCTTGATGAACATGCGGACCGCCTCGGAGAGCGAGGTGCCCATCGCATCGTACAGATGCTCGGCACTCACCTTGTCGCGCTCCTCGATGCGCACCTGCAAGACGGCTGATTTCTGCGGCATGATCCCTCTTCCTCCCGACAGCTGGAGGTCCCACGCACACGGGCGAGAGCCCGGGCCGTCGACGGGGCGCCCCTCGGCGGCATGCTCCTCCCGTATGCGGTGTGTATCACAAATGTACTGCACGCCCTCGATTCCGCGCCCGTGGCCGTGCCAATTATTACAGAGGGCTAACACTTCTAACTGTGTAAGAAACGCCCGTCAGCGGGATCAGGACCGCACCCGGACCCATCGGAGCACCGCCATGCTGGGGAAACCCCGGTGCCGACGGCTCCTACCGTTCGCCGTGCCGTTCACCGGCGCCGTGTAGACGCCCGTAGTACACGCTTCTTTATCCTAAATAAAAAATAATGATGAACTCGGGAAATAAAACTATTCAAAGTGTTATCAACTGCTAACAAAATTGCCTTCCCGTTATCAAATTATATTGGCGGCGTCGACTGCCGGGTTTTCCGCGTCCCGAGCACACCGCGGGGCGCGCGGGAGACGGGAGGAGTCGCCCCTCCCGTCTCCCGGGCCCGGCCCTTATCAGGAGGGGGAACATCGAATGAGCAACAAACGGGTCGTAGCAGACTCCTCGCGTTGCATCGGCTGCCAGACGTGCATGGCCGCCTGCCTCGAGGTCCACAACATCCCGGGAAACATCGCCGAGCCGCGCCTTAGGCTCACCACGACCTACGACGTCTCGGCGCCCGTGGTCTGCCATCAGTGCGAGGACGCGCCCTGCGCCCGCGCCTGCCCCACCGGCGCCCTGTACTTCGATGAGCCGAACCGCCGCATCGGCGTCGACGTCTCCAAGTGCATCGGATGCAAGGGCTGCGTCATGGCCTGCCCCTTCGGCGCCGTGCGCGTGACCTCACAGAAGCGCCCCGTGATGATGGGCAATGTCCAGGTGGGCACCGAGAGCAAGTCCTTCGTGCTCAAGTGCGATCTGTGCGCCGATCGCCCCGAGGGCCCGGCCTGCGTCAGCGCCTGCCCCACGAACAGCCTGTTCGAGCTTGATGAGGAGGCGCTCGAGGACCTCACGCGCGCCCGCGAGCTCGCCACCACCGCGGCTGCCGCCGACCTCGACGGCATGGCCCGTTCCCACGCCGCGCTCTAAGGTCGCCCGGGGCCCGTCGGGCCCGAACCCCGTCACGAACCGCGGCAGCGCGCCCCGCGCCCCGCGAGACCCCAAAGGAGGGTGTTATGGAGAAGCACCAAGTCATCTGCCCGTATTGCGGCGCCGGCTGCAAGTACAACCTGCTGGTGGAGAACAACCAGGTCATCGGCACCGAGCCGCTGAACGGCCTCACCAACCAAGGCGAGCTCTGCCTCAAGGGCATGAGCGGCTACGACTTCATCAACGACACGAAGATCCTCACCCCGCGTATCCTTTACCCGATGATCCGCCGCCACAAGGGCGCCGAGTTCGAGCGCGTGAGCTGGGACGAGGCCCTCGATTTCACCGCCAAGAAGATGCTCCAGATCATCGAGGAGTCCGGCCCGGACGCCATCATGACCACGGGCAGCTCCCGCGGCGGCGGCAACGAGGCGAATTACGTCATGCAGAAGTTCACCCGCGCCTGCATCGGCACGAACAACATCGACAACTGCGCCCGCACCTGCCACGGCCCCTCGATCGTGGGCCTCATGGACGTGCTCGGCTCCGGCTGCATGAGCTGCTCCATCGACGGCCTCGAGGACGCCGGCTGCATCTTCCTGTTCGGCTACAACCCCGCCGTCTCCCACCCGATCGTCGCCCGCCGCATCGTGCGCGCCAAGGAGAAGGGCGCCAAGATCATCGTCGCCGACCCGCGCCGCATCGAGACCGCGCGCATCGCCGACATCTACCTGCAGATCAACAACGGCTGCAACGTGGCCTTCCTGAACTCCTTCGCCTACTGCCTGATCCACGACGGCCTCATCGACGAGCGCTTCATCGCCGAGCACACGACCGGCTTCGAGGAGTTCGCCCAGGTCGTCGAGGGGTACGCGCCTGAGAAGGTCGCGCACATCACCGGCGTCGACCCCGAGATGGTCCACAAGGCCGCCCGCATGTACGCCACGGCCGAGCCCTCCGCCATCGTGGGCTGGGGCATGGGAGTGACCCAGCAGAAGCAGGGCGTCAAGGCCGTCCGCACCCTTGCGAGCATCGCCTGCATCTCCGGTCAGATCGGCAAGCCCAACTCCGGCGTGGCCCCCGTCCGCGGGCAGAACAACGTTCAGGGCTCCTGCGACATGGGCATGTGGCCGAGCCTCTACCCCGGCTACCAGAAGGTGGACGACCCGGCGGTCCGCGAGAAGTTCGCGAAGGCCTGGGGTCTGCCCGTCGAGAAGCTGAACCCCAACCCCGGCGCCAAGCTCACCGACCTGGTGCACCTGGTCAAGGAGGGCAAGCTGCGCTGCTTCTACAACTACGGCGAGGACCCGGCGCAGACCGAGCCCGACGCCCAGGAGATGATCGAGACCCTGAAGAACGTCGAGTTCTTCGTCTGCCAGGACATCTTCATGACGCAGACGACCATGCTCGCCGACGTGCTGCTCCCCGCCACCTCCTGGGGTGAGCACGAGGGCGTCTTCACGGCCTCCGACCGCAACTTCCAGCACTTCACGGCCGCGCTGCCCCCGAAGGGAGAGTGCCGTCACGACTGGGAGATCTTCGCCGACCTCTCCACGCGCATGGGCTACCCGATGCACTACGAGAACACCCGTGAGATCTGGCACGAGTGCATCTCGCTCGTGGACAACTTCGCCGGTGCGACCTACGAGACGATGGAGGAGCAGGGCCAGGCCCAGTGGCCGATCCGCGAGGGGGAGAGCGTCGGCAAGCGCGATATGTACGCCGGCGGCGTCTTCACCACGGCCGATCACAAGGCCCATCTGCACGCCGACGAGTTCGTGGAGCCCACGGAGCTGCCCGACGAGGAGTACCCGCTCGTGCTCTGCACCGTCCGTGAGGTCGGACACTACTCCTGCCGTTCCATGACCGGCAACTGCCGTGCGCTCGCGGCGCTCGCCGACGAGCCCGGCCACGTGCAGATGCACCCCGACGACGCGGCCGCCCGCGGCATCAAGCACGGCCAGATCGTGCGCGTCTTCTCCCGCCGCGGCTCCGTCTACAGCCGCGCCGAGGTCTCCCCGCGCATCAACAAGGGCACGGTCTACATGACCTACCAGTGGTGGATCGGCAAGTGCAACGCGCTCACGATGCACGTCACCGACCCCATGTCCGGCACGCCCGAGGACAAGTTCAGCGCCTGCCAGCTCGAGGCCCTGCCCGACCAGGTCTGGGCTGAGAACGAGGTCCAGCGGCAGTACACCGAGCTCAAGCAGGAGCTCGTGAACAACGCCGATCGCCAGGACGTCGCACCCGGCGCGGTCGCGGTCTTCGACGACCCGGCCCACGTGGACCAGATCGTCTAGACCGCCTCTCTTCTCACGGGGGCGGGCGCCTGCCATGGAGCGCCCGCCCCTCCGCATCTCTCGAAAGGAAGTGGGGAGTGAACCGCTTCATTGGCATCAATCCGGAGAAGTGCATCGGTTGCGGCACGTGCCTGTCCGCTTGCTCCGATGCCCACCGGGAGCGGGGGCTCCAAGCCGAGCCGCGCCTGGCGCTCACCAGGACCGGTGAGGTCTCCGCCGCGATCACCTGCCATCACTGCGAGGGCGCCCCGTGCGCGACGGTGTGCCCGGTCAACGCCATCACGCATGAGGACGGCTACATCCGTGTGAACGAGCAGACCTGCATCGGCTGCCGCCTGTGCGCCATCGCGTGCCCGTTCGGGGCGATTCACCCGTCCGGCACCTCGATCGCCGGCGTCGCGGGCACGTGCGATCCCACCCCGCTCTACCCCCGCGCCCTGAGCCCGCTGCTCACGCAGGCGCCGGGTCAGTACACCTGCGCGGTGAAGTGCGACATGTGCGCCTTCGATCCGGCCGGCCCCCGCTGCGTCGCGGCCTGCCCGACGGCGGCCCTGACCCTTGAGGACCCTGCCGCCGAGTCCGAGCTCGACGAGGCCAAGCGCCAGCGCGAGCTCGCCTCCGGCACCCTGCTCTGCGCTGAGTCGGTCTTCTTCCTCGAGGGTCGCGAGGCATCCCGCGCGGCCGCCGCCACCGAAGGGAGACCCCGATGAGCATGACGCTTCTCCTTGCCGCGCTCGGCGTCTTCTGCGCCGGCGCCCTCGCCGCGCTCCTGCTTGGCCGCAGCGACGCCGCAGCCAAGACGGCCTCCTGCCTCATCGGCGCGGCCGGCTCCGCCATCGCGCTCGCTGCCGGTGTCTCGGCGGTCCTGGGCGACGTCTCCCGCCTGAACGCGGCCGTCCTGTTCCCGTTCGCCTCCTGCGAGCTCTTGCTCGATCGGCTCTCCGGCCTCTTCGTGGCGCTCATCGCCGCGCTCGCGCTCGTCGGGTTCATCTACGGGCTCGCGTACTTCGATGAGTACGAGGGCAAGACCGCCCGCGCCGGGTTCTTCATGAACGGCTTCGTGGCCTCGATGCTCCTCGTGATCGTGGCCGACAACGTGTTTTGGTTCCTGGTCGCCTTCGAGCTCATGTCGCTCACCTCGTACTTCCTGGTGATCATCGAGGAGAACGAGAGCTCGATCCGCGGCGGCTGGCTTTACTTCGTGATCGCGCACGTGGGTTTCGCGCTCATCATGGCGAGCTTCCTGTTCATGTCGAACCTCTCGGGCGGCTCGTTCTCCTTCTCCGACTTCCGCGCCCAGGACTTCGGTCCGGTGTGGAGCTCCGCCTGCTTCCTGCTGGCTTTCTTCGGCTTCGGCGCGAAGGCGGGCATCATCCCGTTGCACTCCTGGCTCCCTAAGGCCCATCCCGAGGCGCCCTCCAACGTGTCGGCGCTGATGTCGGGCGGCATGATCAAGATCGGCGTCTTCGGCATCCTGAAGGTCGGCTTGGATCTGCTCCAAGGCAGCGGCACCCAGATGTGGTGGGGGATCCCGGCGCTCGTCATCGGCGCCGTCTCCGCCGTGCTCGGCGTGGCCTACGCGCTCGGCGAGCACGACGTGAAGCGGCTGCTCGCGTACCACTCCGTCGAGAACATCGGCATCATCCTGCTCGGCGTTGGCGCCACGCTGCTCGCCGCGGGACTCGGCAACCAGGACGTGGCCACCCTCGCGCTCATGGCGGCGCTCTTCCACTCCCTGAACCACGCGATGTTCAAGGGAGAGCTCTTCCTCGGCGCCGGTGCGGTCCTGTTCGCCACCGGCACGCGCGACATGCGCCGCCTGGGCGGGCTCATCCGCCGCCTGCCGAGGACCGGCGTGTGCTTCCTGGTGGGCGCGCTCGCGATCTCGGCGATCCCGCCGCTGAACGGATTCGCCTCCGAGTGGTATATCTACCAGGCGCTCTTCAACGCCGCCACGCTGGGCGACCGCGTGGTCATGGCCCTCGCGGCGCTCGCCGCCTGCGCGCTCGCCATCACCGGCGCGCTCGCCGTCGCCTGCTTCGTCAAGGCCTACGGCATGACCTTCCTCTCAAAGGAGCGCACCGCCGCGACCGCCGGCGCCCGCGAGGTCCCGGCGCCCATGGTCCTCGCCCAGGGGCTTCTCGCCCTCGCCTGCGTGGCGCTCGGCCTCGGCGCGCCCCTCGTGGCGCCCGTCCTCACCGAGGTGGCCGCCTCCGTCCTGGAGCCCGCGGCCCCCGTCGTCACCGCCGCCGGCGCGGCCCTCGTGAACGAGGCCACCGGCGCCGTGATGAGCACCCCGGTCATCGCCCTCGTCCTCGTTATCGTGGCCGGGATCGTCCTCGCGTTCCGCCGCTCGCGCTCGCTCGGCGCCATCCGCCGCACCGAGCCTTGGGCCTGCGGCTACGCGCCCGACGCCGACATGCCGGTGGTGCCGCGCAGCTTCGCGGCCGACGTCGCCTTCTTCGTGGGGCCGCTCTACACGCTCCGCGATCGCTGCACGGACCTCTGCTGGTCGGTGGCCGGCGTCTTCAGCCGCCTGACGGCCGTGGCCGCGGCGGTGGAGCCCGTGCCCGACCGCGTTCTCGTGGACGCCCCGCATGCGGGCGTCACCTGGCTGGCCGCGCTCTCGAGCAAGCTCGAGGGCGGCGACTACGGCCGCTACATCGTCTACATCGTCTGCGCGCTCGCGGTCTTCCTCGCGCTCGCCGTCACGTTGGTCTAAGGAGGGGAGCATATGAACATCCTGGTGGCGATCCTCCAGGGCGCGCTCGTCTGCGCGGTGGCCCCGCTGTTCACGGGCCTCTCGCGCGTGATCCGCGCCAAGATGCACAACCGCCGCGGTCCGAGCATCCTTCAGGATTACCGCGACATCGCCAAGCTCCTGGCGCGCCCCGAGACGGTCGCCGAGGGCTCGAGCTTCGCGCTGCGCCTCATGCCCGCCATCTTCTTCGCCGTGACCTTCATGCTTGCCATGGGGCTGCCGATCTTCTCCCAGGAGAGCCCGCTGCCCGTCTTCGGCGACGCCATCACAATCATGTACGCCCTCGCGCTGGCGCGCTTCTTCTTCGCGCTCACGGGCATCGACTCGTCGAACGCCTTCGCGGGCATCGGCTCCATCCGCGAGCTGCTTATGAGCGTGCTCATCGAGCCCTCGATGCTGCTCGCCCTCTTCGCGACGGCGCTCATCTGCGGCTCGACGGACATCGCCTCGATGGGCCGCCATATCGCCGCTGGCGACGTCACCGCGCCGGTGGCCGCGGTGCTCGCCGCGATCGCCTTCGCCGTGGCCTGCTATATGGAGCTCGGCAAGCTCCCCTACGACCAGGCCGAGGCCGAGCAGGAGCTCCAGGAGGGCCCGCTCGCCGAGCTCTCCGGCCCGAGCCTCGCCATCGCCAAGCTCGCGATGGGCATGAAGCAGGTCGTGGTCGTCTCCTGGTTCTGCACGATCTTCGTCCCCTGGGGCGAGCCGGCGACCCTCGGGGCCGCCGCCGTCCTCGGTGCGGCCGTCTTCCTCGTGAAGTGCCTGATCGATTTCGCGATCTGCGGCCTCATCGAGAACTCGGTCTCCCGTTCGCGCTTCAAGGTCCTGGGCAACCAGACCTGGGCCGTGGTGGGCATCGCGGTGCTCGCCCTCGTATTCGTCGTCGTCGGTGTGTAAGGAGGAGGGAGAACCATGACACTCGCAGAAAGCCTGCCCCTTCTCGGCGCCGTCGCCATCGTGGCCCCGCTCGTGGCCAGCGTGATCTCGGCGATCCTCGCCCGCCCGTTCGCGCGGTGGATCACGGTCGCGTCCGCCGCCGTCTCGACCGCGGCGACCATCATCATCGCCGCGCAGTACGCGGCAGCCGGGTTCCCCGAGCTCTCGGTTCCCGTCGCCCAGGTCGGCGACATGCTCGTGCTCGGGTTCGTCTTCGACCGCATGAGCACGCTGCTCGCGCCCGCCTTCGTGGGCATCGGCCTGCTCGTCGTGATCTACTCGTTCCCGTATATGAGCGCGGCCAACCGCGAGCACGCCGACGCCCCGCGCCGCCGGTTCTACGTGTACCTCTCGGCCTTCATCGGCGCCATGCCCGGTCTCGTGTACAGCTCGACCCTCGTGGGGCAGCTCGTCTTCTTCGAGATCACCGGCGCGTGCTCCTGGGGCCTCATCAGCTACTACATGACGCCCACGGCCCAGAAGGCCGGCATGAAGGCGCTCATCATCACCCACATCGGCGCGCTCGGCCTCTACATCGGCGCCGCGGTCCTCGCGGGCCTCACCGGCACCTTCGAGATCACGGCCATCGCCGAGCTCGACCCCGCCATGAAGGCGCTCGTGCTCCTGCTCGTGCTGTTCGCGGCCTGGGCGAAGTCGGCGCAGCTGCCGATGTACATGTGGCTGCCCTCCGCCATGGAGGCGCCCACCCCGGTCTCGGCCTACCTGCACGGCGCCTCGATGGTGAAGGTCGGCGTCTGCGTGTTCGCGCGCGCCCTCGTCTCCGCCGGCGAGGTCCCCGAGATCGTGGGCTGGGTCGCCATCATCGATGCCGTCGCGACGATGCTCTTCGGCTTCCTCATGTACCTTCCGCAGAAGGACATGAAGCGCCTGCTCGCTTTCTCCACGATCGCTCAGCTCTCCTATGTGTTCTTCGGTCTGGGGCTCTCGGTCTTCGGCGGCGGGCTCGCCTTCGACGGCGCGGTGTCGCACATCTTCAACCACGCCTTCGCGAAGACGCTCTTCTTCCTCGTGGCCGGCTCGCTCTCCTTCACCCTGGGCACGCGCATGCTGCCCCGGATCCAGGGCCTGCTCAAGCGCTACCCCGTCTCGGGCCTGGCCTTCGGGGTCGCGGCGCTCGCGATCGCCGGCGTGCCGCCGATGAGCACCTTCTTCAGCAAGTTCCAGATCATCTCGGGCGGTTTCTCGGTGGGTGCCGCGCACCCGGCCATCATGGTCCTTGTGCTCATCATGGTCGCCGAGACCGTGGCCACCTTCGCGTGGTTTTTGAAGTGGATGGGCGCGTGCCTGCCGGGCGAGCCCTCCGCCGACGTGGAGGCCGGCGCCCCGCTCCCGCGGGCGATGGCCTTCGTCTTCATCGTCCTCATGATCATGGTCATCGTCAGCGGGCCGCTCTCGGCCAGCTGGCTGGGTTAGGGGGTAGACATGGGTTATGAACTCGTGAACCTGCTGGGCGGCCTCCTGATCGTCACGTCCACCGCTGTGGTGGTCACCCGGTCGATCCGCATCGCCATTCGCTGGTACGCCGTCCAGTCACTCGTCCTCGTGGGGCTCCTGGCCGCGCTCGGCGTCACCACGGGTGCGCACGAGCTGCTCACCTGGGCCGCCTCGGCCTTCGGCACCAAGGTCGTGCTCGTGCCGCTCATCCTCTCCTGCACGTACAAGAAGATGGGCCGCCCCGCCGACGCCACGATCGAGCGCGTCAAGCCGGCGTGGACGATCGTGCTGATAGCCGTCGAGGTGGCCGTTTGCTTCGCCGTGGTGAGCCAGATCAAGCTCCCCACGGCCGAGATCGCCGTGCCGGCGCTCGCCATCAGCTTCGCCCACTTCTTCGTGGGGCTCTCCTGCATCATCACGCAGCAAAACATCATGAAGCAGATGTTCGGCTACTGCCTGATGGAGAACGGCAGCCATGTGACCCTCGCGCTGCTCGCGCCCACGGCGCCTGAGATCGTCGAGGTGGGTATCGCCACCGACGCGATCTTCGCGGTCATCATCATGTCAATCGTCGTGTACAAGATCTGGAACGAGACCCAGAGCCTTGATGCCTCCGACCTGACCGACCTGAAGGGCTAGGCACATGGATACCTCGACCTTGCTGTTGGCGCTCGTCGCCTGCCCGCTCGCCCTGTCCGTCCTCATCGGCGCCCTGCCGAAGACGGCCCCGCGTGCCGTCTTCGAGCTCGCGCACCTCGTGTCGGCCGCCGCCGTGCTTGCGGGCGCCCTCGCCCTCGCGCTCCCGGTGTTCGCCGGGGGCGGTGAGATCTGGGCGCTCGACCCGTGGTTCCACGTGGACGCCCTCGGCGCGCTCTTCGTGCTCATCATCGGTGTGATCGGCTTCTGCATCGCCGTGTACTCGGTGGGCCTCGTCCGCCAGCTCGTCGACGCGGGCGCCTACGGGCCGGCGCAGGTGAAGGTGTACTACGGCTTCTTCAGCCTCTTCCTCTTCACCATGCTGCTCGCCGCCACGACGAACAACATCATCATCATGTGGGCGGCCATCGAGGCCACGACGCTCGCTTCGGCCCTGCTCGTCGCCCTGCGGCGCACCAAGCACGCCCTCGAGGCGACCTGGAAGTACATCATGGTCTGCACGGCCGGCGTGGCCTTCGGCCTCTTCGGTACGCTGCTCGTCTATGCGAACGCCGCCGACGTCATCACCGACCCGCACATGGCAGCCTTCCTCTCCGGCGTGCTCCCCGAGGCCTCGCGCCTCGATCCCATGGTCGTGCGCCTCGCCTTCGCGTTCATCCTGATCGGCTTCGGCACGAAGGCCGAGCTCTTCCCGATGCACACCTGGATGCCCGACACCCTCTCCGAGGCCCCCGGCTCCATCTCGGCGCTGCTCTCCGGCGTGGTGCTGAAGTGCTCGATGCTCGTCATCATCCGCTTCGACATGCTCGCCACCGCGTCCATCGGGCCGGGCTTCCCGCAGCTGCTCATGGTGATCCTCGGTGCCTGCTCGATCGCCTTCGGGGCGCTCGCGCTCTTCGCCCAGACCGACATCAAACGCAAGCTCGCCTACTCATCGGTGGAGAACGCCGGCGTCATCATGTTCTGCCTCGGCGTGGGAGGGCCCGTGGGCATCGCGGCGGCGCTTCTGCACGCGATCTTCCACGGTTTCGCGAAATCGCTGTGCTTCCTGCTCACCGAGAACGTCGAGCACGCCTTCGGCACCCGCGACCTGACCCTCGTCAAGGGCATCGTCGAGCGCGCGCCGGTGACGGCGGGCCTCATGGTCGTGGGCTTCCTGGCGCTCGCCGGCTTCCCGCCCTTCGCGGTGTTCATCTCCGAGTTCCTGACCTTCGCGGCCGCGCTCGCGGCCGGGGCCCCTTGGTGGCTCACGCTCCTCGTCGCGCTCGCCCTCACCGTGGCCATCTCCGGTCTCACCCGCGTGGTGCTCACCTCGGTTTTCGGCAAGACCATGCACGACGCCGTGGACACCGAGCGCCGCGAGTCGACGCCGTGGATGATCGTCCCTGAGATCGCGCTCGCGATCGGCCTCGTCTGGTTCGGCGTGGCCCTGCCCGCGCCCGTGCGCTCCGGCGTCGAGAACGCCGTGGGCGTCGTGCTCGGGGCCGGCACCGACGGGCTGCATACGTCCCCGCTCCCGAGCATCGTCTTCGGGGCGGCGGATCCTACGAGTGAGGTGGAGTAGCACATGCTGGAAGAGAAGGATCAGAAGGTCTACGCCCGACGCGGCGAGAGCCACGTGGAGGCCCTGCGCGCGGCGGTGTCGGGCGCCATCGAGAAGGTCGAGTGGCAGTGCGAGGACCAGCTCACCGTCACCGTGGCCACCGACAAGCTACCCGAGGCCGTGCACTTCCTGTACTACAAGCGCGACGGTTGGCTGCCGGTGATCGTGGGCAACGACGAGCGCTCGCTTTGCGGACGCTACGCTGCCTACTACGTGCTGTCCATGGAGGGGGAGGATCCCTGCTGGCTGCAGGTGCGCATCGAGATCGACCCGGCCGCGCTCACCTTCCCGAGCGTGACGCCCTTCGTACCGGCCTGCGTCTGGGGCGAGCGCGAGCTTCGCGACATGTTCGGTCTCATCCCCGAGGGGCTGCCCGACCGGCGCCGCCTCGTCCTGCCCGATGACTGGCCGAGCGGCCTCTACCCGCTGCGCAAGGACGCGATGGACTACCGCTTCCGCCCCGCACCCGTCGAGGACGTTGAGAACTACACCTTCCTCGCCGACACCCAGGGCAAGGACACGACGGTCGTGCCGCTCGGGCCCCTGCACATCACCTCCGACGAGCCGGGGCATTTCCGCCTGTTCGTGGAGGGTGAGAATATCGTCGACGCCGACTACCGCATGTTCTACGTGCACCGCGGCATGGAGAAGGTCGCCGAGTCGCGCCTGAACTACGACGCCGTGTCCTTCCTGGCCGACCGCGTCTGCGGCATCTGCGGCTGCGCCCACTCGGTGGCCTACGCCGAGTCCGTCGAGAAGGCCCAGGGTATCCACGTGCCCGCGCGCGCCCAGTACATCCGCGCGATCCTGCTCGAGACCGAGCGCCTCCACTCGCACCTTCTGAACATCGGTCTGGCCTCGCACTACACGGGCTTCGACTCGGGCTTCCAGCAGTTCTTCCGCGTGCGCGAGAAGGCGATGGATCTGGCCGAGAAGCTCTCGGGGCACCGCAAGACCTACGGCATCAACGTCGTCGGAGGCGTGCGCCGCGACATCCTCTCTGAGCAGCGGCTCGCCACGATCTCCGTGATCGAGGAGCTGCGCCGCGATGTGAAGGAGCTCGTGGACGTGCTGCTCTCCACGCCGAACTTCATCACGCGCACGAGCGGGATCGGCCTGCTCGACCGCCAGATCGCCCGCGACTTCTCGCCGGTGGGCCCGACGGTGCGCGGCTCGGGGTTCGCGCGCGACGCCCGCTACGACCACCCCTTCGCGGGCTACGCCGACCCGGACGTTCAGAAGATCCCTGTGGCCACGGCCGACACCTGCGACGCCTTCGGTCGTACGGCCGTGCGCATCCAGGAGGTCTACAACTCCATCGACATGATCCAGACCATGCTCGAGAACTGCCCCGCAGGCCCCATCCTCACCACGGACTGGGAGTACACGCCGCACAGGTACGCGATCGGCGCCACCGAGGCCCCGCGCGGCGACGACGTGCACTGGACGATGCTCGGCGACAACCAGAAGTGCTACCGCTGGCGCGCGAAGGCGGCCACGTACAGCAACTGGCCGGTGCTGCGCTACATGTTCCGCGGCAACACCGTGGGCGACGCGGCGCTGATCGTGGGGTCGCTCGACCCGTGCTACTCCTGCACGGACCGCGTGACCGTCACCAACGTGGCGACCAAGCGCGACTACGAGCTCACCGACGGCCGGATCGAGTCGCTCTGGTTCGACAAGAGCCCGCTTGAGGGCCCCGGCGCGCCGGCGGCCCCGTTCGACGAGGAGGCGCTGTAAGCATGCTGAAGCTGTGGAAGGTCAACGCCAAGACGGGCGATGCGACGGTCAAGTACCCCTTCGCCCCGCTTGAGACCAACAAGGACATGCGCGGCAAGCCCGAGCACAACGCCGAGATGTGCATCGCCTGCGGCGCCTGCGCCGTGGCCTGCCCGCCCGACGCGATCCACATGGACTCCGATCTTGCGGTCGATTCCATCACCTGGTCGCTCAACTACGGCCGCTGCATTTTCTGCGGTCGCTGCGAGGAGGCCTGCCCGATGGGGGCCATCAAGCTCACCGAGGAGTTCGAGCTCGCGGTCATGAGCAAGGACGACCTCATGAGCAAGAGCGTGTACACGCTCGCGCACTGCTCGGTCTGCGGCGAGCCGTTCGCGGCCGCCAAGGAGGTCGACTACGCCGCGCGCCTGCTCGAGGCAGCCGGCGGGATCGAGGCGAAGGAGGCCGCCCGCGTGGCCGGCGTCTGCACCGATTGCAAGCGCGAACTCGACGCCGAGCGTGCCGCGGCGCAGGTGCGCACCGCTAACACCACCCACCTGGGGCTTGCCGCACCCAAGGCCGAGGGCCGCGTGTACCTCGGTGGACACGGCCTGAACCCCCTCGCTGCCGGCGAGGGCAGCGACGATGCGAAGGAGGCGAGGTAGCATGGCCGAGCCCCTCCTGCCTGAGAGCCTGCAGCACCGCCCCACCAAGCTGGAGCTCGACGAGGGCATCCAGAAGGCCAAGGAGACCCTGCTCAAGAAGATCAGGCGCTCCGTCTACGTGTACCGCGTGGACTGCGGCGGCTGCAACGGCTGCGAGATCGAGATCTTCGGCTCCATCACGCCCGTCTTCGACGTGGAGCGCTTCGGCATCAAGGTCGTGCCCTCGCCGCGCCACGCCGACGTGCTCCTCTACACCGGCGCCGTGACGCGCGCGATGCGCATGCCGGCGCTGCGCGCCTACGAGGCCGCGCCCGACCCGAAGATCGTCGTGTCCTACGGCGCCTGCGGTTGCACGGGCGGCATCTTCTACGACAACTACTGCGTCTGGGGCGGCACCGACAAGATCCTGCCCGTGGACGTGTACATCCCCGGCTGCCCGCCGAGCCCGGCGCAGACCGTCTACGGCTTCGCGATGGCGCTGGGGCTCCTCGAGCAGAAGCTTTATGCCGAGACGACCGTGGAGGTCGAGGGCGAGCAGGCGCCGATCCTGCATCCGCGCGTGCCCTACAAGACGCGCGTGGCCATCGAGCGCGAGGCGCGCGCCATGAGCGGCTACCGCTATGGCAAGGACCTCGCGAACCAGTTCCTGATCTCGCTCGCCACCGCCCCCGGCGGCGATATCGAGCGTGGCATGGACAAGCTCATCGCCCGTCAGGACGACCCGCGCCGCGTGGAGGTCTTCGAGGCCCTGCGTCGCGTGGTCCTCACGGGGGAGGCGCACGTATGACCGGTCTCGTCGACCGCTCGGGCTACTTTGCCGGCCCGGGGATGCTCGGTGGCTCGTTCGCCGACGGCACCGCTGACGCGGTTCCCGCCGAACCCACCGAGGCCGTCTTCTACGCGCTCACCCAGAAGTTCGTGGAGCGCGAGGAGGACATCCCCGAGGACGCCCAGGACGTGCTGACCTACACGCTCGCCGTGGGCCACCACACGGGCGTGCTCGACTGCTTCGAGCCCCGGCTCGCCTGCCCGCTGCGCGTCCTCGACGCCGTCGTGGCCGACCTGCCCGCGGACGGGGAGGCGGCCGCCAAGCTCGGGGCGCTCCGCCGGTTCGGCGAGATCCAGATCGACAAGGAGAGCGCGCCGGCGCTGCACGACGCCGCCTGCGCGCTGCGCGAGGCGCTCGGCTACCGCGGGTCGCGCAAGGCGGGCCTGGACGTGATGGACCCCGATTTCGGGATCCACGCGCAGGAGGTCGCCTTCCTCTCCTCCCTCATCGGGCTCATGGAGGACGTGCTCAAGGTCACCGGCTTCTATGTGACCGGGAGGCTCTCGTGAGCGGCGCCGAGCACGCGGGTTCCGTGGGCCTCGTGCTGACCGCGGGCAGCGTTCTGAGGGCCGACGACGCCGCCGGCCCCGTGCTCTCGCGGCGCCTTGAGGAGGAGCCGATCCCCGGGTGGGTCACCTTCGACGGCGGCCTCACGCCCGAGGACGAGATCGGCGCCGTCAAGCGGCTCGCCCCCTCCCGCCTCGTGCTCGTGGATGCGGCCGACATGGCCCTCGCGCCCGGATCCGTCCGCCGGCTCACCAAGGCGGACGTGGCGCATAACTCGATGTTCACCACGCATTCGCTCCCGCTCACGATCCTCATCGAGGAGCTCGAGGGCGTCTGCGCCGATATCACCTTCATTGGAATCCAGCCGGGCACGACCGAGTTCTTCGGCCCCATGACCCCGGCCGTCACGGAAGCGGTCGGCAGCGTGTACGATGCCCTTGCAAGCGATGGCGACCTCACGGTCTTCGACCTGCTTCACGAGTAGAAAAGAAAGGGATGGTTGACATGGCAGAGAGCGAACAGGGGCAGCCGAGCGCGGTGGCGCTCGCGCCCGCGGCGATCGAGGCGGCGGTGGAGGCGACCGCGGTCAAGAAGGCCGCGCTGCCCGCCGCGAAGGCCTTCGTGCTCGCGATGTTCGCCGGCGCGTTCATCGCCTTCGGCGGCCTGTACTTCATGGTGTTCATCTCCGACCCGAACCTCTCCTGGGGCGTCCAGCGCCTGGCGGGCGGCATCTGCTTCTGCCTGGGGCTCGTGCTCGTGCTCTGCTGCGGTGCCGAGCTCTTCACCGGCAACTCGCTCATGGCCTGCGGGGTGGCTTCGGGCAAGGTCGGTGCGGGGCGGGTCCTGCGCGCCTGGGCCATCGTGTGGCTCGGGAACTTCGCGGGGTCGCTTCTGGTCGTGGCGCTCGTGTACCTCAGCGGCATCTACAAGCTGAACGGCGAGGCCGTGGCGCACACGATGGTGAGCGTCGCCGCCGGCAAGGTGGGGCTCAGCGCCGCCGAGATGTTCTTCCGCGGCATCCTCTGCAACCTCTTCGTGTGCCTGGCCGTGTGGATCGGTTTCGCCTCGAAGACCGTCACCGACAAGGTCGTGGGAATCCTGCTGCCGATCTCCGGTTTCGTGGCCTGCGGCTTCGAGCACGCCGTGGCGAACATGTTCTTCCTGCCGATGGGCGCGCTCATGCACGCCTCCGGCTACGGCGCCGATGCGGCGGGCGCGGCCCTGCTCGCGGCGCCCGGGATCGCGCTGAACCTTGCGACGGTGACCCTCGGTAACATCTTGGGCGGCGCCGTGCTCGTGGGCCTCGGGTATTGGTTCGCCTACGGGAGGAAGGCCGTCTGATGGGCGCGGATGCCGGGGAGGGCCTTGGCACTGCGACGGCGGGTCCGCGGCCGGTGGTGACGACCTGCGGCGGCTGCTATGCCGACTGCGCGTTCGCGGCGACGCTCGAGGAGGGCGAGGGCGGCGGGCGCGTCCAGGCCGAGCTGCCGGTCGTGGGGCACCCGTGCGCCGCGCGGGCGCTCTGCCACCGCGGCCGCATGCGCCTCGGCATGCCGTTTTTGCCCGATGAGGAACGGGTCCTCCGCCCGCTCCGCCGCCGTGCGGACGGCTCGGGTTTCGATGAGGTGAGCTGGGAGGAGGCCTATGCGGGCATCGCGGGGCGGCTCGGCGGCGTGCTTGACGCGAGCGGGCCGGGCTCGGTGGCGATGACCGTCGGCGTGCCCTCCTCGGCGCGGATCTGGGCCGGGCGCTTCATGGCGGCCCTGGGGTCGCCGAACGTCTACGGTGCCGACGGCGCCTGCGAGGTCAGCCGCCTCACGGGCTGGGAGCACACGCTCGGTTACAGCCCCGTGTCCGATCTCGTGAACACGAACTGCATCATGTACCTGGGCCGCTCCATCGTGGATTCGGCGACGATGGCTGCCGTCGACGCGCTGAACGCGGCGCGCCGCCGCGGGGCCAAGATCATCGTGGTCGATCCACGTCGGAGCCCGTCCGCCGTCATGGCGAGCCGCTGGCTTCGCGTGCGCCCCGGCTGCGACCTGGCGCTGCTGCTCGGGATCATCCACGTGCTGATCGAGGAGGACCTCTACGACCGCGCCTTCGTGGCGGCGCACGCCACGGGTTTCGACGAGCTCGCGGCCGCCGCGCGCGCGTGGACCCCCGCCTGGGCCGAGGAGCGCTCGGACGTGCCGGCGCAGGAGATCGTCGCCACGGCGCGCGATCTCGCGGCCGCCGCGCCCGCCGCGGTGGTGGACGCGGGCTTCCACGGCGGCATCGGCGTCGCCTACGCCAACAGCACGCAGACGGCCCGCGCGATCGCGGTCGTCGACGCGCTGCTCGGCTGCATCGGCCAGGAGGGCGGCTGCCTGAACCCGCCCGTGCCGCTCGCCCTCGGTCGGCTCGACCCCGAGCGCTTCCCGGCCCCGCCCGCGCCGAAGCTGCCCAAGCTCGGCGCCGACCGCTACCCGCTCGTGGACCCGGTGCGCGGCCTGTGTACCACGATCGGCCAGTCCATCGACGAGGGGAGCCTGAAGGCGCTCTTCGTGTACGCCTCGAACCCGGGGGCGGGATACGGCAACGCGGGCGCGTGGCTCGGGCTCCTCGCCAACCTCGACCTGCTCGTGACCATCGACATCCGCCTCTCAGAGACGGCCCTCGCGAGCGATTTCATCCTGCCCGACGTGACCTACCTCGAGGCGGACCGCGGTGTGGGGACCGTGGTGGGCTCGCAGGACCCGCGCGTGTTCTACCGCGGGCGGGCGCTCGAGGTGCGCCATCCCGACACGCGGCCGGCCACGCGGATCTTCGCCGAGCTGGGCCGCGCCTGCGGCGTGGGCGAGTACTTCACCTTCACCGAGGACGACCTCGCCCGCGCGCAGATCGCGCCGTGGGGGATCGACCTCGATGAGCTGCGCGAGCGCGGCTGGGCGGACACGGGGGAGAAGCTTTTGCCCCGCACCGGCGAGCCGGCGATCACGGTGCCGGGCGGCAAGATCGAGCTCGCGAGCGCCCTGTGGGAGGACGCGGGGCTCGGGCGCACGGTGGGTTGGATCCCGCCGCTCGTGGAGCCCGAGCCGGGGTGCTTCCGGATCATCGCGGGCAACCGGCCCTACGACACGCATTCGAGCTCGCGGGCGCTCGCGGCCGACGCGGCGCGTGAGCTGGGCGACGACGTGGGATCCGTTGACATGAACGAGAAGGCCGCCGCCGCGCTCGGGATCGAGGACGGCGAGGTGGTCGAGCTCGTGAGCGACCTCGGACGCGACCGGGTGCGCGTGCGCACGACGCCCTACCTGCATCCCTCATGCATCTTCACCTCGGCGGCTCCGGGCGCGCGCTCGGGTCGATTCGCCGGGCTCGCCGAGGCGGGGCGCGAGGCCGGGCTCGGCGTGGGCCCGCTCGACCACACGCCGCTGCGCTGGGATCCGCTCACGGGGGCGGCGCTCACCCAGGAGAACGTCGTGCGCGTGCGGCGCATCGAGGGGTAGCCGTCGTGGGCGCGCGTGCGGAACAGGATGCGGGGGTCGTGGCGGCTGCGGGTGCTGCGGCCGCCGCAGGTGCCGCGGCCGGGGCCGCTGCGGCTGCGCGGCCGGCGAGTGTTGCGGCCGCCATGGGAGCGGCGGGTGCCGGGCCGCTTGCCTCGGAGCCGGGTGCGTTCGGGCCGGTGCCGGGCGGCCGCGCCGCGCCCTCCCGCCTCGAGCGTCCGGATGGCGCTCAGGCCTTGTCCCTATGTGCGGCGGATGCCGTGGGCGCGTCCGCCGCGCGACCGAGTGCGCCCGACGACGCGCTCCGGCAGCGGATCTCCTGCGCGGTGCAGGCGGGCGGGTCGTCCACCCGCATGGGGTTCGACAAGGCCACGGCGCCGTTTCGCGGGCGGACGCTGGTCGAGGGCGTGCTCGCCGCCGTCGCGCCGGCCGGGTCCGAGCTCGTGGTGACCACGGGACGCGGGGATGATCTGGCGTTTTTGGATGGGTTGCGTTTCGGGGGGATGCCCGTGCGCGTGGCTCCCGACCTGCCGGGCCCCGCCGGGGCGATGCGTGGCGTGGCGAGCTCCCTCGCCGCGGCATCGGGCCCGCTCGTATGCATCGTGGCCTGCGATATGCCGTTTGTATCGCCTGATCTAATGCTCGGTCTGGCGCGGCGCGTCGAGGCCGAGGGGCTCGACGCCTGCGTGCCCCGCACCTCGAAGGGGTTGGAGCCGCTCTGCGCCGTGTGGCGGCGCGACGCGTGCCTGGCCGCGGCGAAGGCGCTGCTCGCCGAGGGGCGGGAGCGGATCCGCCTGCTGCTCGACGAGGTGCGGGCCGGCTATCTGGGCGAGGATGAGATCATCGCCCTCGCCGGCGACCTCGGCTGCTTCGCGAACATCAACACCCCCGAGGACCTCGCCGCCGCCGAGCACGCGGCCGCCCACGCCGCCGCCCACGGTGCCGACCTCGCTTCCAGCTACGCTACCGGCTACGCTACCGGTCCCGCTACCGGCCGCGCTGCCGACCGCGCCGCCCGCGATGCCGACCGCGCCGCCGTGCGCGATGCCGAGCGTTCGTAATTCGGCTTTTTTCGCCGCGTTTAGCAGGAATTACGAACGCTCGGCATCCCGCTTCCGATTTTGGTTACCGCTTCCGTTGTATTTTGTCGAGTTTTGCGGGAAGTGCATGGGCGGTTTGGCGTCGGGCTGACAACGCTTGCAAAACCGCAGGTCATCGCATGTCGAGAAACGCCGCAAGTGCATCGATCGAGCACTTCCGCGCAATCTCGACGCGAAATCGATGCACTTCGTCCAAAACTCGACGCAATTGGCGGGTCGCCCAGTTCGGGAATTAATTACAACTGGCCCATAATGCCGTCTAAAAAGGTTGCGCAACTATATTGAAAAGCCGCCAGCTACCCGCTAAACACCACTTTTTGCAGCATTTTTTGAAAAATGTGTGGCCCGTGGCACGGGACGCAGGAAACAACATAATTCGCCCGGAAGGGTGTAAGCCCTCCGGGCGAACGTAAAAATAGTATGATATTTTACTGCATGGGATAATGCATGTGTCCGGCCGCATTTTTGACTGGCCGGGGGATGGCTTTTTTTAACGGTGCTACTCCCGTTTCTGGTGGTCGATCTCCTTTATGTGCCGGGCTACATCTACGGAACGCACCATGTCTATTCTCTTATGCATAACGAGGATAGCTTCCAAGTAGCCCTCCCCGGATGCATGAAGTTTCATCTCAGCCTCCTAGAACAAAAGTTATACGGCCCAACCAAGGCTTTCCTGCTGAATATGAAATAACTTATGGTATAGACCGTTCTTCTTCATCAGTTCCTCATGAGTGCCTTGCTCAACCAACTTACCATTATCCAGGACAATGATCTGGTCAGTATTCACCACAGTGCGGAGCCGATGAGCAATCATAATAACTGTCTTACCCTCTACCAGTTTTGCAATAGCACGCTGAATCAAAACCTCGTTCTCTGGGTCAAGGGACGCTGTTGCCTCATCAAGCAGAATAATAGGTGCGTCCTTCAAAAGCGCGCGGGCAATGGAAATCCGCTGACGCTCACCACCGGAAAGAGTGCTGCCGTTCTCTCCAAGGACAGTCTGATAACCGTCCGGCAATCGCTGGATAAATTCGTCGCAGTATGCCGCCTTTGCCGCCGTCATGACCTGCTCCTCGGTAGCGTTCATGTTGCCTACACGGATATTGTTAAAAACAGTATCATTGAACAGGGTCACATCCTGGAATACAAAGGACATACGGCGCATCAGGTGTTCCGGCTCAATGGCGCTGACATCTATGCCGCCAATGGTGATCTGGCCTTTTCTTACATCCCAAAAACGGGCGATCAGTTTGGAAATCGTGCTTTTGCCGCTGCCGGAAGGCCCTACCAGAGCCGTTACGCTGCCAGCGGGAATAGAGAAAGACACATCCTTGATAACATCGTCCTGGTTATATCCGAAGGTGACATTTTTCAGTTCAATGTCATATTTGGATACATCTTTGTCCACGCCCTCCATGGTGGGCGTGGTCAGCAGGGTACGCATGCGGTTGGTAACAGTCCCCAAGTGAAGCAGAGAGGTCAACTGCGAGAGAATGGCAAGGATCGGACCGTAAATTTGCGTAGAGAACATCAGTAGAACCAGTAAAGAAAGCAGTTCAATTTTACCGTTCGTTATCAGCATCGTTCCAATGAAAAAAGTAATGCCAAGCCCTGCTTGCAGGATCAGGCTGGCCCCCTGAACCAGAATACCGGAGGCCAGTTCTACCTTGATGGCGATTTGTCTCATAGCCTGGAGTGCTTTATCCAACGCATCGAAGCGCGAACCGCCAAGACCACAGGATTTGATAATTCTGATACCTTCCAGGTATTCCTGAATCTGGCTAGATGCCTCCAGTTTCACATCCACCTGTTTGTCAAACAGACGAAGTTGTAGCTTGCGCCCGCACAAGATGATAAGGAATGTAACCGGCATTGTGCAGAAAATCGCAAGGGCCATTCTCCAGTCAAAAAATGCCAGACAAACGCAGGTCAGGGTAACAGAGATGATATGTGCAATCAGCGGCGGGATGGTACTGCTAAGCATGGATGCAAATGTCAGCATTAATCGCAACAGCGCAAGCTGTTGCATGGAGGTCGCCGGATCTCCTGTTTTGGTTGGGTGCGGCGGGGTTCGCCCCGTCGTGCCCTATTGCAACGCTCGCGCTAAACCAAAACAGGGAGAGCCATGGAAGAAAGTAGACCGCCGAACCAGATCATAATCGAATCATGGATGTGCGCAGTCGCTCCGCGTCCCATGGAGCGCTTGGCACTTGCATTCATAGCTGCGAGGTGTCGCTTTGGAAATGGCATCTACACAGATGGCGTCCAAGCTTTAGCAGACTACCTTGAAAGTGGTCGAAAGGCTGCCAGCCAGGCGATAAAGCGACTGTGCGATGAGGATATCCTCATTCGAGCAGGCTCAATAGGCCGCGTCGATTTCTACAGAATCAATGGGTCGAAACGACCCGTTGGCGGGCGCGATGGGATGGGTCCTGATGAGTCGGAAAGCCCCGTTGATGTGTCGAAAGGACTCATCAATGGGTCGGAAGGCCCCATCAATGGGTCGAAACGACCCATTAACCCCCATCCATTGGATGGATGGAAGGATATATCAGTCCATCCATCCGATCCATCAACCGGATACGCCCCTCAGGTCGCATCGGAGGCCGAGATCGCGACGGCGCTGGCCCGGCTCAAGGGGCTCACGGAGAACCCCAACCGCCTGCGGCAGGCCGAAGCGCCCTACCGCGCACTCA
>SUUG01000014.1 GCA_015062655.1 Coriobacteriaceae bacterium
CCCGATGAGCGTCGCCGTGGTGGTCGAGGAAAATCTGTCCCTGTGGCTCGTCGACGACGTGCCAGCCCGCCTCTTCTACGCGGGAGCACCGTGATCGCCGACCTCGGCAAGACGCCGATCGCCTGGCACGAGGCCGGCGCCGCCGCGGGCGACCCGGACTACGTCCTCGCCTTCGACATGTTCGTCTACAAGATCGCCGCGAAGGCCGCCGAGATGGCCACCGCGATGGGCGGCATGGACGCGCTGGTCTTCACGGCCGGCATCGGCGAGCACGCCCCGGCCGTCCGCGCCGGCGTGGCCGACCGCCTCGCCTGGCTCGGTGTCCACATGGACCACGCGCGCAACGCGCTGCGCGCCGAGGGCGCCTGGAAGCTCTCGCGCGAGGACTCTCCGGTCGAGGTCTACGTGATCCCCACCGACGAGGAGTACATGATCGCATCCGACGTCGAGCGCATCCTCGCCGAGTGCGCCTAGGACGCATGCCCCGCTGCCCCGCAATTGATAGGAGCCCCATGAACGTACTGGTCGTCAACGCAGGAAGCTCGAGTCTCAAGTTCCAGATCATGGACACCCGGACGCGAGAGGTGTTCGCGAAGGGCAATTGCGAGCGCATCGGGCTCGATCGCGGCATCTTCGGCCACGCGGTGGCGGGGGAGGAGAAGGTCACCGAGGACGCCCTTTTCCCCGACCACCGCACGGCCATCAAGGCGGTGCTCGACCATCTCGTCGCGCTTGGCATCCCGTTCGAAGGCATCGGCCACCGCATCGTGCAGGGCGGCTGGTACTTCGAGGACTCCGCGCTCGTCACCGACGACGTGCTCGCCAAGATCCTCGAGGTGGCCCCGCTCGCCCCGCTGCACAACTACGGCGAGGCCGCGATCATCGAGTACTGCCGCGAGCGCTATCCCGAGCTCCCGAACGTGGCGGTCTTCGACACCTCGTTCCACATGTCCATGCCCAAGGTCGCCTACACCTACGCCCTGCCGCGCGACGTGGTCGACAAGTACCATGTGCGCAAGTACGGCGCCCACGGCACGAGCCACCGCTACGAGTGGATGCGCGCCAAGGAGCTCCTCGGGGACTCCTGCCACCGGCTGCTCTCCTGCCACCTCGGCAACGGCTCCTCCCTCTGCGCGATCGAGGACGGCGCCTGCCGCGACACCACGATGGGCCTCACCCCGCTCGACGGCCTCATGATGGGGACCCGCTGCGGCTCCATCGACCCGGCGACCGTGTGCTACCTGCAGCGCGAGGGCGGCTACACCTTCGACGAGGTCGACGAGATGATGAACAAGCGCTCGGGGCTGCTCGCGGTCTCGGGCATCTCGAGCGACGCGCGCGACATCAGGAACGGCGCCTCCCAGGGCGACGAGCGCTGCCTGCTCGCCTTTGACATGTTCGCCTACAAGGCCATGACGCAGGCGGCGGCCATGATCGCGAGCATGGCGGGCGTCGACACCATCACGTTCACGGCTGGCATCGGCGAAAACGACTGGTCGATCCGCAAGGCGTTCTGCGAGTGCTTCGAGTGGCTCGGCGTCCGCATCGACAACGAGCGCAACCAGGCCGACGAGCGCGGGGACCGCGTGATCTCGGCTGCGGGTTCCGCGGTGACCGTCATGGTGGTGCCCACCGACGAGGAGTACATGATCGCCTCCGACGTGGAGCGCCTCGCCCGCTAGCCCCGCGTCCGCTGGCTCCGCGTCGTCCCTGCCCTGATGCCCGCCGCCCCCGTCACCCCGTCGCCCAGATGCCGACCGTTCGTAATTCGGCCTTTTTTTCGCACGAAAAGGCCGAATTACGAACGGTCGGCATCACGTTAAGAAAGGGTTCTCCCCATGTCTGGTGTGAAGCGCCTGATCGTGATGGATGTCGACTCGACTCTGATCAACGAGGAGGTCATCGACCTTCTAGGGGAGGAGGCGGGGATCGGCGCTCAGGTGGCTGAGATCACCGACCGTGCGATGCGCGGTGAGCTCGATTTCAAAGAGGCGCTGTCCGAGCGCGTGGGGCTGCTGGCCGGATTGCCGGCCTCGGTCTTCGACCGGGTTCTCGCGCGCGTGACCTTCACGACGGGAGCTTTGGAGCTCATAGGCGAGGCCCATGCCCGCGGGTGGGAGGTCGGCGTGGTGTCAGGCGGTTTTCATGAGGTGGCCGACCGCGTCGTTGAGCGGGCGGGAATCGATCATTGCCTGGCGAACCGGCTTGAGGTAAGCGATGGCGTGCTGACCGGCAGGACATGCGGGGACGTTGTGACCCGCGAGCTCAAGCGCGAGACGCTGCTTCGCTGGGCGGGGGAGTGCGGGGTCGATCCGGCGAACACCGTGGCGATCGGCGACGGGGCCAACGACATCCCGATGATCCAGGCGGCGGGGATCGGCATCGCCTTCTGCGCCAAGCCCGCCACCCGCGCCGCCGCCCCGTACAGCATCACCGAGCGCAATCTTCTGCGCGCGCTCGACCTCATCGACGCCCTCGCGTAGTTCTTTGCGAAAAACCGCGCCAGTTGTACCAGTTTCTCGACTGCGTTTTCAAACATTGCGTCACCTGTACCAGTTTTTGCGTCGAAGCAAAGTAGCCGACAGATCGACAAGCCTCTGACCTCGTATTTTGTCATCGCCATAGCCGTGTCTACTCGCCAAGATGGCAAAAACTGGTACAAGTGCGATGAGTTTGGAAACGACAGACGGGCCAAAGGGCAAATTGCACATTTCAATTTGATCGTTTCGGTCAAATTTCGAGGGGACGAGCACATCGCATCATCTGAAGGCACGCCGCAAGCTGAGCTCTCATATAAAGGTGGTCGCCAAGCATGGGGTTCAGGGCGCCCCTTCGAGCGCCCTCAACCACACATAGGTTGGCTCTTCCGGCTTCCGCTGCCTGCTCCGCGGCGAACGGGACGGCTCACCGCAGCAACTCTCGATAAGCTTGGAGCCGAACCTCTTCATCAAGAGTCAACCGCTGAAGTGCCGTTCTGTGGATTCAGGCGCCCGCCGTCCGAGAGAAACCTTGCATAACCTGCGGCTTTCCATGCCCTTTGCGACCACGCGCCTGCAGCGCACCCCGGATCTGCACCACCTGCCGCCACGAAAACGCAGCGCGCCCCGGAGCTCCCGCAGGCGCCTTTGCGGCGAAGCAAAGACAGCGTTGAAGAGAGCTCCGGGGCGCGCGATGGAATCAGAGCCGAACCGTCGGGAGAGGCCCCCGGTCACGCGGTGGCACCGGGATTCGAACCGCCGTGGGGAACCTCAACCCACGCGGCAGAGCCAACCAACGAGCCCAACGAAGGAAACCCCTGACGCCCGCAGGGAAGCGTGACGGCTACTCGGCCATCTGCGCCTGGACCGCGGTGATCGCCACGACGCCCACGATGTCGTCGGCGGAGCAGCCGCGCGACAGGTCGTTGACCGGCTTCGCGATACCCTGCAGAATCGGGCCGTAGGCCTCGGCGCCACCGAAACGCTGCACGAGCTTGTAGCCGATGTTGCCCGCCTCGAGGTCGGGGAACACAAGCACGTTGGCATGGCCGGCCACACTGCTCTCGGGCGCCTTCAGCTCGGCGACCTCGCCCACGATGGCGGCGTCGAGCTGCAGGTCGCCGTCGATGGCGAGCTCGGGCGCGCGGTCTTTGGCGAAGGCCGTGGCCTCCTGGACCTTCTTGGTGACCTCGCCGCCGGCCGACCCCATCGTGGAATAGGAGAGCATGGCCACGCGCGGCTCGACGTCGCCCATGAAGGTCTTCCAGGAGCGCGCGCTCGCGAGCGCGATCTCGGCGAGCTCATCGGCCGTGGGAGCGATGTTCAGCGCGCAGTCGGCGAAGATCAGCGTGCCGTCGGCACCGAACTCGGGCGTCTGTGTGCACATGACGAGGAAGCCCGAGACGAGCTTGGTGCCCGGGGCCGTCTTCAGGATCTGGAGGGCGGGGCGCAGGGTGTCGGCCGTGGAGTGGCAGGCGCCGGAGACCAGGCCATCCGCGTCGCCCATCTTGACCATCATGGTGCCGAAGTAGGTGGCGTCCATCACCTGGGCACGGGCCTGCTCGATCGTCACGCCCTTCTTGGCGCGCAGCTCGGCGAACTTCTGAGCGTACGCCTCGTGCTGCTCGGCGTGGCGCGGGTCGATGACCTGGGCCCCGGGAACGTCGATCTCGGCGGGGTCGCCGAGGATCACGAGGTTGGCGAGGCCCTCCTCGATGATGGTGCGCGCCGCCGCGATGGTGCGGGGATCCTCGCCCTCGGGGAGGACGATGGTTTTCTTGTCGGCGCGCGCGGCGGCCTTCATGCGGGTCAGAAAATCACTCATGCTGCTCCTTGCGGTCGCGCTCCTCCCGCCCCGCATGCCGCTTGCCAGCACGCTTTGAGCCGGCCGGTCGGCGTGACACTTTTGTCACGGTAGGGGGTGTGATGAGCAGTCCTTGTGTGGCAAGAACCATTATACGGCCGCAAACGATATAATCGAGACGGATATTCGTCTCTGCCTGACTATCCACCGCCACGTTAAGGAGCAACGATGCCAATCAGCTCTGGCTTACCGCAGGGCTTCAACGCGCATGCATACGATGCGATCGTCGTGGGTGCGAGCTTTGCCGGCTCGGTCTGCGCGCGCCGCCTCGCCGAGGCCCTCGGGTACCGGGTCGCGGTGCTCGAGGAGCGCCCCCATGTCGCGGGCAACGCGGGCGATTACCTCGATCTGCAGGGCCAGTCCCGGGCCGACTGCCTGCTCCGCGCTCGCACGCCGCGGGTGAGCGGCTTCTTCGCGCGCTTCGCCGACCAGCTCGATCCCACGGAGGACGACCCCCAGGACTTCCCCAGCTCGGCCTGCGCCTCGATCTTCGCTGCCATGCTCGACCACGATCTCATCGACGTCATCTGCGATGTGGACGCCCGCGGCCTCATCTCCTTCGACGAGACCCACGTCCTGATCGGCGGAGAGCTCTACGGGGGCGAGGTCGTCTACACCGGCCCGCTCGATGTGCTGTTCGACTGCGACCTCGGCCGCCTCTCCTATCCCGCGCCGGGCCATGTGCCCGAGGCCGCACCCGGTGCCGCCGACGCCGACCGCGCCACCATCGATCCGGCCAGCGGAGACCTGTACGAGCGCTACCTAGAGCGCATCGAGGAGGTCACGAACTTCCACCTCGCCGGCCGCGTGGCCGAGTACCGAACCTACGATATGGATGCGGCCGTCGAGGCCGCGCTGGAGCTATCCGATGAACTTATCGCCTGCCATTCCTGAATCATCTCCCGCTCAGACGTCCAAGGTCGTGACCTTCGGCATTCCGAGCTACAACGCTGAGAAGGACCTCGACCGCTGCGTGACCTCGATCCTCGAGGGGAGCGACTTCGCCGAGGACATCGAGATCATCGTCGTCGACGACGGCTCGAAGGACGGCACCCCCGCGCTCGCTGACGCCTGGGTCGAGCGGCACCCCGGGATCATCCGGGCCGTCCACCAGGAGAACGGCGGCCACGGCATGGCCGTCCTGGCGGGCCTGCGCGAGGCGTCGGGCACCTACTACAAGGTCGTCGACTCCGATGACTGGCTCGATGCGGCCTCGCTCTCCCGCATGCTCGAGATCCTCCGCGGGTTCAAGGAGCGCGGCGAGCGCGTCGACCTTTTCATCGCGAACTACGTGTACGAGAAGGTCTGCGAGGGGAAGAGCCACACGATCAGCTACCACCGCGTCCTGCCGGAGGGCCGGGTTTTCGGCTGGGGGGAGGTCCGCCGGTTCCTTCCGAGCCAAAACCTGCTCATGCACAGCCTGTGCTACCGCACCGACGTGCTCCGCCGCGAGGCCCTGCCGCTCCCGGCGCACACCTTTTACGTGGACAACATCTACGCCTACGTGCCGTTGCCCCGCTGCGAGACCATCTACTACGCCGACCTCGACCTGTACCGCTACCTCATCGGGCGCGAGGGGCAAAGCGTGAACGAGGCGACCATGGTCCGCCGCCTCGACCAGCAGTTCCGCGTCACCCGCATCATGATGGGTGCCTACCATCTCTTTGACGACGTGGAGGAGGTCCATCTGCGCCGCTACATGATGGGCTACTTCACGATGATGATGGCCATCTGCAGCGTGTTCACGAAGCTCTCGCCCGATCCCGCCAAGCCGCGCGAGCTCGCCGAGCTCTGGGCCGAGCTCAAGGCCTTCGACCTGCGCATGTACCATCGGGCGCGGTTCGGCATGATCGGCCTGGGCACAAACATCCCCTCGCCGGTGGGCCGCCGTATGACGCTCGGCCTGTACCGCCTGGCCGGCAAGATCGTCAAATTCAACTAGCATCGTCCGCGACCGGCTCCGGGGTGCGCCGCGCCCTTCGCGAGCTCATCGCGAGGCTCAAGGAGGCGCCATGTCCTCTTCTTCCGCCGACGGCCGCCCTTTCCGATCCTTCGAGCAGCGCGGCATCAGTCTGATGGGGCTCGTGGCCCTGGTGATCAGCTCCTCGATCGGCTCGGGCGTCTTCGCGCTCCAGTCCGACATCGCCGCGGCCTCCGCGCCGGCGCCCGCGCTCGCGGCCTGGCTCATCACGGGTGTGGGCTTCATCGGGCTCGCCGCCACCTTCGGCCTCCTGTCCATCGAGAAGCCGGAGCTCAACGGCCTGGTCGCCTACGCGAAGGAGGGGTTCGGCCCCTTCGTGGGGTTCATCTCCGGGTGGGGGTACTGGCTCTCCATCTGGATCGGCAACGTCGCGTTCAGCGTGATGTTCATCTCGGCGCTCGGATACTTCATCCCCCTGTTCGCCCAGGGGCTCTCGCCGGTGACCCTCGTCCTCAACTCCGTGATCTCATGGTCGGTGATCTGGCTGGTGAACCGGGGCGTGGAGCGGGCGAGCGTCATCAACGCCGTCGTCATGGTGTGCAAGCTCGTGCCCATCTTCGCGTTCATCGTCGTGATGGCGGCGGTGTTCGATCCCGCCCGGTTCTCGATCGATTTGTGGGGCACGCGCATGCGGGAGGTGGTCGCGGCCGGGCAGAGCGTCGTGCCGGCGCAGGTCGTCAGCTGCCTCATGGTCATGATGTGGGTGTTCGTGGGCATGGAGGGCGCCTCCGTGCTGGGACACCGCGCCCGGTGCCGCTCGGACGTGTCGAGCGCCACGGTCCTCGGCACCGTGGCGCTCGTTGCGATTTACATCGCCGCGTCGATCCTGCCCTACGGGTTCATCGAGCGCGCCGAGATCGCCGCGGCTCCGGCCCCCTCCATGGCCTTCATCTTCCAGGCGGCCGTGGGGCCGTGGGGCGGCGCCTTCATCACGGGAGGGCTGATCGTCTCGATCCTCGGCGCCTGGCTGTCCTACGTCATGCTCGCCTCCGAGACCCTGAACGAGATGGCGCACAGCGGGCTCGTCCCGCGGCTCTTCGCCGGGCAGAATGAGAACGGCGCGCCGACGAGCTGCCTGGTCGCGACCGGCGCGATGATCCAGACGCTCTCGGTGGTGATGCTCTTCTCAGCCGAGGCGTACCGGTTCGCGTCCCTGCTCTGCACGGCCGCGATCGTGATCAGCTGGTCGCTTGCCGCGGCCTATCAGGCGAAGCTCGCATGGCGGGGGAGGCGCTGGGGCGTGCTGGCGTCCGCGGGATTCACCTGCCTGCTCCTGGTCGCGGCGGTGCTGCTCTCAGGGGTGCGGCTGCTCATGCTCTGCTGCATCGCCTACGTGCCGGGGATGCTGCTCTACCTTGTGGCCCGGCGTGAGGGAGGCGCTGAGCGGGCCTTCAGGCCCTGGGAGGCCGCGCTCGCCGCGGGCATCGCAGCCGTGGCCGTCACCGCCGTCACACTGCTCGCCACCGGTGGGATCAGGATTTAGGGCGCGGACGCGGGCGCGGGCGCGGGCGCGCGGCCGGGCGGGCGCCGCTGGTTGCGCGGGCGCGGGCGTTGGGCGCCCCCGGTCGCGCGGGCGCGGCCTGTTTGCGCCTGCATTCTTGTGCCGGTATACGCAAAATACCCCCGCACCTGGTTCAGTCGTCTCATTCGAAGACCGTTTTCGCACGGTTTTACAGAGGCGAAGGCCGCTTTTCGTTAGAAAACGGTCATTGATTGCAGGCGGGGCGCCCACGGTGTGAGAAAACAGGCATTGAGCGAAGATGCGAGGGTTCAACTCTCGCGCTTCTTGCATCCGGCCCGCCCTCTCCATTCGAGGACCGTTTTCGCACGGTTTTGCAGCGACGAGCCTCGTTTTTCGTGAGTAGACGGTCATCGAATGCGAGCCATGCGCCCGTGATGTGAGAAAACGGGCATCGAATGCGGATAGGATGCGCGCATCCACGGCGGCTGCGGCGCCCCCCGCACCTCGACACCGCGGTTGCCGCGGCCGCGCATCCCGCCGCTCCCCCCGCGTGCTCCGCCTACGCCTGCCCGGCCAGGTTGCCCGCCGCCGGTGTGCCGTGCAGCGCCCGGGCCTCGCGCGCGCCGGCGACGATGGCGGCCTCGAGCGCGCGGGTCGCCACGAGCCCGATCAGGTCGAGGGGAATCTCGGCCGCATCGGCCACGATTTCGCCCGAGGCGAGCGCGAAGACGGCGTCACCGTCGTTGGTGGTGTGCGTCGGACGGATCGTATGTGCGTAGGCGTCGGCGGCCATCTGCGCCACCTTCGTCGCCTGCGCTTTCGTGAGTCGAGCGTTCGTGAACACGCAGGAGATCGTCGTGTTCGCGCGCTCCTGCGCGAGCGGCATTGCGAGCGCGGCCCCGGCCTCGAGCATCGCCCCCTCCATATCGAGGACGCGATCGCCCTCCTCGGAGAGGAGCCCCGCGACGGGCGCGCCGTCATGAGGGTCGACGACGTTGCCGCAGGCATTGACGGCGGCGATGGCGCCCACCTGCAGCGGCCCGAGCGCGAAGGCCCGCGCCCCCAGCCCGCCCTTCATGACGCGCCCGGGGCCGAGCAGCTTCCCGACGGTCGCTCCGGTGCCCGCGCCCACGCACCCTTCCGCATCCGAATCCGACCCCTCGAAGGCGTCCGATACGGCGGCGGCCCCGGCTGCGAGGTCGGGGCGCGCCTGCGGATCTCCGAACATCAGGTCGAAGAGGCAGGCGCCCGTGACGATAGGGACGCGCGCGGGGCCGACGGGTAGGCCGATACCGCGCCGCTCGAGCTCCCGCGCCGCGCCCGAGGCGGCTTCCAGGCCGAAGGCCGAGCCGCCTGAGAGCATGACGGCGTGCACGGCGCCCACCGTCTCCTCGGGGCGCAGCAGGTCGGTCTCGCGGGTGGCCGGCGCGCCGCCACGCACGTCGACGCCGCCCACGGCGCCCTGCTCGCAGACGATGGCAGTGCATCCCGTACCCGCCTCGAGCGAGGTCCAGTGCCCGATGCGAAAACCCGGGATCGCGGAGGCGGGGATGGGGGAGAGGGCGGCGTGCGACATGGACGGTCCTTTCGTTGGGATGGGGTGCGGGAAGGTCGGTGGGAACGAGCGCGAGTGCGGGAACGGGAGCGGGAAGCGGGCAGGAACGGGAGCGAGCGCGGAAACGGGTACGAAGGCCGGGGCTCGCAAGCGGCCCTGCACACTCGCATCGCGATACCCCCGCGCCCCGAGCGCACCGCCGCTCACGCCCCGAGCGCACGGAGCATGCGATGGACCCGTGCGATGGGCAGGCCGACGACCGTGTAGAAGTCGCCGTGGATGGAGTGCACGAGCAGGCGACCGCCCGCGCCCTGGATGCCGTAGGCGCCGGCCTTGTCGGCGGGCTCACCGCTCGCCACGTAATCGTCGACCTCCTCGTCCGTGAGCTCGTGGAAGCGCACCTCGCAGGTGTCGACGAAGCGCTCGAGGAGCTCGGGCGCCGCGCCCGCGCGCGCAAGGGCCACGCCGGTGGCGACCGCATGGACGCGGCCGGAGAGCGCGTGCAGCATCGAACGCGCCTCCTCGTCTCCCGCCGGCTTGCCGAGGATCCGCCCGTCGAGCGCGACCACGGTGTCGGCGGCGAGCACGAGCTCGCCCGCAGCAGCCGCAGCGGCCACGTGGCGAGCCTTCTCCTCGGCGAGGCGCCCTACGAGGGCGAACGGGTCCTCGCCCGGCCGCGCGGCCTCGTCGATGTCGGCCGGCTGCACGGCGAAGGACCGGCCGGTCTCGCGCAGCAGCTCGATGCGCCGGGGCGATTGCGATGCCAGGATCATACGCGCTCCTCAGGGCGCCGCCCGATCAGGGCCGCGCAAAACGATGCCGAGCGTTCGCAATACGGCAAAAAACGGCGTCAAAAGGCCGAATTACGAACGCTCGGCATAGGCGGGACGGGGTGGGGTCAGAGTTGGATGCCCTCGCGGACCTTCTCGACGGCCTTCTCGCCGGCGATGTCCTCGAGCACGGCGAGGGCGAAGGGCAGGGCCTGCCCCATGGCGCTCGCGGTGATGATGTTGCCATCCGTGACGACGGTCTTGGCGCCGGCGTAGGTTCCGGCCGGGAAGCTGCCCTCGTGGCCGGGGAAACAGGTCGCGCGGCGCCCCACGAGCAGGCCGAGCTCGCCGAGGATGCTCGGCGCGGCGCAGATGGCGGCCACGTGACGGTTGATGGCGAAGTCCTCGACGAGCTCGCAGACGCGGGGGTCGCGGCGCAGATGCGCGGTGCCCGGCATGCCGCCCGGCAGCACCAGGTAGTCGTAGTCATCGGGGTTGATCTCATCGAGCGTGAAGTCGCAGGTGACGTTGACCTGCTGAGCGCTGACCACGTCGCGCGTGTCCATGATGGAGACGAGCGACGTGCGCACCCCGCCGCGGCGGAGCACGTCGAGGATCGTGAGCCCCTCGATGGTCTCGAAACCATCGGCGGCGAGTATGGCGACAGCGGACATGGGCATCCTCTCAGACGTTGGTTGTTTATTGCGACTTATACCCATTATGCGCTCGGCGCCGCCGCGCGGGCCGTCGCGCGGGCCGTCGCGCGGGCCGTCGCGCGCGGGGGGGGGGTCGGCCCGTCTCAGGCGCGAGTGAGGTGCACGACCGTCTCGGCGTGGAAGGTCTGGGGGAAGAGGTCCACGGGCGTGGCGGAAACGGGACGGAACGTGCCGGCGTCCACGAAGCGCCTGAGGTCGCGGGCGAGCGTCGCCGGGTCGCAGGAGACGTAGGCGACGTCGCGCGCCGCGGTGCCCGAGATGAGGTCCACGGCCTCGGGCGCGAGGCCGGCCCGCGGCGGGTCGACGACGAGCACGTCGGCCTCCTCGTCGGGGAACTCGCGCACGGCGTCGCCGCCGATGACGTCGACGTTGTCGAGGCCCGCGATCTCGAGGTTGCGCCGCAGGTCGCGCACGGCCGGGCCGTAGGCCTCAACGGCGGCGACCCAGGAGGCGCGCCGCGCGAGGGGCAGGGTGAAGGTGCCGGCTCCGCTGTACAGGTCGACGGCGACCTCGTGCTCGGCGGGGGCGAGCGCCTCCATCACGAGCTCGATCAAGATCTCGGCCGCTGCGGTGTTGACCTGGAAGAACGAGGGGGCCGAAAGCCGCATGGTCTCGCCTTTGATCTTCTCCGTCCACGAGCCCTCGCCGGAGAGGGCCTCGACGCCCGAGACGCGCCGCGCGCGTCGGTCGCCCTTGCTCATGACGCGCACGACGCTTGTGGGCTTCAACGCGTCGGCGAGCACGCGGCTCACCTGCGCGCGCGGGAACCCTCCCGTGGGCGTCCAGAGCGCCACCTCGAGGGCGCCGGTGCGCCGAGATGCCCTGATCCCCACGCGCTCGAGCTCGAGGTCGCGGGAGTTGCCGAGGTAGCCGAGCGCCCCCACGACCCCCTTCACGGCCTTCGCGAACTTGCGCTCGAACAGCGGGCAGGCGTCCACGAGCACGATGTCAGCGCCCGATCGCCCGTGCATGCCCAGACGGAACCTCTCCCCGACATGGGTGGGCGCGAGCTCGATCTTGTTCCGGTAGCCCCAGGCGTCCTTGGCGTGGCGGATGGGGCGCATGAGCGCGGCGGTCTCCTCATGGGTGAACTTGCCGATTCGCTCCAGACTGGAGCGGAGGTTCTCCTCCTTGGCGGCGAGCTGGGCCGACCGGGAGAGGCAGCCCCAGGGGCAGCCTCCGCAGACGGAGGCGAGCGGGCAGGGCGCCTCCACGCGATCGGGGGAGGGCTCGAGGATCGAGACGGCGCACGCCCGTGAGAAGGTGGCGCCCTCCTCGGTGAGCTCAGCCTCGACGGTGTCGCCCACGAGGCCGCCGGCGACGAAGATGGCCTTGCCGTCGGCGTCGTGCGCGAGCCCGTCCGGGCCGTACATCATGGATTCGATCGTGAGCTGCATCTGGTCCCCTCGGCCGTGATTCCGAACGGCACCAGTGTAGCGCGTGGGCGGCCGGGCCGGGGCCTCGCATCGGCCCGCGGATCCGGAGGGTGTCCGGACGCGCGGATCGTGCCGCCCGGGCGCTCGGCTCACCCTCTGCTGACCGCGCCCGGCCCGTCACGCTACCGCCGCCCGCCGCCCCCGCGGCCGAAGATGGTCTTGAACCCGAGGCCTATGAGCGCGAGCCCGCGGATCAGACGGCTCGGCTGCCGGCGCGTGAGGACGCCTCCGGCCCCGCCGCCCGCGCCCGTCATGGCCGCTCGTCGCCCGCCGTCGGCCCCGGGCGCCTCCTCGATCACCGTCGCGCGCACGTGCTCCGGCTGCGCGGCCGCGGCATCCGTGCCCGCCCGCGCACCGGACTCGGCCCCCGTCCCCGCGCCGGGTTCGACCGCAGTGCCGGTCCCCGCGCCCGCGCCGACCCCCGCGCCGGCCGCCTGCCGCACCGCGAACCGCCGACGGGTGTCGCGCGCGGCCCGCCGACGCGCGCCGGCCTGTTTCGCGGCCTGGCGCTCGGCGATCTCCATCAGGGCCTCCTGCGCGTTGAAGGCCGCCTCGCCCTCATCGCGCGCGATGCGCTCCCAGGTTCCCTCGCTCGTGAGCCGCCGCGCCTTCACGTTGTCGCGGAGCTGCGCGTCCATGAAGGCGCGCACCTGGTCGCGGAGGTCGGGGTCGAGCACCGGGAAGGCGATCTCCACGCGGTGCTCGGTGTTCCTCGTCATCATGTCGGCGCTCGAGAGGTAGAGGGTGTCCGCCTCGGCGCCGAAGCCGTACACGCGCGCGTGCTCGAGGAACCGCCCGACGATGCTGCGCACCTCCACGCGGTCGGTCTTACCCGGGATGCCGGGCAGCAGGCAGGAGATGCCGCGGATGATCATCTGCACTTCGACGCCGGCACGGCTCGCCTCGGAGATCTTGTCGATCACCTCGCGGTCGGTGAGGGAGTTGAGCTTGAAGAAGGCCCGGGCGGGCTTGCCGCCGCGGGCGCGCTCGATCTCGCGCTCGAGCCCCTCGATGATGAGGGGCTTGAGGCCCACCGGGGCCACGCCGAGGTAGCGGTAGGTCCCGCGCAGGTTGCCGAGGGAGAGGTTGCGGAAGAAGGCGTTGGCGTCCTCCCCGATGCCCTCGTGCGCGGTGAGGAGCATGAAGTCGGAGTAGAGCCGAGCGGTCTTCTCGTTGAAGTTGCCGGTGCCGAGCAGGGTCAGGCGCGTGAGCTTCGAGCCGGTGCCGTAGGTGATCTGGCAGATCTTGGAGTGGCATTTGAAGCCCTCCGACCCGTAGATCACCGTGCACCCGGCCTCTTCGAGCCGCTCGGCCCATTCGATGTTGTTCTGCTCGTCGAAGCGCGCCCGGAGCTCCATGAGCACCGTGACCTCCTTGCCGGCCTCGGCCGCCGCGATCAGCGACTCGCACAGGCGCGACTGCTTGGCGACCCGGTAGAGGGTGATGCGGATGGACAGGCAGCTCTCGTCGGCGGCGGCCTCGTGCACGAGGCGCAAGAACGACGCCATGGACTCATAGGGGTAGAACAGCAGCTTGTCGCCGGTGATGACCTGCTGCGCCATGGGGCGGTCCGCATCGATGTCGGGGTCGGGCTGGGGCGTGAAGGGCTCGAAGAGCAGCGCGCGTCCGAGTCCCTCGGGCAGGCGGCCCTCCACCGCGAAGACGTAGCCGAGGTCGAGCGGGGTCGAGACGGCGTCGACCGCGGCGGCGTCGAGGCCGAGCGCGCGCCTGATGAACTTGCGGGTGGGCTTGGCGAGCTCCCCGCGCACCTGCAGGCGCACGGGCTTGAGCCGCAGGCGCTTCTTCAAGATCTTCTTCATGTGGAGGCGGTAATCGTCCTCCTCCTCCACGCCCTCGCCGTCCGGGTCGATGTCGGCGTTGCGGGTCACGCGGATCACGGCGCGGTCCTGCGGCTCCAGCGCGCCGAAGCAGCCGTCGAGGCAGGCGGAGATGACGTCCTCGAGCAGCACGTAGGCAAGCGAGCCGGCCGGCCCCGGAAGCTCGACCACGCGGGGGAGCGAGGGCGGGACCTCGATGAGGCCCACCAGCCCCTCCTCGTCGTCGCTTTTGAGCGTGCACACGAGGTAGAGCGCCCCTCCCCGGAGGTTCGGGAAGGGGTGGCGCGGGTCGATCACGAGCGGCGAGATGATGGGGGAGACGGTCTTGGCGAAGAAGCGCTCGACGAAGGCGCGGTCCTCGCCGACAAGATCGCCCGCCTCCAGTCGGCGCACACCGGCCGCGGCCAACGCGCGCTCGAGATCGGCGAAGGCGGCCCCGGCGCGCTCGAGCAGGGGCGGGAGAGCGGCGCGGATGGCCTCGACCTGCTCGGAGGGGGTGAGGTCGCTCTTGTTGTCGCGGGGTTGGTGCTTCAAGGTGGCGAGGTCGGCGAGGCCTCCCACGCGCACCATGAAGAACTCGTCGAGGTTGCTCTCGAAGATGGAGACGAACTTCAGGCGCTCGAAGAGCGGGACGGTCTCGTCAAACGCCTCCTCGAGGACGCGCTCGTCGAATCGAAGCCAGGAGAGCTCCCGATTCTGGGTATACGAGAAGTCGTGGCGCCCGTTGTGCCCCGTCTCCTTCCCGTTCGTCCCATGCGATGCCGCGACCTGTTCCTGCTTCGCCATGACGGCCTCCCGAGCCTTGGGTCCTTGAGCTATATAGATTCACTATATGATCTGCACGCCGCCGGCGAGGGGTGAATCGCGATCTTTGACCGTCCGTTTACGGTGAACGGTCGTCAGGGTCGGCGGACGGGAGAGGAAGAAAGGGGTGTTTCATGTCAAATCTGGATACTATTTTGATCATAATGAATATTATTTCTGATTGCGGAAGCGCTTCATCCGGCGATCACATATTCATTCAGTAGAGAATATATTCATATTGAGGCCTGAAAATCCACGAATGAGATGGTTGATTCGAACAACGACTGCTATATAAAACTATATAAAAGGTTTATCGTAGAAGAGTGTGAAATCTCCATCTCCATTTTCATATACCGCTCCCATCGGTTTTGATACCGTTTGGCGGAGTCGGCGATGCAGTGCTCAAAATTGGATAATATGAAATCATCCACAGACCTCACAAGGTGGTGGGCCTCGGTCAGCCAAAGGGTCGCGAGCGGCCCTGGGAAGAAAGGTAGGCGGTCATGACGAAAGGATTGCACGTCCCCTCTGAGATCGGCGCTCTGAAGAAGGTGTGCCTGCATCGTCCCGGTGAGGAGCTGCTCAACCTCCCGCCCTTCGAGCTCGAGCGCCTCCTGTTCGACGACGTCCCGTTCCTGCGGGTCGCCCAGGAGGAGCACGACGCCTTCGCGGAGATCCTGCGCGGCCAGGGCGTCGAGGTCCTATACCTCGAGAAGCTCGTCGCCGAGGTCTTCGACGCGGTGCCCGGCTCCCGCGACGAGTTCCTCGACCAGTACATCGAGGAAGCCGGCATCAAGGGCAAGCTCATGGTCAAGGTCGTCCGCGAGAAGCTCGACTCGATCACGGACAACTACGAGTTCGTGATGAAGACCATGGCCGGCCTCACCAAGGCCGAGATCGAGATGCCGCTCTCCTCCGCGCAGACCTTGAACTCCATCGTCAACTCGGAAGGGGAGTCCGACCTCCTGATCGACCCCATGCCCAACCTCTACTTCACCCGCGACCCGTTCGCGGTGGTGGGCAACGGCGTGTGCCTGAACCGCATGTACTCGGTCACGCGCAACCGCGAGACCCTCTACGGCAAGTACATCTTCAAGTACCATCCCGATTACAAGGACTCCTCGCTGTACTTCCGCCGCGACGCGGCCTTCCACACCGAGGGCGGCGACGTGCTGAACATCAACGAGCGCACCCTCGCCGTGGGCATCTCGCAGCGCACCCAGGCCGCCGCGATCGACGTCATGGCCCAGAACATCTTCTGGGACTCCGACTCCAAGATCGAGCGGATCCTCGCCTTCAACATCCCGAACAACCGTGCGATGATGCACCTCGACACGGTCTTCACCCAGATCGACGTCGACAAGTTCACCATCCACCCGGCGATCATGGGCACGCTGCAGGTGTTCGAGCTCACCGCGGGCAAGAACCCCGGCGACGTCAACATCAAGGAGCTCAACGACACCCTCGAGCACATCCTCGAGGACGCCACGGGCGTCGATCAGGTCAAGCTGATCCCCTGCGGCGGCGGGGACCCCATCGCCGCGGCGCGCGAGCAGTGGAACGACGGCTCCAACACCTTGGCCGTCGCCCCCGGCAAGATCGTGGTCTATGAGCGCAACACCGTCACCAACGAGGTGCTCGACCGCGAGGGCCTGGAGCTTCTGGTCATGCCCTCGGCCGAGCTCTCCCGCGGCCGTGGCGGCCCGCGCTGCATGAGCATGCCGTTCTGGCGCGAGGACCTCTAGGGGCCGAGGCGCCGGCGCGGCCCCGACGCCGCGCTCCTATACTGGGAGGGCGAGGGCATCGCCCTCCCGGCGCCCTGATCGCGGGCGCATCGCACGGACCGCTCTGACGAAAGGAGCACCATGGGAGTCAACCTCTCGGGCCGCAGCTTCCTGCGACTGCTCGATTTCTCCACCGAGGAGATCGAGTACCTGCTCAACCTCGCGCGTGACTTCAAGAACCTCAAGCGCACCGGCACCCCTCACCGCTACCTCGAGGGCAAGAACATCGTCCTGCTGTTCCAGAAGACCTCGACGCGCACCCGCTGCTCCTTCGAGGTCGGCGGCATGGACCTCGGCATGGGTGTGACCTACCTCGACCCGGGCTCCTCGCAGATGGGCAAGAAGGAGTCCATCGAGGACACCGCCCGCGTCCTCGGCCGCATGTACGACGGCATCGAGTTCCGCGGGTTCGCCCAAGAGGACGTCGACGAGCTCGCCGCCAAGGCCGGCGTGCCCGTGTGGAACGGCCTCACCGACCTGTGGCACCCCACGCAGATGCTCGCCGACATCCTGACGGTGCAGGAGAACTTCAACTACGACATCAAAGGCAAGACCTTGGTGTTCATGGGCGACGCCAAGAACAACGTGGCCCGCTCCCTCATGGTCGTCTGCGCCAAGCTCGGCATGAACTTCGTGGCCTGCGGCCCGAAGGAGTGCATGCCCGCCGACGACGTCATCAAGGCCTGCCGACCCATCGCCGAGGAGAACGGCTGCACGATCACGCTGACCGAGGACCCCAAAAAGGCCTGCAGCGGCGCGCACGTCATCTACACCGACGTCTGGGTCTCCATGGGCGAGCCCGACGAGGTCTGGGCCGAGCGCATCAAGCAGCTCGAGGCCTACCGGGTCACCGAGGGCCTCATGGCGCTCGCCGACCCCTCGGCCATCTTCCTGCACTGCCTGCCCGCCTTCCATGACACAAACACCACCACCGGTGCCGAGATCGCCGAGAAGTTCGGCGTCACGGAGATGGAGGTCGAGGATGCCGTGTTCGAGTCCAAGCAGTCCAAGGTCTTCGATGAGGCCGAGAACCGCATGCACACGATCAAGGCGGTCATGTACGCGACCCTGAAGTAAGGCTTGGTTTTGCTCCCGGGGCGCGCCGCCCTGCCCCACGACGCGTCCCATCCAGGCACGTCACGTGCAGCTTCCCCGGCATCGACCTCCCAGTGCACGGACCATCGGCTGAGCCGGTGCGGGGGATCGACAAAAGAAGGGAGGATGAGGTCATGTCAGAGTCCACCAAGAAAAAGCGTGGCATGCTGTCATCGTTCACCATTCTTCTCATCCTGCTGGCGCTCGTCGCCATCGTAACCGTCATCGTCTCCGGCTTCACCGACGAGGTCACGGCCGCCACCCTGCCCGACTTCTTCATGGCCCCGGTGCGCGGCTTCTCAAACGCGCTCCCGGTCTGCCTCTTCGTGCTCATCCTGGGCGGCTTCCTCGGCATGATGACCGAGACCGGCGCCCTCGACAACGGCATCGCCGTCCTCGTGAAGAGGCTCAAGGGCAATGAGCTCATGCTCATCCCGGTGCTCATGTGCATCTTCTCGCTCGGTGGCACCACCTACGGCATGTGCGAGGAGACCGTCCCGTTCTACGCCCTGCTCGCCGCCACGATGATGGCAGCCGGCTTCGATCCCTTGGTCGGCGCCGCCACGGTGCTGCTCGGCGCCGGCGCGGGCTGCCTCGGATCCACGGTGAACCCGTTCGCCGTCGGCGCCGCGGTCGACGCCCTCACGAGCTCCGGTATCGAGGTCAACCAGGCCATCATCATCGGTCTGGGCGCGGTGCTGTGGATCGTGTCCACGGCCATCTCGATCTTCTTCGTCATGAGCTACGCCAGGAAGGTCAAGGCCGACAAGGGCTCGACCCTGCTCTCCCTTCAGGAGCAGCAGGAAGCTGAGAAGGCGCATGGCGCCGCCGCCGCCGACGTCGGCAAGGACATCGTCCTCACCGGCCGCCAGAAGGGCGTGCTCGTCATCTTCGCCTTCACCTTCATCGTCATGATCGTCGGCTTCATCCCGCTCGGCGACCTCAACAAGGGCGTCGCCGACTTCTTCGACGCCGGCGCCACCTTCGAGGAGGTCACCACCGACGTGACGGGCGCTGACCTCATCAGCGCCTACCAGGACGCCAACAAGGACTCCGACGTCGAGATCACCGATGCGACCCTCGAGGGCGAGACCGTCGGGACCGCGGTCACCGAGAACCAGACGAGCCTGGGCTGGAGCGCCAACATCACCGGCGTGCCGCTCGGCGGCTGGTACTTCGATGAGGCCTCCACCTGGTTCTTCCTGATGGCGATCCTGATCGGCGTCGTGGGCGGCCTGTCTGAGAAGCAGATCGTGCGCACCTTCATCGCCGGCTCAGCCGACATGATGAGCGTCGTTTTGATCATCGCCCTCGCGCGCGGCGTGTCCGTGCTCATGAGCGCCACGGGCCTCGACCTGTTCGTGCTCAACCGCGCGGCCGAGGCGCTGTCGGGCCTCTCCGGCATCGTCTTCGCCCCGATGAGCTACGTCGTGTACTTCCTGCTCTCGTTCCTGATCCCCTCGACCTCCGGTATGGCCACGGTGTCCATGCCCATCATGGGCCCGCTCGCCGTGAAGCTCGGCTTCTCGCCCGAGGTTATGGTCATGATCTACTCGGCGGCCATCGGCGTGGTGAACCTGTTCACCCCGACCTCCGGCGCCATCATGGGCGGCCTCGCGCTCGCCCGCATCGAGTGGACCACCTGGCTCAAGTTCGCCCTGAAGGTCATCGTCGCCATCGTCATCGCCTCGGTGATCATCCTGACCATCGCCTGCATGACCATCCTCCCGGCTGCGTAGGCGGCGTTCCCATCGTCATCCCACCGGTGCCGCGCGCATCGGTGCGACCTACCCTTCAGCCCCCTCCCGTCCCGTGCGCGGGAGGGGGCGCTCTCGTGCGCGCCGCCAGAGCGTCTGGGGCGCGATCGCCCCCGCCACCCGCTGGCGGGGCCGCGCCCGCCACCCGGATCGCGCCGATGCCGAGCGTTCGTAACTCGGCATTATTACGGCGAAAAAGCCCGGATCACGAACGCTCGGCATCTGCGCTCGGCATCCCCAGGGTCATGGTGCGCTGTATCGAACGGGCCCCTTCCGGGTAGAGACCAGAGGATAAGACCTTGCAAGGAGGGAGATTTCTCATGGCACGTTCTTCGCGCCGTATCGGCCTGTGGGCCTTCGTGGTCGTGGCCGTCCTCGGCATCGCGCTCGGCGTCTTCGGCACCTTCTCGGTGCAGCGCTTGTTTAAGCCGACGGTGAGGCTCGACACCACCACGGTCAGCGAGCAGCTCGAGCGGGTGCAGGAGCTCGCCACCGCGAAGCTCTCGTACCGCGGCCTCGTGAAGTACGAAGAGGGCGACATCGACTTCATCAACAAGAAGGGGTTCACGATGATCTACGACGCGGAGGTCCGCGCCGGGGTGGACCTCTCGAAGGCCAGGGTCGACGTGGACGGGCGCACCGTGCGCGTCGCGCTTCCGGCCGCCGCGGTGCAGTCGATCTCGATCGATCCCGATTCCATCCAGTTCTACGACGAGAAGTTCGCGCTGTTCAACTGGCAGAACCGCATGGACGCGGCCGAGGCGCTCAAGCTCGCCCAGGAGAACGCGAACGCGAAGGTCGACGCCTCGAAGCTCATCGCCGAGGCGAACGACCAGGCCGTCGAGGCCACGAAGGCGCTGCTCGCGCCCTTCGCCGGCGAGCGCGGCTACACCGTGACGGTGGAGATCGACTCCTCGGATGCCACGGCGCCGGAGACCGCAGGGTCAGCGACGGGCTCGGCCGCGGCATCGGGCTCCGCCACGGGCTCAAGCGAGTCGTGACCTCCCAACCAGCGCGTCTATAGCAACCTTGTGAAACGCGGCGCCCCGCAGCGGGTGCCGCGTTTCATCTGTTCACGGCCCGCCCCGTTCGCCTCCGGCTCGACTATAATAAATCGGTTAGCGAAACGAGTTGGCCGCGGGTTCGCGGCGGTGAGGAGCGGCGGAGATGCGTCAAGGATTCGACAACGAGAAGTACCTGGAGCTGCAGGCGGCGCGCATCAAGGAACGCATCGCGCAGTTCGGCGGCAAGCTCTACCTTGAATTCGGCGGCAAGCTCCTCGATGACAACCACGCGAGCCGCGTGCTCCCGGGTTTCGAACCCGACGCCAAGTTTCGCATGCTCAAGACCCTCGCCGACGACGTCGAGGTGATCTTCTCCATCAACGCCAACCACATTGAGAAGAGCAAGGCCCGCGGCGACCTCGGCATCACCTACGACGAGGACGTTCTGCGCCTCGCCGACATCTTCCGCAACAACGGCTTCGCGATCGCGGCTGTCGTGATCACCCAGTACGCGGGCCAGCCGGCGGCCGACGCCTTCCGCGCGCGCCTGGAGATGCTTGAGATCCCCTGCCGGCTGCATTACCCGATCGAGGGCTACCCCCACGACATCGACCTCATCGTGTCCGAGGACGGCTACGGCAGAAACGAGTTCGTCGAGACGACCCGCCCGCTCGTGGTGGTCACGGCGCCCGGCCCCGGCTCGGGCAAGCTCGCGACCTGCTTGTCCCAGCTCTACCACGAGCACGTGCGTGGCACGGCCGCCGGCTACGCGAAGTTCGAGACCTTCCCCGTGTGGAACCTCCCGCTCAAGCACCCGGTGAACATCGCCTACGAGGCGGCCACGGTCGACCTGGACGATGCGAACATCATCGACTCCTTCCACCTCGAGGCCTACGGCGAGACAACCGTCAACTACAACCGCGACGTCGAGGCGTTTCCGGTGGTCAAGGCCCTCATGGAGAAGATCATGGGGGAGAGCCCCTACCAGAGCCCCACGGACATGGGCGTGAACATGGTGGGCTTCGCGATCTCCGACGACGAGGCCTGCGCGGACGCGTCCCGCGCCGAGATCGTGCGCCGCTATTTCACGGCGGTTGCCGGCGTGAAGCGCTGCGGCGTGGGTCAGGAGCAGGTGAGCCGCCTCAAGGTCATCATGCAGAAGGCCGGGGTCGATAAGGACTACCTGCCCACGCGCGCGGCCGCCCTCGCGCGCGAGGAGGAGACGGGCGCCCCCGCCGGCGCGATGATGCTCGCCGACGGCACGGTCATCACCGGCAAGACCTCGGAACGCCTGGGCGCGGCGAGCTCGCTTCTCATGAACGCGCTCAAGACCGTCACCGGGGTGGACATCGAGAAGAACGTGATCGACGATACGGCGATCAACCCCATCTGCGACCTCAAGATCGACCACCTGGCCAGCAAGAACCACCGCCTGCACTCCGACGAGACGCTCATCGCGCTCTCCATCACGAGCGGGTCGAGCGAGACGGCCCGTCGCGTGGTGGCGGGGCTCCCGCTCCTGCGCGGCTGCGACGCGTTCTTCAGCGTGATCATTTCGGCCACCGACGAGCAGATCTACCGCAAGCTCGGAATCAACGTGTGCTGCGAGCCGAAGTACGAGCGCCACACGTACTACCACGGGTAACGTGCGATGAGGGGGTGCGTTGCCGCGGGGTGCCCTATCAGCTTCGGGGCGCCGCCGTGGGTTGGATACGCGTTCGAGGGCAGGTTCCGTCATGGGCGGATGCTGCTCTGAGGTAGGGCTGCCGTGGGCAGGCTGTTCCTCTCGCCAGGGATTTCGGTGCGCGGGGCCGTGGGGATGATCCCCGCGGCCCCGTTTTCGCTCTGATGCAGCCGTCTGCCGGGCGGTGTTCGGCCGCGCGGCCGCACATGCTGCGGTAAAGATGTGCAGTCCGGCTCCCATAGGGGTTTGTGAAAAAGAAAAAGTCGATTGTAGGGGGATTTTTCAGATTGTCCGAGTACACCCTTTTATCTGCACAACCCTGCTCAAGAAGCGTTGCTGTTGAGCGCTCTACTTAGGTGCAGTGTATGACGAGGCGCGCGTTAGACCCCCTTACAATCGACTTTTTTATCGATACAACCCCCTGTGGACCGCTGCGGCGAGCTTTTTTTGCCGCTGGAGAGGGGATACGGGTCCGGTCGCGGGCCAACGACCCACTGTCACGCGCGGCGAAGCGGGAGCCGGCGCACGGGCAACTCCGCTAGGCCCGGGGATGCGCGGCGAGGTACTCCTCGGTGATCTGGGTGCGGTCCACGTGCGTGTAGATCTGCGTGGTCGAGATGTCGGAATGCCCGAGGATTTCCTGGAGTGCGCGCAGGTCAGCGCCCCCGGCGAGTAGGTGCGTGGCGAAGGAATGACGCAGCGTATGAGGGTGGAGCCCTTCGATGCCGGCGGCGCGTCCATACCGTTCGCAGATGGCGTGCACGCTTTGGCGTGAGAGCGCGCCGCCTCGCGCGTTGAGGAAAACCGCGGCGCTCCCTCCGCGGCGGGCGTGGGATGCGAGCTCTGCCCGCGCGCCGCGGAGGTACTCTTCGAGCGCGTTGCGGGCCGTGCCCATGATCGGCACAAGCCGCTCCTTCGACCCCTTGCCGATGACGCGCAAGAACTCGTCATCGAGGTAGAGGTCGCGTTCGGTGAGGTGGCACAGCTCACTCGCCCGTAGACCGCAGCCGTAAAGGACCTCAAGGACGGCGCGGTCGCGCGCCCCCGCGGCGGTGTCGGGGAACGTCTGGTCAAGCAGGGAGGTCGCCTCGTCGATCGTGATGTAATCGGGCAAGGGGTCTTCTTTTTTGGGAAGGCGCATGGCTGAGGTGGGATGGGACTCGGTGACGCCCTCGCGCACCATGAAGCGGTGGAGACCCTTGGCGGCGGAGAGTGCGCGTGCGACGGAGCTCGCGGCGTAGCCTGCGGCGCGTTTGGCGGCGGCGAAGTCCTCGACGTCGCGTCGGGTGACGGCATCGGGTGAGGTGACGTCTCGGTCGATGAGGAAGGCGAGGTACTCGTCGAGGTCGCGGCGGTATCCGGCGACGGTGTTCACCGACAGGTTGCGTTCGAGGCTGAGGTGGGATAGATAGTCGTCTCGGGAGCGCTCGAGCGCGGTCGACCCGGTGAGCGGGGCCGCCGGCAGGTCCTCACGGCGGGGCCCATCGCTGTCGCGGCGCGCGCTGCCCAATTCGATCCCCTTCCTTTCATGGTCGCTGCCAGTATAGTGCCCGCTGGCTCGGGGCGCGGCGGTGTTTTGGGGCGAGGTGCCGCGGGCTGCAGGGGGGAAGCTGCTGCTTTAGCAGGGACGGGCGGCCGGGGCGACCTGCCGATCGGTGCGGCGAAGCGAGTCTGTGGGACCGCGACCGCCGGGTCTGTCCCTCTGGCCGTTTGTCACAGGCGAGGTTGGCTCTGACGGAGGTTTTCGGCGTTTGGGGCCTCGAGGCGACAGCTTTCTTGAGGTTGGGACCGGCGGGATCTCAGGTTCGAGAAGTATGACGCCTCTGGCCCGATGTTTTTTACGACAGGAGCCGAGGATTGGATCTCACCTTCGTGTTTCTTGCGCGTATGCAGGGCCGGGTCGGTAAAGCGGAGGTTTTCAGCGTTTGGGACCTCGAAACGTCATCGATATTGAGGTTGGGAACGGGCGGGGTCCCAGGTTCGAAAAGCATGGCAGTTCTGACCTGGTGCTTCCTGTGGCGGGAAACGAGAACTGGGTCCCAACCTCGAAAAAACTCCGCGAAGCGCAGGGCGCGTTGCATCATGCGGAGGTTTTCGGTGTTTGGGAACACTTTGACGCGATCGGGCTCGCGGAAGGGCTGAAGGCGGAGGCGGGCGGGTGGACAGGGCGCTCCGCGCAGGCGCGCGGGCGGGTGGTCCGGCGCAGTGGCCGCCGCCCCCACGCCCCGCACCCCACCTGCCCCCACGTGCCGCCCCACTGCCTCCCACGGCGCTCACCTGACCGTTCACTGCCCCGACACAACTTCTCGCAGCCCGCGGAAAACGGTTCAACCTCAGGTGGAAGGTTTGATCGCGCGCCCGCGACTCGACAGGTTGGCTCCCATCGCCAAGACAAACACAACATCTTGTGGCGCCCTGCAAAACGAGATCAGCCCCGCCCGTGAGCCCGCGTGTCGCGATGGGGGAGAGTGGGGGAGAAAATGGGAAAGAATGTTGCGAAGGGGAGCACTAGACCATAGAATATAAGCGTCGACAGCGAGGTGGCTCCTCGCACATGCCCGATCCGAGCAGCCGAGAGGAGGGCGAGCGGTGATACTGACCGGAACATACGAGCGCAATCTCGATGCGAAAGGTCGCCTGTCCCTGCCTGCCCCCGTCCGCCGCGAGCTCGGCGAGCACGTGTACGTGCTGCCCGCCCTCGATGCCGACGCCCTGTACGTCTTCTCCGAAGCGGGATTCGAGACGTGGGTCATGGGGCTCTTCGAGAAGCGCGGCGGGTTCGACGCCCGCAAGCGCGAGGACCAGGAGCTGATGCGCAGGCTCACCTCCATGGCGGTGCCGATGGACATCGACGCCGCTTCGAGGATCGGCCTGCCGGAGCAGCTGCGCCAGAAGAAGCACCTCAAACGCGAGGTCACGGTCGTGGGCAACTTCGACCATCTGGAGATCTGGGACCGCGCGACCTGGGAGGAGACCCAGGCGCAGCAGACCGATGAGGACCTGGCCGACATCTTCTTCTCGTAAGGGAGCGACGACATGGCAGCGGACGCGTTGACAACCGAATATCGGCATGAACCCGTCATGCTCCAGGAAGTGCTCGAAGCGCTTCAGGTGGGCAGGGACTCCGTCGTGTGCGACTGCACGCTCGGCGGCGCGGGCCACTCGCTTGCGATGGCCGCGCACATCGGCGAGGACGGCCTGCTCATCGGGATCGATCAGGATGATATGGCGCTGGCAGCCGCGGGGGAGCGACTCGACACCTCTTTCCCTGCGACGCCCCATCAGCTCCTCAAAGGTAACTTCGGGGACCTCGATGAGCTCCTCTGCAGCGCAGAGGTGCCCGGCGTCGACGCCTTCCTCTTCGATCTGGGCGTCTCGAGCCCGCAACTCGATATCCCCGGACGGGGCTTCTCGTACAACGAGGACGCCCCCCTCGATATGCGCATGGACCCGGGCAAACACACCCTAAACGCAGCTGAGGTCTTGAACACCTACACCGAAGCCGACCTCGCCCGCGTCCTCCGCGTCTTTGGAGAGGAGCGGTTCGCCCACCAGATCGCCCGCGAGGTCGTGCGGCGGCGGGCGACCGCTCCGATGCGAACCACGGGTGACTTCGTCGAGGCGATCAAAGCGGGGATCCCCGCCGCGGCGCGCCGACACGGGGGCCATCCGGCGAAGCGCAGCTTCCAGGCCGTCCGCATCGAGGTCAACCATGAGCTCGAGGTGCTCGAACAGGGTCTCGAAGCGGCGATCCGCTGGTTGAACCCGGGAGGACGCATCTGCGTGATCTCCTACCACTCGCTCGAGGACCGCATCGTCAAGCGCCTCTTCCATGACAGGAGCCAGGGCTGCACCTGTCCGCCGGACATCCCGGTGTGCGTCTGCGGCAACGTGCCGGTACTCAAGGTCATCACTCGCAAGCCGCTCACCGCCTCACCCGAGGAGGTCGAGCGCAACCCGCGGTCGCGATCGGCGAAGATCCGCGTCGCCACCCGGCTTCTGCCGGACGGCAGCGCGCCCGAGCCCCGCGCCACCGCCAGCACCGTAACCGATCACCTCTGAAGGGAGGTTGCATATCATGGGGTACACCTCCGGAAACGCAGCCTTCGCCTATGATATGCAGCCCGAAGCCGTCCGCTGGGAGGGCAACCTCTCACCTGAGGTCCGCGCCCCCGAGCAGGCCCCCCGCCCCCGCCTCGACGTCCTCACCGGCGCCGGGCGCGAGGCCGACCAGACGGTCAGCCCCGCCTTCATGAGCGTCATCAAGACCTTCTGCGCCCTCGCTCTCATATTCTGCGTCGTGGGCGCCGCCCGCGTCACGATCGCGAGCATGACCTCCGCGTCCCTGAACGCCAACGCCGCCCTGAGCAACGAGATCGAGCAGGCCGCCACCGCCTCGACCGACCTCGAGGTGAGGCGCTCCGTCTTCGGCTCCACGACCCGCATCCGCGATTTCGCCCTGATGCGCGGCATGGTCGACTCCTCGGCCGACAGCGTGACGATCGACGTGAGCACCCCGGGTGACGCCGCTGCGGCCGCCCCCGCCCAAACGGCGATGCCGGGCGCCGCGAACTAGCGCCATGGATGATCGGATGGACCGGGGGCGCCGCAGCGCGTCTAGCAACGCGCCGCGCCGTCCGCGCGCGGAGATGCCGCCCGCCCGCCGCGACGACGCCCGCTCGGCTCGCGAGCGCGATCGCGACGAGCGCGAGAGCGAGCGCACCTTCCTCTCGCGACGCAAATTCATCCTCGGGGTCTTCGGCGTGGGCGCCCTTATCACCATCGGCCAGCTCGCCGACTATCAGATCGTCAACGCGGGCCGCTACCGCGACGAGGCCGACGCCAGGCGCCTGCTCAAGCAGACCCTTTTCGCGAAGCGCGGCACCATCTACGACCGGAAGGGCAACGTCCTCGCGATGAGCGAGGAGTGCCAGAACGTCTACGTGAACCCGCAGCTCGTCAAAGACGCCGGCAAGGCCGTCAAGGCGCTCGTCGAGGTGCTCGGCGTGGACGCCAAGGAGGCCCGCGCGCTGTGCACCGAGGACACCACCTTCAACTACATCATGCGCAAGGTCGACCAGGAGGACGCCGACCGGCTCGCTGAGAAGCGCATCGCCGGGATCGAGTTCGAGCAGACCACGAAGCGCGTCTACCCCTACGGCAACCTCGCCTCGCAGGTGCTGGGCGTGGTCAACACCGACAGCGAGGGCGTCTCCGGCCTCGAGCACTACTACGACGAGATCCTCTCCGGCACGAACGGCTCGATCGTGCGCGAGCGGGCCCGCGACGGCAGCTACATCGCCGGCGGCGCCTACGAGAAGACGCCGGCGAAAGACGGCGTCGACCTCGTGCTCGCGCTCGACGCCGACATCCAGGCCGCGGCCGAGCAGGCCATGGCGCAGGCGGTGGCCGACTCGCGCGCGAAGTACGGCTCGGCGATCGTCTGCGACCCCACGACCGGCGAGATCCTCGCCTGCTGCTCGAGCCCCACCTACGACCAGAACGACCTCGCCAACGCCCGCACCGAGGACATGAACCTCCGCGCCGTGACCGACGCCTACGAGCGCGGCTCGGTCTTCAAGACCCTCGTGGCCGGCATGGGCGTTGACCTCGGGGTCATGACGCCCGACACCGCCTTCTCGGTGCCGGCGGTGGTCAAGGCCGGCGACGACGACGTGCGCGACGTCGACCGCCGCGACTACACCGAGAGCATGACGCTCCGCGAGATCCTGCGCCGCTCGTCGAACACCGGCATGATCCTCGTGGGTCAAAAGATCGGGGAGGACGAGTTCGCCTCCTATCTCAAGCGCTACGGCATCGGCACGCGCACCGGGATCGACTTCGCCGGCGAGTCCACGGGCATCATCAAGGAGCGCAGCGAGTACGACGGCGCGAGCCTCGCGGCGATGTCGTTCGGGCAGGCGCTCGCCGTCTCGCCGATCGAGATCCTGCGCGCGGAGACCGGCATCGCCAACGGGGGCGTCATGAGCGTGCCGCACTTCCTCGTCTCGAAGCAGGGCGAGGAGGTCGATTGGGCTTCCAAGCAGGAGCGCTGCATATCGAAGGAGGCGGCCGACGCGGTGGTCTCCATGATGACCACGGTCGTGGCCGAGGGCACGGGCGCCGCCGCCCAGATCGAGGGCTACACGATCGCGGGCAAGACCGGCACGGCTGAGCGCGCGGGCGCCAACGGCTACGAGGCGGGCAACAACATGGCCTCCTTCCTCGGGTTCGTCTCGCCCGAGGCGCCCAAGGCCATGGTCTACATCACCCTCGACGGGACGGCGAACATGTCCTCGTTCGCGATCACGCCCTTCAAGGCCATCATGCAGGCGACGATCGAGGCGCTGGGGATACCGAAGAACGCGTGAGCGGGGACGCATCCGGCGGTTCTGCTGCCCCTGTGCAAATCCGCGCCGGGCTCAAAGGGCGCGCCCGGCGCGCGGTAGAATGGTTGGCTGCGCCATCGTCAAGGAAGGTCAGGCATGATTGAGATCGCTGTCAGGTACCTGGAGAAGGTCACCGGCGCCACCCCGTGGACGGGAAACGCCGACCGCGTCTGCCGCGGGGTCGTGATCGATTCCCGCGCGGTCACCGAGGACGCCGTCTTCGTGGCCTTCGCGGGGGAGCGGGTGAACGGCAACGCGTTCGCG
>SUUG01000015.1 GCA_015062655.1 Coriobacteriaceae bacterium
AGCCGGGAAGCCGGGAAGCCGGGAAGCCGGGAAGCCGGGAAGCCGGGAAGCCGGGAAGCCGGGAAGCCTTGGACGCGCGGACCGCGCCGCCCTCCCAACCCGCCCGCCGCCCCAAGCGCATCACCCTCGCCCAGACGGGGAGCACGGCTGTGGGTTTTCGTTGCGCGCCGACGCGATTCGCGTATAATGCGAAAGCGTTGTGCCCCGTTAGCTCAGTGGATTAGAGCGTCTGCCTCCGGAGCAGAAGGCCGTAGGTTCGAACCCTATACGGGGCACCAGCTTCGCCTCTGTCTCGAACTGCCCCATCGAGGGCCGTTCGAGTTCTTTATATGTACCCGCGCTTCCGTTTGGACGGCCCATGACTGAACCCACGCCCGCATCCCCATCCCCGGCGAGCGCGCGGACCTCCCACAGCTGTTCCGCACAGGGTCTCACCTCATCCGAGGTCGCCGAGCGCGTCGCCGCCGGCAAGGTCAACTACAACACGGAGCTCAAGACCAAGTCGGTCCGCGAGCTTTTGATCGAGAACCTGGCCACCGTCTTCAACCTCATCAACGCCGTCCTCGCGGTCCTCGTGATCCTCACCGGCTCCTGGAAGAACCTGACCTTCCTCGCGATCGTGATCCTGAACACCGGCATCGGCGTCGTCCAGTCCCTGCGCTCCAAGCGCATGGTCGACAAGCTCACGCTGCTCGCCGCGAAGCGCGCGCGGGTCGTGCGCGACGGGGTCGAGGTCGAGGTCGACCTCGACCAGATCGTCCTCGACGACGTCGTCCGCCTCGGCCGCGGCGACCAGATCCCCGCCGACTCCGTGGTGGTCGAGGGCACCGCCCAGGTCAACGAGGGCCTGCTCACCGGTGAGAGCAACCTGATTCGCAAGGACCCCGGTTCCGAGCTCATGAGCGGCAGCTTCCTCGACTCAGGCACGGTGCTCGCCCGCGTCGTGCATGTGGGCGCCGACAACTACGTGGCCAAGATCAACGCCGAGGCCAAGTACGTCAAGAAGGTCAACTCCGAGATCATGAACTCGCTGAACGCGATCGTGAAGTTCGCCGGCGTCTTCATGATCCCCATCGGGATCGGCCTTCTGTGGGCGAGCCTGCACGAGCTCTTCGTGAAGTCGGGCGCGCAGGCGTCGGGCGTGACCCTCATCGAATGGGTCGGCGGCCGCATCCTGTCCGGGGAGGTTCCGGCTTCGGCCGTCCTCTCCGTGGTGGGGGCGCTGCTCGGCATGATCCCCCAGGGCCTCGTGCTCCTCACCTCGTCGGTGCTCGCCATCGCCACCGTCCGCCTCGCCCGCCGCAAGGTCCTCGCGCAACAGCTCTACTGCATCGAGACGCTGGCCCGGGTCGACGTGCTTTGCCTCGACAAGACGGGCACGATCACCTCCGGCCGTATGCAGGTCGCGGGCGTGCATCCGCTGCCCCAGGAGGGGGGAGGCGACGCCGGAGCGACCGCGTGGCTCGATTTCGCCCTCGCCAACATCGCTTCGGCGACCTCGGCCGACGCGAACGAGACCTGCCGCGCCCTGCTCGAGCACTACGCCGACCGCGCGGTCCCGTCCTGTGAGCCCGTGCGCGTGGTGGCGTTCTCCTCGGCGCGGAAGTGGAGCGGCGCCTCCTTCGCCGAGGGCTCTTTCGTCATGGGCGCCGCGCAGTTCGTCCTCGACCCTGAGATCTTCGCCGCCCATGAGCAGACGGTGGCGCGGCTCGCCGACAGCTGCCGCGTGCTCGTGGTGGCCCGGGTCGACGGCTTCACGCAAGACGACGGGATCGTCGGCAGCCCGCGGCCTCTGGGCTTCGTCACGATCCGTGACGAGATCCGCCCGTCGGCGGCGGAGACCATCGGCTACTTCAAGGAGCAAGGCGTCGACCTCTTCGTCATCTCCGGCGACGACCCGCGCACGGTCTCCTCGATCGCGGGCGTGGTGGGCGTGCCGTCCTCAGGCGCCTTCGTGGACGCGACGGCGCTCGACACCCCGGCCAAGCTCGATGCCGCGGTCGAGCGGTACCGCGTCTTCGGTCGCGTCACGCCGCACCAGAAGCGCGAGCTCGTGCAGGCCCTGAAGCGGCGGGGGCATACGGTCGCGATGACGGGCGACGGCGTGAACGACGTGCTGGCCCTCAAGGAGGCCGACTGCTCGGTGGCGATGGCCGCGGGCTCGGACGCCGCCCGCAACGTCGCCGAGATCGTGCTCGTGGACAACGACTTCGCCTCGATGCCCGCCGTGGTGGCCGAGGGGCGCCGGTCCATCAACAACCTGCAGCGCTCCGCCGCGCTCTTCCTCACCAAGACGCTGTTCTCCATGGCGCTCGCCGCCATCTGCATCGCCTTCCCGCCCTATCCCTTCGTGCCGATCCAGATGACGCTCATCAACTTCTTCTGCATCGGCATGCCCGGCTTCGTGCTCGGCCTCGAGCCCAACCGCTCCCGCGTGGAGGGGCGCTTCCTCGTGAACGTGCTCCGCCAGGCGCTGCCGGCGTCGGCGGCCGTGGTGGTCGCGGCCTGCATGTGCATGGCCGCCGCGGCGCTGTTCGACTGCACCGGCGCCGAGCTCTCAACCATGTGCCTCGTGACCACGAGCGCGATCGGCGCGTGCCTGATCTGGCGCATCTCGCGGCCCTTCACGCCGCCGCGCGCGGCGCTGCTCGCGGTCGTCGTGGCGGGCATCGCCACGGGCATGATGCTGCTCCCCGATTTCTACAACATCGCGCCCCTGACGGCGCGCATGGGGGCGCTCCTCGCGCTCATCACGGCCGTGGGCTGTCTCCTGTTCTGGAGGCTCGCCGACTTCTTCTCCGAGCGCACCGACCACGGCCGGCGGCCGGCCACGGGCTTCGGCCGCGGCGTCAAGGTCTCGCTCAAGGGCGGGTCGCGGCGTGTGAGCTCCACCGGCTCCTCGGCGCGACGGCTGCTCGACCGCACGCGGGCGCACCTCCGCCGCCGCCATGCCGAGTGCGAGCGGGCGGGGCGGGCGCCGGAGAGCTCCCCGTCCAAGAAGGAAGCCGGCCGCCGACGCGTCTCGCAGGACCCGTCCGGTATCCGCGTGAGGATGCCGCGCACCAAGAAGCGCCCCTAGCCCCCGCGATGTGATGCCGAGCGTTCGCAACTCGGCAAAACAGCGGCCGAAAACGCCGTATCGCGAACGCTCGGCATGCGCGCTGAGCACAGGGGCCCGTCTCGCGGGGTGCTCCTTGCGGGGCGCTCGGCATGCGCCCGCGCCCGCCCGTTTGTGAACAATCGCGTCGTGGCCCCAGGGCCGCCCGTGCGGTGCAGCCGCGCATGCCATACTGGTGCCACCGACATCACCGACACGAGGGGCACACCATGGCACAGAGTCGCTTCGCCGAGCACCGTCTCGATATCGAGGGCACGGGCTACACCTACTACGCCGTCCGCGACATCCCGGATGCCGAGCGCCTGCCCGCCTCGCTCCAGGTGCTCGTCGAGAACGTCCTGCGCTGCGTGGCCGACCCCGAGGAGGCGCTCGCCCAGGCGCGCGCCATCGTCCAGGCCGGTTTGGCCGGCGAGGCGGGCCCCGAGATCGCGTTCATGCCCAGCCGCGTGCTCTTCCAGGACTTCACCGGCGTCCCCGTCTTCGTCGACTTCGCCGCCATGCGCGACGCGGCCGCCGCGGCCGGGGGAGACCCGCGCCTCGTGAACCCCCGCATCCCCTGCACCCTCGTCGTCGACCACTCGGTCGCCGCCGACGTGGTCTCCTGCGCCGCCGCGGCGGCCGAGAACGCCCGCATCGAGGCCGAGCGCAACGCCGAGCGCTTCGCCTTCCTCAAGTGGAGCGCCGAGAGCTTCGAGAACGTCCGGATCGTCCCGCCCGGGGTCGGCATCTGCCACCAGCTGAACATCGAGCGCTTCTGCCGGGTCGCCATGGAGGCCCCCGCCGCCGCGGCCGACGACGCCATCGGCTTCGACACGCTGGTGGGCACCAACTCCCACACCACCACCGCCAACGGCGCCGGCGTCTTGGGCTGGGGCGTGGGCGGCATCGAGGCCGAGGCGGCGGCGCTCGGCCAGCCCTGCTCGATGCTCGTGCCGCGCGTCCTCGGCGTGCGCCTGACCGGCCGCCTCGCGAACGGCGCCTCGGCGATGGACCTCGCCCTCGTCTTCGCCGAGCGCCTGCGCGCCATCGGCGTCGTGGGCATGTTCGTGGAGTGCTTCGGGGAGGGGGCGGCCTCGCTCACGGCCACCCAGCGCGCCACCGTGGCCAACATGACGCCCGAGTACGGCGCCACGGCGACCTTCTTCCCCGCCGACGAGGCGACCCTGGCCCAGCTCGAGCTCTCGGGCCGCACGGGCCACGAGCTCGCCTGCGCCCGCGCCTACCTCGAGGCGCAGGGGCTGATCGGCGCACCCGCGCCCGAGCGCGTCTTCTCCGACGTCATCGAGATCGACCTGGGCGCCGTGAGGCCCGCGCTCGCCGGGCCCTCGCGCCCCCACAACCGCGTCGACATCGACGCCCTGCCCGCGCGCTTCCGCGAGGTCCTCGCCGAGCACGGCCGCGAGCCCGGCGGCTCCTTCCCCGTCTCCTTCGACGGCCGCGAGCACGAGCTCTCGCACGGCGCCATCGCGATCGCGGCGGTCACGAGCTGCACGACGGCGACGGATCCGGCGATGATGGTCGCCGCCGGCCTGACGGCGAAGCGCGCCGTCGAGCTCGGCTGCCGCCCGCTGCCGTGGGTTAAGAAGGTGCTCGCCCCGGGGTCGCACGCCACCACCGACCTCCTCGAGCGCGCCGGCCTCCTCGCGCCCCTGGCCGATCTAGGCTTCGCGGTCTGCGGCTTCGGCTGCATGAGCTGCATCGGCAACTCGGGCGACATCTTCGAGCCCCTGCAGCGGATCGCGGGCGAGGCCGAGCTCGCGAGCGTGCTCTCGGGCAACCGCAACTTCGACGGCCGCATCAACCCGCAGGTTGCTCAGAACTACCTCGCCGCCCCGGCGCTCGTGATCGCCTACGCGCTCGCCGGCACGGTCGACGTGGACCTCGCCCGCGATCCCGTCTGCGAGGGCGCGGACGGCCCCGTCTACCTCGCCGACCTGCTGCCCGGCGACGATGAGGTCGCGCAGGTGCTCGAGCGGGTGCTCACGCCGTCGCTGTACGAGGCGGCGGGCGCCGGAGACGCGGGCTCGGCGAGCTGGCGCGCCCTCGAGGTCGCCGGCGGGTCCACCTTCTGCTGGGACGGGGCGTCCACCTACGTGCGCCGCCCCTCCTACTTCGAGGACGCCCGCCGCGCGGACTCCTTCTCCCTTGAGGGCGCTCGCGCGCTTGCCCTGCTCGGCGACTTCGTGACCACCGACCACATCTCGCCTGCCGGCGCCATCGCGCCCGACTCCCCGGCGGCGCGCTACCTCGAGGAGCGCGGCACCGAGCGCGCCGCGTTCAACACCTACGGGTCGCGCCGCGGCAACCACGAGGTCATGATGCGCGGCACCTTCGCGAACGTGCGCCTCGACAACGCGCTGGCCGGCGGCCGGATGGGGGGGTGGACGAAAGATCCCGTCACCGGCGGGCTCACCTCGATCTTCGAGGCGGCCTCATCGGCGCGCGAGGCGGGGGTCCCGCTCGTCGTCGTCGCCGGCAAGATGTACGGTTCGGGCTCCTCGCGCGACTGGGCGGCCAAGGGGCCGGCGCTGCTCGGCGTGCGCGCGGTGATCGCCGAGAGCTTCGAGCGCATCCACCGGTCGAACCTGATCGGCATGGGGGTCCTGCCGCTCCAGTTCAGGGAGGGCGAGGGCGCCGCGCGGCTCGGCCTCACGGGGGAGGAGGCCTTCTCGATCGAGACCGTCGACCTCTCGACAGGCGCTCCCCATCCGGCGTATGCTCAGGTGTGCGCCACCTGCGCGGACGGGAGCGAGATCCGCTTCAGCGCCCGCGTGCGCATTGACACCCGGACCGAGGCCGCCTTCTTCCGCGCCGGCGGCATCCTGCCCTTCGTGCTTGACTCCCTGCTTGATTGAACGACGCATCCCGGAAGGACCCGCCCGTGATCTGCCCGCATTGCCAGAAACCCATCGACGACGACGCCTCGCTGTGCCCGCACTGCCACGGGTACGTCCGCGACCCCGCGAGCCCCTCGCCCTCCGAGTTCGTCTTCTGCGACGGCTGCGGCGCGCGGCTCTCCCCGCACGATAGGACCTGCCCCAAATGCGGCCGCCCCGCCCCGGGGATCCTCTCCACGAGGTCCTCGGCCCCTGATCTGGCCGCCGGCAAGACCGCGAGCTTCCCACGGCTCACCAAGCGCATGATCGAGCAGGGACCGCGCGGCCGCGGCCGCGGGGTGCCGCCCGCCCCCCAGGCGCCCGCGCCCGGAGCCGACCCCTTCGCCACGAACGTGCTGCCCGCCGCCGACATCGCCAGCGCCACGGCGGCGGGGGAGGGCGCGGACCCCTACCACCGCCCCCGGCGCCGCCTCGGACGGCGTCTGGCCATCGGCCTGGTCGCGGCCGCGCTCGTCGGCGGGGGCGTCTACTTCGCGGTGGCCGACCCCCTGGGCGTGATGCCCGGCTACCTGGAGAGCCTGCGCGAGTCGGCGAGCCAGATGTTCCCGAGCCGCATGGCGCCCGAGACGCCCGAGCAGACCGGCGACGAGCCCGCCGCCGACCCGGAGCAGAGCGCCGAGCAGGACAAGGCCGCAACCGACGCCCAGGCGCTCCCCGCGCTCACGGCGGCCTACAAGCGCATCGTCGCCCAGCACGACGCCCTCGACACGATCATCGACGACTACAACACCGTGATCTTCGCGAGCAACCGCGACCAGCGCGCCGAGGGTGCCGCGAGCGCCTACGGGGCCCGCGACGTCCTCGACCAGACCATCGAGGACCTCGAGGCGATGGAGCTCCCCGAGGGCTCGGCCTACACCGACGAACTTGCGAATCTGCTCGAGCTCGCGGGCTGGGTGCGCACGCGCGTCGACATGTACTGCGCGTCGTGGGACATCGCGCTCTCCTACACGGAAGGGGACCTGCCCTCGCGCCACCAGGATGAGATCTTGGCCCCGCTGCGCGATCGCGCCGCGGCCGACGCCGAGGCGCGGGACAACTTCTTCTCCCACGTGGCCGCCTTCGAGCCGAAGCCCGTCACCGCCGCCTGAGCCCGCCGGCGCGCTTGCGCCGCCCAGACCGTGAGACATTCGTGAACGCGGCCCGTTCTTGCTAGAATTGACAGGATATCGACATGCTGGCAAGAAGGGCTCATATGTTCGGCAAACAGCTCCACACCCCCGAGTACGACGTCGTCGGCGACGAGGTCGCCGTCATAGAGACCTCCCGCGGCGCGATCCGCGTCCGACTGGACGGCGCCGGCGCCCCCATCCACGTGGGCAACTTCTGCGAGCTCGCCCAGATGGGCTTCTACGACGGGCTGAAGTTCCACCGCCACGTCCCGGGTTTCGTGATCCAGGGCGGCTGCCCCAACACGCGCGACATGACGCCCGAGCAGGTCGCCGGCCACCAGATGGGCCCGGACGGCATGCCCGGCACAGGCGGCCCGGGTTGGAGCATCAAGGGCGAGTTCGCCACCAACCCCAACAACAGCCACGAGGACGGCGCGCTCGCCATGGCGCGCGCCCAAGACCCGGATTCCGCCGGCTCGCAGTTCTACTTCTGCCTCGGCCCCCAGCACGCCCTGGATTCCGGCTACACCGTCTTCGGCCAGACCCTCGAGGGCAAGGACGTCATCGCATCGCTTCGCGAGGGCGACGTGATCGAGCGCGTCCAGATCGTCCACGAGGCCTAGCGCGCGCACCGCGTTGATGACCCGGGGCACGCGGCCCCGGCAGCGTCCCGACCACCGTCGGGCCCGATCGAAGGAGAGCACGTGAACGAACAGATCATGGACCAGGCGAGGACCGCCTACCGCTCAGGGGATTTCGCCGGCGCCGTCCACATGTTCACCGCCGCGAAGGACCCCGGTGAGATCCTCGGCGAGGCGGACCACCTCCGCGGCAACGCGCTCATGCGCCTGGGGCGCTTCCGCGAGGCCGCCCAGGCCTACGGCGAGGCCCTGAAGGACACCTCCTACGGCAAGGTGGGCGCGCTGCTCACGAACCAGGGCAAGGCCTACGCCGCGGCCGGCGACCTCGCCCGCGCCCGCGAGAGCTTCTCCGAGGCCACGAAGGACGCCTCGTATAAGACCCCCTACAAGGCCCAGGTGGGCCTCGGCGACGTCCTGATGCGGCTCGGCAACCCCACTGAGGCCGGCGTGGCCTTCCGCCAGGCCGCGATCGACGGGACGAACCCCGCCCCGGCCGCCGCGCTCGCGAGCCTCGGCGCCTGCTTCATCGCGCTCGGCCGCGCCGATGACGCCGTCGAGTCCTACCGCACCGCCTCCGACTTCGCCGGCTCGGCCGACGACCCGCGCGCGCTCGCCGCGGGCCTCGGTGAGGCCTACGCCGCCGCCGGCAAGCACGCCGACGCCGTGGACGCCTTCAAGCGCGCCACCGCCGACTCCCTCTACCAGCTCACGCCCGAGCAGCAGCAGGCCTACTCGCTGGCCCAAGACGCCGTCGCCGCCCAGCGCTCGATGGCGCCGACGGCCGCGGGCGCCGCGCTCGACCCCCTCGACCCGCTCGGGCAGTTGGGCGCCTTCATCCCCGACCCCTCCGACACCGGCTTCTTCACGCTCACCGAGTCCGAGATGATCCAGCAGGACCGCCAGGAGCAGAAGGTGCGCCGCCGTCGCCGCCACACGGGTCTCAAGGTCTTCCTCGTGATCCTCCTGCTGATCCTGCTCGCCCTCGGCGGCGCGGGCTTCGCCTACACCCGCGGCTTCGGCATCCCCTCCCAGCAGGAGGTCCTGACGAACCTCTTCAACGCTGTCACCGACGGCACGGACACGGACCCCTACCTCGCCACGGGCCTCACCGAGGACGCCAAGGGCGTGATCTCCTCCACGATCCCCGAGGGCGCCACGCCCCAGATACAGGGCATGGACCAGTCCATGACGCAGTCCACGGCGACGGTCTCGGTGGAGCTCTCGCGCGGCGGCACCCAGACCTACGAGGTCGCCTTCGTCCGCCAGGGCCTGGGCTGGGCCGTCTCCAACGTCACCATCGACTTCGGTGACGCGGCCGCCGGCACCTCGACCGGCGCCGATGCCGCGACAGGCGCCCCGGCGGATCCTGCCGCCGACGCCTCGACCGACGCCGGCTCGGCCGGCACCGAGGGCGAGGCCGCCGTCGCAGACGCCGACTCCGCCGCCGAAACCTCCAACTAGCGCCGCAGATCCGGCGCCGATCCTTTGGGAGACACCTTGTTTTCACTGATGGACATGCTTTTCGGGCAGTACGACGGCGACCTCGCCATCGACCTGGGGACCGCCAACACGCTCGTGAGCGTTCGCGACAAGGGCATCGTGCTCCGCGAGCCCTCGGTGGTCGCCATCGACAAGAACGACGAGCGCATCCTCGCCGTGGGCCTCGAGGCCAAGCGCATGCTCGGCCGCACGCCCGGCAACATCGTCGCCGTCCGGCCGCTGAAGGACGGCGTCATCGCCGACTTCGACGTCACCGAGGCGATGCTGCGCTACTTCATCGACAAGGCATCTGACAAGCGCTACCCCTGGACGCCGCGCCCCCGCGTGGTGGTCTGCGTGCCCTCGGGCGTGACCTCCGTCGAGAAGCGCGCCGTCTTCGAGGCCACGATCTCAGCCGGTGCGCGCCAGGCCTACCTCATCGAGGAGCCCATGGCCGCCGCCATCGGCGCCGACCTGCCGGTCGAGGAGCCCACGGGCTCGATGGTCATCGACATCGGCGGCGGCACCACCGAGGTCGCCGTCATCGCGATGGGCGGCATCGTCGTGTCGCAGTCGATCCGCATCGCCGGTGACGAGTTCGACCAGGCGATCCTCACGCACGTGCGCGACGCCTACAATCTCGCGATCGGCGAGCGCACGGCCGAGGACATCAAGATCAAGGTGGGCTCGGCCGTCCCGCTCAAAGACGAGCTCGACGTCGAGGTCAACGGTCGCGACGTCATCTCGGGCCTACCCAAGACCGTGCGCATCGAGAGCGAGGAGATCCGCCGCGCCCTCAACAAGCCGCTCGACGAGATGACCAAGGCCGTCAAGGACGCGCTCGACATGACCCCGCCCGACCTCGCCTCCGACCTCATGTACTACGGCATCCTGCTCACCGGCGGCGGCGCCATGCTCCGCGGCCTGGACGTGCGCCTGCGCGATGAGACGGGGGTCTCCGTCAACGTCAGCCCGACGGCCCTCGACAACGTCGTGAACGGGTGCGCGCGCGTGCTCGAGGCCAACGCCTTCGACGGCACGTTCGTTCAGAGCAACGCCTAAGGGGGCGCCTACCTTGGCGCGATCTTCGCTGGGCTCGTCACATCTGAACAATCGCCGTCCGAGCACGGGCTTCCGCGCGCTCATCGCCTGCGTGGTGGCGTCGGTGCTCCTGCTCACCTTCTATCTGCGCGAGGGGGAGGGCGGCCCCGTCCACCTCGTCCGCTCCGGGGTCTCGGTCGTCGCGACGCCCGTCCGCATCGTGGGCTCCGCCGTCGCCGCGCCCTTCGGCGCGGTGGGAAACGCCGTCGGGAACCTGACCGCCTCCGAGCAAAGCCTCACCGATCTCAAACGTGAGAACGCCGAGCTCACGGCCAAGGTGGCGGAGCTCTTTGAGGCGAGCGCCCAGGCCGATCGCCTGGAGGGCCTGCTCGGGTTGCGCTCCACCTACAGCCTCGAGTCCACGGCGGCCCGGATCATCGGCACCTCCTCCGATGCCTGGACCGCGACGGTCACCATCGACAAGGGCTCCTCCCAGGGGCTGGCCGTCGGCATGCCGGTGTGCAACTCCGGCGGGGTGATCGGCCAGATCATCGAGGTGTCGCCCACGAGCTCCACCGTGCGGCTCATCACCGACGAGCAGTCGGGGGTCTCGGCGATGATCCAGAGCTCCCGCGCCCAGGGCATGCTCCAGGGCCAGCCCGACGGAAGCCTGCGCCTCGCCTACGTGCCGGCGGACGCCGAGGTCAGAAACGGTGACATCGTCATCACCTCGGGGCTGGGCGGCGTCTTTCCCAAGGGCGTGCCCTTGGGCGTCGTGACCTCCGTCGAGCGCGCCGCGAACGCCAGCTACTACACGATCGTCGTCCGCGCCCAGGCGACCGCTGAGAACAACGAGGAGATCCTCGTCATCACCTCGCTGACTGCCGACCAGGCGGCGAGCGCGGAGGAGGTCCGGGCCGCGAACAGCGCTCCGGCCGGCGGCACCGCCTCCGATGGGGACGGGCGGGTGCCGCCCGATCAGGGAAGCGCCGCCGCAGACGAGCAGACGGGAGGGGAGTGAGCATGCCGACAGCGAATGAAGGGGCCCGCTCGGGCGCGCGCCGCCTGGCACCCGCCCTCATCGCCCTCCTGCTCCAGGTTGGGCTCGCTCCCCAGGTATCGATCCTCGGCGGGCGCTTCAACTTCCTCGTGGCCTTCGCCTGCGCGACGGCGCCGGGTCTCGCTCCCGGCCGGGCGGCCGGCCTCGGATTCGCCTGCGGGCTCGCCTTCGATCTCACGGCGAGCACGCCCGTCGGCCTGACCTCGTTGCTGCTCAGCGTCGCCTGCTTCGTGCTGTCCACCTCCACGCAGGGGATGGGCCTGGGCTTGAGCGCGGCCGGCGCGCGCCTCACCGGCGCGGGCATCGTCGCGGTGGAGCTCGCCTCCGGGATCGGCCTGCTGCTCATGGGCGTCGAGGGGGACGTCATCCGCGCCCTGCTCGTGCACGGGGTCGCCAGCTCGGCCCTGACGGTCCTCGCATCCCTGGCGTTCCTCAGGTTCGCGCCGACCGGTGACGCCGGGCGCGGGTTCTCGGCGCGCTCCCGCACCGGCAACCGCTACAAGGTGCTGAGGTAGGGCATCGTGGACGCTCAGCTGGTCGTCATCGTCGCGGGTGCGGTCCTCGCCCTCGCGATCATCGGTTCCCTCATCTTCCTGCGTGGGTACTCGGGCCGTTTCATCTTCGACACGAAGACCGGTACCCGCCCGCGGGCGACGGAGGGCCAGGGCAACACCGTGGACCTCTCGCTCAAGGGCCGCCTCAAGCTCCTGACCGTAGGCGTCGGCGCCGCGCTCGGCGCGCTCGCGGTGAAGCTGTGGAGCATGCAGATGGTCTCGGCCGACTACTACGAGGGGCTCGCCGAGCAGAACCGCACCCGCACCGTCACGACGGCGGCTCCCCGCGGCCGCATCCTCGACCGTGACGGCGTCGAGCTCGTGACGAACCGGCCGGCCCTCTCTCTCGCGGCCTACCGCGACCTCGCCGACGACCCCCTCGTCGTGCGCCATCTCGCGAACCTGCTCGGCGTGCCCTACATCTCGGTCATGAGGAGCATCCTGGACTACAACCAGAGCGCCCAGAGCCTGCACACGATCGCCGTCGACGTGCGCCGCTCCACGGTCGCCTACATCGAGGAGCATCCCGCCGAGTTCGAGGGGGTGCACGTCGTGGAGGGGACCGAGCGCTCCTACCCCCACGGCACGCTCGCCTGCCACCTGCTCGGCTACACCGGGACCATCACACAGGAGCAGCTGAAGGCCCAGCGCGAGGCCGCCGACGAGGGGCGGAACTCCTCGGGCTCGGTGGTGTACGAGTCGGGCGACATCGTCGGCCAGGCCGGCGTCGAGCTGCAGTACGAGAACCTCCTCCAGGGCATCCGCGGCGAGCGGACCGTCCGCGTCGACTCGGGCGGCACCGTCGTGGCCGAGGCCGGGGAGGTGCCGGGCAGCGCCGGCTCCGACATCAAGCTCACCATCTCCTTGAAGATCCAGCAGGCCTGCGAGGAGGCCATCCAGCTCGGCATCGAGGCCGCGAAGCGAGCCGGCGACGCGGCCGACGCGGGCGCGTGCATCTGCATGGACGTGACGAACGGCGAGATCCTCGGCATGGCGAGCTTCCCCACCTTCGATCCGTCGGTCTTCATCGGCGGCGTCTCGAACGCCGACTGGTCGGTCCTGAACAGCGAGGAGGCCGGCACCCCCATGGTCAACCGCGCCATCTCGGGCCAGTACATGTCGGCCTCGACGATCAAGGCGCTCTCGTCTTTGGCCGCGCTCGAGTTCGGCACCTACACCGCGACGCAGACGACGAACTGCGTGGGCTGGTGGACGGGGCTGGGGGAGAGTGCCGGCAAATGGTGCTACAACCACGCGGGCCACGGGATCCAGGACCTGCGCCTGGGGATCGTGAACTCCTGCGACTCGGTGTTCTACGACATCGGCAAGGCGTTCTACTACTCCGAGGACGCCAAGGACGGCCTGCAGACCGTCTTCAAGCGCTGGGGGCTCGGATCGGCCTGCGGCATCGACCTGCCGGGCGAGGCCGAGGGGCGCGTGCCCGACGCCGCCTGGAAGCGCGAGTACTTCTCCAACTGGTCGGAAGGGGACCGCGCCTGGAACCCCGGTGACGAGCTCAACATCGTGATCGGCCAAGGCGACATCCTCGTGACCCCGCTCCAGATGGCGTCCGTCTACGCGGGCGTGGGCATGGGCGGGGTGGAGTACGTGCCGCACGTCTTCCTCTCGGCGGTCGCGCGCGACGGCGAGGGGACCGCGGTCAGCTACGAGCCGCGCGAGCGCCTGCGCGCCGAGGTCCATGCCGACGCCGACCTCGCCCTCGTGCGCAGCGGCCTGGAGGGCGTGATCTACGAGGAGACCGACTCCATCACGCGCCATTTCAGGGACCTGCCCGTCCGCGTGGCCGGCAAGACCGGCACCGGCGAGAAGGAGGGCAAGGACGACTTCGGCTGGTTCGTAGCCTATGCGCCGGCAGACGAGCCGAAGTACGTCGTCTCCGTCCTCATCGAGCAGGGCGGGTTCGGCTCGGTTTCGGCGCTTCCGGCGCTCAGGCACGTCCTCGGGGCGCTGTACGACGCACCCGACACGGCCGCCTACGTCGGCGGCGACCAGACGAGATAGGAGGGGAGGGTCATGCCTGCCAACGAGCGGCGCATCAAGCGCATCAACAAGAAGATGGGGGCGGGGCGCGGGTCGCTGTCCCAGGCGGTGAACATACCGGTTCTGGCCGCGACCCTCGCGCTCATCCTCTTCGGCTGTCTCGCGGTCTGGAGCGCCTCGCTCACGATCTCGGTCGCCTCCTTCCCGCGGCACCTGTTCGGCATCGTCTTGGGGCTCGCGGTGGGGGCCCTCATGTGGCGCATCGACTTCAGGGCGCTCGGCAACCTCTCGACGGCCCTGCTCGTCATCGACCTGATCGTGATCTTCATGCCCTTCATCCCCGGGCTTTCCTACCGCGCGAACGGCCTCACGGGATGGATCCGCGTCCCCCTCATCGGCCTGACCTTCCAGCCCGTCGAGCTCGCGAAGATCGTCACGGCCTTCTTCATGGCGAGCCTCGGCGCCCAGTACCACGGCCATATCGACACGGTGCGCGACTACGCCAAGCTCTGCGGCATGCTCGCGATCCCCTTCGGCGCGGTCGTCGTCGCCGGCGACCTCGGCAGCGGGCTGGTCGTCTTCATGGGCGGCGTGGCGATCATCTGCATGAGCGGCCCGCGGCGCGAGTGGGTGCTCTCGACGATCGCGATCCTCATCGGCTTCGTGTCGCTTCTGCTCGCCGCCGACTCGGTCTTCGACAGCCTGCTCGGCCACGATGTCCTGATCAAGCAGTACCAGATGAACCGCCTGCTCGTCTTCCTCGACCCCACGGCCGACACCTCGGGCGCGGGCTACAACCTCATGCAGTCGCTCATCGCCGTGGGTTCGGGGGGCTTTTTCGGCAAGGGGATCGGGCACGCGACCCAGTCGGGGCAGGGGTTCCTCCCCGAGGCCCACACCGACTTCATGTTCGCCCTGCTCTCGGAGACCTTCGGCTTCCTCGGCGCGGCGATCCTGCTCATCCTGTTCGCGGTCCTGATCTTCTCCACCATCCGCGTGGTGCACCGCTCCGACTCACTCTTCCTCAAGCTCGTCGGCGTGGGTATCATCGGGATGTGGACGTTCCAGATCTTCGAGAACATCGGCATGTGCATCGGGCTCATGCCGATCACGGGTATCCCCCTGCCGTTCATCAGCTTCGGGTCGAGTTCCATGATCATGCAGTGCGCGACGGTCGGGATCGTCCAGTCGATCTGGCGCACGCGCAGCAAGGCCGCCTGATCCGCCTGCGGGCGGATCTTCGTCAACACCACAGAAAGGATCGTCATGCGCATTCCCTTCGATGCCATCGCCGGGGCCCTGAAGGTCCTGCCCTCCGCCAAGAAAGACGTCGACGTGCCCGTCCGCGTGGGCGTGTTCGTGGACGCCGGCGCCCCCGCCTCCCTTATCGAGCTCGTCCGCACCGCCTTCGTGCCCCAGGCCACCTCGGGGCTCGTCCGGGTCGAGCGCATCGGCGAGGCCCCGATCCACGTGAAGGCCGACACCGACCTGGCGATCGTCATCGCCGGCGGCTCCGAGCGCCTGCGCGGCGCCGTCCAGGAGGTCGTCGTGGGCGGCGCGCCCACCGTCGTGCTCGCCGAGGAGGCGGCCCAGGCGCCCTTCATCACCGAGGACACGCCCGTGTTGGGGCTTGTGGCCGGGACGGACGCCGAGCGCCTGCGCGACGATCTGGCCCGCTGGATCATGGCCCGCGTCGACAAGCAGCAGGCCTTCGCCGCGAACTTCCCCATCCTGCGCACCGCGGCCGCCGCGGGCGTCATCCGGCAGGCCGCGCTCGGCAACGCCCTCACCGGCGCGCTCGTGATCATCCCGGGCGCCGACTTCCCGGTCATGACGCTCGCGCAGCTCGGCATGATGGCGCAGCTCGCGCTCATCTACGGCAAGCCCGTCCACCCCGAGCGCGGCTACGAGGCGGCCGGCGTGGTCCTCGCGGGCCTGGCGGTCCGCGCGCTCGCGCGGCGCGTCGCGCAGCAGGCGGGACCCGCGGCGTTCGCCGTCAAGGCCGTGGCGGGCGGCGCCGGGACCTACGCCATGGGTCTGGCCCTCACCGAGCTCTACCGTCGCGATGTCGATTACGCCCCCGTGAACGGCGCTGTCGCCTCCGCGGTCCGCACGGCCCGCGACGCCTTCGCGGGCATCACGGGCGGCGCGCACGCCCCCGCCGGGGAGCGCGCGTGACGCGGGCCGTCTACCGCGATCGCTTCGACGAGATCGAGCCCCTGCTGGGGCGCGTCGAGAAGCCGAGCCGCTATATCGACCACGAGTGGGGGACGGCCTCCAAGGCGGAGGCCTCCCTGCGCTGCTGTTTGATCTACCCCGACGTCTACGAGGTGGGCCTGCCGAACCAGGGCATCGCGATCCTCTACCGCATCCTGAACGCCCAGGAGGGGATCTCCTGCGAGCGCGGCTACCTGCCGTGGGTGGACATGGCCGACGAGATGCGGGCGGCCGGCGTGCCGCTGCTGTCGCTCGAGGGCGCCGCCCCCGTCGCCTCCTTCGACATCGTGGGGTTCCATATCCCGCATGAGATGGCCGCGACCAACTACCTTGAGGCGCTCGACCTCGCGGACATCCCGCTGCACGCGAGCGATCGCGGCGAGGACGACCCCATCGTGATCGCGGGCGGCCCCTCGGTCTACAACCCCGAGCCGCTCGCCCCCTTCATCGACGCGTTTTTGATCGGCGAGGGCGAGGAGTCCATCGTCGAGGTCTGCCGGGCGCACGAGCGCCTGCGCGACGCGGGCGCCTCGCGCGAGGAGATCCTGCGCGGCCTGGCCCGGGTGAGCGGCACCTACGTGCCGGCCCTCTACGAGGTCCGCCACGGCGAGGGCGCGACCGAGCACGGATACACGGTGCCGCGGGCGGGGGAGGACGTGCCGGCGCGCGTCCTCAAGCGCGTGGTCGCCGACTTCGGCGCCACCGACGCGCTCACCCAGTCCATCGTGCCCTACGCCCAGCTCGTGCACGACCGCCTCTCCATCGAGGTGCTGCGCGGCTGCGCCCGCGGCTGCCGCTTCTGCCAGGCCGGCATCACCTACCGCCCGGTCCGCGAGCGCACGCCCGACCAGGTGGTCTCCGCCGTCGCGCGCGGGCTCGCCGAGACGGGCTATGACGAGGTGTCGCTGACCTCGCTCTCCACGACCGACCACTCCCGCTGCCGCCAGATCCTGCGTCGCCTCAACCGCGGCCTCGAGGGCACGGGCGCGTCGGTCTCCATCCCCTCGCAGCGCCTCGACTCCTTCGGCGTCGACATGGCGCTCGAGGTCGCCGGCGACAAGAAGGGCGGCCTCACCTTCGCCCCCGAGGCGGGCAGCCAGCGCCTGCGCGACGTCATCAACAAGAACGTCACCGAGGAGGACCTCGACCGCGCCGCGAAGGCCGCTTTCGAGGCGGGCTGGAACCGCATGAAGCTCTACTTCATGATGGGGCTTCCCGGCGAGACCGACGAGGACGTCGTGGCCATCGCGCGCCTCGCCGACCACGTGCTCGAGCTCGGGCGCTCCGTCGTCCCGAGGGCGCGGCGCGGGAGCATCTCGGTGTCGGTGTCGGTGTCGGTCTTCATCCCCAAGTCGCACACCCCCTTCCAGTGGTGCGCGCAGCTCGACTACGACGAGGTGCGCCGCCGCCAGAAGCTGCTCGTCTCGAGCGTGGAGAACCGCGCCGTGCGCGTGCACTACCACGATGCGTCCACCTCGCTCATCGAGGCCGTCCTGTCGCGCATGGGCCGCGACGCCGCCCCGCTGATCGAGGGGGCGTGGCGCCGCGGCCAGCGCTTCGACGCCTGGTCGGAGCAGTTCTCGCTGGAGCGCTGGGAGGAGGCGGCCGCCGAGCTCGGGCTCGACCTCATCAAGATCGCGCACACGCCCTACGAGCTGGACGCGCGCCTTCCCTGGGAGCATGTGAGCCCGGGCGTGTCGGCGGGGTTCCTCAAGCGCGAGTACCGCCGCGCCCTCGAGGGGAAGACGACCGCCGACTGCACCTTCACCTCCTGCACGGGCTGCGGGATCTGCCAGGCCCTCTTTGTCGACAACGTCTTGGTGGGTGATCGCGCATGACCCCAAGCTCCCCCGCGCAGCCCCTGGAGCAGACCCTCTTCCGCCTGCGCGTGCGCTACGCCAAGCGGGGCCGCCTCGCCTACCTCGGGCACCTCGAGGTGATCCACACGATCGACCGCGCGATCAGGCGGGCTGGCCTGCCGTTCGCGGTCACGCAGGGGTTCTCTCCGCATATGCGCGTCGGCTTCTCGAGCGCGCTGCCGGTGGGCACCTCCTCGTCGTGCGAGTGGTTCGACCTCTTCCTCACCGAGCTCGTGCCCGCCCCTGAGGCGCTCGAGCGGCTCAAACGCGCGACGGCGGCCGACCTCGCGCCCGACCAGGCGGGCTACGTCGAGGTGCGCCGCCTTGCGCTCACGGCCGAGATCGGGCGCATCGGCTACCGCGTGGAGCTCCTCGCGGCCCCCGGGGTCGCGGCAGACGCGCCCGCGATCTCGTCGGCGCTCGAGGAGGTGCGCGCGGCCGGGGCGATCCCGTACCGGCGCGGCAAGAAGGAGAAGGTCCTCGACCTCGACCGCTCGCTCGCTGCCGCCGCGGTGGCCCAGGCGGGCGCGGCCGTCGTGCTCGACCTCGACACGCGCGCCGACAACGACGGGTCGCTGCGTCCTGAGATCCTGATCGCCGCGCTCGACCGCAGCCTGCGGGGCAGCGACGAGCCGATCGTCTCCACCGGCATCCAGGACCTCGCGGCCTTCGAGCGCTACCGCGTGGAGCGGACCTTCCAGGGGATCGAGGACGACGCGGGCGCCCTCACCGACCCGCTCGGCGCCCCAGGTCCCACATGCGGCGAGGTTGTGATCGCCTCGTAGGGGAGAAAAAGACGTGTTGACTAGGGTATGCTGGGCTGGTAGCATATCCGGCTGTTGCACGAACTGATGCATGAAGGGCAAAGAGATGTACGCAATCGTTCAAACCGGCGGCAAGCAGTACAAGGTCGCCACCGATGATGTCCTGACCGTCGAGAAGATCGAGGGTGAGGCCGGGGCCAAGATCGAGCTCCCCGTCCTGTTCCTGAATGACGGCAAGAAGATCATCACGGATCCTGCCAAGCTCGAGAAGGCGAAGGTCACTGCTGAGATCCTCAAGCAGTTCAAGGGCGAGAAGCAGCTTGTCTACAAGTTCAAGAAGCGCAAGCGCTACCACAAGCTCAAGGGCCACCGTCAGAACCTGACCCAGGTGAAGATCACCAAGGTCCAGGCCACGTCGCGCACCGCCAAGAAGACCACCACGGCCGAGGAGCCCGCCGCTCCCGCCGCCGAGTAACGCCCTCATCCCTAGAAAGAGGTACACACCATGGCACACAAAAAAGGTCTTGGTTCCTCCCGCAACGGTCGCGACTCCCGCGGCCAGCGCCTGGGCACCAAGCGTTTCGACGGTCAGACCGTGAAGGCCGGCGAGGTCCTCGTCCGCCAGTGCGGCACCCATATCCACCCCGGCCAGAACGTCGGCCGCGGCAAGGATGACACGCTCTTCGCGCTCATCGAGGGCAAGGTCAAGTTCACCCGCGGTGTGAAGCACCGCGTGAACGTCCTCCCCGCTCTCGAGGCCTAAGGGCTGCTCTTCCCTTCATCTGCACGAGCATGAGCACGGAGACCCCAGGGTTCGCCCTGGGGTCTCTTTTGCTATGCTTGAACCGAGAAACGCCACGCCACGGACCCCCGTGGCCCCACCAGAGAGGGCGCCATGTCCCAATTCACCGATATGTGCCGCATCAACGTGCGGGGCGGAGACGGCGGTGCAGGCTGCATGTCGTTTCGCCGCGAGGCCTACGTCCCCAAGGGCGGGCCCGACGGCGGTGACGGCGGAGACGGCGGCAGCGTCGTCGTCCAGGCCGACGCACAGCTCTCCTCGCTGATCGACTACCGCTTCAAGCACCATTTCCGCGCCGAACGGGGAACCCACGGCCAGGGGTCGCGCAAGAACGGCCGCGCCGGGGAGGACCTCGTCTTGAAGGTCCCCATGGGGACCGTCGTGTGGGAGCTCGACCCGGACACGATGGAGCACGCACGCCAGATCGCCGACCTCTCCCATGAGGGCGCGCGCGTCACCGTGGCCCCGGGCGGGCACGGCGGCCGCGGCAACCCCCATTTCGTCTCGTCGGTGCGGCGCGCCCCGGCCTTCGCCGAGAAGGGCGAGCCGGCCGTCGAGCACTGGATCGAGCTCGAGCTCAAGCTCATGGCCGACGCCGCGCTCGTGGGGCTTCCGAGCGTGGGCAAAAGCTCGCTGATCGCGCGCATGAGCGCCGCGCGCCCCAAGATCGCCGACTACCCCTTCACCACGCTCGTCCCGAACCTCGGCATGGTGCGGGCGGGGGAGTACTCCTTCGTCGTCGCCGACGTGCCGGGCCTCATCGAGGGCGCGAGCGAGGGGCGCGGCCTCGGCCACCAGTTCCTGCGCCATATCGAGCGCACGGCCCTCATCATGCACGTCGTTGACATCACGGGGGGCTTCGAGGGGCGCGATCCGCTCGAGGACTACCGCGTCATCAACGAGGAGCTCGCCGCCTACGCGCCCGAGCTCGCTGAGCGGCCCCAGGTGGTCGTCGCGAACAAATGCGACGCGAGCGGCATGACCGAGCGCGTCGCGGCCCTGCGCCAGGCTGCCGTGGCCGATGGGCACCGCTTCTTCGCCGTGTCGGCCCTCACCGGTGCCGGCATGAACTCCTTCATGCTCGCCTGCGGCGAGATGGTCGCCGACCTGCGTCGCGAGCTGGCCGAGGCGGCGGCGATTAAGCCCGCCCCGGCGGTCATCGAGTGGGAGGAGCGCCGGCAGGCGCGCGACCGCCGCTTCGAGATCTCCCGCGAGGAGGCGCACGCCTGGCGCGTCACCGGCACCAACATCGAGCGCCTCGTGGTGCAGACCGATTGGGAGAACGAGGAGGCCGTTGGGTACCTGCAGAGCCGGTTCGCCCGGGTCGGGCTCGACGACGCCCTCGCGAAGGCCGGGTGCGCGCCCGGCGACGAGGTCCGCATCATGGGGTTCGCGTTCGAGTTCGAGGGGGCTGAGGAGCTTCAAGAGGAGCCCGCAGCCGAGCTGCGCGAGGATCCCGAGGAGCTTCCCGACGCCGATGAGCTCACCTGGGACGAGGACGGTCCGGCCGATGCATGAGGGGCAGGGGCTCCCCGCGATCGGGGGCGATCCGGCGCGCGAGTACCGCCTGGGCATCATGGGCGGGACCTTCGACCCCATCCATTACGGCCACCTCGTGACCGCCGAGCGGGCCCGCGAGGCCCTCGGGCTCGACCTGGTGCTGTTCATGCCCGCGGGCACGCCCGCGTTCAAGCTCGACCAGAAGGTCACGAGCGCCGAGGACCGCTACGCGATGACCCTGCTCGCCACGGCCACCAACCCGCTCTTCGACGCGAGCCGCTTCGAGATCGATCGCGAGGGGACCACCTACACGGTCGACACCCTCCGCGCGCTGCGCGCCCACTACCCCGACAACGTGAAGCTCTTCTTCATCACGGGGGCGGACGCGATCATGGACATCCTGGCCTGGCACGACGCCGAGGGGCTCGCCTCGCTCACGACCTTCATCGCGGCCACGCGGCCGGGGTATGATATCGTGCGCGCCCAGGAGATCGTGGAGGCCTCGGGCATCGACTTCGACGTGCGCTATATTGAGATCCCGGCGCTCGCGATCAGCTCGACGAGCATCCGCGAGCTCGTGCGCGACGGCAAGAGCGTGCGCTACCTCACCGCCACGGCGGTCGAGGGCTATATCCGCAAGATGGGACTGTACCGCGCCGAGGACATCGAGCGCGTGGAGGGGGCGGTCGGCCAGTGAGGGGGACTATGACGGAGGAGCAGCGAAGCGAGCTCGCGGACATCCGCGCCGCGCTCGAGGAGCATATGTCCGAGGTGCTGCCGCGGCGCTTCGAGCACTCGCTGCGCGTCGCTGAGACCGCGCGCGAGATCGCCTGCGCCTACGGGGTCGATGCGTTCGAGGCCGAGGCCGCCGGGCTCATACACGATTGGTGCAAGGTCCTGCCCGCCTCGGAGCTCATCGCGCGCGCCGTGCGGCACCGCCTGCCGATCGCCGGCTCACCGACGCTCGCGGTGGGGACGCTGCACGGATTGGTGGCCTCCGTTGAGCTGCCGGAGCGCTTCCCCGGGCTGCCCGCGCCCGTGTTTCAGGCCGTCGCCCGGCACACGGTGGCCGCCGAGGACATGACCGACCTCGATATGGTCGTCTTCGTGGCCGACGCGATCGAGCCGGGGCGGCGGGGCGACCACGTGGGGCCGCTGCGCGCGCTCGTGGGGGAGGCGGGCCTTAGCGAGGTCTTCTTCCAGTGCTTCGCCCAGGGACTCATCTACGTGATGGAGACGGGCCGCTACCTGTATCCCACCGCGCTTACGATCTACAACCGCTACGCCCTCGCGCGCAAGAGCGCGGGCGCATGAGAGGGGAATCCATGACCGAGGAGAATCTGAAGGACGCCGCTGCAGATGCGGGCGCCGTGCCGGTGAACGAGCCCGTCGAGAACCTGCGGAGCGGCGCGTCGGCGTCGAGCGCGGGCGTCGAGGCCGAGCAGGTGGCCCGCCTCGCCGCGTCGGCGCTGTGGGGCAAGAAGGCCGAGGACGTGGTGGCGCTCGACTTCACGACCCTCTCGGACGTCTGCGACTACTTCGTGATCGCGACGGGCCTGAACAACCGCCAGGTCGACGCCTTGATCGATGAGGTGGAGGAGAAGATCGGCGAGCAGCTGGGCGAGCATCCGCTGTCGATCGAGGGGCGCGACGAGCGCCAGTGGATCCTGATGGATTACGGCTCGGTCCTCGTGCACGTCTTCACGCCCGAGGCACGCGACTACTACCGCCTCGAGAAGCTTTGGGCCGACGCGCCGCGGCTGGCCCTCGATCTGGATTAGCGGACGGGGCGCGGGGGCGGGTGCGCCCTGGGCTGCGTCTTGGGCTGTGGCTCGGGACACGGGTGCACCTTGGGCCGCGGGCGGGTTCGAGCCTCAGGCCTTCAGGTGGCGACACGTGGGTGCGGTGAAAAAGCGCGATCGGGACCCGGAGGCGGTCCCGACTTCGAAAAACCTCCGCTCCGTGCAACGGAGCTGCGGCAAAGCGGAGAAAAAACGAGGTTGGGACCCGCTCCTCCGGAGCGCCCTCACGAACCCGCAGGTCGGGAGCGCAGCATATTTCGCGTTCGGGACCGGCCGGCTCCCAACCTGCAGAAACATGACGTTTCCCGCTCCCAACCTCGATATTTCGACGCTAAGCTGGACGGCGGGTCCCGGGATCGCGGGAATATCGTGTTTTGGACCGATCGAAAAACCGCCGCTTGCCCTAGCGTACCGCGCCGCCGCCCGAGAAGCGCCGCTCGCGGCCGAAGCCGACGACGCCGGCGCCGAAGCGCTCGCGGAGCCGGTCCATGGTGACGGAGAGCTCGCGGCGGTCGCTTGCCACCGCGCCCCTGTCGTCGACCTCGCAGAACAGGTCCGTCTGCACGCTGCCCGCCTGCTCGAACCCGCTGACGCCCACGCCCGCGAGGCGCACATGCGTGCCCGGGGTCCAGATGCCGCGCAGCAGCTCGACGGCGACCGGCACGAAGACGTTCTCGTCGTCGGTGGGGTGCTCGAGCCTGCGCTGCACGGTGTGGCCCTCGCCGAAGGAGTACTTGAGCTTCACGGTGACGGTTCTGCCCGCGAGCCCGCGTGCGCGCAGACGCCGACCCACCGAGGCGCCGAGCAGCGCGATCGCGGCCTCCACGTCTCCGGGGTCGGTGAGGTCGCGGGGGAAGGTGCGCTCGTTGCTCACCGACTTGACCTCCTCGGCGGCGTCGATGGCCCTGACCGCGCTCACCTCGCCGCCCGCCGCCCGCGTGCGCATGCGCGCGGCGTTCACGCCGAAGATGGGGGAGAGCCGCTCCTCGCTCGCCTCGGCGAGCTGGCCCAGGGTGCGGATGCCCGCTCGCGCGAGCGCCGCCTCGGCCCGCTTGCCCACGCCGCTCATGGCGCGCACCGGCAGCGGCGCCAGAAACACCCGCTCGGTGCCGGGCGTCACCACCGTGAGGCCGCGCGGCTTGTCGCGCTCGCTGGCGATCTTGGCCACCGTCTTGTTGCGGCCGAGACCGATCGAGCAGGTGATGCCGAGCTCTGAGACGCGCCGGGCGATCCTGCCCGCGATCTCGACGGGGTTCTCGGCCGAGAAGCGCCCCGGCGTGATGTCGAAGAACGCCTCGTCGATGGAGGCGCGGTCGATGTAGGGGGTCTCGTCGGCGAGGATGCCCATCACGAGCGCGCCCATCTCCCGGTAGCGGTCGAAGCGCCCGCGGGTCCAGATGGCGTCCGGGCACAGGCGCCTAGCCTGGGCGCTCGGCATGGCGGAGCGCACGCCGTAGACCCGCGCCTCGTAGGAGGCGGTGGAGACCACGCCCCGCTCGTCCGGCGAGCCGCCCACGATGACGGGCTTGCCGCGCCATTCGGGGTGGTCGAGCTGCTCGACGCTCGCGAAGAAGGCGTCGAGGTCGAGCAGGCCGATCGCCGGGCCGGTCCATCCCCCGAAGAGGCCGGCCACGAAGGCCGCCGCATCGTATGTGCGCTCGCTTTCCATGCGATCAGTATATCCCAGGGTCCGGACGCAGACGCCGCCCTGCGGCGTTTGACCGGGGTCGAAAACATGGCTAAGATGTGTACCGCCTGCGGCCATTCTGAAGAAGTGCCCGCTTGGGGCTTCACCTGCTCCCGCCGTTGGCGTATCATTACACGTCGTTTGTTTATCGGTGCAGCAGCTCGCTGCGTAGATGGAGGAGTTTGCATTGGCAGTCAAGATTCGCCTCGCCCGCCACGGCTCGAAGAAGCGCCCGTACTACCGCGTCGTCGTGGCCGACAGCCGTTCGCCGCGTGACGGCCGCCTGATCGAGGAGGTCGGCCGCTACAACCCGCTGACCACGCCGAAGACCATCGATCTCGACCTCGAGAAGATCGAGGCCTGGCAGGCCAAGGGCGCCCAGGCCACGGACGCCGTCGCCGCGTTGATCCGCGCCGCCAACGAGGGCGAGAAGAAGGCCGCCGAGCCCAAGAAGTCCAAGAAGCAGCAGGCCAAGGAAGCCGAGGCCGCGGCTGCCGCTGCCGCCGAGGCTGAGGCCACCGAGGAGTAGTCCCCGTGTCCGACGAGCTCATCGAAGCCGACGCCCCCGAGGGGGAGCTCCTCTCCGATCGCATCGCCGATCTCGTGGAGTACCTCGTCTTGAACATCGTCGACGACCCCGATGCCGTGAGCCTCGACGTCATCGACGGCGAGGCTTCCTCCACCATCGAGATCTCCGTCGCGGCGGACGACGTCGCCAAGGTGATCGGCCGCCATGGCCGCACCATCAAGGCCGTCCGCACCCTCGCGCGGGCCCTCGCCGCGCGCTTGGGCACATCGGTCGAGGTCGAGGTCCTGGGCTAGGCATCTTGGCAACGCCATATAGGAACATCGCCCGTGTCGTCAAGCCGCACGGGTCCAAAGGGGAGGTCGTCGTGGCAGCGCTGCGCGGCCTTCCTTTCTGCATGGAGCCGGGGCTCACGGTGGCACTGACGCCGCCCGCGCTCGACCGCGACCGGTTCACCTCCGTCACCGCCGTCAGCGGCGTGCGCGACGGCTCGGCGCTCGTCTTTTTCGCGGGCATCGCCTCGATCAAGGATGCCGAGAAGATCAAGGGCTGCCATGTCCTCGCCCGCCGCGCCGACCTCGACCTCCCGGAGGGCTCCTTCGCGTTCGAGGAGCTGATCGGCCGTGACGTCGTCGACGCCGCCGCCGGGCCCCTCGGACGGATCGCGGAGGTCATGGAGTCTCCCGCGCACGACATCTGGGTGGTCCGCGGGCCCGCCGGAGAGGTGCTCGTCCCTGTCGTCGACGAGCTCGTCGGCGAGATTCCCGAGGCCGGGGCCATCGCGGTCTCGCTGCCGTCCGGGCTCATCGGGGGCGAGGACGCGTGATCATCGAGACCCTCTCCGTGTTCCCGGAGGTCTTCGAGGGCTATATGTCCGCCTCCATCATGGGTCGCGCCCAGCGCTTCGGGCACCTCTCCTTTTGCGCGCACGACCTGCGCGACTGGACGCACGACCGGCACCGCACGGTCGACGACGAGCCCTACGGCGGCGGCGCCGGCATGCTCATGAAGGCGCCCCCAATTTATGAGGCCGTCACCTCCATCGCGGCCGCGGTCCCTGAGGTCAAACCCCATGTCATCTTCTTCACGCCCACCGGGGCTCCCTTCACGCAGCGCACCGCCGAGCGGCTCGCGCGCGAGGAGCGGCTGCTGCTCGTCTGCGGCCGCTACGAGGGCATGGACGAGCGCGCCTACGCCCTGGCCGACGAGCGCATCTCGATCGGCGACTTCGTCCTCACCGGCGGCGAGCTTGCCGCGATGGTGGTGGCCGACGCCGTATGCCGCCTCATCCCCGGCGTGCTGGGGGATGACATGAGCAGCAAGGACGAGTCGTTCTCGGGCGGCGAGGGCGGCGGCCTGCTCGAGTACGCCCAGTATACGCGGCCGGCCGTGTTCGAGGGGGCCGCGGTGCCCGAGGTCCTGCTCTCGGGCGACCACGCGCGGGTGGCCGCCTGGCGCCGCCGCGACGCTTTGGAGCGCACCTGCCGGTGGCGCCCCGACCTGATCGAGTCAGCCGAGCTCACCGAGGAGGAGTGCGCCCTGGCGCGCCAGCTCGTTGAGCGCTACCGGGAAGGCGGTGCATGACCCATGCCCGAACAGCGCACATCGATTTTGCGCGACCTGCTCGAATGGGTGGTGGTGCTCGCCGTCGCGCTCATCTGCGCCCTGCTGATCCAGCGCTTCATCGCAAGCCCTTACACGGTGCCCACCGGGTCCATGGAGGACACCATCCAGATCGGCGACAACATCTTCGCCCAGAAGGTCACCATCGGGCTCGGCCAGGGGGTCTCGGCCGGCGACATCGTCGTCTTCAACAACCCCAACGCCGCCTCAGACCACGACATCCTCGTCAAGCGCGTCATCGCCGTGGGCGGGCAGACCGTCGACCTGCGCGATGGGGCCGTCTACGTCGACGGAGAGCGTCTCCAGGAGGACTACGCGCTCGGCGGGAGCTATCCGCTCGACACCCAGGCCCCCGGCGTCGACGTCTCCTATCCCTACACGGTCCCGGCCGGAAGCGTCTGGATGATGGGCGACAACCGCGAGAACTCGGCCGACTCCCGGTATTTCGGCGCCGTGCCCGACTCGGACCTCATCGGCGTCGCCTTCCTGCGCTACTGGCCCCTCGACCGGATCGGGGTCCTGTAGGGCCCGCGCGCTTGCGCTAGTATGTCTCACTGTCCATATCCATCGAGAGAGGGGATCCCGCGCGCATGGACACCCAACCGCTCACCTTCCAAGACATGATCCTCGCCCTGGAGCACTACTGGGCGAGCCAGGGCTGCACCGTCATGCAGCCCTACGACTCCGAGGTGGGGGCCGGTACCTTCCACACGGCCACGCTCCTGCGCTCGCTCGGCCCCAAGCCCTGGAGCGCCTGCTACCCGCAGCCCTGCCGCCGCCCGGCCGACGGCCGCTACGGCGAGAACCCCAACCGCCTGCAGCACTACTACCAGTTCCAGGTGCTCATCAAGCCGAGCCCCGTGAACTCGCAGGAGCTCTACCTGGGCTCGCTCGCAGCGATCGGCCTCGATCCGGCCAAACACGACGTCCGTTTCGTCGAGGACGACTGGGAGAGCCCCACGCTCGGCGCCTGGGGGCTGGGCTGGGAGGTCTGGCTCGACGGCATGGAGGTCACGCAGTTCACCTACTTCCAGCAGGTGGGCGGTATCGAGTGCGATCCGGTGCCCGTCGAGATCACCTACGGCCTCGAGCGAATCGCCATGTACGCCCAGGGCGTGACGAGCGTCTACGACCTCATCTGGTCCGTGTCGCCCGACGGGGTGCCGATGACCTACGGCGAGGTGTTCCTCGAGAACGAGCGCGAGTTCTCGGCCTACAACTTCGAGGTCGCGAACGTCGAGATGATGCGCCAGAAGTTCGATGACTACGAGCGCGAGTGCCATGCCTGCCTCGATGCAAACCTCCCGCTGCCCGGTTACGACTGCGTGCTCAAGTGCAGCCACGCCTTCAACCTCCTCGACAGCCGCGGTGCCCTCTCCGCGACGGAGCGGGCGGCCTACATCCTGCGCGTCCGCACGCTCGCCAAGGCGGCCTGCGAGAGCTACCTCGCGCACGTCGCCGCCGAGAAGACCCCGACGGACCCCGCCCAGGAAGGGGAGGTGGCGTAGATGATCGCGACCCATGACCTGCTGTTCGAGATCGGCGTCGAGGAGATGCCCTCGGCGCCCCTCATGAACGCCGAGAAGCAGCTGCTCGCCCTCACCGCCCGCGGCCTCGACGAGGCGGGCCTCGCGCACGGCGCGCTGCGCACCGTCTCGAGCCCCCGTCGCCTCGCCGTGATCGCGGAGGGCGTCGCCGAGGAGACCGAGACCGTCCACGAGGTGCTTCGCGGGCCGGCTGCGAGCATCGCCTTCGACGAGTCCGGCGCCCCGACCCGCGCCGCCGAGGGCTTCGCGCGCAAGAACGGCGTCTCGGCTGACGAGCTCGTCCGCCGCGCGGGCGACGACGGCCGCGAGTACGTCTTCGCGGAGCGCAGCATCGAGCCGAAGCCGGCCGCCCCGCTGCTCACGGAGCTCTTCGAGCGCATCATCGCCTCCCTCGAGTGGCCGAACTACCGCAGCCAGCGTTGGGGGTCCACGCACGAGTCCTTCGTGCGCCCGGTGCGCTGGATCTGCTGCCTTCTGGGTGAGACCGTGATCGACCTCTCCTTCGCCGGCGTCGCGTCGTCAAACACCACGCGCGGCCACCGCGTCCTCTCACCGGGGGAGCACACGGTGAGCGAGGCGTCCGCCTACGAGCGCGTCCTCGAGCAGGCGCACGTGCTCGGCGCCCCGGCGCGCGCCCAGCGCATCCGCGAGGGCATCGCGCGCGTCGAGGCCGAGCTCGGGGTCCGCGTCGACACGCCGAAGCGCGTCTTCGACGAGGTCGTGAACCTCTGCGAGTGGCCCGACGTCCTCACCGGCACCTTCGACGAGGAGTTCCTCGAGGTCCCCTCCGAGATCATCTGCGAGTCCATGCTCACCAACCAGCGCTATTTCCCCACCTACGACGCCGAGGGCAAGCTCACCCGCGCGTTCGTGGTGGTCTCGAACGCCGACCCGGCGGTGGCCGCGACCGTGATCGACGGCAACGAGCGCGTCGTCCGCGCCCGCCTGTCTGACGCGAAGTTCTTCTACGAGGAGGATCTCAAGGTCCCGCTCGACGTCTTCCGCGAGCGGCTCTCCCGCGTGGGCTTCCAGCAGAAGCTCGGGACCGTCCTGCAGAAGTCCGAGCGCATCGAGGACGTGGCGCTCGCGATCGCGCGCGAGGCGCGCCTCGGGGCCCAGGTCGCCGCCGCGGCGGCCCGCGCCGCCCACCTGGCCAAGGCCGACCTCGTCTCGTCCGCCGTCGTGGAGTTCACGAGCCAGCAGGGCGTCATGGGCGGCTACTATGCGCTCGCCGCCGGCGAGGGCGCCGACGTCGCCGAGGGCATCCGCGACCATTACCGTCCGCGCTTCGCCGGGGACGACCTGCCTGAGGGCATCTGCGGGTGCGTGGTCGCCGTGGCCGACAAAGTCGACACCATCGCCGGCATGTTCGCGATCGGCGAGCCGCCCACCGGCTCGAAGGACCCCTTCGCGCTCCGCCGCGCGGCGATCGGCGTCGTGAACATCCTGCGCGAGCGCCTGCCGATCGGTTTCGAGGCGATCGTGGCCGCCGCGCTCGACGCCTACGCCCAGCAGGGGATCGCCTTCGACCGCGACGAGGTCCTCGCGGCCGTGAACGCCTTCATCCTCGGCCGCATGCAGCAGATCGCGCGCGACGAGGGGCTCGCCGCCGACACGGTCGCCGCGGTCTCGGCTGGCAGCGTGAGCGCCCCGGCCGACTTCATCGCCCTCGCGCACGCCCTCGAGGACGCCCGCGCGAACGACCCCGCGGCCTTCGAGAACCTCGCCGTCGCCTACGCCCGCGCCGCGCACCTCGCTGACGTCTCCCTCGGGACCGAGGTCGACGAGGCCTCCCTGGGCGACGCCGAGCGCGCGCTGCTGAGTGCGGTCGACACGGCGTCGACCTCGGTGTCGGCCCGCTTCGAGGAGCGTGACTTCTCCGGCGTGATCGCCGCCCTGGCGGCGCTGCGCGCCCCGATCGACGGGTTCTTCGACGAGGTCATGGTCATGGATGAGAACCGGTCCCTGCGCGAGAACCGCCTGCGGCTGCTCAACCGCTTCACGTCCGTCTTCGCCGGCATCGCCGACATCGGGGAGCTCGGACGCAAGTAGGATCGCCTCCCACCCGCTGCTCTTGACGGCCGCCCCGGTTCCCCCGGAGGCGGTCGTTTTCGTTTCAAGACCCGCGCCCGCGCTGTGCTAGGCTGGACGCGAGTGAGAGGAGCGGGCATGGAAACGCGTTCAGTGACCGTCGTCGCCGTCTCCGACGCCTTGGGGCGCACGGCCTCCGAGGTCGCCCGCGCGGCGGCCGGCCAGTTCCCGGGCGCGGACATCTCGATCGTGCGCCTCCCGAAGGTCGACGACCCGGCGCAGGTCGAACGCCGCCTCGGCGCGCTGCTCGCCCGCGGGGAGCGCGTCGCCGTCTACCACACGATCGTCGACGCCGCGCTGCGCGCCCGCGTCGCTGATCTCCTCGCTCGCCTCGCGGTGCCCGCGGTCGACCTGATGGGTCCGGCGACGGGGACCCTGGCGGTCCTTTTTGGCCGGGAGCCCGCGTGCGCGCCCGGCACGATCCACCGCACCGACGAGAGCTACTTCAAGCGCATCGAGGCCATGGAGTACTTCGTCGAGCACGATGACGGGCGGGGCGCCGACGACCTGTCGGGGGCCGACGTCGTGCTGCTCGGCGTGTCGCGCACCTCGAAGACGCCGCTGTCGATGTACCTCGCCTTCCAGGGGATCAAGGTGGCGAACATCCCGCTCGCCGCCGGCATGGAGCCGCCGCGCTCCGTGTTCGAGGTCGATCCCGCGCGCCTCTTCGGGCTCATATCGACCGTCGACGTGATCTCGGACATCCGCGACCGCCGCCTGGGCGACGACCTCTCGCGCACCGTCGCCGGCGCCTACGCCGACCCGGCCGCCATCGAGTGCGAGATGGACGAGGCGCGCTCCCTCATGCGGCGCCTGGGCTGCTTCGTCGTGCGCACCGACCACAAGGCCGTTGAGGAGTCGGCGGCCGAGATCATGGCTCGCCTCGAAGCCGTCGCGGCGGCCCGGGAAAAGCGCCGAAAGCTGTAGAGAACATGTTCAAATAAGCTCATCTACCTGCAACTTGTTCGAACTGGTATCTCCATACCATGACCACATGGACAACCGCCCGCCGCGCGATTCAGACCGTCCGCGCGCCCTCCATCGAATCTAGACGCCCCGTCGCCGCCCGCTTCCTATAGTTCGCTCAAGCCCGGCGGGGACCGGGCGCCGTCAGTCGATCCGCGGGCGCGTCGCGCCGCGGAGATAGGGGGACGATCATGGCGAGCGAGAAGATGGTGTACCGGTTCGGGGCGGATGAATCCGGCGCCGATGTCACGGAGGGGGACGCGGGACGCTCCTTCGTGCTCGGAGGCAAGGGGGCGAACCTGGCCGAGATGGCGCGCATCGGCCTGCCGGTGCCCCCGGGGTTCACGATCACCTGCCAGACCTGCGTGGCCTACTCCGGCGCCGGGAACGTCTGGCCCGAGGGGGCCCTCGATGAGATCGAGGCGATGACCGCTGACCTCGAGCGGCGCTGCGGGAAGCGTCTGGGCGACGAGCGCGACCCTCTCCTCGTGTCGGTGCGCTCGGGCGCGCCCTTCTCGATGCCGGGCATGATGGACACGGTGCTGAACCTCGGCCTCACGGACCGCTCGGTCGCCGGCCTCATCGAGCAGACAAAGAACCCCCGGTTCGCCTGGGACTCCTACCGCCGATTCATCCAGATGTTCTCGAACGTCGTCATGGGCGTCGACGCCGACCTGTTCGAGAACGCGCTGACCGAGCGGCGCATGGTCGCAGGCGTCCGCACCGACGCCGAGCTCTCCGCCGAGGACCTGTCCGGCCTCGTGGAGGAGTTCAAGGAGCTCTTCGCGGCCCACGTCGACGCGGCGGCCCACCCGGAGCTCGCCGGGCCCGACGGCCGCCCGCGCTTTCCCGACGAGCCGCGCCTCCAGCTGCGCCTCGCGATCCAGGCCGTCTTCGGCAGCTGGATGAACGAGCGCTCCTGCATCTACCGGCGGCAGAACGAGATCCCCGACGACCTCGGCACGGCGGTGAACGTCCAGGCCATGGTCTTCGGCAACAAGGGCGACACGTCGGCGACGGGCGTCGCCTTCACCCGCGACCCCGCCGACGGCACCCGCGAGTTCTACGGCGACTTCCTTGTGAACGCGCAGGGCGAGGACGTGGTCGCCGGCATCAGGAACACGAGCCCGATCGAGGAGCTCAAAGGCATCCCCGCACTCGCCGAGGCCGGCCGCGAGCTCGAGCGCATCTTCGGGGTCCTGGAGGGGCATTACCGCGACATGTGCGACATCGAGTTCACGATCGAGCAGGGCAGGCTGTGGATGCTCCAGACGCGCGTGGGCAAGCGCACGGCCGCAGCGGCCCTGAAGATCGCCGTCGACATGGTGGGGGAGGGCCTCATCACGCGCGAGGAGGCCGTCGCCCGCATCGATCCGGCCCAGCTCGACCAGCTCCTGCACCCTCAGTTCGACGCGACGGCCAAGGTCGACATCCTCGCCCGCGGGCTGAACGCGAGCCCCGGCGCCGCCGTGGGCGAGATCGTCTTCTCCTCCGATGACGCCGTGGCCGCCGCGGCCGAGGGCCGTCGCGTGGTGCTCGTGCGCTGGGAGACGAACCCGGACGACCTCAAGGGCATGACCGTCGCGGAGGGCATCCTGACGAGCCACGGCGGCAAGACGAGCCATGCGGCCGTGATCGCCCGCGGCATGGGCACGCCCTGCGTCTGCGGCGTCGAGGCGTTTCGGATCGACGCGGCCGCGAAGCGTGTCCGCGTCGAGGGGACCGACGTCGTCCTCACCGAGGGCGATATCATCTCGATCGACGGCGCCTGGGGGATCGTCGCCGCCGGAGCGGTGCCTTTGGTCTCGGCGGAGATGACCGGCGACCTCGAGACGGTCCTCACCTGGGCCGACGAGATCCGCCTCGACACCGCCGGCGGCCGCGCCGCCCACGTGCGGGTGAACGCTGACACGCCCGAGGACGCCGAGCTCGCCCTTTCCTTCGGCGCCGAGGCGATCGGGCTCTGCCGCACCGAGCACATGTTCCTCGGCGAGCGCAAGGACATCATTCAGTCCTTCATCCTCACCGAGGACGCCTCAGCGCGCATGCGCGCCCTCGCCGACCTCCTGCGCGTGCAGACCGAGGACTTCCTCCAGATCTTCCGCACGATGGACGCGCGCCCCGTGGTGGTCCGCCTCATCGACCCGCCGCTCCACGAGTTCCTCGACGACCCGCGCGAGCTCGCGGTCGCGATCGCGCGCGGAGAGGAGCGCGGGGAGGCGGGCCTCGATGCGCTGCGCGGCCGCCTGCGCCGGATCGACGCCATGGCCGAGTCGAACCCGATGCTCGGGCTGCGCGGCGTGCGCCTCTCGATCGTCTACCCCGACCTGCCGCTCATGCAGGTCCGGGCCATCGCGAGCGCGGCGGCCCTCCTCATCCGCGACGAGGGCCTCGACCCCAGGCCCGAGGTGATGATCCCGCTCGTCTCGATCACGGCCGAGCACGTGCGGACGCGCGAGGTGGTCGAGCAGGTCATCCGCGAGGTCGAGGAGGAGTACAACGTCTCGCTCGACATCCCGGTGGGCACGATGGTGGAGCTGCCGCGCGCATGCCTCGTGGCCGGCGAGATCGCGGCCGACGCGGACTTCTTCTGCTTCGGCACGAACGACCTGACCCAGACGGCCTTCGGGTTCTCCCGCGATGACGCCGAAAGCAAGTTCATCCCCATCTACCTGCACAAGGGCCTGTTCGATGCGAACCCCTTCGAGACCATCGACGAGGGCGTGCTCGCGCTCGTCACCATGGCCGTCGAGCGCGGGCGCGCGGCCAACCCCGGGATGCACTTCGGCGTCTGCGGCGAGCACGGCGGGGACCCGAAGAGTATCAAGGCCTTCTTCAACGCCTCCGGGGTGGACTACGTGAGCTGCTCGCCCTACCGCGTTCCCATCGCGCGGCTCGCCGCGGCCCAGGCAAAGCTGGAGCGCGAGGGCCGCTAGATGGCGTGGAAGACTTGCGAATACCGCTTGCCATACGGGTGCGCTCGCGTATAATGTTTTCCGTTTGTTCAACCTATGTGCCGGCGTACGCGTGCGGCACCTCTGGAAGAGTGAGGATTAGAAGATGGACTACATCCGCGCAATCGAGCGCCAGCAGATCCGCGAGGACATCCCTCAGGTCCGCGTCGGCGACAACGTCAAGGTGCACTACCGCATCAAGGAGGGTGAGCGCGAGCGCATCCAGGTGTTCCAGGGCGACGTCATCCGCATGAGCGGTGCCGGCTCCCGTGAGACCTTCACCGTGCGCAAGCTCTCCTTCGGCATCGGCGTCGAGCGCACCTTCCCGCTGCACAGCCCCAAGATCGGCAAGCTCGAGGTCGTCCGCCACGGCAAGGTCCGTCGCGCCAAGCTCTACTACCTGCGCGACAAGGTCGGCAAGGCCGCCCGCATCCCCGAGAAGCGCTAGAGCGGAGCCGTCCGTCTCGCACGCATTGAGGGCCGTCCCGCCGGGGCGGCCCTTTTTCGTCTACTCCGAAGGTGGGAACCGATGGCGAACATGACCACATCCCTCTCGGCCACCGCGGTGGCGTCCGAGCTCGCCTCAGCCGGTATCGACGAGGTGCCGGCCCTCGTGGAGCGCTACGGCGACGACCCGCGGGTGCAGGTCCGCCGCGCCTGCGATCGGGCGCTGCGCCGCCGCGAGCGGGAGCTCGCCGAGCGCGAGCGGGTTCTCGGTCTCTACGAGCGCATGCGCGAGCTCGGGGGCGAGGGCGTCGTCGTGGGCGTCGACGAGGTGGGCCGCGGGTCGGTGGCGGGCCCCTTGACCGTGTGCGCCGTGAGCCTGCCCGCGGATCCCCCCGTTTGGGGCATCAACGACTCGAAGCAGCTCTCGCCCGCGCGGCGCGCCGTCCTGGCCGCCCAGATCGCCGAGGCGGCCGACGCCATCGGGATCTGCCACATCCCGCCCGAGCGGATCGATGCTATCGGCATGGCCGCGGCGCTGCGCGAGGCGGTGGCAGGCGCGGTCGCCGACACCGGGCTCGAACCCGATTGCGTCCTCATGGACGGCAACCCCTTGGGCGCGGTCCCCAACGAGCGCGATGTGGTGCACGGCGACGCCACGGTGGCCGCGATCGCGGCCGCGAGCATCGTCGCCAAGGTGACGCGCGACGAGCTCATGGTGGAGCTCGACGCCGAGTACCCCGGCTACCATCTGGCCCAATCGAAGGGCTACGCCTCCCCGGAGCACATCGCGGCCATCCGCGAGCGCGGCCTCACGCCGGTGCACCGCGTCAGCTTCTGTGGGAACTTCCTGGAGACCCCGCGGCTTTTCTGAGGAGGCGCCGCGCCACGGCGACGTTTGCCGACCGCTCCCACCTCGCCGTTCAGATCCGTGTCAGTCCGTGCTCAGCTGGCGTTGAGATGCCGCCAGCCTTCATATCGTCCCTGTCAGGCACCCGGGTGCATGCTGTCCTCCCACCCACGAAGAAGGAGGAGCCATGGGCGCCAGACGATGCACGCAGGTCTATTTCGCCGAGACCGTCACGGATGAGCCGGAAGGGGCCGCGCCGTGCCCGGAAGGGGGCGATCGCGATCTTTCCGAGCTCAGCCGGCACGAGCTCGGGGAGCTCGGTGAGGACATCGCGGCGGCGCACCTCGCCGACACCGGCCTCGTCGTCATCGAGCGCAACTACCGCTGCAGCGAGGGGGAGGCCGACATCGTCGCGGTCGATGAGGACGAGGGCTCGATCGTTTTGGTCGAGGTGAAGACGAGGCGGGCTGACGCAGGCGGGGGTTTCTTCGCCGAGGAGGCCGTCGACGCCGCCAAGCGCCGCCGCTACCGGCGGATCGCGGCGGCCTACCTCATGGAGCACTTCCCGGTGCCGGCCATCCGCTTCGACGTGATCGCGGTCACGGTGCCAAAGGGCGGCCCCATAGAGGTCCACCACGTGCCGGGCGCTTTCGACTGGGATGCGCAGCGATGAGCGCGTCGGCCGAGGACGTCTCCTTCGCGGTGCACGCGGCGTGCCTGCGCGGCGTGGAGGCCGTCCCCGTCACGGTCGAGGTCTCGCTGTCGGGCGGGATCCCCGGCATCTGCATCGTGGGCCTCGGGGACGCGGCCGTCATGGACGCGCGCGTGCGGATCCGCTCGGCGCTGCGCGCTGGCGGCTTCGAGCTCCCGCGCAAGAACATCACGGTGAACCTGGCCCCGGGCGATCTGCGCAAGAGCGGCACGGGGTTCGACCTTCCCATCATGGTCGCGATCCTCGCCATCTCGCATCAGATCCCGCGCGCCGGGCTGGACGGCCGCCTCTTTTGCGGGGAGCTCGCGCTCGACGGCTCCGTCCTCGCGATGCGCGGGGAGGTCGCCTTCGCGCTGCTCGCCCGCGAGATGGGGCTCACGCTCGTGGGCGGGCCGTCCGAGCGCCACGTCCCGCTCGAGGGGGTCGCCTTCGGCTGCCTCGCGCACGTGGCGGCCCTGCGGCAGGGGATCGAGGAGGCCGAGCGGGCGGCCCCGGCCGTCGCGGCCCCGCCTGCGCCGGTCCCGCCGGCGCCCGACTTCGCCGACGTCGTGGGCCAGGAGATGGCCAAGCGCGCCCTGGCGATCGCGGCGGCAGGCGGGCACGGCCTTCTGATGGTGGGCCCTCCCGGAGCTGGCAAGACCATGCTCGCGAAGCGCATGTGCTCCATCCTGCCCCCGATCAACGAGCGCGAGCGCCAGGAGGCGCTGTGCATCCACTCGGTCGTCGGCGAGGACGTCTCGGGGCTCCTTGCGGGCGGGAGGCCCTTCCGCAGCCCGCACCACAGCATCTCGGCGGCGGGCCTCGTGGGCGGCGGACGCCCTGTCAGACCCGGTGAGATCAGCCTCGCCCACGGGGGCGTGCTCTTCCTCGACGAGCTCGCCGAGTTCCCCACCGGTGTCCTGCAGCTTTTGCGCCAGCCGATGGAGGAGGGAAGGATCTGCCTGGTCCGCGTCGACGGGGCCTACTCCTTCCGCGCCCGCTTCCAGCTGCTCGCGGCGAGCAACCCCTGCCCCTGCGGCTACCTGGGCGATCCCCAGGTGCCCTGCACCTGCGGCTCGGGCGCCGTCGAGCGCTACCAGTCCAAGCTCGGAGGGCCGCTCGCCGACCGCATCGACGTGATCCTCGATATCGCCCGGCCCCCGGCCGACCTCATCGTCGAGGGAGGGGAGGGGATGAGCTCGGCCGATCTGGCCGCCCTCGTCGAGCGGGGCCGGGCCTTCGCGGCCTGGCGGGGCGCCCGGAGACGGGATCCGGTTGCGGGCCAGGGCGTCGAGGGCGCCGTGGCGGCCTTCGATCTGGATGGGCCGGGGCGCAAGGCCCTGCTCGACATCGCCCGCCGCCGCCACCTGACCGGGCGCGGCATCGTGAGGCTCTGCCGGGTCGCGCGGACCATCGCCGATATCGAGGAGGCCGAGCGGGTCGGCGCCACCGCGGTGCTGGAAGCCTCCATGTACCAGGGGAGGGTGTTCCATGCCGTCTGAAGCGGACCGCCATGAGATCGCGATCGGTGACGAGCGCTACCCGGACGGGGTGCGCGAGCTTTCGGATGCCGCGCCCGTCCTCTACGTGCGCGGGGACCCTGCGGCCCTCAGGCTGCCCTCCCTGTCGATCGTGGGCTCGCGCTCGGCCACGCCCTACGGCGTCGCGGTGGCCGAGATGGGGGCGAGGATCGCGGCGGAGTCGGGTCTGGCCGTGGTGTCGGGAGGTGCCCGCGGATGCGATGCCGCCGCCGGGGCCGCAGCGCTCGACGCGGGCGGCGTCCACGTCGTCGTGCTCGGCTGCGGGGCCGACGTGGTCTACCCGCGAAGCTCGCGCGGCCTGATCGAGCGGGCGCTCGCCGGCGGCGGGGCGGTGGTGTCGCTCGACCCCTGGGGGATGGAGCCGCGCCGATGGGCCTTCCCGAGGAGGAACCGCGTGATCGCGGCCCTCTCCCGCGCCCTGCTCGTGACCGAGGCGGGCCTCCCGTCGGGGACCTTCACCACGGCCGAGTGCGCATGCGAGCTCGACCGCGAGCTCCTTGCCGTGCCCGGCTCGATCCTGTCGAAGGAGTCGCGGGGCAGCAACCACCTCATCGCCTCGGGTGCGACCTGCATCGCCGATGAGGGCGACCTCGAGATGGCGATCTCGCGCATCTATGGCTGCCTGAGGTTCTGCCGACCGGCAGCCCCCGGCACCCCGGGGCTCTCCGTGCGCGACCAGTCGCTGCTCGACGCCCTCGCGGCGAGCCCCCTGCGCATCGATGAGATCTCCCGCCTCACCCGCCTCGACGCGGCCTCCACGCTCCAACTCGTCTCCGATCTCATGGTGCGAGGCCTGGTCGAACGGCTCCTCGACGGGCGCGTGAGCCTCACGAAACTCGCGCTTCACGCCCGGACGCCCTTGGGACACAATATGGTCTCGAGAAACCGATGAGAGGAAACGCATGGATACCGTGATCGTCGAGGTGATCGGCGGCGGGCTCGCCGGAAGCGAGTGCGCCTGCCAGCTTGCTGACCGCGGGCTCCGCGTCCGCCTGCACGAGATGCGGCCCGAAAGGACGTCGCCCGCCCACCACACGGGCGCGCTCGCGGAGCTCGTCTGCTCCAACTCGTTCAAGTCGACCCGCCCCGACTCGGCGGCGGGACTGCTCAAGCGCGAGCTCGTGCTCATGGGCTCGGTGCTCCTTTCCTGCGCCGAGCGGGCGAGCGTCCCCTCCGGCGGTGCGCTCGCCGTCGATCGCGCGCGCTTCTCGGCGCTCGTGGAGCAGGAGGTCGCCAGCCGGCCCGGCATCGAGGTCGTGCGCGGGGAGGTCACGGAGATCCCCGAGGGCCGCGTCGTGATCGCGGCGGGTCCGCTGTGCTCCGACGCCCTCGCCGCGCGCGTCCACGAGCTGGTGGGCGGGGAGTCGCTGTCGTTTTTCGACGCCGCCGCGCCCATCGTCGACGCCTCGACGCTCGACCTCGACGTCCTCTTCCGCCAGTCGCGCTATGGCGAGGGCGGAGTGGGGGACTACCTGAACGCCCCGTTCGACCGCGCGGGCTACGAGGCCTTCATCGCCGAGCTCACCGGCGCCGAGCGGGCCGTCCTGAAGGATTTCGAGGCCTCCGACCTCTTCCAGGCCTGCCAGCCCGCCGAGGAGGTGGCGCGCAAGGGGATCGACGCGATCCGTTTCGGGGCGATGAAGCCCGTGGGGCTCACCGACCCCCGCACCGGCCGCCGCCCCTGGGCCGCGGTGCAGCTCAGGGCCGAAAACGAGGCCGGGACCGCCTACAACCTCGTGGGCTTCCAGACCAACCTCACCTTCAAAGAGCAGCGCCGCGTGTTCCGCATGATCCCCGGCCTCGAGCGCGCCGAGTTCTTCCGCTACGGCGTCATGCACCGCAACACCTTCGTCGACGCGCCCCGCGTGCTCGACGGCAGCTTCGCGGTCCCGGGTACGACGGTGCGCCTCGCGGGGCAGATCACGGGCACCGAGGGCTACACCGAGGCGATCGCCTCGGGGCTCCTCGCTGCCGTGAACACCTACGCCGACGCCGTCGGCGCGACGCGGGCGAGCCTGCCCGTGACCGGGGCCCTGGGGTCGCTCGCCGCCTACGCCACGAGTCCCGAGACCGTCGACTACCAGCCCATGCACGTGAACTTCGGGATCGTGCCGCCGCTCGGCGACGGGCGCCGCCGCTCCAAGCGCGACCGCTACGCCGCCTACGCCGAGCGCGCCGAGCGCGACCTCGCGGGCTACCTCGCCTCCCGCCCCGACCTCTTCCCGCGCGGGGCGCACGGCCGTGGCTGAGCCGGCCGCCTGGGAGGCGGTCGACGATTTCATCGCCTACGCCGCCGGCGCTGCGGGCCTGTCGCCCGAGACGGTGCGCGCCTACGATGAGCACCTCGGGGCCTTCTGCCGCTGGTGCGAGCGGCACGGGACGCCCGCCCTCGATCCCGGCGTGCGGGGGCTGCGCGCCTACCTCGGGGAGCTCTCCCGCGCCGGCTACGCCCCGCGCACGCTCGCCGCGCACCTCTCGACGATCAGGGGCTTCTTCCGCTGGCTCGTCCTCGAGGGCGTCACCCAGGAGGACCCCGCGTCGGCGCTCATGGCGCCGAAGGTGGGCAGGAGCCTGCCGCACACGCTCACGGCGGCGCAGATGGACGCCCTCATCGCCGCGCCCGACCGCTCGAGCGCAGGGGGGCTGCGCGACGCCTGCATGCTCGAGCTCCTCTACGCCACCGGCGCGCGCGTCTCCGAGGCGGCGGGGCTCACCGTGGGCTCCTTCGAGGACGGCAGCCGCCTCGTGCGGCTGTTCGGGAAGGGCTCCAAGGAGCGGATCGTCCCGCTGTACCGGCGCGCCCGCGAGGCCGTGGACGCCTACCTCGAGCGCGGCCGCCCCGAGCTCCTTCTCCGATCGGGGGGCCGCGCGGAAGACGCCCTCTTCATATCCGACCGCGGCCGTGCCATGAACGCGGACGCCCTGCGCTATCGTTTCCGCCGCCTCGCCGCCGCCGCGGGGGTCCCCGCCGACATCACCCCGCACGCCATGCGGCACACCTTCGCCACGGACCTGCTCGCCGGCGGGGCTGACCTCAGGGTGGTCCAGGAGCTGCTGGGCCACGCGAGCCTCTCGACCACGCAGATCTACACGCACCTGACCCCTGAGCGCCTGAAGGCCGCCGTGTCGCAGGCCCATCCGCGCGGCGCGTGAGGCCCGAGCGCCCCGCCCACAGCTTCTATACAACTCCGCCCGCGCCGCCTTGGCTTTCCGCGCTGTTCCTGCTATTATTTCGCAGGTTGCGCAGACGCGCAGCGAACATCACACACGCGCGGCTACTCGCACGCCGTGGTGCCCGGCTCAAGGTAGCGACGAGCCGGGTGGCGGACGGGGCCGACCCCGCGCGGAGGCAAACCACAGGAGGTTACCCATGGCTACCAAGATCAACATTCGCACCCTGCTCGAGGCCGGCTGCCACTTCGGCCACCAGACCCGCCGCTGGAACCCCAAGATGAAGCCCTTCATCTTCGGTGAGCGCAACGGCATCTACATCCTCGACCTCAAGCAGACCATCGTCGAGGCCGACCGCGCCTACACGTTTTTGCGCAACACCTGCGCCCACGGGGGCAAGGTGCTCTTCGTCGGCACCAAGAAGCAGGCCCAGGAGGCCGTGAAAAACGCGGCCGAGCGCGCCGGCATGCCCTTCATCAACCAGCGCTGGCTCGGCGGCATGCTCACCAACTTCGTGACCATCCGCTCCCGCATCAACCGCATGGAGGAGCTCGAGACCATGGTCGAGGACGGCTCCATGGCCCTGCGCGTCAAGAAGGAGCAGGCCGTGCTCGGCAAGGAGCTCGCCAAGCTGCAGACCAACCTCGGCGGCGCCCGCGACCTCAAGGCCCTGCCCCAGGCCCTGTTCGTGATCGACACCAAGCGCGAGGAGAACGCCATCAAGGAGGCCCAGCGCCTCGGCATCCCCGTCGTCGCCCTCATCGACACCAACTCCGACCCCGACGAGGTCGAGTACGGCGTCCCCTGCAACGATGACGCCATCTCCGCGGTCTCCCTCATGTGCGACCTGTTCGCCGACGCCTGCCTCGCCGGCACCGGCAAGGAGCAGATCTCCGAGGCCGAGATGACCGCCGCCGCGCCCGAGGCCGCCCCGGTCGCCGAGGCTCCTGCCGCCGAGGCCGCCCAGGCTGAGTAAGTCCGTCCCGATCAGCAGCACCGCACCTAGAAAGGAACGCACATGGCCCAGATCACCGCCGCTATGGTCAAGAAGCTCCGCGAGCTGACCGACTCGCCCATGATGGAGTGCAAGAAGGCCCTCGTCGAGGCCGATGGCGACATCGAGGCCGCCGTCGACATCATGCGCAAGAACGGCCTGGCCGCCGCCGCCAAGAAGGCCGGCCGCGCCACCAACGAGGGCGCCGTCGCCGCCTACATCACCCAGGACGGCCGCTCCGGCGCGCTCGTCGAGGTCTCCTGCGAGACCGACTTCGTGGCCTCCAACCCCAAGTTCACCGGGTTCGGCACCCTCGTCGCCCAGACCGTCGTCGCCGAGCAGCCCGCCGACCTCGACGCCCTCCTCGCAAGCCCGCTCGAGGGCGAGACCGTGGAGGCCGCTCTCACCGAGCTCATCCACATCATCGGCGAGAACATGAAGATCACCCGCTTCGCCTCCCGCAAGACCGAGGCCGGCGCCCTGTCGAGCTACACCCACATGGGCGGCAAGATCGGCGTCCTCGCCGAGTTCGCCTTCGAGAAGCCCGAGACCGCCCAGACCGAGGCGTTCCAGACCTTCGCCCACGACGTCGCCATGCAGATCGCCGCGACGGCGCCCATCTGCGCCGTGCGCGAGGACGTCCCGGCCGAGACCGTCGAGCACGAGAAGGCCATCTACATGGCTCAGGCCGCCGAGTCCGGCAAGCCCGAGGCCATCCAGGAGAAGATGGCCATCGGCCGCCTCGAGAAGTTCTTCAAGGGCTCTGTCCTCACCGAGCAGGAGTTCATCAAGGACACGAGCATCACGGTGAAGGAGTACGCCGCGCAGGTCTCCCGCGCCGTTGACGACACCGTCACCGTCGTCGGCTTCGACCGCCTCACCCGCGGCGAGTAACCCGGCGCACCAACGGTTGAGAGCAGGCTGTGGGCATCTGGCCCGCAGCCTGCTTTTTCATGGGTCGCAGCGTCACACCTGATAGAATAGGGACGTTGAACCATAAGGAGGATGATGTGAGCGGCTATCGATACAAACGCGTGCTTCTCAAGCTGTCCGGCGAGGCCCTGATGGGCGAGGGCGCCTTCGGCATCGACCCCGAGGTCACCGAGCGCCTGGCCCGTCAGATCAAGGGCATCGCCGACGAGGGCATCGAGGTCGGCGTCGTGGTGGGCGGCGGCAACATCTTCCGCGGGCTCGCCGGCTCCGCCAAGGGGATGGACCGCGCCCAGGCAGACTACATGGGCATGCTCGCCACGGTCATGAACGCGCTCGCCCTGCAGGACGCCTTCGAGCAGCAGGGGTGCTCCTCGCGGGTGATGAGCGCCATCCAGATGAACGAGGTGTGCGAGCCCTACATCCGCCGCCGCGCGATGAACCACCTCGCCAAGGGCGACATCGTGATCTTCGCTGCCGGCTCGGGCAACCCCTATTTCACCACCGACACCGCGGCGGCGCTGCGCGCCTGCGAGATCGGCGCCGACTGCCTCATCAAGGCCACCAAGGTCGACGGCGTCTATGACCGCGACCCGGTCGCCAACGAGGACGCCGTGCGCTTCGACTCCATCAGCTACCATGAGGTCCTGGTGCGCGGCCTTCAGGTCATGGACGCCACGGCCACGGCGCTGTGCCAGGACAACAACATGCCCATCATCGTCATCAACATCGACGGCGATGAGAACATCAGGCGCGCCCTCGCCGGCGAGCCGGTCGGTACCGTCGTTTTTCAGGAGGATTAAGCATGGACGGCATCACTCAGAACATGGACAAGTCGCTCGAGTCCCTGAAGCACAACTTCGCCAAGGTGCGCACGGGTCGCGCCAACGCCAACGTGCTCTCCGACATCACGGTCGACTACTACGGCGTCGCCACCCCCATCACGCAGGTCGCCGCCGTCAAGGCCCCTGAGGCGCATCTGCTGGTCGTCGAGCCCTGGGACAAGGCGCTCGTGAACGCCATCGTCAAGGCCATCTCGGCCAGCGACCTCGGCATCACGCCCAACTCCGACGGCATGGTCGTGCGCCTGCCCTTCCCGGCGCCCACCGAGGAGCGTCGCCGCGAGCTCGTCAAGGAGTGCCGCGAGCTCGCCGAGCAGGCCAAGATCTCCATCCGCAACATCCGCCGCGACTGCAACAACAAGCTCGAGCGCGACGAGGACCTCTCCGAGGACGACGTCCGCCGCGAGCAGGCCAAGGTGCAAAAGCACACCGATGACTACGTGGCCCGCGTCGACGAGATGCTGCGGGCCAAAGAGGCCGAGGTCATGGAGATCTAGATGGTCCCCGATCCTGAGGCGCTTCGCGCTCATTTCGCCGAGCCGCCTGCCGACATCGCCCTCGAGGACATCGAACTCGAGGGCGTTCCTCGCCATATCTCCTGCATCATGGACGGCAACGGCCGCTGGGCAACCGCGCGCGGCCTCTCGCGCGGCGAGGGCCACAAAGCGGGCATCGTCTCGCTCCAGGAGGTCATCACCGCGGCCGTGCGCCTCGGTGTGGAGGTGCTGTCGGCCTACGCCTTCTCCACGGAGAACTGGTCGCGCCCCAAGGCCGAGGTGAACCTGCTCATGCGCCTGTTCGCGAAGACCTTTCTGGAGGAGCTCCCGCTTCTGCGCCGTGAGAACGTGCGCGTCGTCTTTTTGGGAGACCTCTCGGCCCTGCCGAGCGCCATCCGCGAAACGTTCGAGTACGGCCTCGCCGAGTGCGAGGGGCACACCGGCATGGTCCTCGCGCTCGCGGTGAACTACGGCGCCCGCGCCGAGATCGCCCGCGCGGCCCGCGCGCTCGCGCTCGAGGTGGCCGCGGGGGAGCGCGACGCCGGCTCGGTGACGGAAGACGCCCTGGCCGCGCACCTCTACACGGCGGGCCTGCCCGACCCCGAGCTCGTGATCAGGACCTCCGGCGAGCTCAGGCTCTCCAACTACCTGCTCTGGCAGGTCGCCTACGCGGAATTCTATATAACGGACACCTATTGGCCTGATTTCGACCGATGGGACCTCCTGCGCGCCATCGCCTCCTTCCAGGGGCGCGATCGCCGTTTCGGTGGCCTCTCGGCGTAAGGGCGTCATCGATCTGAAGGAGCGACAACGTGGATTCGAGCACATCCCCGGCGCAGACGGGGGGAGCGGGGGCGCTTCAGCGGTTTCTCACGCGCACGGTTTGGGGGCTCGCCTACACGGGCATCTTCATAGCCTGCCTGGTCATCGGCCCCATCGCGACGGCCGTCTTCGTCTCCGCCATGAGCGTCCTGTGCTGCTATGAGTTCTACCGGATGATGCGCCGGGACGGCAAGGTGCCCAACATGGTCCTGGGCCTCACCGGCTCGGCCCTCTTCCCGCTCGCCGCCCTCGGGCCGCGCACCTTCCTGATCGGCTCGATCTTTCTGCTCGTGCTCGCCGTCGGTCTGTGGTACGTGTACTCGCCGCGCACGCGCATCGCCGATGTCGCCGTCACGCTCTTCGGACCCATCTACACCGGGTTCATGCTCTCGACCATCGTGCTTCTGCGCGGCAGCGTGGAGGGCTTCGCGGGCGCGTGGCTCACGGTGGGCGCCTGCGCGTCGCTGTGGGTCAGCGACTCTCTCGCCTACCTCGTGGGGAGCCGCTTCGGCAAGCACAAGATGGCGCCCAAGATCAGCCCCAAGAAGAGCTGGGAGGGCTTCGCCGGCGGCGTGGTGGGCTCCCTCATCATCTGGTTGATCCTCTTCGCGACCGGCTTCTACCGCCTGAGCCTGCCGCTGGCCGTCTTCTGCGGCGTCGTCGTCTCCGTGCTCGGGGTCTTCGGCGACCTCATCGAGAGCCGCATCAAGCGCGGCGTTGGCGTCAAGGACTCCGGGGACATCATCCCCGGCCACGGCGGCATGCTCGACCGATCCGACTCCCTGATCTTCGGGTGCATCACGGCGCTGCTCATCCTGTCTTTGGGGGGCGTGCTGTGACCGCCCGCCGGCGCGTCGCGATCCTCGGCTGCACGGGCTCGGTCGGCACGCAGACCCTCGACGTCTGCCGCCAGCACGCCGACCGCCTCGAGGTGGCCCTCCTGTCGGCCCACCGCCGCACCGCCGAGCTCGCGGCGGCCTCCCGCGCGTTCCGCGTTCCCGTCGTGGCCGTGACCGACGCGGCCCGCGCGGACGACCCGGTGCTCGCCGAACTGCCGGCCGGCACCGAGCTGCGTGCCGGCATGGACGCCGCGATCGACGCCTGCCTCGCCGACGACATCGACATCGTCGTGATCTCGGTGGTGGGGGCCGCGGGGCTCACCGCCTGCTACCGCCTCATCAAGGCGGGCAAGACCGTCGCGCTCGCGAACAAGGAGTCGCTCGTGGTGGGCGGCGACCTCATCATGCCGCTCGTGCGCCCCGGGCAGCTGCTCCCCGTCGACTCCGAGCACTCGGCCATCTTCCAGTGCTATCTCGGCGAGCGCGCCGACGAGACGCACCTGATCTGGCTCACCTGCTCGGGCGGACCCTTCTTCGGGCGCTCCCGCGCCGAGCTCGCCGGCGTCGTCCCCGCCGACGCCCTCGCGCACCCCACCTGGGACATGGGGGCCAAGATCACGATCGACTCGGCGACGCTCATGAACAAGGGCCTCGAGCGGATCGAGGCCATGCACCTGTTCCAGGCAGGCATCGACGACATCCGGGTCCTCATCCACCGCCAGTCCAAGATCCACTCGATGGTCGAGTACGCTGACGGGTCGGTCATCGCCCACCTGGGCGCCTCTGACATGCGCATCCCGGTGCAGTACGCCCTCTCGTACCCCGAGCGCTGGGAGACGCCGGCGCCGCGCATCGATTTCCGCACGCTCTCAGAGCTCACCTTCGACGCGCCCGATATGGAGACGTTTCGCTGCCTCGCCCTCGCGGAGGAGGCGGCGCGCGCCGGTGGTACCATGCCCTGTGTGCTCAACGCCGCGAACGAGGTCGCCGTCGGCTCCTTCCTGGCGCGCGAGCTCTCCTTCACGGGGATCGACGAGGTCGTCGCCGACGTGATGGGGGCTCATGACGCCGAGCCGGTCGATACCTTGGAGCAGTTGCTCGATCTCGACGGATGGGCGCGCGAGCGGGCCCGTGCGGCCATCCGCTCACGCTCCCGCTAGAACGGATGCCCATGGAAACGATTCTCTCAGCCGCCTCCTCGATCTTTTGGGGCGTCCTCGTCCTGTCGCTCCTCGTGTTCGTGCACGAGGGCGGCCACTTCCTCGCGGCGCGCGCCTGCGGCGTGCGCGTGACCGAGTTCTTCCTCGGTCTGCCCTGCCGCTTCAACATCCACCATGCGAGCAAGCGCATCGGCACGCGCTTCGGCGTGACGCCCATCCTTCTGGGCGGGTACGCGGCCATCTGCGGCATGGACCCCGAGGAGCAGCCGCTCGCCCCGGCCGTCCTCACCGAGGTGCACCGTAGGGGCCGGGTGAGCGTGAGCGAGCTCGCCGAGGCGCTGGGCGCCGACGAGGAGGAGGTCCTCGGGGCCTGCGCCCACCTCGTGGGCTGGGGCTCGATCGCGCCGGTCTATGACCGCGCGGCGGGGGAGAGCCCGTCGAGCGGGTACTATCCCTCGACCTACGCCGCGATGCCGCGCGACGCGGCCGGCAACACGATCTACGACGGCCGCGCTTTCAAACGCGCCGAGGCCACGGCCGAGGGCGAGCCCTGGGAGAGCGCGGAGGGCCCCGAGGCCTTCTTCGCCGCCGAGCGCTCGCGCACCTATCTCGGCAAGGGATTCTGGGCGCGGGCCCTCATGCTCACGGCCGGCATCATCGTGAACATCCTCACCGGTCTCGCGATCATGGTCTTCGCCTTCTCGGTGCTCGGCCAGAGCGCACCGGCCGATGTGAACACCATCGGAGAGGTCACGCCCGGCTCGCCGGCTGCCGAGGTGGGCCTTGAGGCCGGGGACGCGATCATTGCCGTGAACGGCACCGATACGGGGTCGTGGACCGCGATCATCGAGGCCCTCTCCGATCTAGAACCGGGAAGCGAGGTCGAGCTTGCCTGGGAGCGCGGCGGCGAGCCCCGGCAGGGCAGCGCGGTCCTCGACGGCGAGGGGCGGCTCGGGATCGCTGCCTCGATGACGACGGTTCGCCTCGCACCCCTCGATGCCGTCCGGGTGACCGGCGACCTCATCGCCCGGACGGCCGAGGGGGTCGTCCGCCTCGTCCAGCCGCGGCACACGATGGAGGTGCTCGAGAGTTCCAGCTCCATCGTCGGCATCTCGGTGATGTCGGCCCAGGCCGCGGCCTCGGGCCCCTCGACGCTGCTCACCTTCATGGCCCTGATCTCGTTCTCGCTCGGCTTCATGAACCTGCTGCCGATCCCGCCGCTTGACGGCGGCAAGCTTTTGATCGAGGTCATCCAGGCCGTGACCCGCCGCCAGGTCCCGCTGCGGGCGCAGACCTACCTGAGCTACGCGGGCGTGGCGCTCTTCGCGCTGCTCTTCGTCTTCATGCTCCGAACCGACATCTTGAGGCTGATCAGGTAGCGGCCGCCCCCACGAAAGGGAGGACCCATGGCTGACATCTCCCCGCGCGAGCTCACGCGCCCCGTGCGCGTCGGCGACATCCGTATCGGCGGCGGGGCCCCCGTCGCCGTCCAGTCCATGACTTGCACGCCGACCACAGACGCCGAGGCGACCCTCGCCCAGGTGCGGGCGCTCGCCGAGGCCGGCTGCGACCTCGTGCGCGTCTCGGTGCCCACGAAGGCCGCCCTGGAGCCCTTCGGGCGCATCTGCGCGGAGTCCCCGGTGCCGATCGTCGCCGACATCCACTTCGATCACCGCCTCGCGATCGGCGCGGCCGCCGCCGGCGCCGCCAAGCTCCGCATCAACCCGGGCAACATCGGCTCCTGGGAGCGCGTCGACGCGGTCATCGACGCGGCGGGGGAGGCCGGCTGCGCGATCCGGATCGGGGTGAACGCCGGCTCGCTTCAGAAGGAGGTCGTCGAGCGCGACGACCTCACCCAGGACGAGAAGCTCACGGCCTCGGCCATGGCCTTCGTCGAGCATTTCGAATCGCGGGGCTTCACCGACATCGTGCTGTCCGCCAAGGCGCACAGCGTCCGGACGACCCTCGACACCTACCGGCGCCTGGCGCGGGAGCTCCCGCAGGTCCCCTTGCATCTTGGCGTGACCGAGGCGGGCGGCGTGCGCCAGGGGACCATCAAGAGCTCGATCGCGCTGGGCGCGCTGCTCACCGAGGGCATCGGGGACACCCTGCGCGTATCCCTCACCGCCGATCCGCTCGAGGAGGTGCCCGTGGCCTGGGGGATCCTCTCGGCCTCCGGGGTGCGCCGCCGCGGCCCGGAGATGGTGAGCTGCCCCACCTGCTCGCGCTGCCAGGTGGACATGATCCCGATCGCCGAGGAGGTCGAGCGTCGGCTCGCATCCTGCACCAAGCCGATCTCCGTCGCCGTCATGGGCTGCGCGGTCAACGGGCCGGGCGAGGCGTCCGACGCCGACGTGGGCGTGGCATGCGGGCGCGGCCAGGCGCTGCTGTTTTGCCACGGCGAGGTGGTGCGCAAGGTCCCCGAGGCGAGCATCGTCGACGCCCTCATGGAGGAGATCGAGCGCCTGTAGCAGCGCGGGGCTCGCCATGCGGGCGCCTCGTTGCGTTATCATGCTGTCCGTGTGATACGACCCGCCGGATGGGGGAGGACCCGTGGCCATCAAGAAGAACACCGCCAGCATGCGGATGACGAGCCTGTACGCGCCGACGCTCAAGGAGGACCCGGCCGAGGCGGAGCTCGCGAGCCATCGCCTGCTGCTGCGCGCCGGCTTCATCCGCAAGCAGGCCTCGGGCCTCTACAGCTACCTGCCGCTCGCCTGGCGCTCGCTCAAGAAGATCGAGGCGATCGTCCGCGACGAGATGGACGGCGCCGGCGCCCAGGAGCTCATGCTCCCCATCATGGTCGACGCCGAGCTCTGGCGCGAGAGCGGCCGCCACGACGCCTACGGCCCCGAGCTCATGCGCTTCGACGACCGCCACGGCCGCGAGTTCGTGCTCGGCCCCACGCACGAGGAGACCATCACCGACCTCGTCAAGAACGAGCTCAAGAGCTACAAGCAGCTGCCGGTGAACCTCTACCAGATCCAGTCGAAGTTCCGCGACGAGATCCGCCCGCGCTTCGGGCTCATGCGCAGCCGCGAGTTCATCATGAAGGACGGCTACTCCTTCGACGCCACGCAGGAGGGGCTGCAGGCGTCCTATGACGCGATGAAGGACGCCTACGCGCGGATCTGCGAGCGCTGCGGCATCCACGCCCTGCCGGTCGTGGCCGATTCGGGCCAGATCGGTGGCGACACCTCCGTCGAGTTCATGGCGCTCGCCGACGCGGGCGAGGCGAGCCTTGTCTACTGCGACGCGTGCGGCTTCGCCGCCGACGACGAGGCGGCGAGCACGCGGGTGCCCGTCACCGAGGGCGCCGGCGCCGGAGCCCTCGAGAAGGCGCACACCCCCGGCATGGGGACGATCGAGCAGGTGGCCGCCTTCTTCGGCTTGCCCGAGAACGGCACGCGCAAGTCGCTCGCGCTCGTCGCCGAGGACGGCACGCGGGTGGTCGCCATCGTGCCGGGAGACCACGAGCTCAACGATGTCAAGGCCGAGCACCTCTTCGGCGAGTACCACCTCATGTCCGACGAGGAGCTCGAGCAGGCGGGTCTGCACAAGGGCTTCATCGGGCCGGTGGGGCTGCCTGCGGGAATCCGCCTCGTCTGCGATGAGAGCCTGCGTGAGAGCACCTCGTGGACCTGCGGTGCCAACGAGGTCGACTACCACTTCACCGGCGCGTGCCCGGGACGGGATTTCGAGGTCGACGAGTGGGCCGACCTCATCACCGTCGTGGCGGGCGACCCCTGCCCGCATTGCGGCCGTCCGCTCGCGGGCGCGCGCGGCATCGAGGTCTCGCAGGTCTTCCAGCTCGGCACCAAGTACTCCGAGGCCATGGGTGCGACCTTCATGGACGAGGACGGCCGCGAGAAGCCGTTGATCATGGGGTGCTACGGCGTGGGGATCTCCCGCACCCTCACGGCCGCGGTCGAGCAGCACAACGACGAGCACGGCATCGTCTGGCCGGTCTCCATCGCCCCCTTCGAGGTCGCGATCATCCCGCTCGATCCGAAGAAGGAGCCCTGCGCGGGCGTGGCCGAGCGGCTGTTCGACGAGCTCGTGGCCGCGGGCATCGAGACGGTCATGGACGACCGCGACGAGCGGCCGGGCGTGAAATTCGCCGACAACGACCTCATGGGCTTCCCGTACCAGATCATCCTCGGCCGTCGCGGGCTCGAGCGCGGCGTCGTCGAGCTCAAGGACCGCGCGACCGGCGAGCGCGAGGACGTACCCGTCGAGGAGGTCGCGGCGAAGGTCGCCGCCCTCGTCGAGGCAGCCCGCGCGTAGGGCCGAGGCCTCCGGGCTCACGCCGTGCCAGGTCTGCAACCCCTGAGGAGGATAAGATGGCCATCGACCGCATAGAGGGCGGCCTCGTGGTCATCGAGGTGGGGGACGGGTCCTTCATCGAGGTCGCGTCGGACAGGATCGAGGGGCGTGTTCGCGAGGGGGCGGTGCTCGTCGATGAGGGCGGCGTCTACCGCGTGGACGAGGATGCGACCGAGATCCGCTCCCGTCGCATCTCTGGGAAGCGCCGGCGGCTCTTTTGGGGGTAGTGGCGCGGTTTGGGGGCACGCTGGCGGCAGATGGGGTTGTGCGTTCGGACCTTCATTTGGTCGTCCCTTACCGCTTCAGGTGCGTTTTTGACGGCTATGCACTGCCATATTGCGGCACCTTGAGTATCAGTGCTAGAAGGCCAGGTCAGAAACGTCATGTTTTTCGCAGTTCGGACCGCGATGTACATAGCCGTCAACTTGTTTCAGAAAAAGGTGCAGAGCCGCGAAAAACGCAACTGGCATGAGCGCTTGGCGTCGGAAGACGCGGGTCGGCACGGCGACGGCATCCCGCCGTTTGGAGTTCGAGAAAAAGAGAGTTGTCTATCAGCCGGCATGCGGATCGAGAAAAAAGTTTCAAGAAAGTGCTTGCATCGTCTCCGGGGTTCCCGTATATTACTTCCTGCACCGCTTGGGGGCGTAGCTCAGCTGGGAGAGCGCTTGACTGGCAGTCAAGAGGTCAGGGGTTCGATCCCCCTCGTCTCCACCCAAGTGAACTCGCAGCCCTCGAAGAGATTCGAGGGCTGTTTTGTTTTACGGGCTCATGGCGCAACGGTTAGCGCAGGGGACTCATAATCCCTGGGTTGCAGGTTCGAATCCTGCTGGGCCCACCACTAACGATCAGCTCGGACGCCGGAGCGCCCGGGCTGTTTCCCGTTCTTGGGCAAGACACGCGCGACGGCTGCGATCTTCACGGCGCAGCGTCCTTCTCTCAGAAGGCGCGGCCGTGCTAGATTCAGTTTTTACGGCTATGCACCCTTCTCGCAAGATGCGCGGCTGCGTTGGCTGCAGGTTTTGACGACTATGCACCCTTCCCGCAAAATGCGCGTCCTTGTTAGCTGTAGTTTCGCCAGCCCTGCGTCTTCCTCGCGAAGGGTCTTTCAACGCCAATTGCGTTTTTTTGCTGCTCTGCACCTTTTTCTGAAACAAATTGACGGCTATGCGCCTCCGGCGCAGAACCTCAAAAAACATGACAGTCCTGAGCTGCATGTTTACTCGGGATACTTCTTGTGTCGTCTATCGCATGTACAGGGCCGAAAGAAACGCAACCGCAGCCGCCATGGCGCGGGGCAAGCGAAGGGTAAACGCGGTCGCCGTGGTGCGGGGCCGACTGAAACGCCGCGGTCGCCGTGGTGCGGGGCCGACTGAAACGCCGCGGTCGCCGTGGTGCAGGGCCGAGCGAAACGCTGTTGAGGCCACGGCGGCGGCCACGATGGATGCAGCTGCGGCAGCGCCAGCGGCTACGCGGACTTCGGATGCCGCCCGCCGCCGGCTCAGTTTCGCACGGCGGCGGCCACCCCGTTGGTCACCGCGCGCCCGCCGCCCGAGCTCATGCCCTGCCGCCGCATCGACCGCCCTGACCATGCGAACGGCGCCCTGTTCGCTGTCCCGCCGCCGGTTTCGCCCACCAACCGCCGCGACCCTGGGTGAAAAGCCTCCCCGCCGCCCCCCGCGCACGGCGGAGGGCTACGCGGCTTCGCCAGCCGTCCCGCCCCGCGCCCGCCATCCAAATCAGCACAGCCGAGATTTTTCCGTTGCCCGTGCCGAATGCCTGTGTTAGTATCTCTTTTGCCGAAAGGCACACGGGCGTTTGGCTCAGGGGTAGAGCACATCCTTCACACGGATGGGGTCACAAGTTCAAATCTTGTAACGCCCACCATCTCAGAGAACGGGACTCGGCAACGGGTCCCTTTTTCATGTTCACACACGAGATCGCGAAACAGGTGCGCGCATGATCCTCCTCGCCGACAAGATCGAGAAGAGCTTCGGGAGCCGGCAGCTCCTCACCGGTGCCTCCCTGCAGATCAACAAGGGGGAGCGCTACGCGCTGGTCGGCCCCAACGGCGCCGGCAAGACCACCCTGCTCAAGATCATCATGGGCCTCGAGGCGCCCGACGGCGGCTCCGTCCAGTACGCACGCGGCACGGCTGTGGGCTACCTCGAGCAGGAGACGAAGCTCGCCAGCGACGCCTCCGTCATCGAGGAGGTCATGGCCGCGGCGACCGAGATCCAGGCCATGGGGGAGCGCGCCCGCGAGCTCGAGGTCCGCATCGCCGAGCCGGCCGCAGACGACGACCTCGACGCGCTCCTTGCCGAGTACGGCCAGGTCCAGGACCGCTTCGAGCACCTGGGAGGCTACGAGCTCGAGAGCAACGCCCGCCAGATCCTTGCGGGCCTGGGGTTCCCGGTCGAGGAGTTCGACAAGCCCTGCCGCGAGTTCTCGGGCGGCTGGCAGATGCGCATCGCGCTGGCCAAGCTCTTCCTGCGCCGCCCCGACCTGCTGCTGCTCGACGAGCCCACGAACCACCTCGACCTGGAGAGCGTGCAGTGGCTTCGGGGCTTCATCTCCTCCTACGAGGGCGCCGTGCTCATCGTCTCCCATGACCGCGCGTTCATGGACGCCTGCGTCGACCACGTGGCCGCCCTCGAGAACCGCCGCCTCACGGTCTACACCGGCAACTACTCGAGCTACCTCAAGCAGCGCGCCGACAACCTCGAGCAGATGCGCGCCAAGCGTGCCGCCCAGGAGCGCGAGATCGCCCACATGCAGGTCTTCGTCGACAAGTTTCGCTACAAGCCCACCAAGGCGGCGCAGGCCCAGGAGCGCATCAGGAGGATCGAGCAGATCAAAAGCGAGCTCGTGATCCTGCCTGAGGGCCACAAGCACGTCGATTTCAAGTTCCCCGACCCGCCGCGCTCGGGCGACATGGTGGCCCGCCTCGAGGGCGTCTCCAAATCCTTCGAGGACAAGACCGTCTACGAGGACGTGGATGTCACGCTCTACCGCGGCGATAAGGTCGCCCTCGTGGGACCCAACGGCGCCGGCAAGTCGACCCTGCTGAAACTCCTGCTCGGCCGCGAGGCGCCGAGCGCGGGCACGCGCGAGCTCGGCCTCAACGTGGGCGTCGCCTACTACGCCCAGCACCAGCTCGAGGGCATGCTCGAGGGCAACACGGTCCTGCAGGAGATCGACGCCGTGGCCCCCTCCTGGACCACCTCGCAGGAGCGCAGCCTGCTGGGCGCCTTCCTCTTCTCGGGCGACGACGTCGAGAAGCGGGTCCGCGTCCTTTCCGGTGGCGAGCGGGCGCGGCTCGCGCTCGCCAAGATGCTCGTGGCGCCCGAGGCGCTTCTGTGCCTCGACGAGCCCACGAACCACCTCGATATCGATTCGGTCGACATGCTTGAGCAGGCGCTGCGCAACTTCCCCGGAACGATCGTTTTGATCAGCCACGACGAGCACCTCGTGCGCTCGGTGGCGACCCGCGTGATCGACATCCGGGACGGCCGCGTGACGGTCTATGACGGCGACTACGACTACTACCTCTTCAAACGCGAGGACCTAGCGGCCCGCGAGGCGGCCGCGGCCGCCGGCGCGGCCGCTCCGGCAACGCCGGCCCCGAAGGCCCCGCGCACCCACGCGCCCGCCGACACCCCCCGCGAGGGCCGCAAGACCCGCGATCAGCGCCGCGCCGAGGCGGAGGCCCGCCGCGCGCTCAACCAGCGGCTGAAGAAGGTCAAGAGCCGCCTGGCCGCGGTCGAGCGGGATATGGCCGCGAAGCGTGAGCGCTATGACGAGCTCATGGAGCTCATGGCCTCTGAGGACCTCTACGCCGATCCCGAGAAATTCAACGCGGCCCTTGGGGAATACAACAAGCTCAAGCAGGAGCTCCCGGCGCTTGAGGACGAGTGGCTGGAACTCACCGGGACGATCGAGGAGGAGACGAAGCGTGCAGGGGCGTAGCGCCGGGGCCGTTGCCCTCACCCTCATCGGCTGGGCGTGCCGCGCACTTGGCTGGGCGCTCGCCGCGATCACGGTCATCCTCTGCGTGAGCGGCCTGTCCGCCCGGCTCAACATGGTCGGGCTCGTCGTGGACCTCTCGCGCGCCCTGCCGGCGGTGATCGCGGGTTACGGGGTCATCACGACGCCCTTCGGCGGCATCTTCCGGTTCGACTTCGCCCTCATCGTCGTCGCCCTCATGATCGTCGACTACGTCTGCCTCCGCGCCGCGCGGATGCTCAGGACCCGATAGGGGATACCCGTGATGAACCTTCTCAGCACCCTGCCGACCCTGCTGCTGCAGGCGCTGGCCCTCGTCATCGGCATCGTCGTCCATGAGAGCGCCCATGCGCTGGCGGCCTACCTCCTCGGCGACCGGACCGCCCGCGAGCGCGGCCGCATCTCGCTGAACCCGCTCGCGCACATTGACCCCTTCGGCACCCTGATCCTGCCGCTCATCATGCTCGCCGCCGGCGGGCCGGTCTTCGCCTTCGCCAAGCCCGTCCCCGTGCACCTCGGCAACCTCAAGCACCCGAAGCGCGACGAGCTCATCGTGGCCCTCGCCGGCCCGGCCTCGAACATCCTGCTCGCCGCCCTCTCGGCGGCCGGCTTGGCCCTGTTCACCGGTGCGGCGCTCGCATGGGGCATGGACGCGGCCGCCTACCGGCTCGGGTACTCCTTTTTCATCATGTCGGTGGTCATCAACCTCTCGCTGGCCTTCTTCAACCTGATCCCGCTGCCCCCGCTCGACGGCTCCACGGTCCTCGTCCTGTTCCTCAAGGGGGAGGCGCTGAACTCGTACTACCGCATCCAGCGCTACGCGATGCCGATCCTCATCGCCGTGCTCTACCTGCTTCCCACCGTGACGGGGGTCGACCTGATCGGCTCCTACTTCGACCTCACGGTGTACCCGCTTGCCGACCTCCTCGTGGGCACCGCCCTCGGCGCCGTTACGCTACACTGAGATGTTCGAGAGACAAGGCGCGAGGGGAAGGAGCGGGGTTTGAGTTACCGCGTATCGACGCAGGCCTATTCGGGCCCCTTCGACCTGCTGCTGCAGCTCGTCTCCCGCCAGAAGGTCGACATCGGGTCAATCTCGATCGCGGAGGTGGCCGAGCAGTACCTGGCCGAGGTGGACCGGCTGGAGTCGATCGACCTCGATGTGGCGAGCGACTTCTTGCTCGTCGCCGCGACCCTGCTCGACATCAAGGCCGCGAGCCTCGTGCCCGACGAGCCCAAGCGCGCGCAGCTCGATGAGGACGACGAGGCGGAGCTCGCCGACCTCTCGGGCGACGCCCTGCGCGAGGTGCTCATCCAGCGGCTCATCGCCTACAAGCAGTTCCGCGCCGCCGCGGCCGCCCTGGGCGCGCGCATGGAGGCCGAGAGCCGCATGCACCCGCGCGTGGCGGGCCCCGACCCGGCCTTCCTGAACCTCATGCCCGATTACCTCGCCGGCATCACGCTGAGGGGCCTCGCGGTGATCTGCGCCGACATCGACGGCCGCCGCGAGCGCTTCCTGCTCGAGGCCGAGCACGTCGCGCCCCACCGCATCCCGCTCGAGCTCACGGTGGCCTCGGTGGACCGCGTGACCATCTCCCGCCCTCGCACCACCTTCCGCGAGCTGCTCGACGGCGATGCCACGACCGAGCAGGTCGTGGCGACGTTCCTCGCCATCCTCGAGCTCGCCAAGCGCGGATCGGTGACGCTTTCGCAAGACGAGAACTTCGGTACGATCCAGATCGACCGCGTCGAGGGCGCGCCGGCCTACGAGCCGGGCTCCGCCCTCGATATCGAGGAGGACTGAGCCAGATGGCTGACCTTGGCACCCTGAACCCCGACTCGCTCAAAGGCGCCCTCGAGGCGCTTTTGCTCGTGGCCAGCGACCCGGTGAGCGCCAGCTCGCTCGCGCAGACGCTCGATGTCGCACCGGGCGAGGTGGCATCGCTTCTGGCGGAGCTCCAGGTTGAGTACGGGGAGGCGAACCGCGGCTTCCAGCTGCGCGAGGTTGCGGGCGGCTGGCGGCTCTTCACCCATCCGGCCTACCACGAGCAGGTCGAGGCCTTCATCCTCTCCTGGGACACCCAGCGCCTCTCGCAGGCGGCGCTCGAGACCCTCGCGGTCATCGCCTACCACCAGCCCGTGACGCGCGAGATGGTCAAGGGCATCCGCGGGGTCAACTCCGACGGCGTGATCTCCTCCCTCGTCGACAAGGGGCTCATCCGCGAGGTCGGCCGCGATGCGCAGCGTGGCGGGGCGATCATCTACGCCACCACGAACGCGTTCTTGGAGAAGTTCGGGCTCAGGAGCACCAAGGACCTGCCCGACCTCGAGCAGTTCGCCCCCGATGAGCAGGCGCGCCAGTTCATCCGCGAGCGTCTCTCGGGCCGGGCGATCCAGTCGACGCTCGAGGAGGCCGAGGAGGATCTCGAGGAGGAGCGCGAGCTCATCGACGCGGCCGACGAGCCGGGCGAGGACGAGATCCCCATCATCGGAACGGCGACGGGGGACCTCTATGAGGATTGAGCCCGCCGTCGGTGAGGCCCCGCGCACGGTGCCGATGAGGCTCCAGCGCTTCCTGGCCCGCGCCGGGGTGGCGAGCCGCCGGGGCTCCGAGGACCTCATGACCGCCGGGCGCGTCCGCGTGAACGGCGAGGTCGCCTCCGAGCTCGGCACCAAGGTCGATCCGGCCCGCGACGAGGTCACGGTCGACGGCCGCGCGGTCAGGCTCGCCGACGGGGCGGTCCACCTGATGCTCCACAAGCCCGCCGGCTACCTCACGACCATGCGCGACCCGCAGGGGCGGCCGTGCGTCGCGAGCCTCGTGCCCACCGAGCGCCATCCGGGCCTCTTCCCCGTGGGGCGCCTCGACCGCGACACGACGGGCCTTCTGCTGTTCACCACCGACGGGGACCTCGCGCAGAACCTGCTCCACCCCTCCAAGCACGTGTGGAAGACCTACCTCGCCGTGGTGGACGGGCTCATGGCCGACCGCGAGCTCGATCCGCTGCGCCGCGGCATCGAGCTGGACGACGGGCCCTGCCAGCCGGCGCGCTGTCGGATCGTGGGCACCCGGCCCGAGCAGGGGGCCACCGAGGTCGAGGTCGTCATCCGCGAGGGGCGCAAGAACCAGGTGAAGCGCATGCTCTCCCGCGTGCGCCATCCCGTGATCGCCCTGCACCGCTCCCGGTTCGGCCCGCTCGAGCTCTCCGACCTTCCCGAGGGCTCCTGGCGCCCCCTCACCGCATCCGAGATCGACGCCCTCACGCATCCGAAAGGAACCGACTGATGATCATCGCAATCGACGGGCCCGCGGGGTCCGGCAAGTCCACCGTCGCCCGCGAGGTGGCCCGCCGCTTCGGCTTCGAGAAGCTCGACACCGGGGCGCTCTACCGGGCCGTGGCGGTGGTGTGCTCCGAGGAGGGGATCGACCTCGCCGACCTCGACGCGGTGGCGGCGCGCGCCGAGGCGCTCGAGCTCGCCTTCGAGGCAACGGGCGAGGCTGCCCGGATCGCCGCCGACGGGCGCGACCTCTCCGATGAGATCCGCACCTCCCGGGTTGACCGCATCGTTTCCGCCGTCGCCACGAACCCCGGCGTGCGCCGCGCGCTTCTGCCGGCCCAGCGCTCCTTCGCCTGCGGCCGCGACGTCGTGGCCGAGGGGCGCGACATCGGGACCGTGGTCTTCCCGGCAGCCGAGCTCAAGGTCTTCCTCACGGCTGACCCGCGCGAGCGCGCCCATCGCCGGGTCGCCCAGCGTCACGAGCACGACGGCGCCCCCGCGCCCGCCGGCGCCCTCGCGCGCGAGGAGGCCGAGACGCTCGCCGACATCGAGCGACGCGACGCCGCAGACGCCGCGAACACGGTGCCGGCCGCGGACGCCGTCCGCATCGACTCGACCTCCCGCACCATCGACGAGATCGTCTGCGAGATCGGCCGCCTGATCGCTGAACGGAGGGCATCGTGAGCCGCTGGAGCCCCGAGGACTTCCACGGCCGTCCTATGCGCGAGTTCCCGCTCGCCGACCGCATCCTGCTCAAGGTCGCGCTCGGGGTGCTCTGGGCGGTCTCCAAGATCATGTGGCGCTGGCGCGTCGAGGGGGCCGAGCACCTGCGGCCGGGCGAGACCGGCTCGGTCATCATCTGCAACCACACCTCGATGGGCGAGGTCGTGGTCATCATGGCGCACCTGCTCATGAGCGGCGCGCCCACACGCTGCATCGGCAAGTCGGAGTTCTTCGAGAACAAGCTCATCGCCTGGGCGTTCTCGCGTGCGGGCGCCATCCCGGTGAAGCGCGGGAGCGCCGACATGGGGGCCCTGCGCGCGGCCCAGCACGCGCTCGCCCGCGGGGAGCACGTGCTGATCTTCCCCGAGGGCACCCGCATCCGCACTGACGACCAGCCCGTCGAGGTGCACGGCGGCTATGCGCTCATCGCGCAGATGGGCAAGGCCCCCGTGGCGCCGCTTGCGGTCTGCGGCTTCCGCGACGTGACCCCGCCCGGCGCGCGCCTGCCGCGTCCCCTGAAATGCTGGCTTCGCGCCGGCGAGCCCGTGTCGCTCGACGACGCCCCTGAGGGGCTGCGCCGCCGCGAGCGCCTGGCCTGGCTCGAGGACGAGGGCATGCGCCGCGTCTACGCCCTGCGCGACGCGCTCCAGGCCGAGCACCCGGGGAGGAGATGATGGAGCGCACCCTGATCGAGGTCGCCGGGCACGCCGGCGTGTGCTACGGGGTGGAGCGGGCACTGCGGATGACCCGCGACGCCGCGGCGGCGGCCGAGCGGCCCGTCCGCACCCTGGGGCCGCTCATCCACAACCCGCGCGTCGTCTCCGAGCTCGAGGCGGCCGGCGTCGGCATGGCCGATGAGCTCGCCGACGCCGACACCGGCACCGTCGTCATCCGCGCCCACGGCGTGACGCCGTCGGTCATCGACCGCGCCCGCCGCGGCGGCCTCGACGTGGTCGACGCCACCTGCCCCTACGTCGCGAAGGTGCACCGCGCCGCCGAGCGCCTCGCCACCGAGGGGTTCCAGGTCGTCGTCGTAGGCGAGAGCGGCCACCCCGAGGTCGAGGGCATCGTCGGCCACGCGGGGCCGGGCACCCTCGTCGTCAGCGACCCCGCCGAGCTCGCCGGCGCGCAGATCTCCCGGCGCGTGGGCGTGGTCGTCCAGACCACGCAGACCGACGAGAACCTCGCCGCCGTCGTGGCGGCCCTCGTGCCGCGCGCCACCGAGCTGCGCGTCGTCAACACCATCTGCAAGGCGACGCACGAGCGCCAGGCGAGCGCCGCGGAGCTCTCCGCCCGCGCCGACGCGATGATCGTCATCGGCGGCCGCAACTCCGGGAACACGCGGCGCCTCGTCGAGATCTGCGCCGCGCGCTGCGCGCGGACCCACCACATCGAGGACGCCTCAGAGATCGATCCGGAATGGGTCGCCCGCGCCGGGCTCGTGGGCGTGGGTGCGGGGGCCTCGACCCCGGCGTCCCATATCGAGCAGGTCGTCGACGCGCTCGAGCGGATCGTGCCGGGTGCCGAGGTGTCCTGGGATCGCGGGGTGGGCCGTGGCTGAGCCGACGATCGGCGCCTACGCGAAGGCCGCCTCGGACTACGGCTCTCAGAGCCGGCGCGCCCGCGGCGACGAGGGGTTCAAGGGCGCGCTCGTCACGGCCGTGCGGCCCGAGTCCCCGGCCGACGACGCCGGCATCGAGGCCGGCATGTACGTGGCGCGTGTGGCCGGCAAGCCCCTGACCGACATGATCGTCTGGCTGTGGGAGGCCGATGAGGACGAGGTCGAGCTCGTGGTCCTCGACCCCGCGGACGGTTCTGTGAACCCCTGCGCGCTCGAGCGCTACCCCGGCGAGGACTGGGGCCTCACCTTCGACGACGCGGTCTTCGACGGGATGCGCACCTGCGTGAACGCCTGTGTGTTCTGCTTCATGACGATGCTGCCCCCTGAGAGCCGCAAGACCCTGACGATCCGCGACGACGACTACCGCCTCTCCTTCCTCCAGGGCAACTTCGTCACGCTCACCAACATGTCGGATGCGGACGTCGCCGAGGTCATCGAGAAGAACCTCTCGCCGATGAACGTCTCCATCCACGCGATCACGCCCGAGGTGCGCCGCCGTCTGATCGGGCGCAACGCGCCGCGCGGCATCGAGGTGCTCGAACGCCTCATGGCGGCCGGGATCGAGATCCATGCGCAGATCGTGCTCTGCCCCGGGTTGAACGACGGCGCCGAGCTCACCGCCACCTTGGACTACTGCGAGCGCCATGAGCAGATCACGAGCCTGGGTATCGTCCCGCTCGGGTTCACCAAGCACCAGAAGCGGTTCACGAGCTCCTATTCCGACGACGAGTCCGCCGCCCGTGCCGTGGTGCGCCAGGTGCGCCCCTACCAGGACCGCGCGCACGAGCGCTTCGGGCGCCACACCTTCCAGCTCTCCGACGAGTTCTTCCTCGCGGCCCGGCTCGATCCGCCGCCCGCCGACTTCTACGACGGCTACCCGCAGTTCTACGACGGCATCGGCATGATCCGCTCCTATATGGACGAGACCGACGAGTTGCTATCGACGGGGGAGGGGCGCCTGGCCGCCTGCGCTGCCGCGCTCGGGCGCGAGGGCCTCGCGCTCCAGGCGCTCTCGGGCACGGCCGCCCGCGACACGGTGGCGCGCCTCATTGAGGCTCCCGCGCTCGGCGGCCGCGTCGTCGCGATCGAGAACCGCTACTTCGGCGGCAACGTCGACGTGACGGGCCTCATCTGCGCCGAGGACGTCCTCGCCCAGCTCCCGGACGAGCTGGCGGGCATTATGCTCATTCTGCCCTCCATCATGTTCAACGCGGCGGGCCTCACGCTTGACGGGTATCATCGAGACGACCTGCTCCAGCGCCTGGAGCAGCGCGGGGCGCGCCCCCGCATCGCACCGACCACTCCGAGCGAGCTCATCGAGGTCCTGGAGCAGGACCTCGGCGTCGCGCGCTGACCGTATAGAGGAGCTGCATATGAAACCCATCGTCGCGATCGTGGGCAGGCCGAACGTCGGCAAATCCACCCTCGTCAACCGCATCGCGCAGTCGCACGACGCCATCGTGCACGAGAGCCGCGGCGTCACGCGCGACCGCAGCTACCACGAGGCCGACTGGAACGGCCGCTCCTTCGCGCTCGTCGACACCGGCGGCATCGAGCCCATGAAGAGCGATGACGTCTTCGCGAGCTCCATCCGCGACCAGGCGCTCGCCGCCGCCGAGGAGGCCGACGTGATCCTGTTCGTCGTGGACGGGTCGGTCGGCGTGACCGAGGAGGATGAGAGCGTCGCCCGCATGCTCAAGCGCGTGAAGACGCCGGTGTTCCTCCTCGTCAACAAGCTCGACAACCCCGCGCGCGAGGACGAGGCGCTGTGGCCCTTCTACTCCTTGGGCGTCGGGGAGCCGCGCCCGCTCTCGGCGCTGCACGGCCACGGCACCGGCGATTTGCTCGACGAGATCGTCGCCCTCCTCGGGGAGCAGGTCGACGATCTCGTCCCCGCCGATGACGACGCGCTTTCGGTCGCGATTATCGGCCGGCCGAACGCGGGCAAGTCCTCGCTGTTCAACAAGGTGATCGGGTCGGACCGCTCGATCGTGTCCGACATCGCGGGCACCACGCGCGACGCCATCGACACCGTGGTTGAGCGCGACGACCGCCGCTACCGCCTCGTCGACACCGCGGGCATCCGCAAGAAGAGCACGGTCTACGAGAACATCGAGTACTACTCGATGGTGCGGGGCCTGCGCGCGATCGACCGCGCCGACGTGGCCCTGCTCGTGGTGGACGCCACGACGGGCATGACCGAGCAGGACCAGAAGGTCGCCAACCTCGCCATCGAGCGCGGCTGCGCCCTTGTCATCCTGCTCAACAAATGGGACCTGCTGCATGAGGACCGCGAGCGCGAGCAGGTCATGGAGACGGTCTCCCGTCGCCTGACCCTCGCTCCCTGGGCGAGCGTGCTGCGCGTCTCGGCCCTCACGGGCCGCTCGGTCGAGAAGATCTGGGCGCTCATCGACGCCGCGGCGGCGGCCCGTGCCTCGCGCATCTCCACGGCGAAGCTCAACCAGTTCCTCACCGACCTGCGCGAGTTCGGCCACACGGTCGTCGACGGCAAGCGCCGCCTGCGTATGCACTACGCCACCCAGGTCGCGGTGCGCCCGCCCACCTTCGCCTTCTTCGTGAACCACACCGATCTCGTCACCGACAGCTTCCGCCGCTACGTGGAGAACCGCCTGCGCGAGAAGTTCATGCTCGACGGCACCCCCGTCCGCCTGCACTTCCGCAAGAAGAACGACTCGCGCGAGAAGGAGGTGTAGGCCCGTATGGCTGCCGGTGGCCTCGCGGTGGGGCTCCCCGTCGTCGGGGGGCTCATGCTCGCGTCCTATCTCATCTGCGGCATCCCCTTCGGCCTCATCCTCTCCCGCGCCCTCGGGCACAAGGACCTGAGGTCGGCCGGGTCGGGAAACATCGGGACCACCAACGCGCTGCGTGTGGCCGGTCCGCGCATCGCCGCAGCAACGCTCATCTTCGACGTGCTCAAGGGGACGTTGTGCGTGGCCGCCGCCCGCCTGCTCGCCGCGCGCTCGGGCCAGGGGGACGGCGACGGCCTGCTCGTGGCGCTCGTCGCCCTCGCGGCGCTCTACGGGCACATCTTCTCGCCCTACCTGGGCTTTCACGGCGGCAAGGGCATCGCCACCGGCGTGGGCGTCCTGCTCGGGTTCTCCTGGCCGCTCGCCCTCGCGCACCTCGCGATCTTCATCGCCGTCGTGGCGCTGACGCGCTACGTGTCGCTCGGATCCGTCGTCACCGCGGCATTCCTGCCGCTCACCGTTTGCCTCCTCGCGCCCCCGACGGGGACGGCGGCCCACCTCGTGTGGATCCTGCTCGGTGCGACCGTGATCTGGGCGCACCGGGGCAACATCGCGCGCCTGCGCGCGGGGACCGAATCCAAGCTGTCCTTCAACAAGCGAGTCACAGAAAAGGATGATGCGTCATGAGGATCGCGCTGATCGGCGCCGGCTCCTGGGGAACGGCCGTCGCCGGCCTCGCCGCGGCCGGAGCCGACGAGGTGAGCGTCTGGGCCCACGAGCCCGCCGTCGCCGCCGGGATCAACGATGCCCATCGAAACCCCAGCTACCTCACGGATTACGATCTGCCCGCCAACGTCGTCGCGAGCTCCGTGCTCGAACGCGCGCTCGACGGGGCGGACGGCATCATCTTCGCCACGCCCTCGGCGCACCTGCGCGCCGTCGCCCGCGACGCCGCCGACTGGATCGGCCGCGACACGCCGATCCTGTGCCTGGCCAAGGGGATCGAGGCCGACACCGGCCTGCTCATGACTGAGATCCTCGGCGAGGAGCTGGGCCATCCCGAGCGGATCGCGGCGCTTTCCGGCCCCAACCACGCCGAGGAGGTGTGCCGCGGGAGCCTGTCGGCGGCCGTCATCGCCGCCGAGGACGCCGCGGTCGCCGAGTTCTTCAAGGCCGTGCTGAACGCCCCCGCCTTCCGCGTCTACGTGAGCCACGACGTGGTGGGCGTGGAGATGTGCGGGGCGGCCAAGAACGTGATCGCCATCATCTGCGGGATCGCCGCCGGCTCGGGGCTCGGCGACAACACCCTCGCCCTGATCATGACCCGCGGGCTCGCCGAGATCAGCCGCCTCACCCATGCGCGCGGCGGCGACCCGATGACCTGCATGGGGCTCGCCGGCATGGGCGACCTCGTGGCGACCTGCACCTCCGAGCACTCCCGCAACCGCATGTTCGGCGTCGCCTTCGCCGAGGGCGTGACCCTCGAGGAGTACCAGCGGCGGCGGCACATGGTGGTCGAGGGGGCCGCGGCGGCCGTCAGCGTCTCTGCGCTCGCCCGCTCGCTCGGGGTGGACGCGCCGCTGACGTTCGCGCTGGACCACGCGCTGTGGCACGGCGGATCGATCTCGGAGGCCCTGGAGCGGCTGACCGACCGCATCCCCACCTCCGAGTTCTACGGCATCGACGAGTAAGCTGACCGGCCACCGAAGCATTGGAGCGAACATGTCTTGCACCGTGAAGATCGCACCCTCCATCCTCTCCGCCGACATGGCGCACCTGGCGCGCGACCTCGATCGTATCGCCGGCGCCGACTACATCCACTTTGACGTCATGGACGGCCATTTCACCGGCAACCTGACCTTCGGCGCCGACATCCTGCGCGCCGTGAAACGGGTGAGCGACGTGCCCTGCGACGTCCACATGATGGTCACCGACCCCGACCATATGGCCGACTGGTTCCTCGACGCCGGCGCCGACATCGTGACCGTGCACTGGGAGGCCTCGACCCACCTCAACCGCACGCTCGCGCACATCCGCGAGCGCGGCGCCGAGGCCGGCGTGGTCCTGAATCCGGCCACCCCCGTGAGCCTGCTCGAGGCCGTCATCGAGGACGTGGACATGGTGCTGCTCATGAGCGTGAACCCCGGCTTCGGCGGCCAGCGCTTCATCTCGGGCACGCTTGCGAAGATCCGCGAGCTACGGGCCATGTGCACCCGTCACGGCGTGTCGCCCAAGATCGAGGTCGACGGCGGCATCTCCCGCAAGAACGTGGCCGAGGTCGTGTCCGCCGGCGCTGACGTGATCGTGGCCGGCTCCGCCGTGTTCGGCGCCGAGGACCCCGCCGCCGAGGTCGAGGTCCTGCGTGAGCTGGGGTCCGCGGCTGCCCGCGGGGACGTGCGCGCATGAACCGCCCGGCACCCGTCAACCTCGATTACGCCGCGTCCACGCCGCTTCGCCCCGAGGCGCTCGCGGCGATGGCCGCCTACGACGCCTCCGATATCGCCGGCGCGAACCCCAACTCGCTGCACACCCTCGGCCGCCGCGCCCAAGCCGAGCTCGAGGGGGCTCGCCGCGCGCTTGCCCGCACCTTCGGCGCGCGTGCGCGCCCCGATGAGGTGGTCTTCACCGGCGGGGGCACCGAGGCCTGCGCGCTCGCGCTCATCGGCTGCGCCCGCGGCGCGCGCGAGAGGGACCGCCGGCGCGATCGCGTGATCGTCTCCGCCATCGAGCACGACGCCGTCCTCGACAACCTCGCCGCCTTGCGCGACCTCGGCTTCACGGTCGACACCCTGCGACCCGCCCGCGACGGCCGCATGCGCCCCGACGAGCTCGCCGCGCTCATGGGCCCCGACGTCGCGCTCGTCACCTGCATGTTCGCCAACAACGAGACGGGCGTCATCCAGCCCGTCGCCGAGATCTCCCGCATCGCCCATGCGGCGGGCGCCCTCGTGTTCGCCGATGCCGTCCAGGGGTGGCTGCATGCGCCCCTCGACGTCGCCGAGCTCGGCGTCGACGCCCTCGCGGTCGCCGGCCACAAGGTGGGCGGCCCGGTGGGGGCCGGTGCGCTCTACCTCAGGACCCGCACGCCGTTGCGCCCCCTCATCCAGGGCGGGGGTCAGGAGCGCGGCGTCCGCCCGGGAACCCAGGATCTCCGCGCGGTGCTCGCCCTCACGGCGGCGGCCGAGGCCGTCCACGCACGGCTGGCATCTGACGCCGAGCGCGTGGGAGCGCTGTCCGAGCGCCTCTACGCGCGGCTCGGCGCCCATCCGGCCATCCACCCCACGATGGGCGACCCCGCCGCCGTTCCGAGGCTCCCGGGCATCGTCTCCGTCTTCGTCGAGGGCTTCGAGTCCGAGGACCTCATTTTGCAGCTCGATGTCGCCGGGTTCGAGGTCTCGGCCGCCTCGGCATGCTCGAGCGGATCGCTCGCGGCGAGCCATGTGCTCACCGCGATGGGGATCGGGCGCGAGCAGGCCCTGGGGTCGCTGCGCGTCTCCTTCGACGACCGCGTCGACCCGGCAGACCTCGACCGCTTCGCCGACACCCTGCTCGAGATGGTGGGATCCGCATGAAGATAGCCGAACTCGAAAAGGCGCTCTTTTTGCGCTTCCCCCGCGAGGATGCGGAGGACTGGGATAACGTCGGCCTGTCGTGCGGGCGTCCCGGCGCCGAGGTGGCCGCGATCGCCTGCGCCCTCGACGCGAGCCTGCCCGCGATCGAGGCCGCGGCCGAGGCGGGGGCGAACGTGCTGCTCACCCATCACCCCATCCACCTCTCGGCTCCCGATGCCGTCGTCGATGCCGGGCGGTCGCATCCGGCGAGCTCGCCGGCGCTGTTCCGTGCGATCGAGGCCGGCGTCTCCGTGATCTCGCTCCACACGAACCTCGACCGGTCCCGCGAGGCGCGTGCGATCCTCCCGCAGCTCATGGGACTCGAGGCCCGCTCATCGCTCGAGTTCCCCGCCGATCCGGCGAAGCCCGGCCTCGGCGCCGTCGCGAACGCGGAGGGCATGACGCTCGGCCGCCTCGCGGCGCGCGCGGCCGCGGCCTTCGGCGGAGCCCCGCGCGTGTGGGGCGGGCCCGATAGCGAGATCCGTCGGGTCGCCTTCCTCGGCGGGTCGCTCGGGCATCTCGGCGACGCCCTCGTCGGCGCCGGCGCCGAGGCCGTCGTCACGGGAGAGGCCGGCTACCACGTGTGCCAGGACCTGCTCCTGCGCGGTGTCGGCGCCATCCTGCTCGGGCACGATCGCTCGGAGCGGCCGTTCGTGAATATCCTGCAGGAGGCCGCCGCGCAGATCTGCCCCGCGGCCCGCATCGTTACAATAGACGGCCCCCAGCAGTGGTGGACCCAGCCGGAGATAGAAGAAGGAGGGCGCTCATGAGCGTCGGACCCGTCCTTGTCGATATCCAAAAGCTCGACCTCGCGCTCATGCGCGACACGGCGACGCTGAAAGACATGCCCGAGATCCGCGAGCTCGCCCGCAAGCGCCGCGCCTACCTCAAGCTCAAGTCGCAGTCGACGCGCCTCGCCGCGCAGCGCAAGGACATCGAGACCGACCTTGCCGACCTCGCGGAGGACGAGCGCGCCTGCAAGGCCGCTGTGGGCGAGGCCGAGGCCGGTGCGGACGGGCTCGACTACCGCGCGGTCCAAGACCTCGAGATCCGCCTCTCAGACCTCGCCAAGCGGCTCGAAAAGATCGCGCGCGCCCGCCTCTCCTGCGAGGCCGACCTCGCCGAGCAGGTGCGCCGCGAGGAGCAGCACGCCTCCGTGATGGCGGCGCTCGAGGAGGCCGTCAAGGTCGAGACGCGCGCGGCCCGCGAGATCGCCGCCGAGCTCCAGGAGCGGATAAACCGCAACCGCGCCGAGCGCGAGCGCCTGGCGGGGCAGCTCCCCGCCGAGGAGCTCGACCGCTACGAGGCGGCTCGGAAGCGATTCAACGGACTGGCCGTCGAGGTGCGCGAGGGCACCGTGCCCTCCGTCTGCCGCACCGGCCTCTCCGCCGCATCCGTGTCCGATCTCGACCGCGCCGGCGAGGTGGGGGAGTGCCCCTACTGCCACCGGATCCTCGTGACCCTGCCTAACGAGGAGGAGCTGTGAGCGGACGGGAGCGGCCCTGCGTGCTGCTGTGCGTGAGCGGCTGCATCGCGGCCTACAAGTCCTGCGAGGTGCTCCGGCTCCTGCAGAAGGCCGGCTGCCGCGTCAAGGTTTTGATGACGGAGCACGCCACGGCGTTCGTCGGCCCCGTGACCTTCAGGGCTTTGACGGGCGAGACGGTCGCCGTGGGCCTGTTCGACGACCCCGCCGACCCTATCCACCACATCTCGCTTGCCAAGGAGGCCGACCTCGTGCTCGTGGCCCCCGCGACGGCGAACGTGATCGCGAAGATGGCCGCGGGCATCGCCGACGACCTCATGACGACCACGCTGCTGGCCGCCGACGCCCCCATCCTGGTCGCCCCGGCGATGAACACCGGCATGTGGACCGCGGCCGCCACGCAGGACAACGTCGCGCGCCTGCGCAGCCGCGGCGTCGGTTTCGTGACGCCTGCGAGCGGCCGGCTGGCTTGCGGCGACGTGGGCGCCGGAAAGCTCGCCGACGTGGGCGAGATCGCCCGCGCCGCGCTCGAGGCGCTCGATCCCGCGCGCCCGCTCACCGGCGAGCGCGTGCTCGTGACGGCGGGGGGCACCCAGGAGGCCGTCGACCCGGTGCGCTACATCGGCAACCGCTCCTCGGGGAAGTTCGGTTACGCGATCGCCGAGGAGGCCGCCCGCCAGGGGGCCCGGGTCACACTCGTCTCCGCACCCACCTCGCTTGAGACGCCGCGCGGCGTCACGCGCGTGGACGTCGTGAGCGCCCAGGACATGCTCGCCGCCGTCGAGGCGGGCTTCGAGGACGCCACGGTGCTGATCTGCGCTGCGGCGGTCGCCGACTACACGCCCGCCGCTCCCGCCGATCACAAGCTCAAGAAGGCCGTCGAGCGCCTTGATGCGATCGAGCTCGTCGAGACCGTCGACATCCTCGCCTCGATGAGCGCGCGCAAAGGTGACCGCACGGTGATCGGGTTCGCCGCCGAGACCGACAACGTGCTCGTCAACGCGCAGGACAAGCTCGCGCGCAAGGGCTGCGACGCCCTCGTCGCCAACGACGTCTCCCGGGCGGACTCCGGTTTCGGCACCGACGACATCGCGATCACCTGGCTCACCGCGGACGGCGCGCAGGAGCTGCCGCTCATGTCGAAGCGGGAGGCCGCCGCCGAGATCTGCGCCCGCACGGCGCTGCTGAGGCAGGCCGCCGCGCCGTCTTTGAAAAATCGAGATTAGTCCTTGCGCTTCCGGGGTGATTTGAGTAGAGTATTCTCTGCTGCTTGCGAAGGCAGTGCTTCGGGACGTGGCGCAGCTTGGTAGCGCACTTGACTGGGGGTCAAGGGGTCGCTGGTTCGAATCCAGTCGTCCCGACCATCGAAGCGAGAGCCCAGGGTGACCCCCTGGGCTTTTTTCTATCGCTGCTGACCGCCGATGATCTGAGCCACCGCCTTGCCCTGCATTTCGTGATTCAACCCGCTCTTGAACAACCCCCATGAACTTTCTGAAGTCATGCGGGCGGCTCTAGCCCGTCCGTCCCCGAATGGGTAGAATCTTTTCATCTATGACCGCCATCGACAGGGGAGCGCCGTGAGTTTACGGAAGAAGATCAAGAAGGAGCTCATCGGCACCTCCGATTATCCCTCCAACAAGATCTTCACGGTCTCGAACTGCATCACCTTCGCGCGGCTCATGCTCACCCTGGTGTTCCTTTACCTGTTCACCCATGACTTCGACCGTCATATCGCGCTGCTCGTCTACGCCATCGCCGCCTCCACCGATTGGCTCGACGGCCAGATCGCCCGCATGACGCGCACCGTGAGCTGGCTCGGCAAGATGATGGATCCGGTGGTCGACCGCGCGCTCCTGTTCACAGGCGTCTTGGGCCTCGTCGTCCGCGGCGAGCTCCCGTTTTGGGTCTGTGCCGTCATCATCGGCCGCGACGCCTACCTCGCGCTCGGCAACTTCATCGTGAGGCGCTTCCACCGCCGCCCCATCGACGTCGTGTACACCGGCAAGATCTCCACGGCGCTGTTCATGGCCGGCTTCACCCTCATGCTTTTGGGCCTGCCGGTCCTCGACGGCTTGGGGCTCACCTCGGCCGCCTGGCTCCCCGGCCTGAACGCCGCGCCCGCGCCGCTCGGCATCTTCTTCGTCTACCTCGGGATCCCGTTCTCCCTCCTCACCGCCGTCATCTACACGGTCAAGGGGTACCGCGCGGCCCGCCGCGCCATCGAGCACCCCGAGGCCGAGGAGGACTTCCTCCACCCGGACATCGTCGAATCCGATGCCGCTGGGGTAGAATAGAGTTCGTTTTCACACTGCGCAGAGGAGCCTGCTATGTCCGACATGTTCCACAACCAGCCCGCGGCTGCCGACGCGGTTGACTCGACGCGCGTCTTCCGCCTTCCCCTTGACGACGCCACCGCTCCCGACCTGCTCAAGAGCGCTCAGATCACCAAGCCGGTCCTGTCGATCATCAAGGGGCCGCAGACGGGCAACGTCTTCGAGCTCGAGGGCGAGCTCACCACCATCGGGCGCGATCCGGCCAACGGCATCTTCCTGAACGACATGACGGTCTCGCGCAGCCATGCCAAGGTCATGCGCACGGCCGCCGGCATGGTCATAGAGGACCTCGGCTCGCTAAACGGCACCTGGGTTGACGGCGCCATCGTCAACTCCGCCCCGCTCCATGACGGCTCCTCGGTGCAGATCGGCACCTTCACGCTGATCTACCACGAGATGGCCCCGTCGATCATCGAGACCGGTGAGTGAGCGTGGCCGAGCGTAGCTATCTGAGCATCGGGCAGGTCGTGAACCTGCTGCGCGGAGCCTACCCCGACCTCTCCAACTCCAAGATCCGCTTCCTGGAGGACGAGGGCCTCATCACGCCGCACCGCACGCCCAAGGGCTACCGCCAGTACTCAAAGGAGGACGTCGACCGCCTTGAGGTCATCTTGCACCTCCAGAAGACGCGCTACATGCCGCTGAACGTCATCAAGGACCGCCTCGAGGGCGCGCCCGACCTCTCCCAGCTCGCGTTTGAGGTGGGCCTGCTCTCAGACGCCCCCATGAAGACCGAGCCCAAGGAGACCAAGCAGAAGCTCCATCCCATCGAGGACCTCCCCGACATGCTCGGGGTCGAGATCTCCTTTTTGCGCTCGCTCGCCGAGAACGACCTCATCCGCATCATCAAGAGCCCGCAGAACCGCGAACTCGTCGACGGGCGCGAGTTCGTGATCATCCGCTACGCCTCCGAGCTCGCCCGCTTCCATATCGAGCCGCGCAACCTCCGCCAGTACGTCTCGGCCGCCAACCGCGAGTCGACCATGTTCGAGCAGGTGCTCATCGGCATGCTCGGCATGGACACCTCGGACGAGGACCGCGCCGCCAAGCTGGAGCGCGCGTTCACGAAGCTTCACGACCTCACCGACGGCGTCCGCACGGCGCTCATCCGCAACCGCGTCTTCGAGTCCCTGAACGCCGAGATCGACGATGCCGACGTGGACGCCGTCGACGACGCGATCACCGCCCGCGCGAAGGCCATGGCCGCCGCGGACGGGGAGGGGGACGCCTCGCCGGCCCCGCGCGCCCGTTGAGGCCGCGAGCCGTTCTCACACCGACACCGCAGATCCCACGAAAGGCCGACCATGTCCCAGATCGATTTCGAGTCGCTCATCGCCGACATCCCCGACTACCCGGAGCCCGGCGTGGTGTTCAAGGACATCACCCCGCTCTTCGCCGATCCCGAGGGCCTGCGGGGCCTGGTGACCGATCTCGCCGACCACTTCCGCTCCGCCGGGGTCACCAAGGTCGTGGGCCCGGAGGCGCGCGGCTTCATGACCGGCACGCCGGTGGCCTACGAGCTCGGCGCCGGCTTCGTGCCCGCGCGCAAGCCCGGCAAGCTCCCGCGTGAGACCCGCGCCGTGAGCTACGACCTCGAGTACGGCTCCGACACGCTCGAGATCCACGCCGACGCCATCGTGCCGGGCGACCGGGTCCTCATCGTCGACGACCTTGTCGCCACCGGCGGCACGGCGGCCGCCACCGGCAAGCTCGTGCAGGAGCTCGGCGCGGAGCTGGTGGGCTACGCCTGCATCCTGGAACTCGCCTTCCTGAATCCGCGCGAGACCCTCAAGACGGCCGGCGACCACGAGCTCTACAGCCTCGTCACGGTCGACTGACGCGATCCCCCGAGCGCATCTTTGGGCCCGCACCCATCGCAGCGAACTGCGGTGGGTGCGGGCCTTCGCTCACCGAGGAGCTTCCACGCTCACCGGATGCCTGCATAAAACCTCGATCATCTCGTATATGCTAGAAGGGTATGCGAAACCCGGCACAGAAAGGGGCGGCTATGATGGACGCCGAGTTCAACCAGCGCATCGACACATGGATCGAGGAGAACTGGGAGACGGTCGTCACCGAGATCGAGACCTTGGTGAACATCCCCAGTCAGGAGGACCTCGAGCGCGCGGGGGAGGGCATGCCGTTCGGACCCGGGCCGCGCCGCGCCCTCGACGCCGGACTCGACCTCTGCGAGCGGCTCGGCATGCGCGCAGAGAACCATGAGGGCTATGTCGGCACCGCCGACTACCCGGGCGAGGACGACTCCAAGAAGATCTGCCAGATCGCGCACCTCGACACCGTGCCCTGCGGACCCGGTTGGACCCAGGATCCGCACCGCATGACCCGCCGCGAGGGCTACCTCATCGGTCGCGGCACCCTCGATGACAAGGGCCCCTTCGTTGTCGGCCTCTACGCGATGCGCTTCTGGCATGAGCAGGGCGTGCGCTTCCCCTACACGATGCGCATGATCGTCGGATCCAACGAGGAGACCTCCCTGCGCGACGTCGAGTACTACCTCGAGCACTTCGAGCAGCCCACGTTCCTGTTCACGCCCGACGCACAGTTCCCGGTCTGCTACGGGGAGAAGGGCATCTACCAGGGAGTCTTCACCTCGGGTGAGATCGTGAACGGCAAGATCGCGCACTGGCGCGCCGGCGAGGCGTTCAACGCCATCCCCACCGATGCGAGCGTGACCGTCCGTGGCGCCCTGGCTGACCTGCCCGAAGCGCCCGGCATCGCGCTCGCCGAGGCCGGCGACGGCCTGGTGCTCGTCTCCGCGAAGGGCCGCGGCGGACACGCCAGCCAGCCTGAGGGCAGCGTGAACGCGATCGGCATGCTCGTTGACTACCTGCTCGAGCACGACCTCGTGACCGCCGCTGAGCGCCGGTTCCTGGAGCTGCAGAAGGCCCTCATCGATGACTACACGGGCGCCGGCGTGGGCGTGGCGGCCTCCGACGAGCTCTTCGGCGACCTGACGATCATCGGAGGCATGGCCTGGATCGAGGACGGCCGCATCCGCCAGTCCGTCGACTCCCGTTACCCCACGACGTTCAGCCGCGCCCAGTTCGAGCAGGCCCTCACGGCGACCGCGGCGCGCTACGGCGCCACCTACGAGACGGACAACGACACCGAGCCCTTCCATATCGATCCTGCCGGTGAGGAGATCCAGCGGCTCATCCGCGTGTACAACGAGGTGACCGGCGAGGATCGAAAGCCCTTCACCATCGGCGGGGGCACCTACGCCCGCGAGTTCAAGAACGCCGCCGCCTTCGGTCCGGAGATGCCCTGGCGCGAGGACCCCGCCTGGGTCGGCCCGATGCACGGGGACGACGAGGGGGTCTCGGAGGACCTGCTCAAGTCCGCGTTGAAGATCTACATCCTCGCGATCAAGGAGCTCATGGAGATCAGCTACTAGCGAGAGGACGCAGCCGCGGGATCCGTGATTCGATCCCGCGGCCTCTTTGCCTCAGATGCCCCTCAGCGCTCGAACCCGGTGAACCTGAGGTAGGTGAGGAGGAACGCCTTTGAGGTGAACGCCGCCACGGCGCTGCGCACCAGCAGCGACTCGCGGGTGACGACGCTCGCGGTATCGGGCGGTGTCGGTGCGGACGCCGAGAAGGCCGCCCTCACCGCCTGGGAGAGCTCCACGCCCACGTAATCGAAGGCGACGGCGACGGGGTAGCTGACGGCCTGGATGCGGAGCATCCGCTTGATGGCCGGAATGGGCAGGAACTGCTTGAAGATGCAGATGATGATCAGCCGCGCGATCTGCTCGCGGCGGTAGAGCTTCTTCTGAGGTGCCGGCACCAGGCCGGTCTTCACGTAGTTGTTGATCATCGACGGCGTGAGCCAGGGCCCGTCGCTCGCGTCCGCGAGAGGGGAGAGGACCTGCTCGATGTAGGCGATCACCTGCTCGCGATAGAGCGGCAGGTCGGGGAGCTCATCGAAGGCGGGGAGTTGAAACGCCCGGGCCGCCCGGGCGACCTCGGAATCCAGGAAGTCGTCGGGGAGCACCGTCGGCGCGATGTCGCGCGGGGTGATCTTCGCCGAGACGTCGGACATGGGTATAACGGGTCTTGTGGGTTTCATCGATCCTCCCTTCGGGCTCCTCTAGCCTAGCGCAGGTGATGATCGATTTCTAGTTTTGATAATACTGTCATATGGTTTTCAATACTAGATTGTGGAACGCGCTATACTGTTCACACTGACGCCGACGGAAAGGTCGTTCCCATGTCATGGTGCATCGCTGCTGACTCCAGCTGCAACCTCAGGTCGTTCGAGCCAGCAGCGTCCGATACCAGCTACCGCCTCGCCCCCTTGAAGATCAACGTGGGCGGCACCGAGTACGTCGATGATCGGCAGCTCGATGTGGACGCCTTCCTCGATGCCATGGCCGATGAGAAGACGGCCTCCTCGAGCTCCTGCCCGAGCGTGGGGGAGTGGGCCGAGATCTTTTGCGCCCATGACAACGTCATCGCGATCGCCATCTCCGAGGACCTCTCGGGCAGCTACGAGGCCGCCTGCACGGCCCGCAACATCGTCATGGACGATTACATGCGCGAGCATGACGGCGTGATCGCCGAGAAGAACATCTATGTCTTGAACTCGCGTGCCGCCGGCGGCAAGCTCGAGGTCATCGTCCGACTATTAGATAGGTACCTAACAACTAATCCAAGCTTCGACGAGGCCGTGGCCATGGTCGAGCAGCTGGAGGCCTCCTCGCAGGTCCTGTACTCGCTCAGCCGCTACGAGAACCTTGCGAAGAACGGGCGGATGCCGCGCCTCGTGGGGGCGGTGGCCACCAAGCTGAGCATCCGCATCCTGGGCACTGCGAGCGCCAAGGGGGCCATCAAGATCGTCGGCCCCACGCGCGGCGAGAAGAAGATGTACCGCAAGATCATGGACACCATGGAGGGCGACGGCTACCGCGGCGGGCTGGTCTACATCGACCATGTCCGCAACCTCGCGGGCGCCGAGGCCCTGAAGCGCGCGATCATCGAGCGTTGGCCCGCCGCCGAGGTCGAGGTCATCGCCTGCGGCGGACTCTGCTCGTATTACGCCGAGGAGTCCGGTCTCATCATCGGCTACGCGTGGTGAGCGGTCTGAGATCGTCGGTTGGGTGCCCTGCGATGCGAGCACGGGCGCCTTTCTTGTACGGGCATGGCCGGACGAGGGGGGCTGCCGTCCGTATTTGCGTTTCCCGTCCATCTCTCTACTTTACATAACATATATTATCAGTAATTAGGTGGAGAGCGCAGGAAGCGAGACGCTATCAGACTCGCGTCAATCAAACAAAGCCCCGGTACCTGCGCACCGGGGCTCCCTCGTCAGCGATGTTCGCGCGAAGCGCGTCAGTCGAGCAGTTCGGACTCCTCAAGATAATGGTAGGCGTTGGTCGCCGCGATGGCGCCGTCGGCCGCCGCCGTGATCACCTGACGCAGGACCGTGTGGCGGATGTCGCCTGCCGCATAGAGGCCCGGGGTCTTGGTGGCCATGAGCTCATCGGTGACGATGCCGCCGTCGGGCGCGGTCTCCACGAGGTCGCGCACGAGGTCCACGCTCGGGATGTAGCCCACGGCGACGAAGATGCCGAAGGTGCCGGGCTCGAAGGTCTCCGTGGTGAGGTCGCCGGTCGCGTTGTTTCTGAAGGTGATCTCGGTGGGCATGGGGCCGCCCGCCACCTTCACGATGCTCGTCTCGAACATGACGTCGATGTTGTCCTGCTTCTCGACGCGCTGCACCATGCCGCGCGGGGCGCGGAACTCGTCGCGGCGCACGACCATCGTGACCTTCTCGGCGATGCGCGAGAGGTAGATCGCCTCCTCGCAGGCCGTGTTGCCGCCGCCGATCACAAAGACGTGCTTGTTGCGGTAGAACATGCCGTCGCAGGTGGCGCAATACGAGATGCCGCGACCGCGGAAGGCGTCCTCGCCCTCGAAACCGCCGGGGCGCGGGGTGGCGCCCATCGCGGCGATGAGGGCCGGGACCTCGATCTCATCTTGGCCCGTCTTGATCTTGAACGTGCCGTCCTCGGTGCGCTCGATGCCCGTGACCATGGCATAGACGGTTTTGGAGCCCGCCGCCTCGGCGTGCTCCTGCATCTTGGTGCCGATCTCGGCACCCGAGATGTTCGGGATACCCGGGTAGTTGTCGATCTCATCCGAGGTGGCGATCTGGCCGCCCGGCATGCCCTGCTCGATGACCACGGGACGAAGGCTGGCGCGCGCGGCGTAGAGGGCGGCCGAGTACCCGGCCGGTCCCCCGCCGACGATGGCGACGTCGTAGGTGAAGCTCTTGCTCACGGTTCCTCCATTCAAAGTGCGAACATCCCCCTGATACCCATTTGCAGTAATCATGAGCTCATCCAATCCGTATACAATGGAATGGACGCAATCCACCTCCGTCCGCGTAGAAAGGCCCCCGGCAACGCGCATGTCCGATGAAACCCCCCAGGCAGCACACCCGGTCATCACCGTCATGCACGCCTCCGTGGGCTCCGGCCACAAGGCGGCCGCCATGGCCATCGCCGGCGCGGTCAAGCGGCTGCGCGGGAGCCACGGCGTGCCCGCCGATGCCGAGGTCGAGGTCATCGACATCCTCGACTGCGGCCGCATCCCGCTGGACGGCAACAAGACCGCCGCTTCCTTCACCGGGGCCACACGGCCCATCTACGACATCACCTGGCGCTACACCCTGACCGGGCGCCTCCTGTGGGGCGGTGGCACGGGTTGGTCGAGGGTGATGTTCCCCTCCTTCAACGACTACGTGCGCCAGAAACGGCCGATCGCCGTGATCTGCACGCACATCACAGCCGCCAACGTGGCGGTGGGGGCGCGCATGATCACCGGCATCGACTATCCGCTGGTCTGCGTTCCCACCGACTACGAGATCGAGGGCTGGTGGCCGCATAAGGAGTGCGACCTGTTCTGCGTCGCCACCGACTTCATGGCGGAGACCCTGCGCCCCCGCAAGGTCGATCCGGCGCGCATCCGGGTCACGGGCATCCCGGTGCGCCAGGGTTTCGAGCGCGATGAGGACCCTGCCGCGTGCCGCGAGAAGTTCGGCCTTCCCCAGGACCGCACCATCGTGCTCGTCATGGCCGGCGCGGGCCTGCCCCAGCCCTATGTCCTCTTCCGCGCCGCTATCGAGCAGACCCTCCCCTTCCTCAGGCGTTTCCACCGCATGCACTTCGTCTTCCTGCCCGGCCGCGACACCACCTACTCGGGAAACCTCAAGGCGATCTTCGCCGGCATGAAGCTCTCAAACGTCAGCGTGATGGACTACGTGGACGACATGGCCTCGCTCATGCACGCCTCTGACCTCGCGATCTTGAAGTCGGGCGGCCTCACGGTGACCGAGTGCCTGTGCGCCCGGCTTCCGATGGTGCTGCTCGGCAAATCGTACGGGCAGGAGAAGGCCAACACGACGCTGCTCACCTCCTACGGGGCGAGCATGCACGCCACCACGGCGACGGAGCTCATATCGACGCTCGACCGCCTCCACGACCATCCTGAGGCCCTGAACGCCCTGCTCGTGAACGCCGGGGCCCTGCGGCGCCCCGGCGCCGCCGAGGACATCGTCAAGGCCACGATGGAGCTCGTAGGCGTCCCGGTGGAGCGTGAGCGCCACTTCGCCGAGTTCTACTGGGGCGGCAAGCCGGCCCACCTGCGGTAGGGCGCGTGCCCCTCCTAAACGAAGAGCCTCCTGAGACGATCTCCCAGGAGGCTCTTCGCTTCACAGCTGGAAAAACGGGCTCACTTCACGCCGCTTGAGCCGAAGCCGCCCGACCCGCGATCGGTCTCGTCGAGCTCGTCGACCTCCTCCAGCGTGACGACGGGCACCTCCTGGATCACGAGCTGGGCGATGCGCTCGCCGCGCTCGATCATGATCTCCTCGCCCGGGTCGAGGTTGACGCAGATGACCTTGAGCTCGCCGCGGTAGTGGGCGTCGATGAGGCCGGGGGTGTTGGCGATGGACAGGCCGCGCTTGAGGGCCTGGCCGCTGCGCGGCTGGACGAAGCCCGCGAAGCCGTCCGGGACCGCGATGGCCAGGCCGGTTGCGATCAGCGCGCGGCCGTGCGGCGGGATGCGCACCGACTCGTTGGCGCGCAGGTCGAGGCCGGCATCGCCGGCGTAGGCGTAGGACGGCAGCTCGACGGTCTCATCGAGCCGCTTGATCTTGACGGAGATCTCACTCATGGGTCACCTCAGCTTGTCCAGTTCCGAGAGGAACTCGTCGACGTCTTTGAAATCGCGGTACACGGATGCGAACCTGATATAGGCCACCTTGTCGATCGGCTCCAAGCGCATGAGGACCATGTCGCCGATCTCATGCGAGGTGACCGAGGTGCGCGTGCGCGAGCGCAGCTCCCGTTCGATATCGTCTATGAGGGCGTTCAAGGTGGCGAGATCCATATCGCGCTTGGCGGTGGCCCGCATGAGGCCGACCATCAGCTTGTTGCGGTCGAACGGCTGGGTGGCCCCGGAGCTCTTCACGACCTCGATGGGATCCTCGCAGCGCTCGAAGGTGGTGAACCGGTACCCGCATCCGCGGCACTCGCGCCGCCGCTTGATGGTGTTGGAAGAATCTTGCATGCGGGAATCGACCACGCGGGTGTTTGCCCCGCCGCATTTGGGACAGTGCACGTTGCCTCCTTCTGGTCTCGGGTACCGGATTAGGATACCACGCGCCAAAGGCGCGGCGCCGCTAGGGCTCAGCGCGCGGGGACGCTCACGACCTGCCCCGGTATAAGTCCGGCGCGCTCGAGGCCGTTGCGCTCCTGGATGAGCAGGACGAGGTCGTCCGTGGTGAGGCCCTCGGCCGGATGGGCCTCGGCAAGCGACCACAGGGAATCCCCGGGCGCCACCGCGACCTCCTCGAAGACGATGGCCTCGATCGCGTTCGCGCGCGCCGCGCCGCGGACGACGGCGAAGGTGACGACCACGGCGACGAGCGCCGCCGTAAGCGCGAGGGCGCCGGCGATGCGCAGGTGCGACGTTGGACGCGGGCCGGCGGCGGGAGCTGCGGCCCGCTGGGGTGCCGCAGCAGCAGGTGCGGCTGCGGTGCTACCCTTGCCTCCCTCGATGACCGTGAGACGAGGACGGGGGCTCGGCGCGGGGACAGCGAGGGCGAGGTTGCCCCGGGTCAGCGTGATGTTGCTCATAGCGGCTCCTCTCAATGGCGTGTCTGCACCAAGAGATATACCAAGGCGTCCGGACAAACTGGGTGGCACTGGAACGGATGTTCGTGTATCATTATCTCCGAACAGATGTTCCTGTCAACAAAAATCAGAACGTTTGTTTGGTTTCACTACGAACACATGATCCGAAGGGTTTGAGGCTGATGGCGCGCAAGATCACCAAACGGCAGATGCAGATCTACGAGTACATCAAGGGGTACCAGCAAAAGAACGGCTATCCGCCCAGCGTGCGCGAGATGGCCGGCGCGGTGGGACTCTCCTCCCCCTCCACGGTCCACGCCCATCTGAGCGCCCTTGAGGACCACGGCCTCATCAAGCGCGACGCCTCCAAGCCCCGCGCCCTCGAGGTCTTCAACGAGGACGGCACCTCCGCGAAGCTCGCGGCCGTGGAGAGCGCCCCTGACCGCGGCACCGTCGCCTTGCCCCTGATTGGCCGCGTCGCGGCGGGCCTCCCCATCCTCGCCGAGCAAAACGTCGAGGACACCTTCACCCTCCCCGTCGAGATCGCAACGGACTCAAGCTCCTTCGTCCTCGAGGTGCATGGCAACTCGATGATCAACGCCGGCATCTTCAACGGCGATTTCATCATCGTGCGCGAGCAGCGCAGCGCCATGAACGGCGAGATCGTCGTCGCGATGATCGAGGGCGAGGCCACCGTCAAGACCTTCTACAAGGAGCGCGGCCGCGTGCGCCTGCAGCCCGAGAACGACACGATGGAGCCCATCTACGCCGAGAACCCGCAGATCCTCGGCAAGGTCGTGGCCCTGCTCAGGCGCTTCTAGCGCATGGCCTCCCACGAGCGCATTGTCCCGCCTGCCGAATCTGAGGGGCGTCGGCGCGTTGCGGCCTTCGATACCCTGCGGGGCTTCACGCTCCTGTCGATGGTGCTCTTCCACGCCTGCTATGATGCGGCCTATCTGTACGGCTACCCGCTGCCCTGGTTCACTTCAGGCCCGGTGCAAGGAGTCTGGCGCGCCAGCATCAGCTGGGTCTTCCTCTTCCTTGCGGGATGGATGACCGCGCACTCCCGTAGCAATATTCGACGGGCCGCTCGCTACGGCGCCGCCGCCCTCGCTGTCTGGGCGGTTACCTCGATCGCTTCGGTTGATGCCGCCGTGAACTTCGGTATCCTCTTCTGCATGGCCGCCTCGACGCTCATATACGCCTTGCTGCAGCGCCTCTTCAAGCGTGCGCCCATGCTATTGGCGGCCGCGATCTGCCTGATCCTGTTCGCGGCGCTCTGGCATGTGCCCCGAGCAACCTACGACATCGCAGGGCTCAGCTGGCTCGGTTTCCCCTCCCCGTCGTTTCGCTCGGGAGACTACTACCCCCTCATTCCCTTCACATTCATGTACCTTGCCGGTGCTTTCGCGGCCAGAGCCCACCAGGTGAAGTCAAATGGAAGGTATCCCGCGTGGATGTGTCGAGAGCACTGCCGACCGCTCACTTGGATCGGCAGGCGGAGCCTGGCCGTCTATCTCATCCATCAACCGCTTCTCATCGGTCTATTCCGGCTGTTTGCGAGCTGATCACTCAGTCGCGCGAGAACCGCTCGAGACGCGCCGCCATGCGCGGGGAGGCCTTGAGCACCACATGGGTGCCCTCCTCGCGGTATGACTCCTCGAGGATCCGGCACTGCTCATGGGCGAGCGCTAACGTCGCGGACTCGCGGTAAGGAATCAAAACGCTCATCAGTCGCTCTGAGAGCGAGGCCTCGCGGGCGATGCGCTCCTCAAGCTCTCCCGCGCCCCAACCGCGCTCAGCCGAGAAGAGCACGGCCGCCGGGTTCGAGGCGCCGAGGTAGCGGCGCTCGTCCTCGTCGATCAGGTCGATCTTGTTGAACACGGTGAGCGACACGCAGTCGCCGGCGCCGATCTCGTCGAGCACGCGCTCCACGGCCTCGAGGTGGCGGCGCCAGTCTCCGCCCGACGCATCCACGACCTTCAAGATCAGATCGGCCGAGCGCACCTCGGCGAGCGTGGATTTGAAGGCCTCGACGAGGCTGTGCGGCAACTTCTGGATGAACCCCACGGTGTCGGTGACCGTGATCTGGCGACCGCCGGGCAGCGCGTGGGAGCGCGTCGTGGGGTCGAGGGTGGCGAAGAGCTTGTCCTCGCTCAGCACATCGGATCCGGTGAGCCGGTTCAGAAGCGTCGACTTCCCCGCGTTCGTGTAACCGGCCAGCGCCACCCGGTACGCGCTCGAGGTGAGACGCTCCTTGGCCTGCACACCGCGGCGTCGCTCGATCTCGCGCAGCTGCCTGCGCAGGGCGGCGATGCGGTCGCGGATGAGGCGGCGGTCGACCTCGAGCTGGCTCTCGCCCTGCCCGAAGCGGCTTCCGATGCCGCCGCGGGTCTGCTCCTTCGCGAGATGGCTCCACATGCCGCGCAGGCGCGGCAGGAGGTACTGCAGCTGCGCGAGCTGGACCTGGAGTCTCCCCTCGCGCGTGCGCGCATGCAGGCCGAAGATATCGAGGATGAGCGCCGTGCGGTCGATGACCTTCACCGGCTCACCGAGCGCCTTCTCGAGATAGGACTGCTGCGAGGGGCTGAGGTCGTCGTCGAAAATCACGACGTCGATATCAAGGCGAAAGACCATCCCGCGGACCTCCTCCACCTTGCCCGATCCTATATAGGACCGCGGCACGGGATGGTCGAGGCGCTGGGTGAGCCGGGCGACGACCTCGGCGCCCGCCGTGGCCGCCAGGCGCTCGAGCTCGTCAAGGGAGCGCTCGAGCGGCCATGAGGCGGTGCGCGTCTCGACGCCGATGACGAGCGCGCGCTCAGGAACCGGTGCCGTCGAGACGCTCTTGAACCGACCCATGCTCACTCCCCAAGGGCGGCGACGATGCGCGCCGCCGCCCCATTGATGCCGCATTCGTCCATATTGATCCAGGTCATCCGACCATCGCCGCGGCACCATGACAGCTGGCGCTTCGCGTAGCGGCGGCTGCGGCGCTTGATGAGGTCGATCGCCTCGTTAAGACTCGTCTTGCCCGCGAGCGCATCGATAATCTCCTTGTAGCCGATCGCCTGACGCGCGGTGAGCGCAGGAGCGGCGCCCGCGTCGATCAGGTGGCGCACCTCGTCGACGAGGCCCGCCTCGACCATCGCGTCGACACGGGCGTCGATGCGCTCGTACAGGCGCGCGCGGTCCATCGTGAGCGCGAACCACCGCGCCTCGTAGCGCGCCCGCGGCGCGGAGAAGCCGCCCGCCTGCTCGGCGTATGAGACGCCCTCCTCCCCCATCTCAAGGGCGCGGACGGTGCGGCGGACGTTATGGGGATGGATGAGGGCGGCGCTGGCGGGATCGCGCTGCGCGAGGAGGGCGTGGATGCCCTCGGCGCCGAGCTGATCGGCGAGCCGCATATAGCGCGTGCGGACCTCGCTGTCGATGACGCCGCGGGGAAAGTCCATCTCATCGAGGGCAGCGCGGAGGTAGAGCCCGGTCCCGCCGCAAAGCACCGCCGGTTTACCGGCGGCGAGGAGCTCGTCGATGACCGCGCGCGCATCGTGCTGAAACCGGGCGGCGGAGTAGGCGTCATCGGGGTCGACGATGTCGATGAGATGGAGCGGAACGCGGCGATCGGCCGCGGGCGTCTTAGCGGTCCCGATGTCCATGCCCCGGTACACCTGCATGGCGTCGGCGGAGATGACCGAGGTCTTGAGCTGCAGGGCCACCTCCTCGGCGACCGCGCTCTTCCCCACCGCGGTGGGGCCCGTGATCGCCATGACGAGAGGTTCGCTCATCGAGCCCCGCCTTCGAGCTCGCCAAAGAGGTACCAGGTGCGCGCCGTGTCCACATGGACATCGACGATCTTTCCGACGTAGTCCTCAACGCGAGCGCACGCGGGCAGCGGGCAGAGCACCGTCTGGTTCCAGGGGCTTTTGCCCTGGAGCTTCGAGGCATCCTTCTTAGAGGGACCCTCGATGAGGGCGGGCACCGTCTGGTCGAGTGAGCCCTGGTTGTATTCGAAGGCGGTGGACTCGATCACCTTCACGAGGCGGTTGAAGCGGTCGAGGATGACCTCGCGGCTCGTGGGGTCGTCGATCTTCGCCGCCGGCGTTCCCTCGCGCTTGGAGTAGATGAACGTGAACGCCTGGGCGTAGCGCACGCGCTCGGCGAGCGAGAGGGTCTCGGCGAAATCCTCTTCGGTCTCGCCGGGGAAACCGACGATGATGTCGGTGGTGAGGGCGATGCGCGGGATGCGCTCCCGGACGGCGTCCACGAGCTCGATGTAGTGCTCGCGCGTGTAGCGGCGGTTCATGAGCTTCAAGATGCGGCTGGAGCCCGACTGCACGGCCAGGTGGAGGTGGGGCATGACCGCGGGGACCTCGGCCATGGCGTCGATGGTCTCGGGCAGGAGGTCTTTGGGGTGGGACGAGGTGAAGGTGATCCGCTCCACGCCGGTGTCCGCGACGCGTCGCAGCAGCTCGGCGAACCGAGACGAGCCGAAGAGGTCGCGCCCGTAGGAGTTAACGTTTTGACCGAGCAGGGTGACCTCGCGGACGCCCGATCGCACGAGCACCGTGACCTCGTCGACGATCTCCTGCACAGGCCGGCTCTTCTCGCGGCCGCGCACGTAGGGGACGATGCAGTAGCTGCAAAAATTGTTGCATCCGGTCATGATCGGGACCCAGGCGTGATAGCTGGTCGCGCGGTGCCAGGGCATGCTCGTGGCACCGGCCTCCTCGCGCTCCTCGGTGCGCACCTGGCGGCCGCCCTCCTCGAAGGCCCGGGCGATCAGGTCACCCACGTGCGCGATCGAGTGCGTGCCGAAGATGACGTCCACGTTGTCGACGTTGGTGAGCAGGCCCTCGCCGTCGCGCTGGGCGATGCAGCCGCCCACAGCGATGACGCGCTTGCCGCCCGGGGGCGCAGGCAGGCTCTTGCAGGAGCTGCACTGGCCGTAGAGGCGCGTGTCAGCGGCCTCGCGGACGCAGCAGGTCATGAAGATGACGATGTCGGCGTCGGCGGGCTCGGCGACTTCGAGGGCCCCGAGCGAGTCGAGCAGGCCGCTCACGCGCTCGGAGTCGTGCAGGTTCATCTGGCACCCGAACGTGCGGATGCTATAGGTCTTGCCTTGCAGCGTTGTTTGCGGCATTGCTATCCAACTCGTTGAACGTCAGCGGGGTCCACCTGGGGCGGCTGTCCCTCGATGCCCGTGCGCGAGAGGTGGTGCACGTACACGGAGAGGCGGATGGCCGTGCGGGACTCCCCGTTGATCAAGATGTCTGAGAACACGGGAGCGCAGGAGATATCGAATCCGGTGGGGATCAAAAACCCGCGCGCGATGGCGATCGCCTTGATAGCCTGGTTCACCGCGCCGGCCCCGACGCACTGCATGTTGACGGGGACGCCGTCTTTCACCATGCCGGCGATGGCCCCGGCGACGGAGGCGGGCGACGACTTGGACGAGATCTTGAGGAACTCCACGGGTTCTCCTGCGATTCTAGTGCGTTGATGCTTGTTAACTGTATCGTATGGGGCCGGTGAGGGCAAGCCGGCTCACTCCTCCTGACCGAGGTCGAAGATGACGGTGATGCGCTCCCGGGAGACCCGGATCCGCGGGGTGCCCGAGAGGTTCAGGTAGTAGCGGGAGGCGAGGTCCGTGAAGTCGCGCTCGAGCGTCCGTGAGAAGGCCTCAAGGTCGTCCTTGGCGATCTTGAGGCCCCGGCGGTCGCGCTCGAGGTCCACGGCGGCGGGCGCCGTGCGGTGCCCGCGCTCGCGCAGCAGCCGGGCGGACACGCTTCTCAAGGGCTGGATCTGACCAGCGATGATGCGGTGCGCGGTGCGCTCCGAGATCTCGATGCCCACGCTCGCGGCGAGGCGGATCAGATCGGCGGCGTCGGCGGCCGTACCGAGGCGATCGACGACGGGCAGGTCTGCCGCGTCATCCATGAACAGCAGGCGGCTGGCGTCAAGGCGGCCCGCAGCGTGCGCGTAGAGGGTCGCCGCGACCTCGGTGGGCGTGCCGAGGTAGACGTCGCAGCCGCGCAGCTCCTCAAGGGCGAAATCGCAGGCGGCGCGGATGATGTTATGGGGCCCGCGCGAGCAGGCGTAGACGCCGTCCTCGCCCCGCTCAGCGACGGGCCAGCTCGATTGGTCGGCGCGCTCATGGAGGGTCTCGGTGTCCACGAGCACCCGAAACGACGAGCCGCGATCCGACCCCGAGGCGACAACCTCAGCCGTGCGGGCATTCTGCCTGATGGAGAACAGCGCCATGCCGCGTCCGTGGACGCCCCAGCGGTCCATGCGCATGGTCTCGAGCTTGGAGGTCACGCGGGCGTCGAAGATGCGCTCGCGCATGTCATCCGGCACGCCGCTGCCGTTATCGAGGAAGAGGAGGGTGCGGACACCCTCCTCCTTTGACGTGGCGATGTAGACGGCGGTGGCGCCGGCGTCGCGGGCGTTGCGAAGCATCTCGATGACGATGTCCTCGACATGCTGGATATCGTGCTTCGCCTGACGCCGCTCGGCTTCGGACACGCGCAGACGCACGAAGCCCTCGCCGAGGTTCTCCTCGACGCGGAGGTTGCCCTCCCCCGCCATCGAGGCGATGAATGAGATGAGGTCGCCCGAGGAACCCATCTTACTTGGCGATGTCCGTCGCGCGGCTCTCGCGGATCACCACGACGCGCACCTGACCGGGGTACTCCATCTCCTCCTCGATCTGGCGGGCGATGTCGTGCGCGAGGACCGTCGACTGGGCGTCCGAGATCTTGTCGGGCTGCACCATGACGTGGACCTCGCGGCCGGCCTGCATGGCGTAGGTGCGCTCGACGCCCGCGTGGGCGTTGGCGATGGTCTCGAGCTTCTCGAGGCGCTTGATGTAGTTCTCGGCGGACTCGCGACGGGCGCCGGGGCGCGACGCGGAGATGGCGTCGGCGGCCTGGACGAGCACGTCGAGCACCGTGTTGGGCTCGATGTCGCCGTGATGGGCCTCGATGGCGTGCACGATCACGGGGCGCTCGCCGTAGCGGCGGCAGAGGTCGGCGCCGATGACGGCGTGCGGGCCCTCGACCTCGTGGTCGATGGCCTTGCCAAGATCGTGCAGGAGGCCGGCGCGCTTGGCGATGCGGGCGTCGACCTTGAGCTCGGTGGCCATGATGGCGCACAGCTCGGCGACCTCCATGGAGTGGCGCAGGACGTTTTGACCGAAGGAGGTGCGGTAGCGCAGGGCGCCGAGGGTCTTCACGAGCTCGGGGTGCAGGTCGTGGATGCCGCAGTCGAAGGCGGCCTGCTCTCCGGCCTCCTGGACGCGCTGCTCGACGAGGGAGGCGGCCTTCTGGTACATCTCCTCGATGCGGGCCGGGTGGATGCGGCCGTCGGCGATGAGGTTCTCGAGCGCGACGCGGGCCGTCTCGCGGCGAACCGGGTCGAAGCTGGAGAGCACCACGGTCTCAGGGGTGTCGTCGATCACGAGGTTGACGCCGGAGACCTGCTCGAAGGTGCGGATGTTGCGACCCTCGCGGCCGATGATGCGGCCCTTCAGGTCGTCCGAGGGGATGTGGACCGAGGTGACGGTGATCTCGGCCGTGTGATCGGAGGCGCAGCGCTGGATCGCGAGCGAGATGATCTCCTGGGCGGTCTTCTGGGCCTCGGCGCGCACCTGCTGCTCCGACTCGCGGATGATGGCCGCAGCCTCGTGCGTGACCTCGGAGCGGACGTTGTCGAGCAGCTCCTTGTGGGCGTCCTCGCGCGTGAGGTCCGAGATGCGCTCGAGCTCGGCGGTCTGGCGCTGGAAGAGCTCCTCCACCTCGCGGCTGCGCTTATCGATCTTGCCCTGCTGGCTCGAGAGCTGGTGCTCGCGCTTGTCGAGGGCGTCGTTGCGGCGGTCGAGGGACTCCTCGCGCTGCATGACGCGGTTCTCGAGGGTGCGGATCTCGCTCTTTCGCTGCTTGTCCTCAGCCTCGGCGGCCTGACGGCTCTTGAGGATCTCCTCCTTGGCCTCGAGGAGGGCCTCCTTCTTGAGGGTCTCCGCCGCGCGGATCGCCTCGGTCACGACCTGCTCCGCCTCAGCGCGGGCTGACTGGATCTTGTTGTCAGCCTCGCGGATGCTGCCGGATTTTGCCGTGCGCAAGGCGAACACCGCACCGGCGGCACCGACCGCGAGGCCGAGGATGCCGGCGATGATGATGAACTCCATTACTCACTCCTTTTAACGTTCATAGCACATCAGATGACGCCCACCTGCCGAGCAGATGGGCGCTTGCATTTGCTTATGGGCGTCCACCCTGGAAAACGAGGGGGGACGATGTATCGATCTCATCGGGGATGAGCGCAAAACACAAAACAAATGACGTGATAATCCTAGCCCTGAAGGGGGATTTTGTCAACGTACTCACAGGTGGGCGCTCCCTTATGGGAGGCCGGGTCAAGATGCGCCGCGCGCGGGCGGAAAGGCGCCCGCGAACCTCATTTTTCGATCGACCGAAGGTGCTCCCCCACCGCGTCTGCCGCCAGCGCGAAGGAGAAGCCCTTCCCCATGAGGAAGCGGATCAGCTTCTCCCGGGGCCGCGTATCGGGGATGCGCCGGCGTGCGAGGAGCGCGCGGGCGCGGGCGGCGTCCTCCTCATCGGAGAAAAAGCGCTCGGGGTAGCCCGGCACCGTATCGAGGGGGACGCCCTTGCGGGAGAGCTCGAGCTCGATCTTGCGCTGCCCCCAGCCGCGGCGCTTGCGCTCCTCGATGAAATACGACGCGAACCGGGCGTCGTCGAGGTAGCGCAGGTCGCAGGCGCGCGCGAGCGTGGGCTCGATCTCCTCGGGACGGTAGCCGTAGGCGCGCAGCTTGTCCCTGACCTCCGCGACGCTGTGATCGCGCCGACCGAGCATCTCGGTGAGCTGCGCCATCGCGGTGCGGGCCTCGAGCGCGTGGATGCGGTCGAAGACCTCGTCAGCCTCGGCGGGAAGCGCCGGCCCGTCCTCGGCCAGCACGCGGGCGGCGCGCACGGGCACCACGATATCGAGGCGGGCGCCGTCCTCCAAGACGACGGTGACCTCCGCCATGGGCTTCTTATGGGAGGAGGCCCCCCAGGCGGACCCCGCGGCGCCGCGCTTGGGGAGCCTGACCTCTATCGAGGTGGCCTGCGACACGGAAGGACCCGCTTACGCCTCGGCGCCGGTCTCGGCGACGGCGCCCTCGACCGCCTCCCCCACCGGCTCGTCCTCGAAATCGAGGCCCGACGCGACGCGCACGCGGCGCTCGACCTCATCGGAGAGCTCGGGGTTCTTGCGCAAAAACTCCTTTGCCGCCTCGCGGCCCTGACCCAGGCGCTCCTGCTCGTAGGTGTACCAGGCGCCGGATTTGTTGACGATGCCGAAATCGACGCCCATGTCGAGGATGGAGCCCTCCTTCGAGATGCCCGTGCCGTACATGATGTCGAACTCGGCGGAGCGGAACGGCGCGGCGACCTTGTTCTTGACGACCTTGCAGCGCACGCGGTTGCCGATGATCTCGGAGCCCGCCTTGATGCTCTCGATGCGGCGGATATCAATGCGCACGGAGGAGAAGAACTTCAGCGCGCGGCCGCCGGTGGTGGTCTCGGGGTTGCCGAACATCACGCCGATCTTCTCGCGGAGCTGGTTGATGAAGATGCAGGTGGTCTTGGACTTGGAGAGCGATCCGGCGAGCTTGCGCAGGGCCTGGCTCATGAGACGGGCCTGCAGTCCCACCGAGGTGTCGCCGATCTCGCCCTCGATCTCGGCGCGGGGCACGAGCGCGGCCACGGAGTCGATGACCACGACGTCGATCGCGCCGGATCGGACGAGCATATCGCAGATCTCAAGGGCCTGCTCGCCGGTGTCGGGCTGAGAGATGAGGACCTCGTCGATGTCGACGCCGATGCGCGCGGCGTAGCTCGGATCGAGCGCGTGCTCGGCGTCGATGAAGGCGACCACGCCGCCCTGCGCCTGGGCCTCGGCGAGGATCTCCAGGGAGAGGGTGGTCTTGCCCGACGACTCGGGCCCGTAGATCTCGATGATGCGCCCGCGCGGGACCCCGCCGATGCCGAGGGCGCAATCGAGGGCGAGCGCGCCGGTGGGGATGGCCTCGACCTCGAGCTGGGGGCCGCCGTCGCCGTATCTCATGATGGAGCCGTCGCCGAACTTCTTCTCGATGGCGGCCTTGGTGGCCGCGATCATCTTCTCGCGCTCCTCCCCCGTGGTGCGCTCGTGGATCTCTTTGGAGGGACCTGAGTTCTTCGCCATGCGGCACTCCTTCATCTCTTCGTTACCTCGTGCATATTACTACGAACATCCGTTCGCGGCAAGCGCTTCGGACCCATCCTATGACGGGGGTTCTGACACGGGTGATATGGAGGCTGGCGAAATCTCAAACGAACCTGAGCCGCGTCTCACAACCGCAGGTCAAAAGCGGCCTAAGCGGCCCTGTCGACACCGGGCCGCCACGGGATCGACACGCAGATCACATGGTTCGGCGGACAGCGTCGAGCAAAAGCTCGAGGGCGCGCCGGGCGGCGGCGCTCCTGACCTCGTTGCGCCCGCCGGTGAAGCGGCACCGCTCGACGCTCGCCTCAGCGCCAAAGCGAAGGCCGATGTACACGGTTCCCGCCGGATCCTCCGCCGTCCCGCCGCCGGGGCCGGCGTAGCCGGTGAGGCTCACGGCGACATCGGCGCAGAAGAGCTCCCGGGCGCGCTCGGCCATCTCGCGCGCGCAGGCAGCCGAGACGGCCGTGTGCTCGGCGAGCGTCGCCCCCGACACGCCCAGCACGTCGCGCTTGACGTCGTCGGTGTAGGTCACCGCGCCGCCCCGTAGGACCTCCGAGGCCCCCGGGATGTCGGCGATGAGCGCGGCGACGAGCCCCGCGGTGCAGGACTCCGCCGTGGCGAGCGTGAGCCCCGCGCCGCGGGCGGCCTCCACGAGCTCGCGGGCGAGCACGGCGGTGTGGCACGGCGCATCGGACATGGCAGCCCCCTTACGGCTTGAAGACGATGTCGTGGGCTCCGACGAGGTACTGCACGCCCGAGACGACCGTGAGCGCCACGGCCGCTATGAAGCACACGCTCGAGATCCAGTAGACGGCCACGCCGGCAGGCGTCTGACCGAGCGCCTCCCACAGCAAAAAGCCCGAGAGGGCCACCATGGTGGTCGCCGTCTTCCACTTGCCCAGGTTGTCGGCCGCGATCACCCGGCCGGCCGCACCGGCCACCATGCGCATGGCGCTCACGAGGAACTCGCGGGTGAGGATGATGAAGACCGGCGCCACGCCGACCACGCCCCGATCGAGCAGGATCAGCAGGGCCGAGAAGACCAGGAGCTTGTCGGCGATCGGGTCGAGGAACTTCCCGAAGTCGGTGATCTCCCCGCGCGAGCGGGCGAGCGAGCCGTCGACCTTGTCGGTGAGGCTCAGCGAAACATAGAGCACGAAGGCTACAGCGGCCTTCGCGGTGGCACCGAGGCCCAAAAACCCCGCCGGGAGCCCCGCGAAGAGCATGAACACCGGGATAAAGACGATGCGGACGCAGGTGACGATGTTCGCCGGCGTCCAGATCGACGTCAGCTCCTTCGATGATGATGTCTCGGCCATCTTCTACTCAGCCCCCACTGCCTCGCCGACGAGCTCATAGCAGAAGCTGTCGGTGAATCGAACCTTCAGGATGTCCCCGACGACGGCCTCGGCCACATCGAGATGGACGGCGCCGTCGGAATCGGGCGCCTGGAACCAGGCGTGGCCGATCAGCTCGGGGCCGTCGTCACCCTCCTCGATGCCGTCGACGATGACCTCGGCGACCTCGCCCACGTGCGCGGCCGTGGCCGCGAATCCGAGCGCCTCGGCGAGGTCCATCCCCGCCTGGGTCCGTGCGAGCTTGACGTCCTCGTCGATCTGGTCCTCCATGCGCGCCGCGCGCGTGCCGTCCTCACGGGAGTACGCGAAGACGCTCGTGTAGTCGAAGCCCATGTCCTCCATGAAGGCGAGCATCGCCTCGGCGTCCTCATCGGTTTCGCCGGGGAAGCCCGCGAGGTAGGTGGTGCGGATCACCATGTCCGGAACCTCCTCGCGCAAACGGGCGAACAGCTCGCGCAGCTCGACCTCGGAACCGCTGCGGTTCATGTCGGCGAGCACGCGCTCGCTCACGTGCTGCACGGGGATGTCGATATAGGGCAGGACCTCGGGCGTGTCGCGGATGGCGGCGATGAGGTCGTCGTCCATGCCCTCCGGCTGCAGGTAGAGCACGCGAATCCAGACGCGCTCGCCGCGCACCGCGCTCGCGACGGCGCGCAGCAGATCAGCGAGGGTGCGCGGGCCCTCCCCCGCTTCCTCGTCACTGAGGTCGCTCCCCCAGATACCGGTGTCCTGGCCGATGAGCACGAGCTCGCGCACGCCGCCGGCGACGAGCTCGCGGGCCTCGGCGATGATGCTCTCGGCCGAACGGGAGCGGTAGCGGCCGCGGATGTAGGGGATCGCGCAGAAGCTGCAGAAGCGGTCGCAGCCGTCGGAGATCTTGAGGTAGGCGACCGCGCCCTCGACCGTTCGCTTCACGGCTGGCACGTGGCTCGGCACCTCGCGCTCGACCCCGAGCACGGCGTCCACGACGCCCACGATGCCGTCCTCCTCATCGGTGCGCACGAAGGCAGCCACCTCGGGGAGCTGGGCGGGCAGGTCGGAGCCGTAGCGCGACGGCACGCAGCCGCACATGATGATCCGCGTGCGGCGCACGTCCCCGTCCACCTCGGCGGCGAGGTCGAGCGTGGCCTCGATGCTCTCGCTCGTGGCCGCGGCGAGGAACGAGCAGGTGTTGATCAGGACGGCGTCGGCGTCAGCCGCCGAGGCGGCCTCCGTGTAGCCGGAGGCGGCGAGCAGGGAGCGCATGCGGTCGGTGTCGACCTCGTTCTTGGCGCATCCCAAGGTGATGTAGTGCAGCGTTCCGAGCGACATAAGCTATGGGCTTCCTAGCGGTAGTTGGTGAACTGGAGCGGCTGGCCGTAGTCCTTCGAGCGCAGCAGCGCGATCACGCCCTGCAGGGCGTCCTTCGAGGCGGAGAAGACGCGCAGCCGATCCCCCTCGATCGCGACCTTGACCTTCGCCTTGCTGTCCTTGATATCTTTGTTGATCTTCTTGGCCGTGGGCTGGTCGATGCCCTCGACGAGGCGGCCGATGACGCGGACGGAGCCGCCCGTCGCGGCCTGCGGCGAGCCCCAGCTCACCGCCGTGAGGTCGATGCCGCGCTTGATGGGCTTCGAGTTCAAGATGTCGATGACCTGCTTCGAGACGAAGTCGGCCGGGGCCGACACCGTGATCGTGCGCTCGGGCTTGGAGAACTCGACGGAGGCGTTAGTGCCCTTGAGGTCGTAGCGCTGGGAGATCTCACGGACGGTCTGCTGGTAGGCGTTGTCGACCTCCTGGAGGTCCACCTCGGAGACGACGTCGAAACTGGAGTCCTTGGCCATGGTGGCCCCTTTCTCGTTACTGCTGGGTCGCGGTCTGGTCGGCGGCCGCCGTATCGGCGGTTCCCCCGGCGGAGGCGTCGGCCTGCTCGCCACCGGCCTCATCGGTGGCCGCCGCCGCGGGCTTCGGGACCTTGATCGTGATCCTGCCGATACCCGAGGAGCGGCTGTCGTAGCGGACCCGATGCCCGTCCCGGGTGACCTCGACGTCGGCCGTGGAGTCGGTGGAGATCTCGATCGAGTCAGTCACCGTGTAGGTGTGGGAGAACCCCTTCGATACGCGGCCGGTCTCGGGCGCCAGCGCTCCGTCGACGCGGATCTCGACCCACGCGGTTGCGTCACCGGTGTAGGTGATGGCGACCTCGTACTGGGTGGGCTGGGGCTCGGCCTCGGTGCTGCCCTGGGGAGCCGTGATGGCGGCGGAGCCCGCAGCCGGGGCGCCGGAGGCGACCGAGGAGCCCGGCTTCGACGCCGATCCGGCGGCCGTGGCGGACGGCGTCGAAGGGCTCCCGGCGGGGGCCGCGGCCCTACCCGAGCAGCCCTTCAGAAGGACCAGCACGAGCACGATGACCAGCAAGGCTATGAGCCCGAGGCAGACCGGGATCAGACGGGGGTCCGACAGGACGCTCGACAGGTCGAAGCCGCGACGCGAGGTGCGGCCTCCCCTGCCGCGCCGGGGTGCGCCCCCCACGTAGGAGCCGCGCGCCCGGCCCCGGCCGCGCGGATCGCGCGTCGCCAGGGACCCTGCTCCGCGCTCGGGGCCGCGGCGGCCGCGGGCGGGCGGCATGGCCGCCGTGCGCCCGTCGGCAACCTGGTGCGACCGGCCGGGGCCCGCCGGGGCCCGCCGGGGCCCCTCCCCGCCCGCGCGCGGGCGGTGTCCGGGAACCATCTCATAGGGCGAGCGCGACTCCGGCACGTACCCGGCCTGGGGAGGCCGCTGGGCGAAGCGCGACCCGGCATCGCGCGTGTCGACCATGAGGTAGCGGCCCGTCGCGTTGGCCGAGCGCGGGCTCGCGTCCATCGCACCGGTGAAGTTGGCGGGCCCGGTCGCGTTCGGCGAGTGCTCGTAGGCGTAGAGGCCCTCGAAGTAGGCGTCGACCACCTCGCGGGGGTTGAGCCCCAAGAAGCGCGCGTAGCTCGAGATCATGCCCTGCGCGTAACCGCGCGGCGGCATCGCCTCGTAGTTGCCCGTCTCGAAGTACTCGATGATCTGCGGGCGCATCTTGATGGTGTTCGCGACCTGCTGGATGGACAGGCCCATCTGGCGCCGCCGGTTGAGCAGCATGTCGCCGAAGCCCATACTCATTTAGAACCCACCTCCGAGCTCCTCGTCGGTCAAGGGGCCCTCAAGCGCCTCGAGCGCCTGCAGGCCTTCCATATCGAGGAGCACCTCGCGCGGCTTGGAGCCGTCGGGCGGCCCCACCACGCCCTTCTCCTCGAGCATGTCCATGATACGCCCTGCGCGCGCGTAGCCCACCTTGAGGCGGCGCTGCAGGCCGGAAGTCGAGCCGAGCTGGGAGTCGACGACGATGCGCGCCGCATCCCACAGCAGCGGGTCGTCCTCGGCTGGCGCGTCTGCCGCGCCGGCTCCTCCCCCGCCCATGGCGGCGGGCGCCGCGGCCGAGAGGATCTCCTCATGGTACTCGGCGGCGCTGTGCTCCTTCACGAAGTCTACGACCGACACGATCTCCTCGTCAGAGACGTAGCAGCCCTGGATGCGCTTGGGCTTGCCCCAGTCGACGCGCGAGAAGAGCATGTCGCCCTGGCCGGTGAGCTTCTCCGCCCCGGTCTGGTCGAGGATGACGCGCGAGTCGATGCCCGTGGCCACCGTGAGGCCGATGCGGTTCGTGATGTTGGCCTTGATGAGGCCGGTGACGACGTTCGAGCTCGGGCGCTGGGTGGCCACGATCATGTGAATGCCCGCCGCGCGGCCCAGCTGGGCGATGCGCACGATCGAGGCCTCGACGTCCTTGCCGGCCACCATCATGAGGTCGGAGAGCTCGTCGATGACGATCACGAGGTAGGGCATCTTGGCGGGCGGGTTGTCGTACTTCTCGAACTCGCCGGCGGCCTGCTTCTCGTTGAAGGTCGCGATCTTGCGGACGCCGATGCGCTCGAAGATCTTGAGGCGCCGCTCCATCTCCGAGACGGCCCACTGCAGCGCGCTTGCCGCCTGCTTGGGCTCGGTCACGACGGGGACGTACAGGTGCGGCAGGCCGTCGTAGGGGGCGAACTCCACGCGCTTGGGGTCGATCATGATGAGCCGCACGTCCTCCGGGAACGTGCGCATGAGCAGCGACATCACGATGGAGCTGATGACGACCGACTTGCCCGAGCCGGTGGTGCCGGCGATCAGGAGGTGCGGCATCTTGGCGAGGTCGGCGACCATCGGCGCGCCCTCGGCGTCGCGGCCGAGGGCGAACTCGAGCGGGCCGCCTCCCACGTAGGGCAGGATGTCGCCGAAGCTCACGGTCTGGCGCGTGCGGTTGGGGATCTCGATGCCCACGAGCGAGGTGCCCGGGATGGGCGCGAAGATGCGCACCGAGTCGGTGGCGAGGGTCAGGGCGATGTCGTCCTCGAGACTGTTGATGCGGCTCACGCGCTCGCCCTCGCCGGGTTGGATCTTGAAGGTCGTGACCGTGGGGCCGGCGATCCAACCCACCACGCCCGAGCGCAGCCCGAACTCCTGCAGGGTCGACTGGAGGGAGGACGCGGTCTGCTCGAGCTCCTTGCTCGTCGAGGCCGACTTGCCCGAAGCGGGGTTGTGCCGAAGCATCGAGGCCGGCGGCAGCTGGCGCTCGGGATCCTCGCCGTCCTCGGACGCGGCATCGGCAGATGCGGTTCTCGCGGCGGCGGGAGCGAGGAAGGCCGGGATGGGGCGCTGCTCGCCCGTGCTCGCGTCGAGGACGCGCGCCGGCTCCTCGACGCGCTTGCGCGGGGCGCGGGCCTTCGCGGGCGCGGGGGCGTCCGAGCCCGCGGGCGCCGGCGCCGCGAAGGGGGGCTCCTCGGGATCGTCCGCATCGGCGGCCGCGGCCGGCGCTGGCGCCTTGTGCTCGGGGATGGGTATGAGCGTGGTCTTGGCCTCCTCGGCGGCGACGGCCGCGGAGAGGTCCACGAAGGGGTCCTCCTCAGGCTCGTCGTCGGCGAGCACGGTCGTCTCACGGTTGCCGAGGTAGGTGGTCTCCTGCGTGCCGGCGTCGGCGTCCTCGTCGAGAAGCGAGCGCTGGCGGGGGCGCGCCTGGCGCGGGGTGGCCGGGGCCCCGGCGGGCTCGCCCCAGGGCCGGTCGTTCACGTCCACGCGGCGGCGGGCCGCGATCGCGCGGGCGCGCTCGGCGGCGCCCTGCACCACGTCGGAGATGGAGAAGCCAATGATCACGAGGCCGAGGACGCCGACGCCGACGGCGATGATGAAGGAGATGACCTTGCCGAGCGCCCCTTGCAGCGCGCTCGCCACGAAGGCGCCGAGGTAGCCGCCGGAGGAGGCGAGGTTGTCGGGCGCGAACATCGCCCGGGTGCCGAGGTCGGTGCCGGGCACCGCGAGCGACAGCGAGGTCAGCACCGCGATGAAGATGAGGGCCGCGCCCGCGACGGTGCGCGCCGAGACGGGAAGGCCGCCCCGCAAGAACAGCAGGGCGGCGACGGCGAGCAGCGCGAACGGGAGCACGTAGGCGCCCAGTCCGAATCCGAGGTGGTAGAAGCCGGCCACGGCCGCGGTGACGGGCGCCGTGGCGGGAGCGATGACGGCGATCAGGGACGCGAGCGCGATGACGGCGATGATGACGCCCGCGATGTCGCGGCCGGCGCCCTCGCCGAGCAGGGGCGCGAGCTCCGGCTTCGGCTCGGTGGCAGCGCGGCCCGCGTTCGCGCGCAGGCCGGCTCCGCCCTTGGCCTTCGCGGCCGATGCGCGCTTGCCGGAGTTGGCCGAGCGCTTTCGCGATCCCCCTGAAGACGCCACGTTAGACCTCCATCAGCACGGGGATGATCATCGGACGGGTCTTCGTGCGGTTCCAGATGAAGTTGGAGAACGAGTCGCGCACGGCCTTGCGCAGGGCGTCCGTGCCGCTCGCGGTGAAGTTGAACTTGCCCTTGTCGATGGTCTTCTTGATGGCGTCCGTGGCGTCGGCGACGAACTCGTCGTCGATCGTGAAGGGCACGCCGCGTGCGGAGAAGTCGACGGCGTCGATGCGCTTGCGCTTGAGCGAGACCACGGCCACGGCCGTGACCATGCCGTCGTTGGCCAGGCGCTGGCGGTCACGCAGGACGATGGGGTCGGCGTCGCCGATGCGCAGGCCGTCGACGTAGACCACGCCCGAGCCGATCGGGGTGCCGGGGCGCACCTGGCCGCCGCGCATCTCGAGGGGCTCGCCGTTGTCCATGATGAAGATGCGCTCGCGCGGGATCCCCATCTGGGCGCCCAGGCGCGCGTGCGCCCGCAGGTGCACGGCCTCGCCGTGGACGGGCATGAAGAACTTCGGCTGGGTCATGGCGAGCATGAGCTTGAGCTCCTCCTGGCTGCCGTGGCCGGAGACGTGCACGAGGGCGCGGCTCTTGTCCACCACGTCGCAGCCGAGCTTGGCCAGGCTGTTGATGACCTGGGCCACGGCCTTCTCGTTGCCGGGGACCGGCGTGGCAGACAGGATCACGGTGTCGCCCTCATGGATCGAGAGGGTCTTGTGCTCGCCGTTGGCCATGCGGGAGAGCGCCGAGAGCGGCTCGCCCTGGGACCCGGTGCACATGACGACGATCTTCTCCTCCGGGATGCCGTTGATCTCGAAGGCGTCGATGAGGTCCTCCTCATCGATCTTGAGGTAGCCGAGCTCGCGAGCCACGCGGGTGTTCGTGAGCATCGAGCGGCCCGTGACCACGATCTTGCGGCCGCAGGCGCGGGCCGCGTCGCAGATCTGCTGCAGGCGGTGGATCTGGCTCGAGAAGGTCGCGACGAAGACGCGACCCTGGGCGTTCTTGATGGTCTCGAACAGCGACGGGCCCACGGAGGCCTCGGAGGGCGTGAAGCCCGGGCGCGTGGCGTTCGTGGAATCGGAGAGCAGAAGGTCGATGCCCTCGGCGCCGAAGCGCGAGATCGCGGCGTAGTCGGGGCGGACGCCGTCGATGGGCGTCTGGTCGAACTTGTAGTCGCCCGTGTGGAAGACCGTCCCCTGAGGCGTCTTGATGCGCAAGGAGAAGGCGCCCGGGATCGAGTGGGTGATGGAGACGAAGTCGACGCGGAAGCGGCCGAGGTTGACGTGGGACCCGCCCGTGACCTCGTGGAACTTCTGCCCGCGGATGCGGAACTCGGCGATCTTGCCCTCGATCATGCCCAGGGTGAGCTTGCTCGAGAAGATGGGGACCTTGTTGTTGAGGTCCTTCAGGAGGTAGGGCAGGGCGCCGATGTGGTCCTCGTGGCCGTGGGTGATCACGATGCCGCGGAGCTTGTGCTCGTTCTCGAGCACGTAGGTGTAGTCGGGCAGGACGAGGTCGATGCCGGGCTGGTTGTCGTCGGGGAACATGAGGCCGGCGTCGACGAGAATCATGTCGTCACCGAGCTCGTAGGCCGTCATGTTCTTGCCGATGCCGTCAAGGCCTCCGAGCGGGATGATGCGAAGGGGCGCCCCGCCCTTCTTTCGGGTGGCGGCCTTCGTCTTGGGGTTCTTCGTTGTGGTCATGAGTCGAAATACGTTCCTTTCGTCTGGGGATCTCTGAAAACGGCGGGAGCCCGCCGTCAAACCGATCGATTTTCGCTCGCAGGGCAGCGTGCATGATGCGAGCACTTTGAACAAGTATAGCAAGCGGGCGGGGGCGATGGGCCCCGCCCCGAGCGATCCCCCTCTATGTACCGAATCTACGGAGTACGCTGTCACGCGGTGTCGACCGCTCACCGGCCGTGTTCAACCGTTCGGGATATAACGCGAAGATGTTGTTAAAATAACAGAAAACAATAATAGACTATTATATGTCTTGACCCGCAGCAGAAGGAGGAATGAAGATGATTACTCGTCGACAGCTTCTCGGTGCAGGGGCAGAGTCAGTTTTATCTATTATATCTCATAACTATGACTCACACGAGCAGTTCAACTCCATTTCAACCTACTGACAGATCGGTGTCATTATGAAATCGTTCGCACGGGCGATCTACGTCCTCTGCCTTCTGGGAACGACCGTGGGGGCCTCGATAACGCCCCCTGAATACTGGATTCTCCTCCTCATACCGCTCGCCGCAGGCACCGCGGCCGCGCTCATCGTCGACCGGGTGGGTGCGCTGGATTCGGCATCCTGCCTCATGCTGCTCGGCCTTGCCGGGACGAGGCTGGCCGGCCACATCCTGATCGGGGCGGCGCTTATGGTTCCGGCCCTGCTCGGCGTCGTGTACGCCATAGGGGCCCACCGCAAGGGCGCGGCGCTCGATCCCCGTGCGGGTCTGGCGATGCTCGCCCTCGATGCGGCCGCGGGTGTGGTCTCCGCCCTCATCTGAGCATCGCCCGGCAATCTGCTGGAACATAACGGAGCCGCCCCTCGCACCGATAGCGAGGAGCGGCTCCGCCTGCCGATGAGGCCGGAGCCTAGGCGTCGTGGCGGCGACGCGGACGGCGGCCGCCGTTGTCGCCGGGGCTGCGGCGCGGACGGTCCTCGCCGCGGTCGGCGCGCGGACGACGCTCATGGCGCTCCCCGCCCGCTCGCCCGCCGTCGGCCGACCCCGCCGGCCCCTCGGGCTTGTTCAGGCGGTCGAGCGAGATCTTGCCGCGGTCGTCGACCTCGATGACCTCGACCTCGACCTCGTCGCCGACGTTCAGCACGTCCTCGACCTTCTCCACGCGGCCCTTGGCGACGCGGGAGATGTGCAGCAGGCCGTCCTTGCCGGGCAGCAGGTTCACGAAGGCGCCGAAGGGCTGGATGGAGACGACGCGGCCGGTGTAGACCTCGCCGACCTCGGGCACCTTGACAATGAGCTGGATGCGCTCGACGGCGGCCTCCACGCTCTCGCCCACGCCGCCGACGTAGACGGTGCCGTCCTCCTGGATGTCGACGGAAGCGCCCGTCTCATCCTGGATGCCGCGGATGACCTTGCCGCCCGAGCCGATGACCTCGCGGATCTTGTCGACGGGCACGGAGATGGAGACGATGCGCGGGGCCGTGGGGCGCGTCTCGGCGCGCGGGCCCTCGATCTGCTCGAGCATCTTGTCGAGGATGAACGCGCGGCCCTCCTTGGCTTGGGCGAGGGCCTGCGAGAGGATCTCAAAGGTGAGGCCCGTGGCCTTGTTGTCCATCTGCAGGGCCGTGATGCCCTGCTCGGTGCCGCAGACCTTGAAGTCCATGTCGCCGAGGAAGTCCTCGACACCCTGGATGTCGGAGAGAACGACCGTGGCGCCCTCCTCCTGGATGAGGCCCATGGCGATGCCGGAGACGGGGCGCTTGAGCGGCACGCCGCCGTCCATGAGGGCCAGGCAGCTGCCGCAGGCGCTCGCCATGGAGCTCGAGCCGTTCGACTCCATGACGTCGGAGACGACGCGCAGGGCGTAGGGGAACTCGTTCTCATCGGGCAGCACGGGCAGAAGCGCGCGCTCGGCGAGGTTGCCGTGGCCGATCTCACGGCGCTTCGGCGCACCCATGCGGCCGGTCTCGCCGGTGCAGTAGGGCGGGAAGTTGTACTGGTGCATGTAGCGCTTGCCGTCGACGGGCTCGATGGTGTCCAGGCGCTGGCCCTCGTTGAGCATGCCGAGAGAGAGCACGGAGAGCACCTGGGTCTGCCCGCGCTGGAACAGGCCGGAGCCGTGGACCAGCGGCAGGTAGCCGGGCTTCACCATGATCGGGCGGATCTCATCGGCCGCGCGGCCGTCGACGCGCTCGCCGGTCTCGACGACCATCGTGCGCATGGCCTGCTTCTCGAGCTTCTTGAGCTGGACGGGGATGTCGCGCTCCCACGTCGCCTGCTCGTCCTCGGTGAACTCGGCGCGGATGGCCTCCTTGAGCGCGGCCACCTTGTCCTGGCGGGCGAGCTTGTCGGCGTCGCGCAGGGCCTTAGCCATCTCGTCGTAGTGGGCGAAGACGCGCTCGTGGACCTCCTCGGAGGGGACGTCGAGCGGGTACTCGCGCTTGACGATCGCGCCGTTCACGCGCTCCCACTCCTCGACGAAGGAGAGCTGGGCGTCGCAGAAGGCGCCGATGGCCTCCTGGCCGAAGCGCATGGCCTCGAGCATGTCCTCCTCGGAGATCTCATCGGCGCCGGCCTCCACCATGGAGATGAAGTCGCGGGTGCCGGCGAGCTCGAGGTCGAGGTCGGAGTTCTCGCGCTCCTCGTAGGTGGGGTTCACGATGAGCTCGCGCGTGTCGCGGTCGCGGCCGATGCGCACGCAGGCGAGCGGGCCCTCGAAGGGGACGCCGCCGAGCGTCATGGCCAGCGAGGCGCCCATGGTGCAGATCACGTCGATGGGGTTCACCTGGTCGGCGACGAGCGAGGTGGCCACGATCTGGACCTCGTTGCGGAAGCCGTCGGGGAAGCTCGGGCGGATGGGGCGGTCGATCATGCGGGCCGTGAGCGTGGCCTTGTCAGACGCGCGGCCCTCGCGCTTGAGGTAGCCGCCGGGGATGCGGCCCACGGCGTACATCTTCTCGGCGAAGTCGACCGTGAGCGGGAAGAAGTCGTAGTTCTTCCGCTCCTTGGAGACGACCACCGTGGTGAGCGCCGTGGTGTCGCCCTGCTTGACGAGGGCGGCTCCGGTGGCCTGCTTGGCGAGCTCACCGGACTCGAGCGTGTAGGTCTTCCCGTACAGCTCGAAGGTCTTGGATACGAGTGTCATTGTTCCTCTCATCTCCGTGCGCCGCATCGCGCACGGGCTTCCTCATGCCCGGGCGTTCGCACCCGGGCGGTGTAGGGCGCGATTTTTCGGGCCCCCACATGAAAAGGGGCGCGGTCTGCCCGCGCCCCTGCATGCACAACGTTCGCTACTGGATGTTGTCGCGGATGCCGAGTTCCTTGATGAGCTCACGGTACTCGTTGATGTCCTTCTTCTTGATGTAGGACAGCAGGCGACGACGCTTACCGACGAGCATCAGCAGGCCGCGGCGGGTGTGGAAGTCCTTCTGGTGGGACTTCATGTGCTCGGTCAGCTCCTTGATGCGGTCGGTCAGGATGGCGACCTGGACCTTGGAGTTGCCGGTGTCCTGCGCGTTCTTGCCGAACTTGGCGGTGAGCTCCGCCTTGCGCTCCTTGGAGATGGTCATGGCGATCCACCTTTCTCATGACGGGGCAAAAGGGCCCCTGGATTCGCCCCGGACTGGGAGGCCGCCGGTGGAGCGGGCATCCAAGGTCGGGGTAGTACCGAGCCAGTGTAGCACATGGTCGACCCCGCCAAAGGAAGCACACAGGTTGGAGCCGGCACGCGCGCGGGGCGAGGGGCGCGCGGTGGCACGGGAGCGGGTGCACAGGCGCCGACGGCGGCATGAGGGGTCGGTCTGACGAAAGCCCCCGCTGTGAACGTTCACGGCGGGGACTTATGGCAAATCCCGTGCACCGAGCGTCAGTTTGCAGTACTTGAGATGTTCAAGAGGAGGCCGAAATCACGCAGGCGGTCGGATCGGTCGTGCATGGCGGGGACTTCTGTCAGACCGACCCCCTCCCCTGCCGCGGATCAGCCCCTTGCCGAAAGGCGGCGCGCAACCGACCACTCGTCCGACCGCGCCGCCCCTCAGTGCCCGAGCAGGAACTCGAGGGCGCGCAGGCGGGCGTCGAGATGCGTCGCGGCCCAGACGTGGGCGTGGGCGAGCAGAAGCGTCGCGGTCCGGGCGTCGATCGCAGTCGCCGCGAGCTCGTCGAAACGCAGGCCGATGAGCGCGGCGAGCCAGCGGGCCTCGTTCGCGTCGATCTCCTCAGCGCCGGCCACGCTCGCAGCGCACGAGGCGCACAGCAGGCCGCCCGCCGCCGCGGAGAAATATGTCACAGCCTCATCGCCGCAGGCCACGCACGAGGTCAGATCGGGCCGATACCCGATGTGGGAGAGGAGCTTCATGATGTAGGCCGCCACGATGAGGTCGAGTGCGGCCCCCTCCCCCACCTTGCCGAGCACGGCGAGGGCGCGTTCGGTGAGGGGGTACACGAAGGGGTCGCTGGCGTCCTCGAAGCAGCCGAGCGAGGCCGCCTCCACGATCGCGGCGCCGGCTGAGAGCAGCTCGAAGGAGGGCGCGGCGCCGAGCGGGGCGGCGATGAGCTCGGCCTGGGAGACGACGTCGAGGGCGCGCCCGCGCGCGAGCAGCAGGTCGACCGTCGAGCACACCTCGCAGCGGGCCGCCAGGCGGCTCCCGGGCTTGCGGGCGCCCTTCGCCACGGCGCGCACCTGGCGCCCGTCCTCGGCGAGCAACGTCACGATCAGGTCCGTCTCCTTGAGCTTGGTCTTGCCCAAGACGATGCAGCGGCTGCGGTAGGTGCGCGGGGCCGCCACGCGCTACTCCGCGTCCGGCGCGTAGCCGAACAGGCGGATGTCCCGGTCGGAGTCGCGCCAGTTCGGCTTCACCTTCACGGCCAGGTCGAGGAAGACCGAGCAGCCGTAGGCGGCCTCGAGGTCGTGGCGGGCGTCGGTGCCGATGCGCTTGATCATCTCGCCGCGCCGCCCGATGAGGATCCCCTTCTGCCCCTCGCGCTCCACGTAGACGGTCGCGTGCAGGCGCATGAGGCCGCGCCGGGGACGTTCGATGGCGTCGCAGATGACGCCCACGGCGTGCGGCACCTCCTCCTTCGTGCGCAGGAGCACCTTCTCGCGCACGAACTCGGCCACGCGCCCCTCGTCCGTCTCGTCGCTGTCCATGCCCTCGGGAAACCAGCGCGGGCCCGTGGGGAGGAAGCGCTCGACGGCGCCCACGAAGGCCTCCACGTTGAAGCCCTCGGTGGAGGAGACGACGACCTCGTCATCGAAGGCGACGTGCCCGCGCGCCGCGGCGATCTGGGCGGCCACCTGCTCGGGGTCGGCCCGGTCGGCTTTCGTGAGCACGAGGATCTTGGGCGCGCGGGCGGCGGCCACGTGCTCGGCCACCCAGGCGTCGCCGCGGCCGAAGGGGGCCGAGGCGTCGAGCACGAAGGCGATGACGTCCACGTCGCCGATCTCGCCGAGCGCGGTCCGGTTGAGCTCGGCGCCGAGGCCGTCTTTGGGCTTGTGGAGGCCCGGGGTGTCCACGATCACGATCTGGCATCCCGGTCGGTTCACGACGGCGCGCAGGCGCCGGCGCGTGGTCTGGGCCACCGGGGAGGTGATCGCGACCTTCTGCCCCATGCAGGCGTTGAGCAGCGTGGACTTGCCCGCGTTGGGGCGCCCCACGAGGGCCACGAACCCGCTTTTGAACCCGGCGGGCAGATCCGGGTCGCCCGTCGCCCCGTCGGCCTGCTCCGCCATGCGGTCGAGCTCCTCGTCGCTCATCCCCGCGAAGGGGTCGAAGTCCGTGATCTCATCGAATGCGTCAGCCATGTCGGCCTCCTGATGTTGCATGCTGCGCCGGCGGCCCTAGAGCCAGCCGAGCGCGTGGGCGTATACGAGCGACCCCACCACGGCCGCGGTGATCGAGAGCACGTAGACGCTCGCGGCGGCGATGTCCTTCGCGCGCTTGGCGAGCGGGTGGAGCTCCTGGGTCGCGAGGTCGACGGCGGCCTCGAAGGCGGTGTTGATGAGCTCGGCGTGGATCACCAGGCCGCAGCAGACGAGGATCACGCACCATGACAGCGCGTCCAGCCCGATCGCGACGCCGGCGGCGATCGCGCCCGCTCCTATGGCGAGCATCACCTTGATGTTGCGCTCCGTCCTGACGGCGGTGAGGAACCCCTCGATCGCGAAGGAGAAGGAGCGGATGAACGTGGGGTGCTCTCTGTCCGAACCGGGGATCATGTCGTCATCTCCTGTCGTGCGCGGGCGCTAGTCATCGATATGGCGGGTGGTCGGGCCGATCTCGACCGCGTCCTGGTCGTCGCCGCGGGCGCGGGCGAGCGCGCGCAGGACCTCGAGCTCGCGGGCCTCCATCGCGAGCGCCTCGCCCTCCTGCATGTGGTCGTGGCCGAGCAGGTGGAGGACGCCGTGGACGAGCATCAGGCGGAACTCGTCGGCGGCGTCGCCGCCGAAGCGGGGCGCCTGCTCGGCGATCCGGCCGGGCGCGAGGATGACGTCGCCGACCTCGACGACCTCGCCGGCGGGCACCTCGTCGCCGAAGGGCGAGTCGCACTCGAAGGAGAGCACGTCGGTGACGGCGTCGATGCCGCGCCAATCGCGGTTGAGCTCGCGGATCTCCTCATCCGTGACGATCGCCACCGAGACCTCGCAGGCGCGCCGGACGCCCTCCGCGGCGAGCACGGCGTCCACGGCGGCCTCGATCTCCTCGACCGCGACGGGGACGGCGAGCCCCGCCTCGTTAGCGATCGATACCGCCATGGCGCGCACCCCCCGCCGCCCCCTCGCGCTCGCGGTCGAAGGCGTCGTAGGCCTCGACGATCCGGCCCACGAGCTTGTGGCGCACGACGTCGCCGCGGCCCAGATGCACGAAGGCGATGTCGTCGACGTCGGAGAGGATGCGCTCGATCTCGGTGAGCCCCCCGGTGCGGCCGGGCAGGTCGCGCTGGGAGGCGTCGCCGGTGATGATGAACGTCGAGTTGAAGCCCAGGCGCGTGAGGAACATCTTCATCTGCTCGGGCGTGGTGTTTTGCGCCTCGTCCAAGATCACGAACGCGTCGTTCAGCGTGCGCCCGCGCATGTATGCCAAAGGCGCGATCTCGATCGTGCCGCGCTCGAGGTGCTCGTTGGCGCGCTCCATGTCCGTGAGGTCGAACAGGGCGTCAAGAAGCGGCCGGACGTAGGGGTCGACCTTCTCCTGCAGGGTGCCGGGCAAGAAGCCGAGGCTCTCCCCCGCCTCCACGACGGGGCGCGTGAGCACGATCCGGCCGACCTCGCGGCGCTTGAGCGCGGCCACGGCCATCGCCATGGCCAGGTAGGTCTTGCCGGTGCCCGCCGGGCCGAGGCAGAAGGTCACGGTGTTTTGACGGATCGCGTCGATGTAGCCCTTCTGGCCGGCCGTCTTGGGGCGGATGGCCCGGCCGCGGAAGGTGAGCAGGATGTCGTCGGCGAGCGCCGCGGCGCCGGCGCCCTCCGAGCGCAGGTCGGCGAGCGCCCGCACGGCCTCGTCGGGACCAGGCGCCGCGCCCGCGCCCGCCATCTTGATCAGCTGGGAGAAGAGCCGGTAGAGCAGCTCCACCTCGTCCGCGGCGCCCGCGAGCGCGATCTCGTTGCCGCGCACGACGATCGTCGAGGGGGTCTGGGCGTCGATCGCCCTGAGCACCCCGTCGGACGCGCCGGTGACGCGGGCGGGATCGACCCCGTCGGGGATGATCAGACGCACCTTAGCTGTATCCACCCGTCCTCCTCACGCGCGTGACGGCATGCCGATGAGCGTGCCGTCGCCATCGATACCCATGATAGCAACGTTCACGAGCGCGCCGGGCGCGAGGGGCTCGTCCCCCTCGATGCGGACGCGGTGGAAGGAGCCGAGGGTGCCCTCCCTCCCGCTCTCGATCACGGCCCGCTCCGAGGTGCCGATCCGGGAGCGCGCGTCGGCGAGGGCGAGATCGGCCGCCAGCTCGCGCAGGTGCGAGGCGCGCTCAGCGCGGACGGGCGGCGGCACCTGGTCGTCGCGCTCCGCCGCCGGGGTGCCGGGGCGCTCGCTGTACCGAAAGACGTGCATGCGCGAGAAGCCGATTCGGCGGCACAGGGCGAGCGTCTGCTCGAACTCGTCGTCCGTCTCCCCCGGGAACCCGGCGATGACGTCGGCCGACAGCGCGATGCCGGGAAGGCCGCCGCGCAGGCGCTCCGCCAAGGACTCGAGGTCGCCGGCCGTGTAGGGGCGCCGCATGCGGCGAAGCACCGAGGTCGCACCCGACTGCACGGGCAGGTGCAGAAACGGCGCGACGCGATCGCGCGAGCGGGCGAGACACGCGACGAGGCTATCGTCGACGTTCATGGGCTCGATCGAGGAGATCCTGATCTGAGCGATCCGGGTGCGCTCGATCAGGGCGTCGATGAGGCGCGCGAGGTCCCAGGCTCCGCCCTCATCGTCGCGGCCCCGGTAGGCCCCGAGGTTCACGCCCGTGAGCACCACCTCGGCGACACCCGCGTCTGCCGCGGCCGCGACCTCGGCGATGACGTCGACAGGCGCCACGGAGCGCTCCGGACCGCGCGCCTTCCAGACGATACAGTAGCTGCAGCGGTGGTTGCAGCCGTCTTGGACCTTCACGCCCAGCCGCGAGCGGCCGAGGAGCTCCTTCAGGCCGGGGCCGTGCGCGGGCGAGGCCGCAGGGGCCTGGCCCAAGGCGGCCAGCGCCGCGAGCGCCACCCGGGACTTCTCGGGCTCGGCGATCACGCGGTCCGAGATCGCCCGGAGGGAGTCCCCATGCAGGTTGACGGCGCAGCCGGTGACGAGGACGAACGGGGTGCGGTCGCGGCCGAGCGCGCGGCGCACGGCCTTGCGGGTCTTCGCCTCGGCCTCGCCCGTCACGGCGCAGGTGTTGATGATGATGAGGTCGGCCTCATCCTCAGGTGCGAGCGCGAGGCCCGCCCGGGCGAGGTCGGCCGCGATGCGGTCGGACTCGACGCGGTTCACCCGGCAGCCCAGGTTCACCACGGAGACGCGGGGGTTCGCCGGCACCTCGGCTAGTCCATGATGTCGTCGATGGCGTCGCGGATGCGGTCGCCGACCGTGCGCTTGCGCTCGAAGCTCTCGCCCATGACCTCCTCGTACTGCTCGAGCAGGCGACGGGCCTTGTCGGGCAGCTCCCGGGGGATCTCGATCTGGGCGCGCACGACGAGGCGGCCACGCGAGCCGCCGCCCCCGAGGCGCGGCATGCCGTGGCCGTCGATGGCGACGGGGTCCCCCATCTGGGTGCCCGCGGGGAAGCTGACCTCCACCTGCTCCCCCTCGAGGATGCCGTCGACCGTGAGGGTGCAGCCGAGCGCCGCCTGGACCATCGAGATAGGCAGGCTGAGGTAGAGGTCGTCGCGGCTGCGCTGGAAGCGCTCGTGCTCCTCGACCTCGACGCTCACGATGAGGTCACCGGCCTCGGCGCCGCGGTGGCCCGCCTCGCCGTACCCGCTGATGCGGAGCTGGCGGCCGGTGGCGATGCCCGCGGGGATCTTCACGTCGAGCTTCTCATGGGTGGGCACGCGCCCCTCGCCGCCGCAGTCCTCGCAGGGGTGGTCGATGACGCTGCCCTCGCCGCCGCACTCGGGGCAGGGCGCGCTCGACTGCACCTGCCCGAAGATGGAGCGCTGCACCTGCGTGACGACGCCCGTGCCGTGGCATCGCTCGCACTCGCGCTCCTCGGCGCCCCGGGAGAGGCCCGAGCCCTCGCAGGTCTCGCAGGGGGCGAGCCGGTCGTAGCTGATCGTCTTCGTGCAGCCGGCCGCCGCCTCCTCGAGGGTGACGCTGAGCGAGATCGCCATGTCGCGGCCGCGGCGGCGCTCCCGCCGCGAGCGGCCGGCGCCCGCCTGGCCGCCGAAGAAGGACGAGAACAGGTCGTCCATGCCCATCCCGCCGAAGATGTCGGAGAAGTCGACGTAGCCGCCGCCGGCCGGTCCGTCGACCGTGCCGTACCGGTCGTACATCGCCCGCTTCTGCTCGTCGGAGAGCACGGAGTAGGCCTCGTTGACCTCCTTGAAGCGCTCCTCGGCGTCGGGAGCGTCGGACACGTCCGGGTGCACCTCGCGCGCCTTCTTCAGGAACGCGCGCTTGATGGCGCGCTGGTCGGCGTCGCGATCGACGCCCAGCACCTCGTAGTAGTCCTTTGATTCCGCCACGATCTCGCTATCCCCTCTCGGCCAGACGGCCGTGGATCCGTTCCTACCCGCCCGCCCCCGGGGCGGACGATGCACCCATTATGCCCGGGCGCCCGCAACGTATGCGGCCGGTGCCGGCCTAATACGGGCCGATCAGGACCCGCTGGGAGCAGCTCGTGAACCAGACGAGGATGAGCGCCCAGATGAGGCTGTTGGCCGCCCCGTTCGCCATGGCGATGAGGCCGCGGCGCCACCACAGCGGAGAGCGCGACAGCGGGTTGGCCGCCGCGATGCCCGCGACGCCCACCGCGATGGGGACGAGGCAGATGAGAAGGAAGACCGACAAAACGCCGGAGAACGACGACAGCACGAGGAAGGGCAGGGCGATGCCGATGAGCCCGAACCCGGTGCGGGCGCGACCCTCGAGGCGCTCGGAGGCGACGCGGGCGCGGCCCACGAGGTCCCCGGTCGCGGCTCCGTTGGTGCCGGCGTGCCCCATGCCGCGGACCCGAACCTGGTCGCCGTCATGGGAGTCCGCCGGGAAGGAGACGACCGCCTCGGAGACCACCTGGCGACGACCGGACCCCGCGCACTCGGGGCAGGGGTCGGCGACGACCTTGCCGGTGCCCCCGCACTCGGGGCACTGCATCTGGGCGGCGCCGGCGCCGAACAAAAACGACAGGTCAACGTTGATGGCGCCCGCGCCGCCGCAGGTGGGGCAGGTGCGGGTGTGCTCGCTGGCGACCGAGCCCGAGCCGTGGCAGTTGCCGCAGGTGTCGAAGCGGCGGTAGGTCACCGCGCGCCGCGCGCCCGCGCGGGCCTCCTCGCGCGTGAGGTCCACGTCGACGACGACGTCGGCGCCGGCCTCGGGGTTGTAGGCCGTCGCGGCGCGGCGACGGCCGGCGCCCGCCATGTCGAACGGGAAGCCGAACGGGAATCCGCCCGCCTGGCCCGGGTAGCCCCCGGCCTGGGGCCGCGCCCCGGCGCCCGCGGCGGCGCCCGCGAACGGGGAGCCGGCGCGCATCGCGTCGTAGCGGGCGCGCTTCTGCTCGTCGGAGAGGACGGCGTAGGCCTCGGAGACCTCCTTGAAGCGCTCCTCGGCGTCCGGGGCCTTGTTGATGTCGGGGTGGAGCGCGCGGGCCTTCTTCTGGAAGGCCTTCTGGATCTCCTTCTTGTCGGCGTCCTTCGAGACCCCGAGGATCGCGTAGTAATCCTTTTGGTTCATCGCGGGCATGCGGGCGGGTGACCTCCCCGGTCGTAGGCGGTGTGCCTGGCGTCAGTCGATCTAGTGAGGATACCCCACCGGCGCTAACGCATGCGGCGGGATCGGGAGAACCCACCCGGACGCCATGAAGGGACGTCATTCGTCGGCGGCGAGCCCCCAGAAGCGCCCGTAGAGCTCGTTGCCCATGAGCCATCCGAGCTCCGTGGGAGCGAGGCGCGCGCCCGCACCCGTGCCCATCCAGGAGGCGAGCCCGGTCTCGAGCGCCCAGCCGATCGCCGCGTCGAGCGGGGCCGCCGGGATCTCGCGGCGGGCGCGGGCGAGGATGCCCGGCGAGATCCCCCGCGCCATCCTGAGGCCGAGCATGAGGTCCTCCGCCGCGGCCTCGCGGGCGTCAAGCTCCTCCACCTCGAAGGCGAGGTCGGCGATCGCGTGGGCGCGGGCCACCTCGGCGGGGCCGGAGGCGACGGTGAGCCGCACCCGCGCGGTCGACGCGGCCGGCGCGGGAAGGGAGGGGGCCGCCGCGCGCAGGGCCTCGTAGCCCTCCCGCTCGAGCATGCTCGCCGCGGCCGTGCCGAGCCCGAGGTAGGGCTCGCCCGTCCAGTAGGCGATGTTGTGCTCGCAAGCGCGGCCGGGCGCGGCGTAGCTCGCGACCTCGTAGCGGGCCAGGCCGCCTGCCGCGAGGCGCCGCCGCGCGGCCTCCATGTAGGACGCCTCGTCGTCGTCATCCGGCCAGGGGAGCCTGCCCGCCTCGCAGAGCCGCTCCATGGCCGTCCCCTCCTCGATGATCAGCGGGTAGCAGCTCACATGAGACGCGCCGAGGTCGAGTGCACAGACGAGCGAGTGCTCCCAGCTCGCGGGCGTCTGGTAGGGAATCCCGCACATGAGGTCGACAGACGCCGCCAAACCCGAGGCGACGGCGGCGCCGAGGGCCGCGGCCGCGCGCTTGCTGTCGTGGATGCGGCCGAGGGCGGCGAGCTCGCGGTCGTCGAAGGACTGCACGCCGATCGAGACGCGGGTCGCCCCGGCCTCGCGCGCGACCGCGATGAGGTCGTCTGAGAGCGACTCGGGGTTCGCCTCGAAGGAGAGCTCCTCGACGGACCCCGAGAGCGCGACGGAGCCGATGAGGCCCGCGAGGTCGCGGGCGGGAAGCAGGCTCGGCGTGCCGCCGCCGACGTAGGCCGTGCGCACCGCGGCCGTGAGCCCGCGCCCGCGCGCCTCCGCGACGATCCGCGCGAGCGCCGCGGCGTAGGCGGGCATGACCGGGTCGCCCGCGCGGGTGGCGGAGGTGGCAAAGTCGCAGTACCGGCAGCGAGAGGCGCAAAACGGCACATGCAGGTACAGGGCGCGGACAGGGGCCGCGGCGGCGGTCGCGGCTAAGACCGCGGCATGGCTCATGCCCCGGCCCGGGCGATGTCCTCGCGGATGCCCGCCACGAGCTCGACGAAGTCGAGGTGGGTCTCGCAGCGCACGGCGCGGCTCCGCCACCCGGCCGCATGGGGCATGCCCTTCAGGTACCAGGCCGCGAAGGTGCGGGCGCGCCGCATGTGGGCGCCCGTCTCATGGAGCAGGTCGAGGTGCTCGCTGAGCGCGTCCAGGCGCGCGTCCCAGCTGTGCTCCGCCGCCTCGGCGCCGCGTGAGAGCGCGAGCGCGTCCTCGAAGATCCAGGGGTTGCCGTAGCTCCCGCGCGCCACGAAGACAGCCTCGGCGGCCGTCTCGGCGAGCATGCGCGCGGCGGCATCGGGAGTGAAGACGTCGCCCGAGCCGATCACCGGCACCGAGACGCGCGCGGCCACGCGGTCGATCGCGCCCCAGTCGGCCTTGCCGGAATAGAGCTGGGACGCCGTGCGGCCGTGGACGGCGACGGCCGCGACCCCCACGTCCTCGAGGCGCGCGGCGAGCTCAGGGGCGGTCTCCGCGCCAAAGCGGAAGGACCGGCGCATCTTCACCGTCACGGGGACCCGCGCCTCGCGGACGCAGGCGGCGGCGATCTTTTGCGCCAGGTCGGGGCGGTCTATGAGCGCCGACCCCTCCCCCTTCGTGATGACCTTGCGCGCCGGGCAGGCCATGTTGATGTCGATGAGGGCAAGCCGGGCGCCCAGGCGCTCCTGGATGGCGGCGACAGCGGCTGAGAACTGGTCGGGCTTGCTGCCGAACAGCTGCACGGCCAGGTCGCCCTCCTCGGGCGCCGGCAGCAGCAGCTCCCAGGTGCGCTCGCTCGCGAAGGCGAGGCCGGCGACCGAGACCATCTCCGAGTAGGCCGTCCGCGCCCCGTGGCGGCGGCACATGATGCGGTAGGCGGCGTCGGTGACGCCCGCCATCGGGGCGAGCATGAAGGGCTGCTCCTCCCAGCGCGCACGCAGGCGGGCGCTCATATCGCGAGGCGCCACAGCCTACTCATCCACCTTCAGGATGGCGAGGAAGGCCTCCTGCGGCACCTCGACCGATCCGATGGCCTTCATGCGCTTCTTGCCCTCCTTCTGCTTCTCGAGGAGCTTGCGCTTGCGCGAGATGTCGCCGCCGTAGCACTTGGCGAGCACGTCCTTGCGGCGCGCCTTGACGGTGCTGCGGGCGATGATCTTGTTGCCGATCGCGCCTTGGATGGGCACCTCGAACAGCTGGCGCGGGATGATCTCCTTGAGCTTGTCGCACAGGCCGCGGGCCAGCTCGTAGGCCTTATCCTTGTGCACGATGAACGAGAGGGCGTCCACCTCGTCACCGGACAGTAGGATGTCGAGCTTCACAAGGTCGCTCGCGCGGTACTCCGAGAACTCGTAGTCGAGCGAGGCGTAGCCCTTGGTGCGGCTCTTGAGCTGGTCGAAGAAGTCGAGGATGAGCTCGGCGAGCGGCATGTCGAAGTGCATCTCGACCGAGCGCTCGCTCAGGTGGATCATGTCGGTGGTGACGCCGCGGTGCTCGATCGCGAGCTGCATGACGGCGCCCGTGAACTCCGGCGGGCAGATGATCTTCGCCTTGAGGAAGGGCTCCTCGATGCGGTCGATGCGGGTGACGTCGGGAAGGTCCTGAGGGCTGCGCACGCCGATCATCTCGCCGTCGGTCTTGAAGACGTGGTAGTCGACGCTCGGGCTCGTGGCGATGAGGTCGAGGTTGAACTCGCGCTCGAGGCGCTCCTTGACGACCTCCATGTGCAAAAGGCCCAAAAAGCCCACGCGGAAACCGAAGCCGAGGGCGGCCGAGGTCTCGGGCGACCAGGTGAGTGAGGGGTCGTTCACATGGAGCTTGTCGAGGGCGTCGCGCAGGTTCTCGTACTCTTTGTTGTCGACCGGGAAGATGCCCGTGTAGACCATGGGCTTGGCCTCGCGGTAGCCCGGCAGGGCCGCGGCCGTGGGGCGGTCGCGACCGGTCAGGGTGTCTCCCACGCGCACGGCCTCGGGGTTCTTGAGCCCCGTGACCACGAAGCCCACCTCGCCGACGCCGAGCTCGTCCACGAGGGTCTCGACCGGCCGCTTGACGCCGACGGCGTCCACGAGGAAGTCCTCCCCGCCCTGCATCATACGGACCTGGTCGCCCTTCTTGATGGAGCCGTCGAAGACGCGGACCATCGCGACCACGCCGCGGTACTCGTCGAAATAGGAGTCGAGGATGAGCGCCTTGAGCGGCGAGGCGGGGTCGCCCTCGGGCGGCGAGATGAGCATGACGATGGCCTCGAGGAGGTCGTGGATCCCCTCGCCCGTCTTGCCCGAGACCGACACCGCGTCGTCGGCGGGGATGGCCAGCTCGTCCTCGATCTCGACCTTGACCTCGTCGGGGTGCGCGCTCGGCAGGTCGATCTTGTTGATCGCAGGCACGATGTCCAGGTTCGCGTTCATCGCGAGGCTCGCGTTGGAGACCGTCTGCGCCTCGACGCCCTGCGTGGCGTCGACCACGAGGACGGCGCCCTCGCAGGCCGCGAGCGAGCGCGAGACCTCGTAGGTGAAGTCGACGTGCCCCGGCGTGTCGATGAGGTTGAACTGGTAGGTCTCCCCGTCGTCGGCGTCGTACATCACGCGCACGGCGTTCGACTTGATCGTGATCCCGCGTTCCCGCTCGATGTCCATGGTGTCCAGCAGCTGGTCGGCCATGTCGCGCTCCTCGACGGTGCGCGTGAGCGACAGGATGCGGTCGGAGATGGTGGACTTGCCATGGTCGATGTGCGCGACGATGGAGAAGTTCCTGATATGTGAGGTATCAAAGGTAGTCATGGGGGCTATGATACCGAAAGCGCGCCCGGTCTGCGAGCGGATGCTCGTGCGCATATGATGGTTACCAGCATGAATCCACACCAACCCCTTGCGAGCAGCCAAAAGGATGGTATACTCTTCGCCTGTTTGACGGAACCGTGTCTCAGAGTCCGGAACAAACGGAATAAGATCGCGAAAGGAAACCAAGAAGTGGCTAACATCAAGTCCCAGAAGAAGCGCATCCGCACCAGCGAGGTGGCCCGCGTCCGCAACAAGGCCATCCGTTCCGAGCTCAAGACGCTGATCAAGCACGTCGGCGCTGCCGTGGAGGCCGGCGACAAGGACGCCGCCAACGCCGCCGCCACCCGCGCCTACCGCGCGCTGGACAAGGCCGTCGCCAAGGGCGTCATCCACAAGAACCAGGCCGCCAACCGCAAGAGCGGCGTGCAGAACCTGGTGAACTCGCTCTAAGCGCCCGACTCATCGCAGTCTTTGAAGCCCCGGCCCCGGTCGGGGCTTTTTTCATGCCGAGCGTTCGTAATCCGGCATTTTGAGCGCAAAATACGCCGGATTACGAACGCTCGGCATCATCGAGACGCTCGGGATCGGTGGGATCGGAACGCGGCGCCGGCAGGATCCAAAAGGCGTCAGCCGGTGATGACCCGGGTGATCCAGAGTCTGAGGGCGAGGTTCGAGTCGCGCGAGCCCTTGAGGGCGAGCTCGAGATCGCAGGCGGCGTCCAGCGCGTCGGTGAGCTCGGCCATGGAGAACCGGCGCGACCAGATGAGGTGGTTCTTCACCTGCCAGCCCTGCACCTTCAGATAAGACGCCAGCTCCCGTCCCGCGCCGCGGGCGTCGAGCGCCTTCGCGACGATGAGCTCGCGGATGCGCCCGACGAGCAGCATGTAGAGCCTGATCTCGGTGCCCTTCGGCTGGAGCTCCAATAGCTCGAGGGCGCGCGGGAGGTCGCGGGCGGCCAGCGCGTCCAGAAGGCCCCAGGGCTTCGCCTCGGCCGTGCGCACCACGAGCCGCTTCACATCGGCCACCTCGATGACGGGGGCGGGCACCTGCTGGGCGAGGCGGCGGAGCTCGTTCTCGAGCAGGCGGGTGTTCTCACCGGCGCGCTCGACGAGCTCCTCGGCGGCGGGCAGCGGCATCGTCTTGCCGAACGAGCGCGCCATGGCGGCCACCTGGGCCGGCAGCTCCCACGACTTCTTGGGCGCGCAGTTCACCACCGCCTTCGCGCCGATCTTGGTCACGGCCTTGTACAAGCGCGTGTTCTTCGCGAGCTTGTCGGCCACGAGCAGGCAGACCGTCGTCGGCGACGGGTTCGCGAGGTACTCGACGAGCGGCTCCGAGACGGCCTTGGCGAGCCGGTCGCAGCCGAAAAGGATCACCAGGCGGAAGTCCGTGCCCATGGGCAGGGTGTTCAGCGAGGCGATGATGTCGTCGATGGCGACGTCGCGCGTCATGTCGCGCTCGTCGATGTTGAACTCGGCCATGCCGGTGCCCTCGAGGCGGTCGCGCATCCGCTTGACCGCGACGGACCGCTTGAGCTCGTCGGTCCCCACGATCAGATATGCCGGCAGCAGGTCCTCCACGGCTCCCCCCGTCCTCTCAGGTCGCATTCCGTCGTCCCATACTACCCCACTTCCGCGCGGCGGTCGCCCGCCGACGCCCTGACGCGCACCCCGTCGCGGTCTGGCTCGAGCACGACGTCGCCGGCGTCGATCGTGCACCAGAACGCGACACCCGCCCGCTCGAGGACGCCCACGGCCTCCCGGCTCGGATGCCCGTAGCTGTTGTCAGCCCCGGCGCTCGCGACCGCGACCTCGGGGTCGATCAACGCGAGGAACTCGGCGTCCACCGAGGCCTTCGAGCCGTGGTGGCCGACCTTGAGCACGTCGATGTCACCCACCTCAGGCGCGTAGGCGAGCTCCTGGTCGAGCTCGGTGTCCCCGGTGAGCAGCGCGCGCATCCGCGATCCGCCGCGGTCGAACGAGACCGCCAGGCACAGCGAGTCGGCGTTCTTTTCCCCTCCCACCGACTCGAGGGGCCACACCACCCGGCAGGAGAAACCGCCCACCTCGATGCCGTCCCCGACCGCGACCTCATCGATCGGCCCCTTCCACGCGTCGCGCAGCTCAGGTGGGGCAAAGGCGGCGGCCCCGGCCGCCACGATGATGCGATCGGTCGGGACGCTCCGCAGCACCTCGGCGATCCCGCCCCAATGGTCGCGGTCCCAATGCGTGATCACGATCGCGTCGAGATGAAGGACGCGCTGGCGCGCGAGGGCCGTGGCGGCGCGCCCGTCCACGCCCGCGTCGACGAGCACCGCGGCCGCCCCGTCCCGGATGAGGATCGCGTCGGCCTGGCCCACGTCGAGCACGGAGATGCCGGCCGGGGCCGCAAGGCGCCAGCGCCCCCACCAGAGGGCTCCCGCGATGACAAGGAGGGCGAGGGCGCGTGCGAGCACACGGGGCGGCACTTCCCGCCATGCGGCGAAGACGCCCGCCGCCACCGCGTAGACGCCGAAGGCGAACAAGGGACCGAGGTCGAGCGCGACCGAGGCGTAGGGCGCGTGGGCGAGCAGGGAGGCCCACGAGATCGAGAGGTTCGCCAGCCCCTCGAGGCACCAGACGACATCGAGGGAGGGCGCGAGCGCGGCAACCGGGAGCGCCGGCAGCCCGAGCGCGAGCAGCAGGCTCATGGCGGGACCTGCGATGAGGTTCGCCAGCGGGGCGATGAGCGAGACCGACCCGAACACCGGGGCCGTGATCGGGGCCGTCGCGATCTGGGCGGCGAGCGTGCAGGCGAGCGGGCGGGCCAGGGCGCGCGGCAGGCGCAGCAGCTCCAGGTGGTGGGCGAGGTAGGGAGCCAGGGCCGTGATGAACAGGACGCTCACGGAGGAGAGCTGGAAGCCCAGATCGTACACGCAGCCCGGATCGAGGGCGACGAGGAGGGTGACGGCGAGGGCGAGCCCCGAGAGGGAGTGCGGGCGCCGGCGCGCGAGCGCGGCGGCATGCGAGGCCGCGACCATCGCGAGCGAGCGCATCGCCGAGGGGGCGCAGCCGGTGAAGACGACGTAGGCCCCCATGAGGGCGATGAGCGCGCCCAGGCGGGCTACCCTCCTTCCGCGGACGGGTCGCAGCGCGCCCGCGAAAAGCGAGGCGATGAGCGCCAGATGGCTCCCGGACACCGCGACCAGGTGCGTGAGGCCCGCGGTCGAGAAGTCCTCGTAGGCGGCCTCGCGGGCCAGCTCGGTCGTGCGGCCGCAGATGACGCCGGCCACCAGCGCGCGCCCTGGGCTCCTTCTCGGATCCAGGACGGCAAGCAGCCGCCGGCGCAAGGCGGCGAGGGGGCCCGCGCCGTCTTCAGGCAGGATCCGGGTAACGCGGACGGCGTCGAGCGCCGCCGCCTCGCCGCGCAGGTACCGCGCGCGCTCCCACTCCCCCTCCTCAAAGGGCCTCATGCGGCAGACCGCGGTGAGGGCGGTCCCGTCCTCGAGGGGCCGAGGCAGATTCAGCCGCACTTTGGCGGCGGCGCCTCCGTCGGCCGTCCGCATCACCGCCGACGCCGACGCGCCGCGGTCCGTGATCGACGGGTCCCCCCGGATGACGAGGACCCGCTCCCCCGGCGGCACCGATGCGATGACCGCGGCAGCCGCATCGGCGCGCGCCATCCACAGGCCGCTGGCCGCCGACGCCGTAAAGACGCCCGCGATCGCGCACGCGGCCCAGGGCAGCGCCCGGGACCGCCTGCCTCCCCTGTCGGGCCGGGGCTGCGGCGGGCAGGTGCGCGCCCGCGAAAACCTGACCGCGGCGAGCAGGAGGATCGAGCCGGCCGCCCCCGCAGCGAGGGCGCGGGCCGCTCCGTGCGGGAGCGGTGCGCCCGCGGCGTGCGCCCTCCATGCGAGCTCCAGCAACAGCGCCGCCGTCGCCACAGCCGAGGTGGCGCAGGCGGCCGACGCCGGCACATGGGGCCGCGGCCCCAGCTCGGCGGGCGCGCTCACACCGTCACCCGGTCCCGGAGCCGCTCGAAGCGCTTCTCACCGATCCCGCTCACGCGCATAAGGTCCTCAGGAGATGAGAAGGGCCCGTTCGCAGTGCGGTCCTCGACGATCGCCCGGGCCGTCGCCGGCCCCACCCCCGGCAGGTCGGTGAGCTCCTCGGCCGTGGCCGCGTTGATGTTCACGAGCCGAGCGCCCGTGGCGACCCCAGCGCCGGCCGCGCCCGCAGACGGAGGTGCCGCCGCGCCGGCCGCGACCTCGCCGACACGCGGCACCTGGATCTTCGTCCCGTCGGCCACGGGCGCCGCCCGGTTGACGGCCGAGACGTCGGCCTCGGCGGTGAGGCCGCCTGCAGCCGCGATGGCGTCAGCCACCCGCGAGCCCGGCGCCACCTCCACCACCCCGGGCCGCGCGACGGCGCCGCCCACGTCGACCACAAGCGGCGCCGCGGGCTCCGGCTTCGCCTCGGGCCGGGCGGATCCGGCGCTGGCCGCCATCTGTGCAGCCGGTCCCCCGCGCTCGATCAGCACCCCAGTGTCGCGGGCGCCCGCGGCGCCCACGGCGATCGCGATCGCCGCCGCCACCGCCGCGGCCGCGGCCATATGCTCGCGTCCTCGGACGAATCTCAGCGCCCGCTCAGCCACGCGCCTGGTATCTCTTTGCACCTGCATCGCCACCTCCCTCCTTCATAGTGGGCGATGCACGGCCCTCGGCGGGACGTCGTTGAAGATTTCAACGCGCGACCTTACAGCCAGCTGTCCGAAACCTCAAACGCCTGCTCGCAGGTGCCGCCGCACGCCGAGACGCCCCGAGGCGCCCTGAACATTCGGTCACAGGGCGCCTCGGGGCGTCTCATAGGAGGGCTCAGCGCCCGCTTCAAGCTCAGTTCGCGGGGGCCTCCGGCAGCGGGTCGGCGGCGCGGGGCGCGAGGGCCTCATGGCGCGCGCGGATCTTTCGGGGCGGTCGGTAGGTGGGCGCCGTGAAGTCGACGTACTCCGCGGCGGCGACGAGCCCCTCGATCATGCCCTCGTGGTCGATGAGCTCCCAGGCCTCATGCACCTCGGCCAGACGGGCGTGCGTCTCGGGCCGGCGCGGCATGAAGAGGGTGCAGCAGTCCGGCGCCGTCTGCGTCGAGATCTCGTAAGTGCCGATCTGCTCGGCGCGCTCGATGATCTCCTGCTTGTCGCTGCCGATCAGCGGACGGAAGACCGGGAGGTCGACAACCTCGTTCACGGCCATGATGTTCTCCAGGGTCTGGGAAGCGACCTGGCCTAAGCTCTCACCGGTCACGATCGCTTTCGCCCCCTCGATGCGACCCAGGCGCTCCGTGACCGCGTACATGATGCGCCGGTACATGATCACGCGCAGGCCGCTCGGGCACGCGATGGCGATCTCACGTTGCACGTCGCCGAAGGGGACCACGTAGAGGCGGCCCACCTGCACCTCGGGCGCGAGCGCGGCCACGATGTCCTGGACGAGGTACTCGCTCGTGTCGGGCGTCTGGGGGCGGCCGGAGAAGTGCACGGGCACGGGCACGGCGCCGCGGCGTGCCATCATCCATGTGGCGACCGGGGAGTCGATGCCCGAGGACAAAAGCGTCATGACCTTCCCGGCGCTCCCTTGCGGCAGCCCGCCGACGCCGCGCATGCTTCGGGCGTACACGTAGACGCTCCCCTGGACGACGAGCACGTAGACGATCGCGTCGGGGCCGTGCATCTGGACCCGCTTCTCGGGGAAGGCGGCGCAGAGCACCTCCCCCACCTGGCGGTTGAGGTCGAGCGAGGAGAGCTCGTAGTCGGTGTTGGAGCGACGGGCGTGGACCTTGAAGCTCTCGAAGGGGCCGAACTCCGTAAGGGCGTGCACGGCGGCATCGCAGTACTCGTCGGCCACGCGCCCGGTGTGGAAGGCGAGCGACACGCGGGCGACCCCGGGCACGCGCGCGATGAGGGCGCAGGCCTCCTCGGCCTGGCCAGCCTGAGAGAAGCTGACGAGGATATGGCCGGATATCCGGTTGATCGCTGCCACGGAAAAGGCGGCCAGGGCCGCCTTCAGGTTGTCCATGAGGATGCGCTCGAAACGGGCGCGGTTCTTGCCCTTGAGCCCTATCTCATGATAGTGGACCAGGCAGACGCGGCTGGCCATCGACTAGGCCTTGGCCTCGGCACGGTGCCCGAGCGCTTCCTCGAAGATCCCGTGGTCGAACGAGATGTCGCCGTCGGCGATCTCGTCCATGGCCATGGAGATGGTGTCCTTGCCGGAGAGGGCGACCGTGATGTCGTCCACGTCCTGCACCGCGAGGACGCGGCTGTGCTGCTCGCGCAGCATGCTGTTGATGTCGCAGGCGCGCTTGGACGCGAGCGAGGCGAGGAGGAAGCGGTTGTTATCGGTCTGCTCGAGCAGATCGTCGATGGAGGGCTTGACGACTGACATGCACTCAGTACCTTTCATAGCTGGTGAGGACGCGGATGAGCTCATCGGTCGCGCGATCGAGGTCGTCGTTGACGATGCGGACGTCGTAGGCGGACGCGAGCGCGCACTCGCGCTCGGCGTCGGCGAGGCGCAGCGATAGCGACTCGTCCGTCTCGGACCCGCGCCCGATCAGGCGCGCGCGGAGCACCTTCATCGAGGGCGGCTCGATGAAGATGAGGACCGCGTCCGGGAAGCGCTCGCGCACGGCCAGCGCGCCCTGGACATCGATCTCCAAGATGAGCGAGCGGCCGGCGGAGAGGTTGCGGTCGACCTCCGAGGCGAGGGTGCCGTAGCGGTGGTCGTGGACCTGGGCCCACTCGAGGAACTCCCCCGCATCGATGCGGCGGGTGAACTCGGCGTCGGAGAGGAAGTGGTAGGTTTCTCCATCGACCTCGCCGGCGCGGGGCGCTCTCGTGGTAGCGGAAACCGTCAGGCCCAGATGAGGGAGACGCCCGCGCACGCGCGCGACGAGCGTCCCCTTCCCTGCACCTGACGGTCCGGAGATGACGAAGAGCTTGGAGCTTCGAGAGCTCACTTACTTGGTGAGCTGCTCGAGCAGCTGCTCACGCTGACGGACACCGAGGCCCTGCACGCGACGGGTGGCGGAGATGCCGAGCTCATCCATGATCTTGGCGGCCTTGGCCTTGCCGTAGCCCGGGAGCGACTCGATGAGGGTGGAGACCTTCATGCGCGAGGCGATGGGATCGTCCGAGTTCAGGACGGACTCGATGGAGATCTCGCCCTTCTTGATCTTCTCGCGGAGCTCGGCGCGGGCGTGGCGGGCGGCAGCGGCCTTCTCAAGGGCAGCCTTGCGCTGCTCGTCGGTGAGCTGGGGAAGTGCCATTAGAACCTCCAATGTCGGTGATTACAAAGCTGTGAACGGCTAGAGAAATGCCTTCTAAAGCGCCCTCTGAACCTGTAACGGTCATTCAGATTAGTCGATACCGGCGCAAGGTTCAAGCATTTGGGCAGTTGAATCGCCTAGCGGGTTGCTCCTCCATAAAACCTATACGAAGTTATCGCAGCTGAGAGGTGTCGTCCGCCGCGATCGCGGGACCCGGTGCCGATCCTGTGACCCCCTCGAGCGAGGTGGCGATCTCATCGAACGCGGCGAGGGGGTCGGGGGCCTCGGTGATGGGTCGGCCGATAACGATATGGCTCGCGCCGCGGCTCAGGGCCTCGGCGGGCGTGGCCACCCGGCATTGGTCCCCGCGCGCGGCGCCGGCCGGGCGCACGCCCGGGCAGACGATGAGCGCGTCGGGCCCCATGAGCTCCCTCATCCGGGCGGCCTCGAAGGGCGAGCACACGATGCCGTCCATCCCGGCGCCAAAGGCGAGGCGCGCGAGGCGCTCCACCTCCTGCTCCACGGGCGCGTCGACGCCGATGCTCGCGAGCGCGTCGACGTCCATGCTCGTCAGAATCGTGACGGCGATGACCCGGGCGCGCCCGCCCGGCCCGGCCGCCTGCCCCGCCCCCGCGCGGGCGGCGGCGAGCATGGCCGCGGAGCCCAGGCCGTGCGCCGTCAGCAGGTCGGCCCCGGCTGCCGCGGCGGCGCGCGCGGCGCCCTCCACCTGATGCGGGATGTCGTGGAACTTCAGGTCAACGAAGACGTCGAACCCGAGCTCTTTCAGGGCGCGGACGATAGCCGGCCCCTCGGCGTAGTAGAGCGTCATGCCCACCTTGACCCAGCGCGCCCGCCCGGCGAGCATGCGGGCGAGCTCGAGGGCGCGGTCGCGCTCGCAGTCGAGCGCGACCATGATGCGCTCCTGCGGCCCGCCTACCATTCGAGGGCCCCCACGAGCTCGTTGATGTCGCTGACGCCCTGGGCGCGGGCCCACCCCTCGAGCTCCTCGAGGATGCGGATCGCGGCACCGGGCTCCACGAGGTTCGCCATGCCCACGCCCACGCAGGTCGCGCCCGCGAGGATGAACTCGGCGGCGTCCTCGCCGCTCATGATGCCGCCCACGCCGCAGATGGGGATCTCGACGACCTGCGCGGCCTCCCACACCATGCGCACGGCGATGGGGTGGCACAGCGGCCCGGAGAGGCCGCCGGTGGGCTTGGAGAGCTTAGAGCGGCGCGTGCGCACGTCGATCGACATGCCCGGGATCGAGTTGATGAGGGTCAGGCCGTCGGCGCCGGCGTCCTCGAGGGCGCGCGCGATCTCAGGGACCCGCACCGGCGCCATCTTCACGAAGAGGGGCCGGTCGGTGACGCGGCGGCAGGCGCGCATGACGTCGGCCGCCCCCTCGGGGGTGGAGCCGCAGGCCGCGCCGCCCGCCGCGAGGTTCGGGCAGCTCACGTTGATCTCGAAGCCGGCGGCCCAGGGGCACAGCTCGCAGAAGAGCTCGAGCGCGGCGACGTACTCCTCGGTGGAGTGGCCCGCCACCTGGCAGATCACCTGGGTTCCGGAAGCCGTGAGATCGGCGAGCCAAGGGCCCGAGTCGCGCGCGAAGGCCTCGACGCCGGGGTTCTGCAGGCCGACGGAGTTCATCATGCCGCCGCGCACCTCGGTCATGCGCGGCGCGGGGTTTCCGGCCCAGGGCTCGGCAGCGCACCCCTTCGTGGTGATGGCGCCGAGCCGGGAGACGTCCATGAGCTCGGAGAACTGCCAGCCGTACCCGAAGGTGCCGCTCGCGGTGTTCACCGGGTTCTTCATCTTCACGCCGCCGAAGTCGACGGCCGTCTTGAGCTCGCTCACCAGACCACCACCTTGGTCGCATCGAAGACCGGCCCGCACATGCAGGCCCCCTTCATACCGTCCACCGTCTCGACGTTGCAGGTGTTGCAGGCGCCGAACCCGCAGGCCATCATCCGCTCGAGCGAAGCCTCGCAGGGCACCCCTGCCGCGGCGGCCGCAGACGCGACCTTCTTCATCATGACGCCGGGTCCGCAGGTCGCCGCGTAGCCGTAGGCCTTGTTCGAGAGGAGCAGGGCCGCCGGGTCCGTGCAGAAGGCCTTCGTGCCCGCCGTTCCGTCGTCCGTGCACACGTGGACGTCACCGCAGGTGGGAAGCGCCTCGAGCTCGGGGACGCCCACCAGGCGGTTCGCGCTCGCGGCGCCGAGGCAGGCGTCGAAGGGGATCTCGCGGCGGGAGAGCTCGCGGGCGAGCGCGACGATCGGCGGGATCCCGATGCCGCCTGCCACGAGCAGCGCCCGCTCGCAGGCCTCAGGTCCCGCAGGGACCCCCCAGCCGTTGCCGCCCGGGCCGAGCACCGTGGAGGTGTCGTAGGGTGCCATCTGGGAGAGGCGGCGCGTGCCGTCGCCGACCACGGCGAACCAGATCTCGACGGTGCCGGCCGCGGGGTCGGCGGCGGCGTAGCTCAGCGGGATGCGGAGCAGCGATTGGGCGTTGCCGGGCACGGCGAAGTTCATGAACTGTCCCGGTCGCAGGGCGGCGGCGAGCGCCGGGGCCTCGATCGTGAGCGCGAAGACGGCGTCGGCGATCTCGATGTTCGAGACGACCGAGAACTCGTGCACGCGCGCCGGTGAGGGCGTGGGCATGGATCCCCTCCTAATCTGTTGCGTCGGCGCCGCGCGGCCTGACCGCGCGGCGCCCTCATGGAAGCTATCGTAGGGCAAGCGGCGACGGCGCCGCGCGAGGCCGCTCCCCTAGCAGACGACCCCGTCCGCGAGCGTGCGCGCACCGCCCACGAAGACGTCGGTGGCGCGGCCGGTCAGCGCCTCGCCGTCGAAGCCGCAGTTGTCGGACTTCGACTCGTAGCCGTCGGCGCCGACGGTCCAGGAGATCTCGGGGTCGAAGACGGTGAGGTCGGCCGTGGCGCCCGCCTCGATGCGGACGGGCTCGACGCCGAGGATCTCGCGCGGCTTGACGCTCATGAGCTCAACGAGGCGGCCGTAGCCGATGATGCCCGGCTTCACGAGATGGGTGATCATGAGGGCGAGCGACGTCTCGAGCCCGGTCATGCCGAAGGGCGCGAACGCGAACTCGCGCGCCTTCTCCCAGGCGGCGTGCGGCGCGTGGTCGGTCACGATCGCGTCCACGGTGCCGTCGGCCACGCCCTGGGCGAGCACGCGGGCGTCCTCGGCCGTGCGCAGCGGCGGATTCACCTTGTAGACCGTCGGGTAGGTGGCGTCGATCGCGTCCTCGGTGAGGAAGAGGTGGTGCGGGGTGGCCTCGCAGGTCACCGGCAGGCCCTCCTCCTTCGCGGCGCGGACGAGCGCGAGACCGCGGGCCGTGGTGATGTGCTGGATGTGCAGGCGGGCGCCGGTGAGCCGCGCCATCTGGATGTCGCGGGCGATCTGGACCTCCTCGCCCTCGGCGGGCCATCCGAGCATGCCCAGGCGGGTGGAGGCCACACCCTCGTTCACCTGGCCCTCGCCCACCAGGCTGTTGTCCTGGCAGTGGCTCATGAAGACCTTGCCGAACATCTTGCCGTAGTCCATGCAGGTGCGGACCATGCCTGCGTCCTGGATGCCGCGGCCGTCATCGGTGAAGGCGACGGCCCCGCGGGCGACCATGTCGCCCATCTCGGAGAGGGCCTCGCCCTTGAGGCCGCGGGTCATGGCGCCGGAGGGGTACACGCGGCAGTGGCCGACCTCGGCTGCCCGCGTCTTGACGTACTGGACCACCGCGCCGGTGTCGGTCACCGGATCGGTGTTGGGCATCGCGCAGACGCCGGTGAAGCCGCCCTTGGCCGCGGCGCGCGTGCCGCTCTCGATGTCCTCCTTGTACTCCTGGCCCGGGTCGCGCAGGTGCACGTGCATGTCGACGAGGCCCGGGACGAGGTACTTGCCAAAGAGGTCGATGACCTCGGCCCCGTCGGCGGCGAGGTCGTCGCCGACGCGGGCGATGGTCTCGCCCTCGATCAGGACGTCGGTGACGCGGTCGATCCCCAAGACGGGGTCGACGACATGGGCGGATTTAAGCAGAAAGGCCATTGTCGGCACCTCCAAGCAGCAGGAACAGGGCGGCCATACGCACGCAGATGCCGGCGTAGACCTGGTCGAGGATGACCGAGCGCTCGGGATGGTCGGCCATGTAGCTGTCGAACTCGACGCCGCGGTTGATCGGGCCGGGGTGGCACACGATCGCGTCGGGGCGCATGAGGCGCTCACGGCGGCGGGTGAGGCCGTAGAGCTCATGGTACTCGCGGATGCTCGGGAAGGGCGCCCCCTCGAGGCGCTCCATCTGCACGCGGAGCATGTAGACCACGTCAAGGTCGGGCAGGACGTCGTCGAGGTGCGCGCTCACGCGGTCGGCGCCGAGCACCTCGGGGCGGGCGGGCATGAGGGTCCCGGGGCCCACGAGGGTCACCTCGGCGCCCATGATCTTGAGCGCCGGAACGAGCGAGCCGCAGACGCGGGAGTGGCCGATGTCGCCGACGATACCGACGCGCAGCCCCTCGAAGCTGCCCTTGCGCTGCCAGATCGAGTAGAGGTCGAGCAGGGCCTGGGTGGGGTGCTGGTGTTTGCCGTCGCCCGCGTCGATGACGACGGCCGGGCTCGCCTGCGAGACCATGTAGGGCGCTCCCGCGTGCTTGTCGCGCACCACGATGCAGTCGATCTTGTAGGCGTCGAGCGTCATGACGGTGTCGATGAGGCTCTCGCCCTTGACCGTGCTCGTCGAGGAGCCGCCGAAGTTCATGGTGTCGGCCGAGAGGCGCTTCTCGGCGAGCTCGAAGGAGGATCGGGTGCGCGTCGAGGGCTCGTTGAACATGTTGACGATCGTCTTGCCCTTGAGCGTGGGGACCTTTTTGATCGCGCGCTCGTTGACCTGGCTGAACGCCTGCGCCGTCTTGAGGATCTGCATGATGTCGGCATCGCTGTACTCGGTGATGTCGATGAGGTGCTTGTGCTTGAACGCCATGGCTACTCCCCTCCCAGCGGCGCCGACCCGATGCGGGCGCCGGGTGCCAGCTCGCTGATCTCGACTGATGTGCGCCCGTCGACCTCGGTCATGTAGAGGCGGACGTTCTCCCCCTTCGAGGAGGGCACGTTCTTGCCCACGAAATCAGGGCTGATGGGCAGTTCGCGGTGGCCGCGGTCCACGAGGACCGCGAGCTCGATGCTCTTGGGGCGCCCCATGTCCATGATGGCGTCGAGCGCCGCGCGGATGGTGCGGCCGGTGTAGAGGATGTCGTCCACAAGGACGATGCGGCGGCCGTCGACGTCCCAGGGGATGTTGGTGGCGTGCACCTCGGGTGCGAAGTGGGTGTCGAAGTCGTCGCGGTAGAAGCTGATATCGAGGCTGCCGAGCGGCACCTCGACGCCCTCGACGCCGCGGACCCGCTCCACCAGGTGGCGGGCGAGCAGGTCGCCGCGCGTGACGATGCCCACGATGGCGAGGTCGTCGGTGCCCTCGTTGCGCTCGACGATCTCATGGGCGATGCGCGTCAGCGCGCGCTGGACCGCAGTCTCGTCCATGATGACTTTCGGGTTGGTCGTGCCCATCGAACTCCTCTCCTCCTGCGGCCGCGTCCCCTCAAGGAGCCGGGGGGGCGGGACGCAAAAAAAATAGATGCCCGACCGCGCGTGCGGCTGAGACATCTGCAGGATGAGCCAGACAGGCCGACTATGGAACCTTGCGGGTATCTCGTACCGACGCTTAAAGGTCTTGGGTAGTGTAGCACAGATAAGGGATTGCTCGCGATAAGAAAAAACCCGCCGAGGGCGGGTTGGAAGGTCTGGCTCCCCGGGTAGGACTCGAACCTACAACAGCGCGGTTAACAGCCGCGTGCTCTACCATTGAGCTACCGAGGAATTCGGTGCTGCGCGTGCAACGAAGTTAAGTATAGGGAAAACCGCGCTGAGTTCAAGAGCCGATTTTCAAAATTTTGCTCGCGCCCGACGGCGGTGTCGGACGGCACGTCCGCCGCCTCCCCAGGCTCCGATGCCGAGCGTTCGTGATCCGGTGTTTTTGAGCTGAAAAAGCCGTATTGCGAACGCTCAGCATCCAGCGGAGATGCCGAGCGTTCGCAATACGGTACATTTGCGGCGAAATATGGGCAATCGCGAACGCTCAGCATGGGCGCGGGGCTGTGGAAAACCTGCGGTGCAAAGCCCTCGGCTGGCGACCGTGCCGGCTGCGCACTGCCGTCCGCCCGATAAAACCGCGCGCTCGCCGATTGTCGGCGTCGCGGCGCGCTCCCTGCGACGCCCCTGACCTCGCCGGTCAGATTCCGTTCAGAACGCCTTCAGAGACCTGTGAGCCGCCCTTCGTCTACGCTGCGCGTACGGAGAAAGGAGACACCATGGGATCATATGCCAACGGCGCGCGCATCACGGGGATGCTCGACAAGGCAGAGCGGGACGGGGCCCTCGTGCACGCGCCGGCCGGCCCGCTTCGCGACGCGCTCAACCGCCGCGTCGCCCGAGGGACCCTCGTCGCGCCGCATCCGGGACATTTCGCCCGCAGCCGCCTCTGGTCCGAGCTCGACCCGGCTGAGCGCTGCCGGCGCCTCGCCCGCTCGCTCGCGTGCGCCCACCCCGATTGGGTGCTGGCCGGCCCGACGGCGGCCCTCATCCACGGGCTCTACGTGCCCCATCGCGCCCTCGCGCACGTCACCGTCGTCGCGGGCTGCAACAGGGTCATCGGCGCGGTCCATGCGATCGACAGGGAGCGTCCGCCGTCGACCATCGTGGAGGGGCTGCGGGTCACCTCCCTCGACCAGACGGCCTTCGACACCATGCGAGCCCTCCCTTTCCGTGACGCCCTCGGCGTGGCCGATTCGCTGCTCCGCCTCACGCAGCGCACCCCGGATCAGGCCGTGCGGCGCATCGCGGCGATGAAATGCGGGCACCGCGGCGTGCGGCGGGTCAAGGAGACGCTCCTCGCCGCGGATCCACGCAGCGAGAATGGCGGGGAGTCCTACGCGCGGGCTGTCATGATCGAGGAGGGGGTGCAGCTGCCCGAGCTGCAGGTCGAGTACCGCATTCCCGGCAGCGGGGGCGTGCACCGCGTCGACTTCGACTGGGAGCACCGCGTCCGCGGCCGCAACCGGCACGATATCGGGGAGCTCGACGGCTTCCAGAAGCTCACCGACCCGACCATGACCGGCGGCCGTGCGGCGCATGAGATCTTGCGGGCGGAGCGCAACCGCGAGTCGCGCCTCATGGCGATGGGCCTCGGCGTCATCCGCTTCACCTTCGACGATTGCGTGCGCACCGGACCGCTCATGGGCCTGCTCGCCGCGCACGGCATCCCGGGGGCGGAGGCCGCCCTCGCGCGCTGGCGCACGCGCGAGGGCGGCCCGGCATGACCGCCATGGCGCGAAACACGATGCCGAGCGTTCGTAATTCCGGCTTTCGGCGTCGAAAAAGGCCGTATTACGAACGCTCGGCATCAAGTCAAGGTGCGGCGGGGACGGGCTGCGCGGGAGGCTAGCTCTCGATGTAGTCCTTGAGCTTGCTCGACCGGCTCGGGTGGCGGAGCTTCGCTAAGGTCTTGGACTCGATCTGGCGGATGCGCTCGCGCGTGACCCCAAACTCGCGGCCGACCTCCTCAAGGGTGCGCGGATGGCCGTCGGCGAGGCCGAAGCGCAGCTCGATCACCTTGCGCTCGCGGTCGGCGAGGCCGTCGAGCACCTGCGTCAGCTGCTCCTGGAGCATCGAGAAGCTCGCGGCCTCGGGCGGCACCACGGCCTGGGCGTCCTCGATGAAGTCGCCCAGCTGGGAGTCCTCCTCCTCGCCGATCGGGGTCTCGAGGCTCACGGGCTCCTGGCTGATCTTCTGAATCTCGCGGACGCGCTCGGCGCTCATGTCCATCTCGGCGCCGATCTCCTCGGGGGTCGGATCGCGGCCGAGATCCTGCAGCAGCTGGCGCTGGACGCGCATGAGCTTGTTGATCGTCTCGACCATGTGCACGGGGATGCGGATCGTGCGCGCCTGGTCGGCGATCGCGCGGGTGATGGCCTGGCGGATCCACCACGTGGCGTAGGTGGAGAACTTGAACCCCTTCTTGTAGTCGAACTTCTCGACCGCGCGGATGAGGCCGAGGTTGCCCTCCTGGATGAGGTCGAGGAAGAGCATGCCGCGGCCCACGTAGCGCTTGGCGATGGAGACCACGAGACGCAGGTTCGCGCTGATCAGGGCCTGCTTGGCGTCGAGGCCCACCTGCTCGACGCGCATGAGGCGGCGCTTCTCGGAGCGCGTGAGCTCGAGCTCGCCGGCCTCGGCGGCCTCGAGCTTGTCGGCGGCCTCGAGGCCCGCCTCGATCTTCATCGCGAGATCCACCTCGTCGGCAGCCGTGAGCAGGTCGACCTTGCCGATCTCCTTGAGGTACATGCGCACCGGGTCGCCGGTGAGCATGACGGTTGAGGCGTCGAGGCCGCGGGCGCGGGCGCGCGATCGGGTCGTGCGCGGGCGGGTGCGGCGGCGGGGGCGGTCGGAGGACATCTCCGCGTCCGCCATCTTGGCGACCTTGATATCGTGGTCCTCGCTCGACTCGCGCTCGTCGTCGAGGTCGAGGTCGTCGTCATGTGCCGGAGCGTCGTCGTCCGCGTCGTCGGACTCCATCGCCGGATCATCCTCGTTGGCGGAGACGATCTCGATGCCGTTCTTTCGAAGCGCCTGGTACACGTTGCTCAGCTGGTCGTCGGTCACCTCGATGTCGCGCAGGGCGATCTGGATGTCGTCCTCGGTGACGGTCCCCTCGGCGGCGCCGTTGCGCATGAGCTTGGCAACGTAGGACTCGAGATCAGCACCCGTGCTTCCGGTCTCTTTCGGCACAGAAACTCCCTCCATAGACATAAAGGCTACTTAGATTAACCTATGATGCTTTACCCCGCAAGGCGCCCTTTTATGCCCGCGTCGCCGGGAAGCCTCGTGGAAACCGGCCTCAGCCCCCCGATCCGAGCGTGCGGAACGGGTCGGCCACGCCCTCGAGGGCGCGCTCGAGCTCCCGGCTCCTGGCGGCATCCTGGGTGGCCTGGATCGTCATCGAGCGGCGCTCCTCCTCTGACAGCGAGCGGTCAAAGCGCAGGCGCCCCTGGGTCGCGCGCATCCGTCGGCGGATCGTGTAGAGCTCGAGGGTGTCGAGCAGGAAGGTGATGTTCGTCTCGGTGGGGTGCGCGCTCGTGCTCGCGATCGTGCCCGCGGAGACGAGCGCGGCCGCCTCGGGGCAGACGGCGCGGGCGGCGTCCATCACGCGCACGGCCTCGGTGCCGGCCGGGGTGGCGAGCACCGCCCAGGCGATCGACTCATGGCGCGGGTCGACCCAGTCGATCTCGGTGATCCGCTCGGCGAAGGCGCGAAACGCATCGGGGAAGGCCGTCAGCAGGGTGAGGAGCTCGCGCTCGCATCCGAGCGCCCGGCGCTCGAGATCGGTGAGGACCGCGGCGCCGAAGGGCCCCGGCGCCGTACCCGCCGCCAAAGCATCGACCGGCGCGGCGTCCTCGGGTTCGGCGGCCACGGCCCCGTAGGCGTCGAGCGGTACGGCGTCGATGCAGCCATCCGCCGCGTCGTCAGAACCCGGGTGGCGCTCCTTCGAGCGTGCGGCGCGCTCGGCCGCCCGCTCGCGCTCGCGGGCGCGCTCCTCGCTGCGCCCCACCTCGCGAAAGACGCGCGGCGCGGCATCGCGCACCAGCTCGGCGTCCACGCCCAGGCGGTCGGCGATCTGCATGTAGTAGGAGTCGATCATATAGCTCTGCCTGAGCGGGTGGATGAGCCGAAGCGCCTCGTCGAGCGCCTTCGCGCGGCCCCCCGGGGTCGAGACGTCGCTGCGCTCATCGAGCTTGCGGAACACAAAGTCTATGAGCGGCTCGGCGGCCTCGATGAGGGCGGCGAGCTCGTCGCCGCCGCGGGCGCGGACGAAGTCGTTCGGGTCCATGTCGTCGGGCAGGATCACGCAGCGCAGGTCGATGTCGCCGTGCTCGACGAACTGGATCGCGCGCTCGGCGGCCTTCTGGCCTGCGGCGTCCCCGTCGAAGAGGTAGACGATCCGCTTGGCGAAGCGCGAGAGCGTCTTGACGTGATGCTCGGTGAGCGCCGTGCCGAGCGTCGCCACGACGTTGCCGATCCCGGCCTCCCAGCACGCGATCGCATCGGTGTAGCCCTCCACCACCACTGCCTCGTTCTTGGCGACGATGTGCTCCTTGGCCCAGTTGAAGCCGTAGAGGTTGCGCTTCTTGTGAAAGACGGGGGTCTCGGCGGTGTTCAGGTACTTGGGCTGGCCGTCTCCCATGATGCGGCCGCCGAAGGCGATGCAGCGGCCCTGCTCGTCGAAGATCGGGAAGATCACGCGCTCGTAGAACCGGTCCGCCACGCCCCCGCGGCGGGACACGGCCACGTTCGCATCGATCATCTCGCGCTGGCTGATGCCGTGGCTCGCGAGGTGCGCGACGAGCGTCCCGCGGCCCGGGGCGTAGCCGAGCCGGTACTTGCGGCACACCTCCCCGGTGAGGCCGCGCTCGCGGCAGTAGTCCCGCCCCGCGCCGTCCTTGCCGCGCATGAGCATCGTGTGGAAGAACGAGCAGCTCTCCTCGCAGGCCGCGATGATGCGCCCGCGCTTGCTGCCCGAGGGGCGCGCGGAGCCCGTCTCGTGGATCTCGACGCCCGCGCGGTCGGCGAGGTAGCGAATGCTCTCGGGGAAGCTCAGGTTCTCGCGCTTCATCGTGTAGCTGAAGACGTCGCCGCCCTCCCCGCAGCCGAAGCAGTGCCACACCTGGGTGGCGGGGATGATGTGGAAGCTCGGGGTCTTCTCGCCGTGGAAGGGGCAGCAGCCCCAGAACTCGTGGCCGCGCGGCTTGAGCTCGACCGTCTCCTGCACGAGCGCGACCAGGTCCGTCGCCGCCCGCACCCGCTCGCGGTCCTCATCGGTGATCATGATCGCTCCTCCTCACGCCTCGCGGCCCCGCGCCGTCCCGCCATTCTATACCGTCGGGCAAACGCACGGCGCGCAAAGGGTCACAGCGCGACCGGACGGTCCCCGAACCGCTCCCGCACGCCCTCGATGTCGGCGGTGACCGCGGCGATGAGCTCGTCGCGCGAGCCGAACCCCACCGAGGGCCGCAGCCGCCGCTCGAACAGGACCGCGAGCCCCTGCCCGTAGAGGTTCCCCGCGAAGCCGAGAAGCGTCGCCTCGAGCGAGGAGGAGCTCGGGTCGTCGGAGAACATGGGCGGCAGGCCCACGTTCACGGCGGCGGGCCAGGCCTCGCCCGCGTCGGTGAGCGCCCACGCCTCGTAGACGCCGTCGGGCGGCATCTGCATCATCCGCGACCGCGCGACGTTGGCCGTGGGGAAGCCCATGCCGGTCCCCTCGCCGCGGCCGCGCACCACGCAGCCGCGCACGTAGTACCCGCGGCCCAGCAGCTCGCGGGCGGCCTCGAGCTCGCCAGCCCCGATGAGGCCGCGGATGCGCGTGGCCGTGATGGCGCCCGCGCCCTCGCGGACGAGGTCATGGCCGAACACGTCGACGCCGCGGGCGGCGCCCCAGGAGCGAATCACGTCGACGGTCGAGGCGCCGCTCGAGCCGAGGCGGAAGTCGGCGCCCACGTGGATCGAGCGGACATCGAGCGCCCGGGCGAGCACGTCGTCGAAGAACTCCGCGTGCCCCAAGGAGGCGAGCTCGCGGGTGAAGGGGACGACGACCACGGCGTCGACGCCCGACAGCGCGAGGGCGCGCAGGCGGTCGGTGGTGGTCAGGAGCTTGGGCGCCGGGCGCGGGGCCACCACGGCGTCGGGATCGGGATCGAAGGTCACCGCGACGGCGGCGATCCCGCGGGCGCGGGCGTCGGCCACCGCGCGGTCGATCAGGAACCCGTGGCCGCGATGGAGGCCGTCGAAGGCGCCGATGGCGATCACGGCCGGAAGGACCGCGCGGGCGTCCGACCCGCGGGCGAGCGTGCGTATGGGCGCGGGCGCGCCGCCGATGATGAAGTCGCGGCGCAAGCGCTCGGCCAGGTCGGATGCGCGCCCCGAATGCGACGCGCTCATGGGCGAACCCCCTCGATGGGCTGCGGGAAGACGATCTCGGGCGCCAAGCGGCCCCGCTCGGGCCGGGCGAGGGCCACAAGCGCTCCAGCGTGCACGAGGGCGACACGGGCGGCGTCCGCAAGGCCCGGCACAGCGGGCGCGGCGAGGGGCCGCCCGCAGGCCACGTCGGCCGCCTCGCCCTCGGCCACCTCGAGGCGCATGGCCCCGAGCGCGCGCACCGGATCGAGGGCGCCGGCGCGGGCGGCCTCGGCGGAGAGCCCGTCGAGCGCCAGGCAGTCGGCCATGCCGACAGGTCCCGACGCGGTGCGGGCGAGCGAGGCCACATGGGCGGCGCCGCCGGCCGCACGGCCCATGTCGCGGGCAAGCGAGCGGATGTAGGTGCCCTTGCTGACCGTGAACGCCACGGTCCACACGGGGTCCTCCCCCTCCTCGATGCCGATGAGCTCGGCCGCCAGGACCTCGATGGGGCGGGCGGCGAGCTCGACCTCCTCACCGGCGCGGGCGCGCTTGTAGGAGCGCACCCCGTTGACGGAGATGGCCGAGAAGGCGGGCGGGATCTGCTCCCCCGCGCCGATGAAGCCCGAGAGGACCTCCCGCGCGAAGGCGGGGTCCGAGAGCTCGGCCAGCCCGGCCGCCACGCGGGTCGGTTCGCCCTCGGCGTCGTCGGTCGTGGTCTCGAAACCGAAGCGCACGCGGGAGACGTAGCTTTTCGTGTCGAGGGTGAGCATCCCGAGCAGCCGGCAGGCCTGGCCGATCCCGACGAGCATGACGCCCGTCGCGAGCGGGTCGAGCGTGCCCGCGTGTCCCACGCGGCGCTCCCCCACCGCGCGGCGCACGCGCGCGACGACGTCATGCGAGGTCATGCCCGCGGGCTTGTCGACGGCGATGAGGGCGTTCAGCCCCGCGGGCCCTTTGCGGCGCGCCACCGGATCAGCCCCGGTGCGCCCGCAGGCGCGGATCGGCGTGCTCGACCAAGGACACGAGCTGGGGCAGGACCGCATCGAGCGCCTCGTCCACCGTGCCCGCGAAGGTGAAGCCGGCCGCGGCGGCGTGGCCGCCGCCCGACAGCGCGAGGGCTATGGGCGAGATGTCGAGGGCACCCTTGCTGCGGAGGTTCCCCCGGACCTCGCCGGGGCTGATCTCCTTCAGGAAGAGGCACACCTCGGTGCCCTGCACCGAGCGGACCACGTCGACCAGGCCGTCGCACTCGTCGCAGGAGACGCGGCAGACCTCGAGGTCCGAGGCGTAGGTGTAGCTGTAGGCCACCCGGCCGTCGGCGACGGTGCGGATGCGGCCCATGACGATGGACTCGAGCTGCAGGTACTCGATGCGCTGGCTCTGGTAGACCTCGAGCGAGATCCGCGCCGGCTCCGCGCCGGCGTCCACGAGGCGCGAGGCGCAGGCGAAGGCGGCCGGGTCGGCGTTTTGGTACTGGAATCGCCCCGTGTCGGTGACGAGGCCGGTGAGCAGGCAGGTGGCCACCTCGGGCGTCAGCGGGATCGAGGCCGCCTGGAGGAGCTCCTCGATCAGGCAGGCCGTGGCCGCGGCGGAGGTCTCGCGGATCACCTCGTCGGCGAACTCGGAACGCGCGGGGTGGTGGTCGATCGTGAGGACCGACGCCGCGCGGTCGGCCACCTCGGCGGCGCCGCGCAGGCGCTCCCGCGTGGGCACGTCAACCGAGATGAAAAGGTCGGGCGCCCCCGTGAACGAGGACGCGGGGACCATCTCGGAGGAGCCCGCGAGGAAGCGGTAGATGCGCGGGACCGGCGCCTCGTCGGCCAGCAGGCAGGTCACCTGCTTCTCAGGGAAGCGGGCGCTGAGCGAGAGACCCAGGCCCAGGCAGGAGCCGAGCGCGTCGCCGTCGGGGTTGGTGTGCCCGCAGACGGCGATGGACCCGGCCCCCTCGATGAGGTGCACGGCGCGCGACCAGCGCTCGGGCGCGGTCACGCGGCCCCGCAGGGAGGAGCTAGCGCCCATCGGCGGCATCGCCTGCCTCGGTCGCAAGGTCCCCGTCGCCGGCCTCGGCGGCGGGCTCGACGGGGTACCCCTCCTCGTCCTTCTCGACATCGATCGTCTGCGGCCGCTGCTCGAGGGCGCGGCCGATGCGCTCCGCCTCATCGGTGGAGCGGTCGATGCGGAAGTCGAGCTCGGGCGTCACGCGCCAGTCGAGCGCGCGGGCCAGAAGGCTCCGGATGCGGCCGCGGGCCGCGCCGAGCGCCTCCATGACCTCGTCGTAGCTCTCAGGGTCGGCGGTCACGAAGATCCTCGCGTAACTGCGGTCGACAGCGACGTCGACCCCGGTGATCGTGATGAGGTCGAGTCGCGGATCGGCGATCTCGAACAGCAGGATGTAGCCGAGCTTCTCCTGGAGCTGCTGGCCCAGGCGTCGCGTGGCGGCGGTCTGCTTCATGGCGATTCCCTCCTCTACTCGGTGCGGGCGACCTCGACGATCTTGTACGCCTCAAGCACGTCGCCCACCTTGATGTCCTGGTACTTGTCGATGCCCAGACCGCACTCGTAGCCGGCGCGGACGGATTTGACGTCGTCCTTGAAGCGGCGCATCGAGCCGAAGACGCCGTCGAAGACGACCACGCCGTCGCGGACCACGCGCACGCGGTCGTCGCGGGAGATCTCGCCCTCGGTGACCATGCAGCCCGCGATGAGGCCGGCCTTGGGCACGCGGAAGGTCTCGCGGACCTCGGCGGAACCGGTCGTGACCTCCTCCTCGGTGGGCTTGAGCATGCCGATGCGCGCCGCGTCGATGTCCTCGATCGCCTTATAGATGATCGAGTAGGTCTTGATCTGCACGCTCTCCTTCTCGGCGAGGTCGCGGGCCTTGCCCTGCGGGCGCACGCCGAAGCCGACGATGATGGCGTTCGACGCGGCGGCCAGCGTGACGTCGGTCTCGGAGATGGCGCCGACGGCGGAGTGGATGATGTTGATGCGAACCTCGGACTGGTCCATCTTGCCGAGCGCGTCGGCAAGCGCCTCGATGGAGCCCTGGACGTCGGCCTTGACCACGAGGTTGAGCTCCTTGAGCTCGTTTTGGCTCATCTCGTCGAAGAGCGTCTCGAGCGTCACGTGCTTGACCTTGTTCTGCTCCTCGATGCGGGCCTTGAGCGCGCGCTCGTCGGCGAGGTCGCGGGCGTCGCGGTCGTCCTCGAAGACGCGGAACTCGTCACCGGCGCCGGGCACCGAGGAGAGGCCGAGGATCTCGACGGGGTCGGAGGGGCCGGCCTGGGTGACCTGCTCGCCGCGGGGGTTCAGCATGGCGCGCACGCGGCCCCAGCACTGGCCCGCCACCACGGCGTCGCCCACGTGGAGGGTTCCGCGCGAGACGATGAGGGTCGCCACCGGGCCGCGGCCGCGGTCGAGCTTGCCCTCGAGGATGTAGCCGGAGGCGAAGGTGTCGGGGTTGGCCTTGAGCTCGAGCACGTCGGACTGGAGCAGGATCGTCTCCAGCAGGTCGTCGATGCCCTGGCCCTGCTTGGCGGACACGTTGACGAACATGTTCTGGCCGCCCCACTCCTCGGGGATGACGCCGTACTCGGTGAGCTCCTGGCGCACGCGGTCGGGGTTGGCCTCGGGCTTGTCGCACTTGTTGACCGCGACGACGATGGGCACGTCGGCGGCCTTGGAGTGGTTGATGGCCTCGATGGTCTGGGGCATGACGCCGTCGTCGGCCGCCACCACGAGCACCACGACGTCGGTCACCTTGGCGCCGCGGGCGCGCATGGCGGTGAACGCCTCGTGTCCCGGG
>SUUG01000016.1 GCA_015062655.1 Coriobacteriaceae bacterium
CCAAGGGCCTAGGCGCTGGCGCCCGCCCCGAGGTTGGCGCCGAGGCAGCCGAGGACAGCCGCGACGAGATCAAGCGCGCGCTGGCCGGCGCCGACATGGTCTTCATCACCGCTGGCGAGGGCGGTGGCACCGGTACGGGTGCCGCACCCGTCGTTGCCGACATCTCCAAGAACGACGTCGGCGCCTTGACGGTCGGCGTCGTCACCAAGCCCTTCACCTTCGAGGGCCGCAAGCGCGCCCAGTCCGCCCAGGGCGGCATCGAGACCCTCTCCGAGAACGTCGACACCCTCATCGTTATCCCCAACGACCGCCTGCTCGACCTCTCCGAGAAGAAGACCACCATGCTCGAGGCCTTCCGCATGGCCGACGACGTGCTGTGCCAGGGCACCCAGGGCATCACCGACCTGATCACCGTCCCCGGCGTCATCAACCTCGACTTCGCCGACGTCAAGACCATCATGCGCCAGGCCGGCACCGCCATGATGGGCATCGGCGTGGCCTCCGGCGACACCCGCGCGGTGGACGCCGCCCAGCAGGCCATCTCCAGCCGCCTGCTCGAGAGCTCGATCGACGGGGCCACCCGCGTGCTGCTCTCCATCTCCGGCAGCAAGGACCTCGGCATCCAGGAGATCAACGACGCCGCGGACCTCGTGGCCAACGCGGTCGACTCCGAGGCCAACATCATCTTCGGTACCGTGGTCGATGAGTCCCTCGGCGACCAGGTGCGCATCACCGTCATCGCCACGGGCTTCACGGACTCCAACGTGAGCCGTCAGGACGACCTCTTCGGCCAGGGCCGCGGCCGCAGCCAGGCCTCCGAGCCCGCGCCCGCGAGCAGCCGCGACACGGGTGCCTCGAGCTCCCGCACGGCCGGCGGCACCGAGCTCCCGAGCTTCGGCAACGAGCAGTTCGAGCTGCCCGACTTCCTGAAGCGCGGCAGCTTCTAGGATCGGCTCCCAGCGATCGTGTTCGAGCCCCCCGGCAGGTTCCGTCCGCCGGGGGCTTTCCATGCCGATGCGCGCCCGGCGGCCCGCGCCCTGCGCCCCGTTTCGGCTCGAGGCCAGGATCGCCGACGTGCGCCGCCGGCTCTCGCTCGCCTCGCCGCAGCCCGTGCCCTGCGCCCGCGGGGTGTGACCTCGTCTCGAAGATGGACAGCAGCGGCTCGCGCCTGCCGCTACGCCCGCGGTCCGCGCGTGTTGGCTCGCACCCCGGCCCCGCGGGCGCCGCGCTTCTTTTGTCGCGATGGCGCGCGCGGGACCGGGAATCGCACTGCGCGGGGTAGGCTGGCGGAGAGACGAGAGGAGCGGATATGGGCAGCGGTCTTTCCCGAAGCGTTCGTAACGGCGTGGCGATCATCGGCGGTACGGCGGGCAAGGTGCGGTTCGGCTTCACTGAGCGCGCGGGCGGGGTGTCCGCGCCGCCGTTTGCGAGCCTGAACCTCGGCGGCCATGTGGGCGACGATGCGGCGGCGGTGGCCGAGAACCGCGTCCGCGCGCTCGCGGCGTTGGGGGCCGCCGAAGGGGACGCGCGCCTGCTCGTCCCCAACCAGGTGCACGGGGACCACGTCGCCGTCGTCGACGATGCGGGCGACGACGCGATCGCGCGCGTGCGCGAGGAGATCGCGGCGGGGGCGGACGCGATCGTGTGCACCGTGCCCGGCGTGCCCGTCATGCTCTGCTTCGCTGACTGCGTGCCGGTGATCCTCATCTGCGGCGACGCGTTCGCGGTTGTGCACTCTGGGTGGAAGGGCACGGAGGCGCGCATCGCGGCGACGTCGGCTCGGGCGCTCGCGGCTTCCTGCGGCGGCTCGCTTAGCGATGTCCGCGCTTGGATCGGGCCGCATATCCGTGGGGACGAGTACGAGGTCTCGCCCGAGCTGATCGACCGCTTTGCTGCTTCTTTCTCTGCGGTGAAGCCCGCCGCGGCAGCGGGATCGCGCCTGCTCGACCTCGCGGCATGCATCCGCGAGGCCTTAATCGAGGAGCGCGTGGCTGCAGATCACATCGTCGATACGGGGCTCTCCACGTTGCGCGACAACGACCGCTTCTTCTCCTACCGCGCCGAGCGCGGCCGTTGCGGTCGCCACGCGGCCATCGCCGTGATCGACCGCGAAGGCTGACCGCGCGATCCGGCTCACCGCCCTGTGGTCCGCCTTCACCCGCGCCCTGCCGGCGCTCCGCTGGCTGCCGGAACCTTGTGGCCGTCGACACCCTGCAGCCCGCCGGCGCCCAGCACCCCGCCAGCACCCCGCCGGCGCCCGAGCCCGCCGGCGCCCAGTTGGCCGGTGCCCACACCCCACCGGCACTGATCTCCCCGCGCACTCTCGACCCGATGCCCCCCCGCGTACCAAAACTCGAAAAAGCGCGTCGGTTTCGACATGGGCGCGCGGCCTCCCGCGCATTGTGTCGACTTTTGCGGGAAGTGCACTGCTGTTTTCGGACCGGCTCAGGTAATCGATTAAAACCGCAGTTCAAAGCAGGTCGATTTGTTTGAGAAGTGCATTGATCGAGCACTTCCTAACAAACGCGACACCCGATCGATGCACATGCGTCATAACTCGACACGTTTGCGATCGTGCGCCGCGAGTTTCGGCCGCACAAAACTCCACAGCGTTCTAACCGGCGATTCTGGGGAAGCGACTGCAACGAATCGAGCGAGTTTCCCGTGCTACGTGCGACCCGCTATCCATGTTGTGAGATTTTGGACAGCCAGCTGTAAGGTCGCTCGCGGGATTCATATTCTGTCGATCCGCACCTGCAAATGGTGGGCGAAGATCGCAGTATGGCCATCATCGCATCACATAGCACCGCGCGGATGATGTATCGCGCTCCGCGCCTTCCGCGCTCACTCGAGTGGGTGCCTCCCCGCCGCGCGCCGTTCAAGGGTACGGCTCCGTGCGCCGATGAGCGCCGGCGCCTGAGATCGAAACTCTCCTCATACGGCATCCCTGAATATCTGATCACCGATCTGCATGTGATGGTTCCTGATCGCGGGAGCCGGCGGTTCAATCGAGGCGTGGTCTGCCATGTGCACGGCTTCGAGCTGGCACCCGGGTCGCTGGGTAAACTCGGCGGCGGCATGTATGTGGTGGATATTCGCCTGTGCGCGCTCCAAGCGGCGGGTGAGCTCAGCTTCCGCGAGCTCGTGGAGTACCTCTATGAGATCTGCGGAAGCTATGCGTTGCCCTTGGAGGCCGATGACCCCTATATTGAGCGGCGCCCCTTGACTTCGGTTGCCGCGCTGACCGCCTATGGAGCGCAGATGAAAGGCGCCCGCGGGGGTAGGCAGCTGAGGCGCGCGCTTCGCTATGTGCGCGATGGGGCTCGTTCGCCCATGGAGACGGCGCTCATCATGATGCTCGTGCTCCCTAAACGCGAAGGCGGGCTCGGATTGCGCGACGTCGAGATGGACTACCGCATCGACATCTGGAAGAGCGCCCGCTCCATGACGACCAAGCGGTTCTTCGTCGCGGACATGTACGTCAAAAAGGCCCATCTTGACATTGAGTATCACGGGATCATCCATGAGCGTGAGGGTCATGACGTGAGTGACGAGGAGCGCGAGAACACGCTCCGGGCGATGGGCCATCGAGTTATCGTCGTTCGGCGCGGCGCCTTTTTCAACCGTGATGCGTTCAGGCGACTCATGTCCGCAATCTGCCGGGCGGTTCAGGTGCGCCCGTCGACGCTACCAGATGATTTTTGCGAGCGGCAGGAGGAACTGCGTCAGTTCGTCTTGCGCCGCATGTTGTGATGGGTGACCATGCCTCCGCTTCGAGGCGTGCGAATTTCGTCGATTAATTCATCAAGTGCATTGATTCCATGTCGAGAAATGGTGGAAGTGCTCGATCGATGCACTTGTGGCATATCTCGACTCCTTCTGAACTGCGGGTTTTATGAGCATAGGAAAGCTGCGCGAGACACGGGGTGCACTTCAGGCACATTCCGACATAATGCACGCGATCTGAGGATGCTCCCCGCGCCATGGCTGGTTTCGTTGTGCCGCCGATGGAGATTTTGGCCCCACGCCTTACGGACACGAGTCCATCCCTTTACAAAGCCCTGTCATTACGGCTGGTAGACTGAATCGGAAACCAACGTCACCGGGGCGTTCGCCCCTGTCGCAGCGATTGGAGACACGCGCATGCGCAAGATGTTCTCGCGTCAGCTCATCGAGGCCCGCCATGAGATGCTCTCGATCTACGAGGCCGTCGACCTCTCCCTGCACGATGCGGTCCGCGCCTTCGTCACCGACGACAAGAAGCTCGCCGGCCGGGCGCAAAAGGAGTCCCTGAGCATCGAGGCGCGTTGCGACAACCTCGAGGCCGTCTGCTACAACCTGATCTCGATGCAAAGCCCCATGGCCTCGGATTTCCGCATCCTTCAGACCATCAACTACGTGAACTACAACCTGCAGCGCATGTGCGACAAGGTGCATCGGATCGCGCGCGCCGCCCGCAAGAAGGTCAAGGCCGATATCTCGCTGCCCGCAGAGCTCGTCGACCTCATCGAGCAGGAGGCGACCTTCGTGTACCGCGTCCTCGGCCTCTCGGTGAGCGCGCTCGTCAACAACGACATGTCCGCCGCCGGCGACCTCATCGATCTCGACGAGCCCGTCCACAAGATGTACGAGGAGTTCTTCCGCACCTACAACCGCATGAACACCGAGGAGATGGCCGACGAGGACTCCCTCGACGACCTGCGCCGCGTCATCATGGTCGCGCGCTACCTCGACCGCATCGCATCCATCTCCATCGACGCGGCGAGCCGCATCACCTTCATGCTCACCGGCCAGCGCTTCAGCCTGTCCGACGTGGCGGATGCAGACGACGGCGAGCTCGAGACCATGCGCATCCCGTCGGGTGAGGGCGTCATCTTGAAGCCCGAGGTCGATGCCAAGTTCGTCTCGCGCATCGCGCTCGATGAGGTGAACGACGAGCTCGCCGAACTGATCAAGCAGGCGAAGGCCGACGAGGCGGCAAAGGGGTAGGGGGCGCTGCGTCGCCTCGGCCCCGCGGGCGCCCCATCGCTTCCGCAGCGTACCCGGAACCGTCTGCGCCCCCGGCTTGCTCGCCGCGACGAAGAGGGTCGCCGTCGATCCCGTGGCAACCGCCCCTCCCGTCGGCCCTGGCCACCGCTGCCCCCGCCGGCCCGTAGCTACCGTTGCCCCTGCTGCCAGCCACCGCACCCCCACCACCTCACCCCCACCACCGCACCCCCACCCCCGCACCCGCTTGCAACAACTTGGTGACCGGCCGCGCCCCTGCCACCCGCGGG
>SUUG01000017.1 GCA_015062655.1 Coriobacteriaceae bacterium
GCCTGCATACATCATTGGAGCCATACGAGGCGCCAGGTCAAGCTGAAGGGCCTGACTCCGGTGGAGTTCCGGGAGCAGGCCCTCCGGGGGGCCGCGTAGCGGTTATGATTTACCGCGTCCAAGTTTTGGGGCGCAGTTCACTGCTCGCCGAGGGCCGTTTTTCATATGCGAGAAGATGCACGCACCTTCCGCTGCAGGTGCGGGGCTACCGCGCGACAGCCGCCACAAGCTGAGAGACGAGCGTTATCCAGACCAGAAGACACGTGACGGCCCCTCCGAGCAGGGAAAGCCGCAAGGCGGGATCCTCCTGCTCAAGCGGAATAAACTCGACCGCATGCGTCCCCACATACCCCATGCCCGCATAAACGAGAAACGCTCGGATCAGGTTGATGCCTGCAAGCGCGAGCAGGAGCAAGCGCAGGTACTCCCAAGGGAGAAACACGAGGCAGCATGGCGTGAGAAGAGCGAGGGCTGCCACAAGAGCCGGACGTTTGCCGAGATACGCTGTGGCGAGCCCGGACGTGCCGAGGAACAAGGTGAGGATCCCGTACACGTAGCGGGACTTCCCCGGCTCCGCGGCACCGGCGAAGGCGCCTCGATGCGCGGGGGTTCGGTGCGTATTCATGGGCATAGTGATCACCCCTTCAAAATACTGAGATAGAGCTCTGCGCCTGCGAGCGCCGCCGCGCAGATGACAGGAAACACCATGATGCTTACCAGCAGCAGGCGGCGAAGCTCCACGTCATCTTCCTCGCGAGCTGCGAAACGCTCTGGATGCGTTCCTACGTATCCCATTCCGAGGTATGCCGCCAAGGCTCGAATCCAATTCAGCGAAAGTGCGGCTCCCAGGAGCCAGAGAAGGTAATCAAGCGGAATGAACACGCATGCAGCACCCAGCATCAGGCTGCTGATGACGCTCGGCAAAAGCCGTCCGTCAAGATACGCGGAAGCGCCGCCGAGACAGCCGAAAAGGAGCACGGCCATACCATAGACACTTTGCAACTTTGGAACCTCGCTATGCCCAGCAGGATTTGCTGGTTGAGTTTCGGCGGCGGCCATGATCTTTATCCTCTCTTGCAGCGAATATATCCTGCTGGGAGCGTGTAACCTGCTGCGGCGCTGGCAGCGATCAGCGAACGACGTGAAAGCGCGGTCATGTCTTCTCCGTTCTATCGCGGTATATGAGTAGGTCCTCGCGAAGTCCTTATTAAATTTATATACACATTTTCATATTCCTAAATATCATTTCCGTCAACGGTAGAAATATACTTGTAAGAGGTTTACCTGCTCTTTTAATCTTACATATGAGTCATAATCGAGAATCAAGCCAGAGAGCATAGATGAATAATCTATCATAAAAACCTATGAACGATGAACTGGAGCGCCCTCTCCCTCGTCCGTGATGTCGCGTCCGCGCACCGTGGTACCATGCCTCTTGCAGGCGCCCGAGCAGCGCCGCTGATCGCAGGCCAAACCAAGAGGCAAGGAGCGCCCCATGGCTATGAACATGAACCAGATGATGCAGCAGGCCCGCAAGATGCAGGAGCAGATGGCCAAGGTCGAGGAGGAGCTCAAGACCACCACGGTCGACGCCTCCGCCGGCGGCGGCATGGTGAAGGTCACGGTCAACGGCTCCATGATGCTCGAGTCCATCACCATCGACCCTGAGGCCCTCGACCCCGAGGACGTCGAGATGCTGCAGGACATGATCGTCGCCGCCGTCGCCGAGGCGCAGCGCGGCGTGGGCGAGATCGCCAGCCGCCAGATGAGCGCCGTCACCGGCGGGCTCAACCTCCCCGGGATGCCGTTCTAAGAGCGGTCCGAGCTCATGTCAGCCAATCGCAGCCTTCAGATCCTCCTTGATGAGCTGGGGCGCCTTCCGGGCATCGGCCCGAAGTCGGCCCAGCGCATCGCCTACCACCTGCTCGAGTCCGACGCCGAGGAGGCCCGCCGCCTCGCGGACGCCATCCGCCAGGTGAAGGAGCAGGTGCACTTCTGCAGTCGCTGCTTCAACTACGCCACGGCCGACGAGTGCGCTATCTGCATGGATCCCGCGCGCGACACCGAGCGCATCTGCGTGGTGGGGGAACCGCGCGACGTCACGGCGATCGAGCGCACGGGCAGCTACCACGGGCTCTACCACGTGCTCGGGGGCGTCATCTCGCCCATGGACAAGATCGGACCCGAGCAGCTGCACGTGCGCGAGCTGCTGCAGCGCCTCGGTACCGAGGACGTGCACGAGGTGATCCTCGCCACGAACCCCAACATCGAGGGCGAGACCACGGCGAGCTACCTCGCGCGGACCATCAAGCCCCTGGGCGTCGAGGTCACGCGTCTGGCGAGCGGCCTGCCCGTGGGCGGCGACCTCGAGTACGCCGACGAGCTGACCCTCGGTCGCGCCATCGAGGCCCGCCGCGCCGTATAGGGGAGGGCGCCCATCTGCTTGACGGTCCTGGCGATCGAGGGCACGCGCCGGGATCCGCTCCACCGGTTCGAGGTGGTGGGGTGGAGGCGGCGGGCGGGATCAATCGGTACGCGCTGTGATCTGCCGGCCGGCCTTGAGTGGTCCGGACGCGATTTCAATACAACGGGTTAAATGAAGTCCCGGCGCCGGCGGCCCCGGGCGCTGCCGTGGTAAGGTCGGGGCAGGGGGTATCCATCTATGACGAACTGGCTGATAGGGAAGATCTTGGGCGATGCCGCCGAGCCGGGCGGAGCCTCGGCCGCGGCGGCGGGCGTCGCCGAGCGCACGCGCCTCGGTCAGGCTGCGAGCATTATCTGCATCGCCTTGAACCTCGTGCTCTGCCTGGCAAAGGGCGCGATCGGCCTCGCGGTCGGGTCCGTCTCCATCGTGGCCGACGCCTTCAACAACCTCTCTGACGCATCGAGCAACATCGTGAGCCTCGTGGGCTTCAAGCTCGCGAGCCGCCCGCCCGACCGCGGGCACCCCTACGGTCACGGACGCTATGAGTACCTCGCCGGCATGGTGGTCGCGGTGCTCGTGACCGCGGTGGGCATCGAGCTTCTGCGCACGTCCGTGGACAAGATCCTCGCGCCCGACCCGGTCGCGCTCACACCGGCGCTCGTGGCCGTGCTCGTTCTCTCCATCGTCGTGAAGCTGTGGATGGCCGCGTTCAACCGCGCCGCGGGTGAGCGCATCGACTCCGAGACGCTCATCGCCACGGCGGCCGACTCGCGCAACGACGTGATCTCCACCGCGGTGGTCCTCGCGTGCACGGCGCTCTCCGCGGCCACCGGGGTCGACCTCGACGGCTGGGCGGGCCTCGGCGTAGGCGGTTTCATTCTCGTATCGGGTCTCGGGCTGGTGCGCGGCACGGTGAACCTCCTGCTCGGCGAGGCGCCGTCGCCTGAGACGGTGGACCACATCCGCGAGAAGATCCTGTCGTACCCCGGGGTGCTCGGCACGCACGACCTCATGATCCACGATTACGGTCCGGGCCGGCAGTTTGCCTCGGCGCATGTGGAGATGGCTGCGGAGGCGGACCCGATCGTGAGCCATGACCTGCTGGACAACATCGAACAGGACTTCCTCTCGGAGGACAGCCTCATCATGACGCTGCACTACGATCCCATCATCACCAACGACCCCGGTCTGAGCGATCTGCACAATTGGGTGGCTGATCAGGCGGCGACGATCGACGCGGGCGTGAGCGTGCACGACGTGCGGCGCGTGACCGGACCCACGCACACCAACGTGATCTTCGACTGCGTGCGCCCCCAGGGGCTCGCGCTCTCTGCCGATGAGCTGCGCGAGCGGCTGACCGAGCTCGTGCGTCGACGGTATCCGGACGCGATCTGCAAGATCACCGTGGACGAGTCCTACGTGAGCCCGAAGCAGTAGGGGTCTCGGACGCTGGTTTTGCGGGGCGGAGTTTGGGGTTTCGGACGCGTTGTGCGGTGGGACGTCGAGGCGTGCCCCGGCTTGCACTTTGCGTAGAAATTTTGAGCTTGGGACCCGGAAACGTCATAAAAGCTGAGTTTGGGAGCTGCAAGGAGCTGAAGGGCGGGGAACCTGAGACCCGCGACCTGCGGCTTCGCTGGCCGGGAATCGCGGTGCCGGTTCCCAACCTCGATTTTTCTCCGCGAAACGGGCGCGCGCTTGCAGAGAACGGAGGTTTTCAGCACTTGGGACCCCTGTGCGGAGGTTTTCATCACCTGGGAGCTTTCTGCGGAGGTCCCTATCGAGCAAAACCCCTAGAAGGCGTTTTGGCGACCGGGGTAGAGTGCGGGCTCAAGCTCCAGCGCCTCCGCCCAGCGTCGACGCATCGAGTCCGGGAATGCGCGTCGTTGCCCGGGACGTGCCGCCTCGTGTTCCAAAGGCGCGAAAATGCACGCATGGGCCGTTCCAAAATGCGGAAATACGCGATCCATACATTTCCGGCAAAAACGCACGCGCTGTGACCTGAGATTATCTAGAGCTGCTGGGACCGGGCAAAAATCGCTCGTACACAACCGTTAAAACGGAACGCCGCATCCGCACCCCGCTGCCCGCCACGTCCCTCAGCCCGTTACATCCCCACCACGCCCCCTGACCTGCCATCATGCATCACTGTTCTAAAATGCCAGCGCCGAAGCGTATTCCGCGGCCTCTGCACGCACGAAATCGGGCCGGAGCGTTACAATATCTCAGATGGATACTTACATCCAAAAGGCGTCCTCGCCGGGGCGCCGTCCACGTACACCCAACTTGAGAGGAGAGGGGTATGGCGCGTAAGTTCAAGTCCATGGACGGAAACGAGGCCGCAGCATACGTATCGTATGCCTACACCGAGGTGGCGGGAATCTATCCCATCACGCCGTCCAGCCCGATGGCAGACCACGTCGACATGTGGTCCGCTCAGGGCATGAAGAACATCTTCGGCACGCCGGTGAACGTGGTGGAGATGCAGTCCGAGGCCGGCGCGGCCGGCACGGTGCACGGCTCGCTGGGCGCCGGCGCCCTCACCACCACCTACACGGCCTCCCAGGGCCTGCTGCTCATGATCCCGAACATGTACAAGATCGCCGGCGAGGGCCTGCCCTCCGTGTTCCACGTGAGCGCCCGCACCGTGGCCACCCACGCGCTCAACATCTTCGGTGACCACTCCGACGTCATGGCCGCGCGCCAGACCGGTTTCGCCATGCTCGCCGAGGGCAACGTCCAGGAGGTCATGGACCTCTCCCCGGTGGCCCACCTGGCCGCCCTCGAGGGTTCCGTGCCGTTCATCAACTTCTTCGACGGCTTCCGCACCTCCCATGAGATCCAGAAGGTCGCCACCTGGGACTACGAGGACCTCAAGGACATGTGCAACATGGACGCGGTCCAGGCGTTCCGCGACCACTCCCTGAACCCCGAGCACCCCTCCGCGCGCGGCTCGCACGAGGACGGCGACGTCTTCTTCCAGCACCGCGAGGCCTGCAACCCCGCCTATGACAAGCTCCCGGCCATCGTCGAGGAGTACATGGGCAAGGTCAACGCCAAGCTCGGCACCGATTACGGCCTGTTCAACTACTACGGCGCCGAGGATGCCGACCGCGTCGTCATCTGCATGGGCTCCTTCTGCGACACCCTCGAGGAGGTCATCGACTACCTGAACGCCCACGGCGAGAAGGTCGGCCTCGTGAAGGTGCGCCTGTTCCGCCCGTTCTCCATCGAGCACTTCGTGGACGTGCTGCCCGAGACGGTCAAGAAGATCGCCGTCATGGACCGCACCAAGGAGCCGGGCTCCATCGGCGAGCCGCTCTACCAGGATGTCGTGACCGCGCTCTATGAGGTCGGCAAGACCGGTATCACCGTGGTCGGCGGCCGCTACGGCCTGGGCTCCAAGGACACCACCCCGGCGTCCGCCTTCGCCATCTACGAGGAGCTCAAAAAGGACGCCCCGAGCCGCGAGTTCACCGTCGGCATCGTGGACGACGTCACCAACCTCTCCCTCCCCGAGGTGCATCCCGCGCCGAGCACGTCCGCCGAGGGCACCATCGAGTGCAAGTTCTGGGGCCTCGGCGGCGACGGCACCGTGGGCGCCAACAAGAACTCGATCAAGATCATCGGCGACAACACCGACAAGTACGTCCAGGCCTACTTCCAGTACGACTCGAAGAAGACCGGCGGCGTGACCATCAGCCACCTGCGCTTCGGCGACTCCCCGATCCGCTCCAGCTACTACGTGACCAAGGCCGACTTCGTGGCCTGCCACAACCCGAGCTACATCATCAAGGGCTTCAAGATGGTCCGCGACGTCAAGCCCGGCGGCACCTTCCTGGTCAACTGCCAGTGGACGCCCGAGGAGTTCTCCGAGCACATGCCGGCTGAGGCCAAGCGCTACATCGCCGAGAACGACATCAACGTCTACCTGATCGACGCCATCGACCTCGCCGAGCAGGTCGGCATGGGCAAGCGCACCAACACGGTGCTGCAGTCCGCGTTCTTCGCCCTCTCCGGCGTGCTGCCCCTCGATGAGGCGCTCCAGCACATGAAGGACGCCGCCACCAAGTCCTACTCCAAGAAGGGCCAGGCCATCGTCGAGGCCAACCACAAGGCCATCGACGCCGGCGCCACCGCCTTCAAGAAGTTCGAGGTGCCCGAGTCCTGGATCAAGGGCGAGGATGTCACGACCTCCCTCACCTCCGATTGGGACGAGGCCACCGAGGAGGCCCCCGAGCTCTCCGAGGAGAAGCGCTCCGCGATCGCCAAGCAGGTCAACGAGATCATGAACCCGATCTCCCTCATGGAGGGCGACAGCCTGCCCGTCTCCGCCTTCGTGGGCCACGAGGACGGCCAGTTCGAGGTCGGCGCCTCCCAGTACGAGAAGCGCGGCGTGGCCGTGTGGGTGCCGCATTGGGATGAGAGCAAGTGCATCCAGTGCAACCAGTGCGCCTACGTCTGCCCGCACGCCTCGATCCGCCCCTTCGCCCTCACCGACGAGGAACTCGAGGCCGCGCCCGAGAACATGCGCACCATCGACATGCGCAACCCCAAGGGCAAGGGCCTGCACTTCAGCATCTCCGTCAGCCCGCTCGACTGCATGGGTTGCACGAACTGCGCCAAGGTCTGCCCGAAGGACGCCCTCACGATGACGCCGATCGACGAGGAGCTCGATGAGCAGCCCGTCTTCGACTACAGCGTCGCGAAGGTCTCCGAGAAGGAGCGGCTCATCAACAACACGCTGGTGGGCACCCAGTTCAAGAAGCCGCTGCTCGAGTTCTCCGGATCCTGCGCCGGCTGCGCCGAGACGGCCTACGCGCGCCTGATCACCCAGGTCTCCGGCGACCGCATGTACGTCTCCAACGCCACCGGCTGCTCCTCCATCTGGGGCAACCCGGCCGCCCGCTGCCCGTTCACCACGGACTCCAAGGGTCACGGCCCGGCGTGGAACAACTCGCTGTTCGAGGACAACGCCGAGCACGGCCTCGGTCTGGCCCTCGGCTACGAGGCCGTTCAGAACAAGCTCGTGGTGGCCGCGAACGCGCTCGCCGAGAGCGCCGAGGCCTCCGATGAGCTCAAGGCCGCTGCCTCCGAGTGGGTCGAGGCCAAGGGCGACGTCGACGGCAGCAAGATCGCCGCGGCCAAGCTGATCGCCGCCTGCGAGTCCTCCGACCTCGCCGAGGCCAAGGAGATCCTCGCCGACCAGGCCTACCTCACCAAGAAATCCTTCTGGATCTTCGGCGGCGACGGCTGGGCGTATGACATCGGCTTCGGCGGCCTGGACCACGTCCTCGCCTCCGGCCACGACGTCAACGTCTTCGTCTTCGACACCGAGGTGTACTCCAACACCGGCGGTCAGGCCTCCAAGGCGTCGAACCTCGGCCAGGTGGCTCAGTTCGCCGCGGCGGGCAAGATCACCAAGAAGAAGAGCCTCGCCGAGATCGCGATGAGCTACGGCTACGTGTACGTGGCGCAGGTCGCCATGGGCGCGAACCCGATCCAGACGCTCAAGGCCATCAACGAGGCCGAGGCCTACCCCGGCCCGTCCATCATCATCGGCTACAGCCCCTGCGAGATGCACTCCATCAAGAAGGGCGGCATGCAGAACTGCCAGGCCGAGATGAAGAAGGCCGTCGAGTGCGGGTACTGGAACCTCTTCCGCTACAACCCCGACGCCCCCGCGGGCAAGCGCTTCTCGCTTGATTCCAAGGAGCCGAAGGGCGGTTATCAGGACTTCCTGATGAACGAGGCGCGCTTCGCCAGCCTCACACGCTCCTTCCCGGATCGCGCCGAGGAGCTGTTCGCCGAGAGCGAGCAGGCGGCCATGGAGCGCTACCAGCACCTGGAGCGGCTGAAGGCAGTCTATAACGAGGCCTAAGCGGTCGTAGGCTTCCCATCGGAGGGCCCGGGAGAGCTCCCTGGCGGATGTGTTCGGCGCTGTGCGCCTCAGAATATCCGCCAGGGAGCCTCCCGGGCCCTCCTGCGTCTTTGGCGCTTGAGGCGAGAGGCCGGGGGACGTGGTCGTAGGGGGTGACGGGTCCCGGCGCTCGCCGCTGCGTGGCTCGCTAGCGGCGTTTCGCCAGCAGGCGGGCGGCCGAGCGCGGCGAGCCAGAGCGCGCGGACGAGGGCCGTCCTCGCCCTATGATAGGTCCGCCCGGGCGGGTCGGTCCGCTTTTCAGGTGATGCGCACCGTGCCTTCGCGTGGCCCCGTCGGGTGATGCTACCCTTGAGGCAACAGCGCCTGCGGCCGCAGGCGCCATCACAAGGAGAGGAGCGGTCCCGATGAGCACCGGAACCGTTATCGAGGTGCTGTACCCGGAATTCGGAAACCAGGCGGGGGACAACGGCAACGCCATGTACCTGAGGGCCTGCCTGCCCGAGGCGACGTTCATCGAGACGCCGTTCGGCGCCGAGCCCGCCTTCGCCTCGCGCGACGACATCTCGTGCATTCTGCTCGGCGGCATGACGGAGCGCCAGCAGGAGCGCGTGCTCGAGGCGCTCATGCCGTGGCGCGACCGCCTGATCGAGCTCGCCGACGCCGGGATCCCCATGCTGTTCACCGGCAACGCCGTGGAGCTGCTCGCCACGATGATCGTCACGCCCGAGGGCCGGGGCATCACGGCGCTGGGCCTGTTCGACATCGTCGTGCACCGCCGCACGCCCGAGCGCTACGCGAGCGTGTGCGTGGGCTCGTTCGAGCCCGGCGAGGGGGCCGCGCCCTTCGACGTGGTGGGCTACAAGATCCAGTTCACGCAGGCCGAGGGCGACAACCGCCGGTCACACTTCTGCCGCCTCAAGAACGGATTCGGCTTGAACGAGGCAAGCGAGCTCGAGGGTGTGCGCCGCCGCAACCTGATCGGCACCTGGTTCCTCGGCCCGTTGCTGCCCATCAACCCGCCGCTCACGCGCTGGCTGCTCGACACCCTTGGCGAGACCGACGCGCCCCTTGCCTTCGAGGACCTGGTCGCGCGCTCGTTCGAGAAGCGCGTCCGCGACTTCTCCGTCCCCGGCATGGAGCTCTAGCCGCCTCGCCCCGCCCGGCGCCCGCCGGGACCCCGTCCTCGAAAGGAACCCCCATGGCCCAGCGCATCACCCCCACCCGCGGCTCGCGCCCCCGCACCCCTCGCTTCTTCGCCGCCCTCGTGGCCGCGAAGCTCGCCCGGTTCGCGCTGCGGCTGACCGGCCGCACCGGCAACCAGCTCCCGGGCGTGATCGCCGAGGGCATCTGCCCCGACTTCCTCTCCCGCGTGGGCAAGCCCGAGCGGGTCGTGTGCATCACGGGCACCAACGGCAAGACCACCACCACGAACCTGCTCGATGACATCCTGCTCGCCACCGGGGCCGACGTGGTCATGAACCGCGCGGGCAGCAACCTGCTCACCGGCGTGGGCAGCTCGCTGCTCGCGAACGCGAACCTCGCGGGCTCGGCCCGCGCGCAGCTCGCCTGCCTGGAGCTCGACGAGCTCTCCTGCCGCCTGGTGCTGCCGCCGGTCGAGCCCGAGATCCTCGTGGTCACGAACCTCTACCGCGACAGCTTCGTGCGCAACGCCAACCCCGACTTCATCTACAGCGTGATCGACGCGTCGGTGCCCGACACCACGCACCTCATCTTGAACGCCGACGACCTCATGAGCTGCCGTATCGCCCCGCAGGCAACCAGGCGCACGTACTTCTCGATCGGGCACCTGCCCGGTGACCTCGACGACGCAGAGGGCATCGTGAGCGACCTCGGGTCGTGCCCGGAGTGCGGCGGCGCCCTCGATTACGAGTGGTGCCATCTGCGGCACCTCGGCCGCGCCCACTGCGTGAGCTGCGACTTGGAGAACCCCGCCCCGGACTACCTCGTCACCTCCGTGGACCGCGAGGCGCACGAGTTCACGGTGCGCGAGTGCTGCCACGCCGACGGATCCGGTCGGGCCCCCGAGTACACCTACCACATCGGAACCTACTCCATCACCAACCTCTACAACCTGCTCGCAGCCATCACCGCGGCGCGCGAGCTGGGCATCGAGGCCCCGCGGCTGCAGGAGATCCTCGGCGCCGGCAAGGTGAACATCACGGCAGCGCGCTTCAGCGAGCGCACGGTGGCGGGGGTCCGCCTGGTCAACCTGGCCTCGAAGGGGTGGAACAGCACGGCGGTCTCAACCTCGCTCGCCACGATCCGCGAGGAGCCGGGCACGAAAGCCGTGGCCTTGCTCGTTGCCGATCTCGAGGTGGCCAAGCACGAGAAGCGGACGGAGTTCATCGGCTGGATCTACCAGACGGACTTCGAGTACCTGGTCGATGATGACATCAAGCAGGTGATCATCCTCGGCGACTACGTGGACGACCTCCGGGTGCGCCTGCTGCTCGCCGGTGTCGACCCGGCGAAGATCACGGTGGCGGACGACGAGGTGGATGCGGGTGACAAGGTGCGGATCGACGAGGTCGAGAGCGTGTTCTGCGCGTACGACATCCATGCGCTCGAGGAGATCGAGCGCTTCCGCGACCGCGTCGCGGAGCGCCTGGAGTCCTGAGGGGCGTGCCGCGAGGTGCGGGGCAGCGGCGCGGCTCCTGACGGGCCGCACCCGCACGCGCTCGCGGGCCCGTGCGGCGATGTCCCTCGACCCGGCGCCCCGCGATGTGCCGACCGCGCGGGGGAGCGGTCTGTCCGCTCAGTCCGTCCGCTTCCGCCAAGGCCACCAAGGCTCCGGTGCCCTACCTCAAGATGCATAGAATCATCTCCAGTCTCCTTGCATCCTCAGGATGAAATCTGAGGGGACGTTCTTTTCCTATATGGCTAAAGAACCTTATGTACCTAGGGAAATAATGCTCACGCAACGCAGGTGACGCTGGGCGGCGAAAACAGGCCGTTCACCTGCTTTGGGCATTTTGGATGAATAAAAGAATATTCTCAGAGTATACTCGGAATCGTACCGACCACGGTCGCCGCAGCCCGCCGCCCGGCGCCAGACCGCAGAAAGGACCGCTCATGTCCAAGCCCATCGGCAAGCCCGACCGCATCGTCGTCGCCCTCGGGGGCAACGCCCTCGGCGACACCCCTGAGGAGCAGATCGAGAAGGTCGGCAACGCGGCGCACGCGCTGCTCGGACTCATCGAGCAGGGCAACGAGATCATCATCACCCACGGCAACGGGCCGCAGGTCGGCATGATCCAGAACGCCTTCGCCGCCGCGCACGATAGCATCGGCGCCCCCGCCATGGACCTGCCCGAGTGCGGCGCCATGAGCCAGGGCTACATCGGCTACCACCTGCAGCAGGGCATCGGCCGCGAGATGCACCGCCGCTACAAGCGCTGGCACGCCGCCACCGTCGTCACCCAGATCGAGTGCGACCCCGACGACCCCGCGTTCGCCAACCCCACCAAGCCCATCGGCCCCTTCTACACCGAGGGGCAGGCCCGCGAGATCATGGCCGAGAACCCGGATATGACGTTCGTCGAGGACTCCGGCCGCGGCTGGCGCCGCGTCGTCGCCTCCCCGGAGCCCAAGAAGATCGTCGAGGCCGACTCCATCCTGAACCTGCTCGACAACGAGTTCATCGTCATCGCCTGCGGCGGCGGCGGGATCCCCGTCGTCCGCGACTACAACAACAAGGGCTGCTACAAGGGCGTGGCCGCCGTCATCGACAAGGACATGGGCGGCGAGCTCCTCGCCGAGGACTGCGGCGCCGACGTCCTGTTCCTGCTGACCGCCGTCGAGCACGTCGCCGTCAACTTCGGCAGGCCCGACCAGGTCGAGCTCGAGGAGATCGCCGCGGACGAGGCCGAGCGCCTCGCCGACGAGGGCCAGTTCGGCAAGGGCTCCATGGAGCCCAAGGTCCGCGCGGCCATCAAGTTCGCCCGGTCCCGCAAGGGCCGCATCTGCATCATCGGCTCGCTCGACAAGGCCGCCGAGACCATGGCCGGCCTCTCCGGCACCCGCGTCACCGGGTAGGCATCCGCGACGTGTCCCGCGGCCCGATATCCGGCGCATCGGGCCGCCCCCTCAAGCGCCCTGTGCC
>SUUG01000026.1 GCA_015062655.1 Coriobacteriaceae bacterium
CTTCAGAGCCTCGTACTCCCTGGCGGTCTGTGGATGCGCGTTGAGGTAGTCGCGGAAATACAGCTCGTCGTTGTCCCCGACAAGCCGCAGATGGACGTGGTAGACCTTCTCGGCAAACCCGTCCTTCGTGTAGCCGAGGTTAAGCGAGATCCTTTCGCCCTCGTCAGACATCATGGTGAAGCACGAATGCTCGAGCTTCTCCGCCGCCTTTTCCAGTTCTGCCTGAGTGGAGAGTTCGACCATGACATCGACTATGTCCTTGGCCCAGATTCCATCCACGGCGGTGCTCCCTATGTGGCTGATCTTCTCGACTGAGCAGTCGGACAGCAGCTTGGCGAGGCGGCCCTCAATCTCCTCGTACTGCTGACGCCGTGTACCATCATGCTCCACGAGGAATATGGGAAACAGCTCCCATAGCTCTTCCAACGTCATGTCCGACAGCTCTTTTCCCATACCTTCTCCCCGTATAGCTTCAGGCACTCACATTCTAAGGCACGGATGGGGTTGTGACATGCGCGGACACTTCACCATGCCTATTCGCACGATAGATGGAGGTGTTGGCATGGGTGCTAATGCCCTTGATGAGTACTGGGTGCCGGAGCATGTGAAGGAATACTTGCGCAAGCTCGGGTTAGAGAAGGACAAGGAGGGCGACTGGATAGACGAGATCCCGGACGGGAACGACCACAGCATCGACGCGGTGAGATACGCGATGCTCGACGACGTATTGCGAGGCTAGGACATGGCTCTTATCGGCGCCCTTCTCATCATCTTCGCCATCGTCGGCACCTTCACATTGATAGAGTTCTTGCGGCTGCTGACGTGCGCCCTGGTTACCTTGGCCCTTCTCGCCCTTGTCTGCTAGTCATCGAGGAAGAACACGTCCTCCACGTGAAGCTCGAACAGCCTGGCGATCTTCATAGCGAGCTCGAGCGTGGGGTTGTACTTGTCGTTCTCGATGGCGATGATGGTCTGCCGGCTCACCCCGAGCTCGTTTGCCAGATCCTCCTGGCGAAGGCCCGCGTCCTTCCTCAGCGTCTTGATCTTGTTCCTCATGTCGCGCTACGCCCTCAGAACGAGATAGGCGCCGATTGAAAGCACCACGACGAGGACGACGGCAGCCATGATGACGGTGTGGGCAAGCGTGTTCGTCTCCTGGTATTCCTCGTCGCCTGCGGTCATCTTCCACTTCAACGACATTTGCGAGAATGCCTGCACGCATACCGCGACACACAGGACCAGGCAAGGCAGCATATCGAGATGCGTATGACTCACGATTGACTGATACACGTTACCCACCGTCCACACGCACAGGGCAACCAGCACCGCCTTGTAGCCACGCTCCTCGGCGCGCAGCTGTATGCTCCGGTCCATCTCGTCCATCTTCTTCATGACGTCCTCCCATTCCGAAAGCACAGTGGTAAACGTAAAGAGCTTTTGACATTATTCATCATAGAAGCTTCCGCCAATAAGTCAGAACTCTTGACATTCTGCAGGTCAACGTCTGTTCCTTTCGCACGCAGATGTAGGGCGCGAGGCTTGTTGTGACATGCGCGGACACTTCACCTGACCTTATCGGCTGGACTATCGGAGGTGACGCATGGGCGCTAATGGCTTGGACGAGTATTGGGTGCCGAAGCATGTGGAGGACTATCTGTGTAAGCTCGGGTTTGTCCTTCCCCACCTTCGGCATCGTAAAGCCGGCAGTGACAAACACACGCGTGGACATGAGCCCCTACGGGCAGTCGGTGTTCGCGGACGCGGTCGACGCCGTCCAGGCGGTGGACCTCACCTTCGACGCGCTCATCAACGAGATCGACCTCTCGAAGATGGGGGTGTTCTTGTCGGACGTCCTTTTCGACCGCAAGCAGGACGGCAACAAGAACGTCACCATCCCGTTCGGCAAGCAGGACTGCACCGTCTTCCGCAAGGTCATGTCTGCCGAGGACACCATCCAGGAGTTTGCGCCCGCTTTGCGCGCGAGCGGTCAGATCGAGGCGTTCCGCGTGGCCCTGCAGATGCTCGGGGACCTTACCGGCTTCGGCATCAGCTACTTCGACATGAACGAGTCGCGCGGATATGTGAAGACGGCCACTGAGGTCTCTTCTGACAACTCGGCGCTCATGCGCAACATCCGCCGGCATGAGAACAGCCTGGAGGGTTCGATCGTCTCCATAGCGAAAGCTGTCATGCACTTTTCACGATCCTTCGGCGAGGCGATTCCCAATGAGGGAGATACGAAAATCCAGTTCGACAACTCCATCATCCAAGACACGGCCACCGAGAAGGAGCAGGACATGCGCGAGGTGGCTGGCACGATGTCGGCCTGGGAGTACAGGATGCGCCGGTATGGGGAGGAAGAGTCTATCGCGCACCAGGGCGGCCGAGGTCGGCATTGGCAGCACCGGGAATGGCGGGAAGCGGTGAGGGCCCTACTCGGCCTCGAGCTCGATCCTCTCGCCGTCCCTCACGAGCTCGACGGTGTAGCCGCACGCCCGGGCGATCTGGACGAGCGTGTCGGTGCGCGGGCAGCTCCCACGGCTTATGAGCGCGGAGAGATACATGCGGGACTTCCCGAGGGCCTGGGAGGCGCCCACGACGCCCTTGCCGCTCTTCTCGCACATGTGCTTTACGGCCTCGGTGATCCTCATGCCCTTTGCCCCTCTCCTCAGGTGTACGGAAACAGTCTATCCCAGCTGGCGGGTATTAGCAATGTGTAATCTCTATAGAGGAATGATTAGCACTTGATAATACCAGCTCATAGGCTTACTATATTATTAGTTGCTAATCTCTACGGATAAGAAGGGCGTCATGACCGCCACCATCACCAAGGAAGCAACCGCCTGGAAGCTCCCCGACCTGGACAAACTACCACTGCGAAGAGCTGGGCCCCATGACCCTGGGCCAGATGCTCGACGGCGTCGACCCCGACCTGATTCCCTCCGACCAGACCATGTACGAGGACCTGCTGTGGGCCTTCGGAGCCTGGGACACGCTGGAGGAGATGAACGCGGCGATGGCCACGCGCGCCGTCTCTGCCGCCGTTTGCGCACATGACACGCAAGCGCACGACCCCAACACGGTAGCGCCATGGGCAGGGGCGCCGTGGGGCGCGCGAGGGAGGGACTGCCATGCGGGCAGCGGGCGGCCCGATAACCTTGCAGGCGCTGGCACACAGGGGGCCGTGGGCGTGGACGGCGGCCGTGGCTGAGCGCCGCCCGACGAACAGACCCGCGACAGCGGGGCTGTGAGGCGGAAGCGCGAAGACACGGACGGCAGCCACGCTCCCGGCCGTCCCCGATTGACTTACATGCCGCCCGCTGCCCGCATGGCAGGCCCGACCCGCGCCCCACGGCACCCCTGCCCATGGCGCGGCCCAACCCTCGATGAGCCTGCGCTTGCGTGGCTTGTGCGCACGGCCCGGCGGCAGACAAATTCTGCGACGTGACGGTTACGGTCTCGATGACGTTCGGCGACGGTTCGGTCGCAGGTACATCGTTTGGAAGACGATCACGGTCTCGGCGTGCGCGCTCTTCTCATTCGTCACGGTCTTCTCGCTTTCCGCATGCGTTCTTCTCGTCAACGGTTTCGCCGCCGCTGCTGCATGCAGATACGACCGCACGTACACGCCTCCAGAGGAGAACTCGCAGGATTTGATACCATTTGCTTGTTTCGTTGGTCGACGCCTTCACATGTTCGACCGCTTGTAAGGAATGGGAGTTTCGTCGTGAAGCAGAAGGCTTTTCTCATACGCGCGGGTCGCAGTGGCGTATTCGCAAGCGAATGGCTTGAAAAGCCCATCGTATCCATCGGATTTGACTCTGCAGGGCTAGACCTCGTCGGCAAGACGCGTGAGGAAATCAAAGCCGCCTACGCTGAGACCCACAGCGGGCTGACTCCTCAGAAGGTGGCAAGCCATGCTGGCATGCTCGACCACTTCGCAAACGATCTCACGGTTGGGACGACCGTCGTGATGTACGACCCGAGCACGCGGCTCTACCACATCGGCAAGGTCTCTGGAGATTGCATTCCGGCAGATGAGGAACAGCTTGACAACGGCGAGTGCTTCATCCGGCAGGTCGTTTGGGAGAGCGAGGCATCGCGTGACCTCTTGGACAAGGCGGCGAAGAACAGCCTCGGGAGCATCTCGACGCTCTTCTCGATCTCCGACAAGGTGCTCTCCGAGTTAGTGAAAGCTTCCAAAGCGCCCACAGGTACCATCCCGACACCCGCAGACAGCGACGCGGACGACGACGATGACGACTCTACAGCGATCACCGAGGACGAGGCCATAGAGCGCATCAAGGACCGCGTGCGCGAGTTCTCCTGGGAGGACATGGAGCTGCTTGTGGCCGGCATGCTTCGCGCCATGGGCTACAAGACGCACATGACGCAGAAGGGCGCAGACGGCGGCCGCGATATCATCGCATCGCCCGACGGATTCGGCCTTGAGCAGCCCCGAATCGTCGCCGAAGTCAAGCACCGGCAGAAGCAGATGGATGCCGAGAAGGTACGCGCCTTCGTCGGCACGCTTCGCAATTCTGACTCGGGATTGTACGTCTCCACCGGCGGCTTCACCAAGGATGCACGGCTTGAGGCACAGAGGGCGACGCGACCTGTGCACCTTCTCGATCTTGACCAGCTCGTGTGGGCAATCGTCGAACGCTACGAGCATGCGGACGACGAGACGCGAAGGCTGCTGCCGTTGGTGAGGATTTACCTTCCGGCCTAACGCAAAGAAAAACGCGGCCTCTGCTCGCAGGAGCGGATGCCGCGTTTCGTCATGTGCCTACACATCAATAGGCGCTCATGCCGCTGAACCGCTCGAAGAACGCCTTGAGCTTCTCGATGACTCGCGCCTTCATGTCGGCGTAGGCGTTGGCCGGGGCGAAGCGGCTGGGTTTCCTGGTCATGAGCCTGGTGATCTCGGTGCCGGTCTCGGAGACCTCGCCGTCTGCGAACGAGCGGGCCACGAACTCGCGGGTGGCCGCATCGTCCAGCGCCTCGTCGGCGATGATGGCCGCGAGCTCCTTCTCCTTCTGCTCGGCGATGTACTTCTTCCAGTCTGCGGTGACGTCCTCGCTCGACTCGAGGCTGTCGATGAAGCGCTCGATGAGGTCGCGCTTGTTGCGCAGCTCGTAGCTGGAGTTGATGGCGCGCTCCACGTCGGCGATGATGAGCTTATCGGTGCAGTTGCTGTCGTGGTACTTCTGCACGAGCATGAGGATGTAGTCGATGTTGATGTCGACCTGCTTGAGGAGCTCGATCTCGAAGACGAGGTCGTCGTTGATGATCGTGGCCTCCTCCTTGTCCTTGCGCCACTTCTGGTAGAGGTCGGTGTAGACGCTGCGGTAGTCCTGCTCGTCGCGTGCGGGCATCGGGTCGTCGGCCTCGAAGTCGTCGAAGGACGAGAGGACGTTGCGCAGGCGCAGGATGGTGCCGAAGAGCCGGATGAACGCCTTCTCGGCCTCCTCGCCGAGGATCACCTGCCCCAGCGGGAAGCGGTCGTAGAGCTGCGCGAGGCGGTCGCGGTACTCCGCCATGTACTCGGAGTACGGCTTGAGCAGGACGATACCGCCGGCGTCCTTGTCGCCGAACAGGCTGATGGCGTGGTTGACGCGGTCCTCGAGGTTGCGGAAGCACACGATGTTGCCGTAGGTCTTCACGCTGTTGAGGATGCGGTTGGTGCGGCTGAACGCCTGGATGAGGCCATGGTCCTTGAGGTCCTTGTCCACCCAGAGAGTGTTCAGCGTGGTGGCATCGAAGCCGGTGAGGAACATGTTGACCACGATGACCATGTCGAGCTCGCGGTTCTTCATGCGATCGGAGAGGTCCTTGTAGTAGTTCTGGAACCCGTCGCCCGAGGTGTCGAAGCTCGTAGAGAACATGGTGTTGTAGCCGGCGATGGCGGCCTCGAGGAAGTCGCGATCGGGCGTGTCGAGGCTCGCCACGTCGAAGCTCTCGTCGGGCAGGCCGCAGCCATCGTCGTCCTCGTTGACGCCGAAGCTGTAGATGAGGGCCACCTTGAGGCGCTCGCCGCCGCGCTCGTCCTGGATGCGCTTGAACGCCGAGTAGTACACCTTGGCCATGTCAATGGACGCCGTGGCGAAGATGGAGTTGAAGCCCATCACGCGCTGGTCCTTGAGCAGGTAGCTCGAGCTGCGGCGCGTCTTCTGCGCGAAGTGGTCGAGCACGTAGTTGACGATGAGGTCGACGCGCTCCTTGGCCTTGTAGGCACCCTCGCGATAGATGTCGTAGACCTTCTGATCGGGGAAGTCCTCGCGCTTCTTTATGGTCTGAATGTAGTCGATGCGGAACGGCAGCACGTTGCCATCGCGGATGGCGTCGACGATGGTGTAGGTGTGCAGCTTGTCTCCGAACGCCTGCTCCGTTGTGCGCAGCTTGGGGTTGCCCGACGAGCTGGCGTTGTCCGCGAAGATGGGCGTGCCGGTGAAGCCGAACAGGTGGTACACCTTGAAGTGCTTCGTGATGGCCTGGTGCATCTCGCCGAACTGGCTTCGGTGGCACTCGTCGAAGATGATGACGACGTGCGATTGGTAGACCGGGTGCCTTGCGTTCTTCTTGATGAAGACGGAGAGCTTCTGGATGGTGGTGACGAGGATCCGACAGTCGGGGTCCGCCAGCTGCTTGGCGAGCACCGCTGTGGACTCCGATCCGTCCACCGCTCCCTTCTCGAAGCGGTCGTACTCGCGCATGGTCTGGTAGTCCAGGTCCTTGCGATCGACGACGAACATGACCTTGTCCACGCCAGCCATGCCGGATGCCAGCTGCGCCGTCTTGAAGCTGGTGAGCGTCTTGCCCGAGCCGGTGGTGTGCCACACGTAGCCGCCGGCGCGGAGCGTCCCCAGCATCGAGCGGTCGTTCTCGCTGACGAGGATGCGGTTGAGGATGCGCTCGGTGGCCACGATCTGGTACGGGCGCATGACCAGGAGGCGCTCGTCCACGTCGAACACGCAGTAGCGCGTGAGGATGTTGAGGATGGCGTGCTTGGCGAAGAACGACGACGTGAAGGGAACGAGATCGTAGATGGGCACGTTGTCGGCATCGGCCCACCAGCTGGTGAACTCGAAGCTGTTGGAGGTCTTTTTGCCGCCCTTCTTCTTGCCCCTGCTCTCCTCGATGTGGCTCCAGCGCGTGGTGTTGGAGTAGTACTTGGTGTGCGTGCCGTTGGAGATCACGAAGATCTGGACGTACTCGTAGAGCCCGCAGCCGCTCCAGAAACTGTCGCGCTGGTAGCGCTCAATCTGGTTGAATGCCTCCTTGATGGCGACCCCACGCCGCTTGAGCTCGACGTGCACGAGCGGCAGGCCGTTCACCAGGATGGTTACGTCGTAGCGGTTGTCGTAGGTTCCCGACTGCGCATACTGGTTCATCACTTGCAGGCGGTTGTTGTGCACGTTGCGCTTGTCGATGAGCTGGACGTTCTTCACCGTGCCGTCATCGCGGTAGAGCACCTGCACGTGGTCCCGCTGGATGCGGCGCGTCTTCTCGACGATGCCCTCGTTCTCCGACGCAATGCAGCCCTTGAAGAACCGCTGCCACTCCTTGTCGGTGAAGGTGAAGCCGTTGAGCAGCTCCAACTGGCGGCGCAGATTTGCGACGAGCTGGCCTTCCGACGAGAACGCGACGTACTCGTACGCCTGGCGCCGCAGCTGGGCGATGAACGCCTTCTCGAGCTCGGCCTCGCTCTGGTAGGCCGTAGAGCGCCTGCCCTGCTTGGGAGCCGCCGCGCAAACTGTCGCCTGCCCGCCGAAGGCCATGACCTCGAAGTCCATGGATGCCGGCAGGTCGTCGACGAGCGACTCGTAGGGAGTGCCTTCGGTCATGCCCGTGATGGCACCGACGTACTCAATATCGATGTGTCGTTGTGCGCTTCCGTCGTACTCGATATCCGTGGTCACAGTGTCTCGCGCGCCCATCGTCCTGCCTTCCGGTATTTCTGGAGCCTACTCGTGGGCTTGTCGGGTATCGTGCGCTCGATGAGCCCGGTCTCGAGCGCAGGGTTTAGATAGTTCTGACGGAATGTCGGCCTGTGGGACAACCCCAGAGCGTTCATAAGCTCGGTTGCTGAGAGTTCCTTATCTCCAAGAGCGTCAAGTAAAGCTTTGACTTGGTCGGTCACTTGGTCGGTCACTTGGTCGGTCACTTGGTCGGTCGGCATTATGCGCTCGGTGGCTTCTTGCTGTGGCCAGTCCAAATGCAGATGGCGGTTCTTAAGCTCGTGATGAGTTCCGCAAAGCTGATTATCGAGGAAGCGCTCCAGGTAGACCGTGGTCGGCGCAATGCCCCGCGTCACGTCCTCGTAGTTGGCCCGCACAAGCGCGTTGCGGAAGTACCACGAGTGCTCCTTGAACGGCCCGTTGTTCACCTCGTAGCCCATGGAGCGCAGGTATTGAATGGTGAACACGGCCGTCGTGCGCGTGTTGCCCTCGCTGAAGGGATGTATCTGCCAGATGCCCGAGACAAACCGTGCGACATGGCTCACAACCTCATCGCTCGAAAGTTTCGCATACGAGAATGAGCGCTCTTGGGCGAAGTCGTACCTCAGAGTGTCAGGAATGCTGTCATATGCGGCATAGCACACGGTTTCGCCCTTGAGCACCCATTCCCTTTTCGTGATGTTGTACGTGCGGTACTTCCCTGCGCGAGGCAGGACATGGTCGAACAGGCGGCGGTGGATAGTCTGCAGCTGCACAGGAGAGAAGGTGAACGTCCGCTCTCCCAGAATTTCGGCGATACGGCTGGAAACGACGTCGGCCTCCCGCTCCCCCTCCACCTCTTCGCGATCCGCTCGCTCGTCATAGTAGCTACGGATGCGCCGCTGTGCCTCGTCGATGTCGATGCGCCCCTCGATGTGCTCCCTCGCCGTCTCGAGCAGGTATGGTGATGGCTTGAGACCATCTACCGCTTGCAAGCCGATGGCCACCTGCCAGTTGTCCGCACGTTCCGCCCGGTCCGGCTCGCCCTGCCGCAGGTAGCCGTCCAGGTCGCCGAAGTCCCAAGGTGCCCGCTCGCTCATTGCGCACCTCCCAGTTCGGCCTCGATTTCCTCGATCGTCGGCAGCGACCCCTTGAAGTCCTCGGGGATGAGCTTCGAAAGCTCGTACCCGCTCACGCCGATGGGCTGGCTGGTGGACTCCAGCGCATACTGCGCCTCCACCTTATCCAGCGACTTACACACCAAAAGCCCGATGGTCGGGTTGTCCTCGTTGGACTTGAGCTGGTGGTTGACGGCGACCACGTACGTTCCCAGCTGGCCCATGAACGCAGGCTCGAAGTCGCACACCTTCACCTCCAGCACCACGTAGCAGCGCAGGCGTATGTGGTAGAACAGCATGTCGATCCATTGCTCGCCCTGCCCGATTTGCACGCGGTACTCGCGACCCACGGAGGCGAAGCCGGTTCCCAGCTCCAGCAGGAATTTGGTGATGTTGTCCATGAGGGCGTCCTTGAGCTCGCGTTCGTCGTAACGCTCGCGTATGGCGAGGAAGTCGAAGTTGTACGGGTCACGGGTGATCTCCTGGGCGAGGTCGCCTTGGGACGCCGGAAGCGTCGCGGCAAAGTTGGAGACTGCCTTTCCCTGTCGCTCGTAGAGGTTGGTGCCGATGAAGTTTCCGAGCATGGCGCGGGACCAGTTGTTCTCGAGCGTCTTGCGGGCGTAGAAGAGGGCCTTGCTAGTGTCCCCCTTGCACTTCTCTATGAGCAGCCTGATATGGCCCCAGGGAATGGAGAAGAGCTCTTCTCCGATCGGGGAAACTTTCGCTGTAGATTGTTCCGCAACTTGCGGAACAATTGCACCTTCAACGGGAAACAGCTCGTAAAACCGCCGCATGTAGCGAAGGTTCGCCGGAGAGAAGCCCTGGGCATCTGGCACCTCATGGATCAGGTCGCGGCTTAGGCTCGAGTAAAACCGGGAGCCGTAGACGTTTTCCGCGTCCATCGCAACAATGTCTCGCCCCAGCTGCCAATAAAACCTCTGCACTTCGGCGTTCACCGCAACAGAGGCTTTAATCTGGCCACGACGGTAACGTTTCTTGAGCTCTTGCACCCATGTCGAGTAGGCTTCATCCTTGCGCATCAGCTCACTCATAGTCGCCCCTTGCCCTTTCGGCTTGCAATCGATGATGGAATACAGACTCATGTTGTGCCGCGACCACGCGCATCATGCCACTCTCTCCTTAAAGCTGAGCAGCTTGTCGCGGTAGTAGGCGTACTGCTTGCGACGGGCCTCGATTTCGGCGGGGAGACCCTGGGTGATGTCTGTGGTCAGTGTGCTGAACTTGTCTAGAATGGCAACTACGCGGTCTTGTTCCTCAAGTGGAGGCACAGGAACCTCCAGGGCATCCAACCTCTTCCGTGTTATGCCTGCAATTGTCCCCGTTGAAGAGATGGATGCCAGCCTCTTCGTCTGAGACTCGATGTAATACCGAAGGAACGTGTTCCTGATCCTCTCACCGCACACAAGCCCGACGAACCTCTGGTTGGAGACAAGGGGCCGCGTCGTGATGACGCACGTGCCGATGGATGCACTGCATGCAACGAGGACGGTGCCAATCGGATACACCTTGAGATTCATCTCCTGTATCACTCGCTGGGAGACCCTCAGCCCCGCTCCTGAGTCTGACATGTATCGGCCCTCGACATCCTCGATGCGGCACCAGGGAATGTCGCCATCGAATACCTTGGGACGATCTCGTATGGGACTGATGAACTTTGTGTACAGGTCGGAGAGCCTGACCCATTTGACTGATTCATCACCGCTGTAGTCGAGCAGCCTGTTCCTGTAGTACAGATACTGCAGCCTCCGGGCCTCCAGCTCCGCCTCCAGCTCCGCCTCCAGCTCCGCGAAGGAGTCTAACACGCGCACGGTCTCTTGCTGAACTTCCATCGGCGGGATGGGAATCTTCGCATCAAGAATTGCCTTCTTGTCGCCGCGCGGCATTTTGGCGCCCTTCGAGTGTTGAATGTTGTACTCGGTGAACGATCCACCGGCAAGCACCTGCCAAAGGTACTCAGGCGCGACTTCGGTTGCGTCGTTGACGCGTATCACGAGAACGTCACCATTGGTGCCTCCTTCGCAATCCGCGAGCCACATCTTCTTGAGATACGGTCGAATATTGCCAAGCAGGATGTCTCCGGGGTGGAATGCTATGCAGCGTTCCTCTGCAGGATAGTGGACTTCGTAACTACGGCCCCTATATTCCCGAAGCAGCTCGTTCACGCCAGCGTAGCAACCCTCTGATACTTTGCTAGCCGGGATACGGTCCCTACCGTATTTTGCGATTTTGCCCAGAGCTTTGTATTCCACCCCATCTGGACACAACTGCTCAATCAGCTTATCGATGCGACTCATCGTGCACCGCCTTCCAGGTCGGCGATGATCTCATCGATGGCATCGCGTAGCTCCTGCTCGCGAGCCACGATGTGGGCGATCTCGGCATTGAGCGCCGTGATGTCTACCTCCTTGCGCTCGTCGAGCTTCTCGACGTAGCTGCTCACGGAGAGGTTGGCGTCGTTGGCGAGGACGCCGTCGTTGGGCACGAGGACGGAGAAGTTCTCCTCCTCGGTGCGGTCGATGACGGTCTGGGCGATTCGGTCGATGTTGGCGGGCGTCAGCTTGTTCTTGGCGTCGGCGCGCTGGAACTCGGTGCTCGCATCCACAAAGAGGATGTCGCTCGTGGCCTTAGAACGTTTGAGCACGAGCACGCAGGTGGCGATGGTCGTGCCGAAGAAGAGGTCTGCCGGCAGCTGGATGACGGCGTCTACGAAATTGTTGCGCACCAGGTAGTCGCGAATCTTGCCCTCGGCGCTGCCTCGGTAGAGCACGCCCGGGAACTCGACGATGGCCGCCGTGCCCTCGGTTGAGAGCCAGCTTAGCATGTGCATGGTGAAGGCCAGGTCGGCCTTGCTGGGAGGCGCGAGCACGCCCGCCGGGGAGAAGCGCGGGTCGTTGATGTTGAGCGGGTTGCTCTTACCCTCCCACTTGATGGAATAGGGTGGATTGGAAACGATGGCATCGAAGGGTTCGTCGTCCCAATGCATGGGATGCTTGAGCGTGTCCTCGCGGGCCAAGCTGAACTTGTCGAAGTTGACGTCGTGAAGGAACATGTTGATGCGCGCCAGGTTGTAGGTGGTGAGGTTGATCTCCTGGCCGAAGAAGCCGCTACGCACGTTGTCTGCCCCGAGGATCTTGGCGAACTTGAGCAGCAGGCCGCCCGAGCCGCAGCAGGGGTCGTAGACCTTGTTCACGCTCGCGCGATTGCCGATGGCGATGCGGGCCAGGAGCTCGCCGACCTCCTGGGGCGTGAAGAACTCGCCGCCCGACTTGCCGGCGTTGGACGCGTACATGGTCATGAGGAACTCGTAGGCGTCGCCGAAGGCGTCGATGTTGTTGTCTTGGAAGGCGCCACCGAAGTTGAGGCTGCCGATCTTGGTGATGAGCGTGACGAGCTTCTTGTTGCGCTCGATGACGGTGTTGCCGAGCTTGGGACTGTTGGGGTCGAAGTCGGCGAAGAGGCCCTTGAGCGCGTCCTCGGAGTCGGTTCCCACGGCGCTGCCCTCGATGTTGGCGAAGACGCGCACCAGGATCTCGTTGAGGTCGTCGCCTCCCTCGGCCTTTGCCATGCCGTCCTTGTCCACGGTCTCGAGCACGCGTGAGAAGAGCTCGCTGGGGAGGATGAAGAAGCCCTTCTCCTTGACGGTCTCTTCGCGGCCGTATTCAGCCTGATCGTCCGGGAGCTTCGCATAGTCGAAGCTCGGGTCGCCTTCCTGCTCGGCGAGGTAGGCGCACAGGTTCTCGCTGATGAAGCGGTAGAAGAGCGTGCCCAGGATGTACTGCTTGAAGTCCCAGCCGTCGACGCTGCCGCGCAGGTCGTCAGCAATTGACCAGATGGTCTTGTGCAGCTCGTTGCGCTGCTGCTCCTTGGTGGTCGGCATTATGTCTAGCCTTTCTTTTCGATGGAGTTCAGGATATCAGCGATCTGCTCGCCGAGGGAGTCGATGCTTGCCTGGGCGGCCTTGATGTCGTCCATGATGTCTTGGGTGGAGCGGGTCTCGGCCAGGATGGAGTCGTAGTCGAAGACATCCCCGTAAGTGGAGTAACACAGGTTGCTGCCGGACTTGATAATCGCATCACGCTCGGCGACGGTCGAAACCAGCGGAATTTCGTCCCTGTTCTGGACGACCTTTGTCAGCCAGCCGATGCCCGCATCCGTGATGTCGCAGCGACCCCGGCCCTTGCTGACATAGCCCTTGTCGGCAATCTCCTTGCTGTCGAGGTCGATGATGAGGACGCCTTCGTCCGTGGGCTGCTTGGCGATGACGAGCAGGGCGCTCTTGACTCCCGTTCCGGGAATGACACCGCCCGGCAGCTCGATGACGGTCTGTAGGTTGCCGCCCTCGACCAGGGCGCGGCGGAGCGTCTGGCGGGCCTTCTGCTGATGGAACAGGAAACTCGCCGAGACATGGAGGATTGCGATGCCGTCGTCAGCCAGCGATGCAAACGCCTTCGCGACGCAGAAGTCCTCCATATTGGAAGCTCCCTTCACGCCTTCGCCCGTGACGGAGGAGAGAACATCGGCGAAGTAGCCCTTATCCTGGATGTCGAACTCCCGAAGCCGCATCCGGAGCGGTGGCGCCACGAATACGCGCTGCGCCGGCAGGGTCGAGGAGGCTGCTGTCAGGGCGCTGGCTGCGACGATGTCGTGACGGGCTGTCGGGTCCGCGAAGAAGCAGAGGATCTTCGCCCGCATGACGGCCTGGGCGCTGATGTCCCTGCCGGTTGCAGACGATGCGCCTTTCAACAGGGCTGTGGCGAGGTAGATGCCGTTGCCACAGGCGAAGTCGAGCACGCTCTTCCCCTCAACGTCGGCAAGCCTCGCGGCAAGCTCCGCGATTGGTAGCGGCGTGGAGAACTCGCCGACGTACCTACCCCAGGCGTCCGATGAGAGCGTTTCGGCCAGGACGCGCTGGATAGCGATCGCTGTCTTGCCGTCCGGACCTTCCATGAGGCTCAAGCCGGACGCGTCAAGCACGGAGGACCAGCTCGCGATGGCCTTCGAGAGGTCGTATGCGCGCAGCTCGACGCCCCGTAGGTCGGGAAGGCTGGGATTCCGGTCGCAAAGGCCTGCGTAATAGTCCACGAGCCCGGATGCGACGTACTTGTTCCCGAGCTTGCCCTTCGCCTCGTCAATGGAGTAGTTGAGGTCGAAGTCGTCGAGGCCGAGGTCCTCGGCGTTCCGCGAGACATACGAGCAGTAGAGCATGAACGTCGTCAGGTCGAGGGTGTCGTTCGGGTCGTTAGGGCGCATCTCGTCGGAGAATGCCCAGATGAGCTTCTGCAACTTCGGCGCGAGGTCCTTGCCGTCGGGAGTGGAGACGGAGACCGAGGCGAACTTGAAACCTACCTTCTTGCGCATGGCTACTCCTCCTCTCCCCAGATCGACTTGGTCATCTGGCTGGTGACGAGCTCGTTGTCGAGTTCGATGAGTCGTGCGTACTGGCTCTTGCGCTCCTGCACCGACTGGAACAGGCTTGCGAACTGCTGCTGACGCTCGAGCGGAAGGAGTGGCACCTCGATATCGGCCACCGTCTGGCGCTTGAGCATGGCCATGGCCACGCTCTGGCCGGTGCTGACGGCCTGCAGGACGGAATTCGTCTGCGGGAGGTTGAGAAACATGGACAGGTACTGCATGTCCAGCTCGGCTTCCGCCTTCTTGCGCAGGACCATGCCGAACGAGGTGATCATGATGCCCTCGTGGGTGTCGTCGATGTAGACGGAGTCGTAAGGGGTCGAGAGCTTGATGACGACGTCGCCCTCGTGGGTGAAGTTCTCGTCCTTGACCTCGCCGACCGCTTCGATGGCAAGCTCTTCGTCGATGATGGAGCCGCCCTGCATGGCGCGGGGCAGGAGGACCTTTACCTCCTTGGGCTCGACGCCCTCGGCGATCTTCTTCGCCCGGCTCGTCGGGGCCCCTGTCTTGATGGTGCAAAGCTCTTCGAGCCTTGCGGTCTTGCTGTTCATTAGCATCCTTTCGGAGTTGGGTGTCTGCTGGTATAATCTGGCTTGGCTTGGTGCCCGCCCCCCTTTGGAGCGGGCGCTGTTCTTTATGGTGCGACTTGCTTCTGTGCTTGGCTGGCTCCTCCTCCCTTGTTGGTCGCCGCTTTGATTCTCGCCTCCTTCCATCTAGTAAGTGCTTTTCGATTGGGACTTGCTCTAACTATGTCCAAAACGCTCTGGACATAATATATTCTGTGCCGTCCCATGAGTCAAGTACCAATCTATGAAATTGTCCAAATTATTTTGGACAATCATTCTAAAGGCACATCGTTCGTCTATGCCCGCCTGGACTGACGAAAGGCAGGCAAAACATGGACGGTGAGACCAATGGCAGCCAGGAAGCCACGCAGGGTTCGAAGAACACGTCGCAACAGCAGGGCCAAGAGCAGCAGGAAACGCAGCAGGGCCATTCGCAGGTAGACAACTCCTCCGACTACGAGAAGCAAATCGCGGAGCGCGACGAGAAGATCGCTTCCCTGGAGGCCCAGGTTGCCCCGAGCTGTCAGCGGTCCAGATCGTGTATGCAAGGGGCAAGGTCACCGTCAAGCAGCTGTCCGAGCACCTCGGAAGGAGCACCAAGTTCGCCAGGTCGACCCTGAGGGGCCTCGTCGGCAAAGGCATCCTCTCATGGCACGGCTCCGGCCCTAAGGATCCGTCCCAGCACTACTCCTTCCCCCGCTCCCGTTAAGGCTGATAAGACGGCCCCGCAGGCCCGGCGAGATTCCCGCGCCTGCGGGGCCGAGCGGGTAAGAGTAAGTCCGAGTAGTTCCGAGTAGCCCAGCAGCAACCCGGCTACCCGCCGCATGAACGGCCATAGCACGGGCGATCATGTTCACCATGCGCGGCTTCGGCGAGGCCATCCCAGACGAGGGCATTCTCACCGTCCAATATGACGACGGCATCATCCGGGACACGGCCGCGGAGAAGGAGCGGGACATGCGCGAGGCGGGCGTCACCATGGGCGCCCGGGAGTACCGCATGCGCCGGTATGGGGAGGATGGGTCTATCACGCGCCAGGACGGCCGAGGTCGGAACCGGCGGCGCCAACGGCAGTAGTGGGAAGTGAGGTCCCTACTCGGCCTCGAGCTCGATCCTCTCGCCGTCCCTCACGAGCTCGACGGTGTAACCACGCAAGCGCACGACCCCAACGCGGCAGCGCCATGGGCAGGGGTCCCGCGGGGCGCGGCCCAGCCCTCGATGAGCCTGCGCTCGCATGGCCTGTGCGCACGGCCCGGCGGCAGATTAATTCTGCGACGTGAAGGTCACGGACTCGGTGACATTCGGCGACGTCGCGGCCGCAAGTTCGTCGTTTGTAAGACGGATGCGATCTCGGTGTGCGCGTTCTTCTCATTCGTCACGGTCTTGTCTCCATCCGTATGCTCTTCTCTCTTTCCGCTTACGGTCCTCGCGTCAGCGGCATCGTTCACCTGCGATTCGTTCTGTTGCGCACCTCTCCCTACTTAGCTGCCAGCTAACCTCTGCATTGATGCGTTCTGTTAAAATGTGTTGCATTGTGTATTTACATAGGCGTTACTTGGTAGGGATGCTTATGAAGTATTCGGAACTGCTCGATTCCGGCGCCTCTACGTCAGAGCTGCAGGCGTATCTCGTCGATTCCGAGCTGGTCACGGTCACCCTTCGGCTTCCACGCACCATGCGTGAATCTGCGAAGGAGTACGCGACGCTCAACGGCCTCAACTTCACCTCCCTCGTGAAGCAGTGCCTCATCGAGAAGCTCACGGCTTCGCGCGACCGGAACTAGGTGATCGATATGTTCGACAACAAAGTCACCGTTGAGTACATGTCCGTGGCGATGCCGATGAATGAGGACTTCTACGAGCAGGTCATCATCGAGCACCTGTGCGACGAGCACGGATACGAATACCTTCACGGCCCCGACGTTCCACGCACGACTCCCGACTACCGCGATGTCTTCCTCCCGGCGGTGCTACCGAACAGCCTCAGACGCATTAATCCCAGCTTGCCGGCAGCCGCCATTGAGCAGGCCATCCTCAAGATGTCAAACATCGAGGCTGGCGGTCTCTACCAGAAGAACGAAGTCTTCAACGACTATCTGCAGTCTGGCGTGGAAGTCCACTTCTTCGACGGCAAGGAGGAGCGCGACGACATCGTCTACCTTCTCGACTTCGACAAGCCCGAGAACAACACCTTCCACATCGTGAACCAATGGACCTTCGTCGAGTACTCCAACAAGCGCCCCGACCTGATCGTGTTCGTGAACGGCATGACGCTCGTCATCTTCGAGCTCAAGAGCCCGTCGCGCGAGGAGACCGACGCCTCCGACGCCTACCTGCAGCTGCGTCAGTACATGAAGCAGATACCCAGCATGTTCGTGCCAAACGTGTTCTGCGTGATGAGCGATATGAGCGAGACGCGCGTGGGGACCATAACCGCCGACGAGGACCGCTACGTGTCCTGGAAGAGCGTGGACGGTGACTACGCGCACACGAAGGCCGCAACGTGGAAGACGATGCTCGACGGCATGATGCCGAAGGCGCGGCTGCTCGACATCATCAAGAACTTCGTGTGCTTCAACGACGACGCAGCCAAGGTCGTGAAGATCCTCGCCGGGTACCACCAGTACTTCGCCGTGAGGAAGGCGGTCGACCGCGCCGTGGAAGCCGTTGAGGGTGACGGCAAGCTCGGCGTGTTCTGGCACACACAGGGCTCGGGCAAGTCGCTCTCAATGGTGTTCTTCGCGCACCTGCTGCAGGAGCGACTCGACAGTCCCACCATCGTTGTCATCACCGACCGCAACGACCTGGACGACCGGCTCTACGGACAATTCTGCCGCTGTGCGCCGTTCTTGCGCCAGACGGCGGTTCAGGCCACGAGCCGCGACGGCGCGAACGACAAGACGAGCCTGAAACGACTCTTGGTCGGACGCGAGGCCAACGGCATCATTTTCACGACCATGCAGAAGTTCATAAACGGTGAGGAGCCGCTGTGCGACCGCAGCAACGTGGTCGTCATGGTGGACGAGGCACACCGGGGCCAGTACGGGCTCACCGAGCGCATGGACGCCGAGGGCAACGTGCGCATCGGTGCCGCGCGCATCGTGCGCAAGGCGCTGCCGAACGCGAGCTACATCGGCTTCACCGGAACGCCAATATCGACCGAGGACAAGAACACGCGCGAGATATTCGGCGACTACATCGACGTGTACGACATGACGCAGTCGGTGGAGGACAACGCCACGCGCCCCGTGTTCTACGAGAGCCGCGTGGTGGCGCTCAAGCTCGACAAGGACAAGCTCGCCCAGCTCGACGCCGCCTACGCCGAGTTCGCCGAGCAGGCCAACGAGGCAAGCATCGAGAAGGCCAAGCGGGACACGGGCGGGCTCGACGCCATATTCGGCGCACCAGAGACCATAGACGCGCTCTGCCGCGACATCATCGAGCACTACGAGGCCAACCGGGCAGACATCCTAGCCGGCAAGGCACTCATCGTCGCGTACAGCAGGCCCGTGGCCATGAAGATCTACTACCGCATGATGGAGCTGCGCCCCGACTGGGGCGACAAGCTCGGCGTCGTGATGACCATGGGCAACCAGGACCCCGAGGAGTGGTTCGACGTCTGCGGCGGCAAGACCCACAAGAAGGAGATGGAGCGGAAGTTCAAGAAGGACGACGACCCGCTCAAGATCGCCATCGTGGTGGACATGTGGCTCACCGGCTTCGACGTTCCGAGCCTGGCCACCATGTACGTGTTCAAGCCCATGAAGGGCCATAACCTCATGCAGGCCATCGCCCGCGTGAACCGCGTGTGCAGGGACAAGGAGGGCGGTCTGGTCGTGGACTACATCGGCATCGCCCGCGCCCTCAAGCAAGCGATGAAGGACTACACCAACCGCGACCAGTCCAACTACGGCGACATGGACGTGGCGGCAACCGCCTACCCGAAGTTCCTGGAGAAGCTTGACGTGTGCCGCGACCTCATGTACGGCTTCGACTACCGCAAAACCATCTTCACCGACAGCAAGGCGCAGCTAGCAAGCGCCATCGCCGAGGGCACCGACTGGCTGCTGGAGCCCTCGCGAGAAGAGGACCGCGAGGACTTCATCAAGCAGTGCCAACTCATGAACCAGGCGCTCAGCCTCTGCAAGAGCCTCGTTTCCGAGGAGGACCAGCACGAAGCGGCGTACCTATCCGTCCTGCGCGTGCAGGTGCTGCGCCTGACTGGTCGGCAGGGCTCCGGCGGCAAGGGAATGACCTACGCCGAGTTCAACAAGCGCGTGACCGCCATCCTCGAGCAGACGGTGCATGCGGACGGCGTCATCGACCTGTTCGAGAAGGACAGCGTGGAGATATCGCTCTTCGACGAGGCGTTCCTGGCCGAGCTCGCCAACATGAAGCAGAAGAACATCGCCGTGGAGAGCCTCAAGCGCCTCATAAAGGAGCGCGTGCGTGCCTACCAGCGCACGAGTGTGGTGAAGGCCGAGAAATTCAGCGACATGCTGCAGGGCACGCTCAACGCCTACCTCAACGGCATGCTCACGAACGCGCAGGTCATCGAAGAGCTCGTGAACATGGCCAAGGAGATGATGAAGGACCGCACCGACGCCGAGAAGCTGGGGCTCACCGACGAGGAGATGGCCTTCTACGACGCCATAACCAAGCCGCAGGCCGTGAAGGACTTCTACGACAACGACCAGCTCGTGGCCATCACCCGCGAGCTCACCGAGGCCATGCGCAAGAGCGCGACCATCGACTGGCAGCGCAAGGAGTCGGCGCGTGCCGGCATGCGCCGCGCGATCAAGCGTCTTCTGAGAAAATACAAGTACCCGCCCGAAGGCGCTGAGGAGGCCCTGACCACCGTCATGAAACAGTGCGAGCTCTGGGCAGACACCAAGATCTAACCATAAGGAGAAGAAGTGGCACGCAAGAAGGCAGGCAACACGGCAGAGATCGGCTTCGAGCAGCAGATATGGAGTGCCGCCGACAAGCTGCGCGGCAACATGGACCCCAGCGAGTATAAGAACGTGGTGCTGGGGCTCATCTTCCTCAAGTACATCTCCGACAAGTTCGAACAAAGATACCAGGAGCTGGTTGACGAGGGCGAGGGCTTCGAGGAAGACCGCGACGAGTACACCTACAAGAACATCTTCTTCGTGCCGCCCGAGGCGAGATGGAGCGTCATCGCCGGTGCCGCCCACACACCCGAGATCGGCAAGGTCATCGACAACGCCATGCGCCTCATCGAGGCCGAGAACGACAAGCTCAAGAACATCCTGCCCAAAAACTTCGCCCGCCAGGAGTTGGACAAGCGTCGTCTGGGCGAGGTGGTGGACCTCTTCACCAACGTGCAGATGGCCGAGAAGGGCGACACCCGCGACATCTTGGGTCGCACGTACGAGTACTGCCTCTACAAGTTTGCCGAGACCGAGGGCAAGAACGCCGGGGAATTTTACACACCTGCCTGCGTCGTGCGAACGCTCGTCGAGATCATCGAGCCATACCGTGGCCGCGTGTACGACCCCTGCTGCGGGTCGGGCGGCATGTTCGTGCAGTCGGCTCAGTTCGTCAAGAACCACCAGGGCAGGATTGACAACCTGTCCGTATACGGCCAGGAGAGCAACCCGACCACCTGGAAGATGGCGATGATGAACCTCGCCATCCAAGGCATCGACGCGGATCTGGGCGCCTTCAACGCCGACACCTTCTTTAACGACATCCACAAGAACGAGCGCTTCGACTTCGTGCTGGCAAACCCGCCCTTCAACGCGTCTGACTGGGGTGGCGAGCAGTTGCGTGAGGACCCGCGCTGGGACTACGGCACGCCTCCCGCGGGTAACGCCAACTTTGCATGGATGCAGCACATGATTCACCATCTGGCCGACGGCGGCCACATGGGCATGGTGCTCGCAAACGGCTCGCTCTCTTCCCAACAGAACAACGAAGGTGCCATCAGACAGGCAATCGTCGATGCGGGACTCGTCGAGGGTATCGTCGCCATGCCCGACCGCCTCTTCTACAGCACGGGCATCCCCGTGAGCCTGTGGATCATCAGCAAGCAGCCCGGCCGGCAGAAGAAAACGCTCTTCGTCGACGCCCGCGAGATGGGCACCATGGTGAGCCGCCGCCTGCGCGAGTTCACCGATGAGGACATCGCCAAGGTTGCCGAGGCGTTCGACGCTTTCCGCAAAGGCGAGCTTGAGGATGAAAAGGGCTTCTGCGCTGCGGTTGACGTAGAGGACATTGCCAAGCAGGACTACATCCTTACTCCCGGTCGATACGTTGGAATAAAAGACGAGGAAGACGACGGCGAGCCCTTCGAGGAAAAGATGGAACGCCTGACCGGCGAGCTTGCCAAGTGCTTCGAGGAATCCGACCGGCTGCAGCAGCAGATCCGCAAGAACCTGGAGGCTATCGGTTATGGGTTCTAAGGTTTATTCCGCTGGTGATCTTATCGGCTTCTCAATTGGTGGCGGCTGGGGAAAAGAGGAACAGCAGGGTGATTTCCAGACCGAGGTAGCTATTATCCGTGGAGCGGACTTTCCTTCCATCGAAAACGGCATCTACGATGGGCTACCTGTAAGATGGGAAAAGAAGGCGAAAGCCACTAAAGCATCACTGCAGCCCGGAGACATCATACTCGAGATCTCTGGTGGCACAGATGACAGACCGACCGGCAGAACACTCTACATCACCGAAGATCTGCTCGACAGCTACGACTGTCCAGTGATTCCGGCAAGCTTTTGCAGACTGCTTCGACCTGTGAATGACATTGACTCTGCTTACCTCTTCTTCTGGCTACAGAACATGTATGTCAAGGGGCGAACTTGGGGATACCAGAACCGCTCGACCGGCCTATCAAATTTCCAATACAAGGTATTTGCTGAACTCGAGCAGGTTGCTGTGCCTGACGAAGAAGCACAGCATGGCATCGCCTCGTTATTACTAATGTTTGACGAAAAACGCCATCTTAACAATCGTGCAAATGATTATTTGGCGGCGTAGGTAATTCGACTTCCGATACGTCGATCTCGCCGGACATCAACTTGGGAAGCAGGATGTCTCTGAGCTCACCCAGCTTGCGAGACTGTACCTTCAGCCCAATAATTTCGTCGACGATTGGCTGCATTTCCGCAGTTAGTTCGACCATGGCGTCAGTCGGCGGCATGAGTACTTCAGATTCTTGTAGCGCGCTGCGCTTGATGTGGCCCATGGTGGTTGCACGGTCCTTTGCCAACGCGATGAAGCGTCTCATGTGCTGCTTGGTCCACATGTAATAGAACCAACTCGGATAAGCATCGGACGTGACCTTGAAGAGATGCTGATTCAACCCGGCATCTCCGCCAGCCCAGAAGTCGAGTAACAGGGTGCCGGACCAAGAGAACACAAGGTCGCCGTCATGGATGGTGACAGACTCATCAATATCGCTGCGGCATCTTTCAGCATCGCTTCCGCAATAACCCTGGCCAAGCTCTCGAATCTTTAGCACGGGAAGGCCCGGGTCATCGCCGGCGGGTCTGAACCGCTGCATGGCAAGCCCGTTCTTGTAACTGGCGATGTCAAGTAGTGAAGCGGTCCCCCAATCAGATGATTCGTTAGCAATGAGATTGTCGAATTGGGCATCGAGCAATTCAGCCAAATAATCATTTGACTGCAGCTTCCAAATTGAATCGTTCTATCTGGCAAGATTGCGATTTGGTCTTATCTCCATTCAAAAGAAAACGCATGGGCAAGCCACCTTCACTTGCCCATGCTGTCATCATGCTTTTAAATCCTTCTAGCCTAGGACGACAACGTTTTGCTTGGTCGAGTCAGCAAACTGTAGCAGCGACAGCAACTCCTCGATCAAAAGCTCGCCTTCCGATGTGGTGTAGAGATTGGCACAACTGGTGGTATCTGGCGACAGGTGGCCAACCCAGGGAGCCAGTATGTTCGAATACACAGATTCAAGCTTCGTCCTGATGCCCTGCTTGATGGTTTCGATAAGCACGTCGTCGTATCCACGGCCTGTCACGTCGAGCACCACGCGCTGCAGCGATCCCTCGGGAAGGTTCGCCACGCGTGCCGTTACCTCTCTCTCAAGCTCGGAGTACCGGCCATTCGCATTGTTGACCAGGTCATAGTTCTTGACCTCGATCGCCTCCAGTTTGCCGCCCACCTCGCGGAGGATATCAGGCCTCGTGGCGACCTTCGTTCCATACGCAACTTCCTTGCCATTAAGGAGCGTTACCTGTTCCTTACCGCCGAACTTCTGCAGGGCGGCGAGCTCGGACTCGCGGGGGGGTCGGCACCGATCCTCCACGAGCTCGCGCATGCGGGCTTAGACGTCTTGCTGCACGTCTGCCGGCAGCGTCGGGAAGTAGCGCCGGTAGCGGCTCCGTGCCACCATCTTCTCTGGGATGTATTGCTTCATTGGCGTGTGCCCCTTGGTCAAAGCTTCACGTGCAGGATGAACGCGCGGCCGGTGCGGTCGGTGACTGCCATGGCGACCCTGGTGTACAGCCCCACCTTGCCCTTGAGGATGCGGCGCGCGGCCGTGTAGAACGGGCGCACCTCGATAAGGTCGCAACCCGCCTCGCGCGCGAAGGCGGCCGGGTCGTCGATGGCGCAGCGCATGAGGGCCGAGGCGTTGCCCGTCTTCCTCACGTACTTGTTGGCGAACTCGAGACCCTTGGTGTTGGTCGCGTCGAAGACGAGCTCCGCGTCGGCGAACGCCTTCTTCGCGTCCGCTATGAAGCCCAGCACGTCAGCGTTGCGGAAGTACTGGAACACGCCCGAGACGATAACGAGCGTGGGAAGAGTGACATCAATGCCCTCCGCCCACGAGAGGTCGAAGGCGTCCCCCGCGATGAGCCTGTCGCGCTCGCTCTCGCCGAGGATGCGGCGGCGCGTGTCGATGACGTCGGGCAGGTCCATCTCGTAGAAGCGGGCACTGGGCGCGTCCGGCCCGACACGCCAGAACATGGTCTCCAGGCCGCATCCCACGTTCACGATGTTGCAGGCAGGGTGTTCGGCCGCGTAGGCGCGCGCCATCTCGTCGAGGTTGTGGTAGCGCGCCACCGACGCGATCATCGTGTACTCGTTGGAGCCCCTCTGGATGCTGTCGCCGGGTATGGCGCCCTCCAGCTCCAGCGACTTGGGGTCGAAGAAGTACTCCGGGAACCTCTTCGACACGTAGACGCGCGCGGACAGCGGGATGTAGAGCGTGTCCGCGACGCCCTCGAACAGCTCGTCCTCCATGGGCATACCTCCTCGCAGGGTTAGAAAGGGCTACCTTTCATATTCTCGCACATTTATCCAGATTGGAATGACGACGAGGGCCCCTTTTCCGGTGATTACCAGATGGTAGATTAGAGCTTTACCTGCAAAAACTGAATTTGCGACGCAGTCAGACACTGCCTCCTGAGAACGAAGAGTCGATCTCGGGAGGCAGTTCTTTATGGAGTCGATCATCGTGGCGTGCGTTACCGGTGTCGTGACGCTGGTTGGGGTGATCCTCTCCAACTCGAAGAGCAGGGCCATCATGGAGGTCAAGCTGGACGCCCTCACGGAGAAGGTCGAGAAGCACAACCGGCTCATCGAGCGGACATACCGCCTGGAAGAGGGGCTTTCGGTCGTGCGGAACGGCATCGAGACCCTGAAGGGAAAGGCGGGCTGACATGAGCGAGTTTTTGGCAAGCAACGACGGGCAGCGGAGGCTCCCGCGCACGATCGTGCAGGGGTCCTGGGCGTGGTGATCGCCAACCTGGACCTGATCATGGGCTGGTGCGTGCTCGACTTGAGCACGCGCGGGCTCGTTCTGGACCTTGGGCCTTCGTGGGTCAAGAGGTGGCTCGACCGCGTGCGCGAGAAGACCGGCGTTACGCCGGGCATCTACACGAGCAAGTCGGTTCTTTTCTCCCATGACTGGTCCAGCGTGGCCAAGACGTACCCCTTATGGGTGGCGCAGTACCCGAACTACGAGGAGACCGGATTCCTCTCCGAGCCCTGGACCGACGGCTGGGACTTCGGGGCGTGGAACTCGTCGCTGATCTTCCACTACACGGGCACCGGACGCATCCCAGGCTACGGCGGGCACCTGGACCTCGACCTCTTCTACGGAACCAAGGACGACTGGCGGAGGCTCTGCGCGGGGGCAGGTGCCTCCGCTGGCACCGGGGAGGTGAAGGAAGTGGCTATCAGCAGGTCTAGCCTGTGGATTTGTTGCTTTCAGTGAAAGAGTGCTGCGAGCCTAAAAATATTCCCACTCAATAAATGAATCGTTGCGTATTTTCTTCAGTTTTTGTCGTAGTACGGCATTTTGAAGAATTTTACGTTGGATTAACCATAATTCGCGAAAATCCATGTTGTCAAAATGTTGTCACGGGCTGTTATCCGTGACAAAAAAGTTGAGTTATTTAGCGGAAGGCTTACGGGTGCCCCTATTGTGTCTGCGCACCCTCAGGGGCCCTCATCTTGTCAGCACCAGCCGTGTTGTCTACAATTTGTAGACAACTGAAAGGTGCGACATGATCCAGAAAACCTCGATTCGCTTTTTCGACAAAACCGCAGTGCGCGCGGTATGGGATAGCTCAGACTCGTCCTGGCTCTATTCTGCCGTCGACATGATCACAGCCCTTGTGGGCAGCAAAAATCCTCGCGTCTATTGGAATGCCCTCAAGACCAGGAATCCTCAGTTGTCTACATTTTGCAGACAACTCAAGCTTACCGCTGCAGATGGGAAGCAATATGCAACGGACTGTCTCACGCAGAAGGGCGTCGACAGCGTGTTGCTCATCCTACCTGGCAAGTACCGCATCGGTTTTGCGGACTGGATCGAAGGCATGGCCTCGCCGCTGGATGAGCGAAGCAAGCAGCGCGCGTACGAACTGTGGGATAGCCCGATTCTCAACGAAGATTTGGTCGGTACCGTCGAGGGACTCAGGCAGATCCACGCCTTCTTGTTTGACGGGTTGTACGACTTCGCTGGCCAGATTCGCGCCAAGAACATCTCGAAGGGCGGCTTTCAATTCGCCAACTGCGCATTCTTCGGGGATATCCTCCCCTCGATCGAGGCCCTTCCGGACTCAACTGCAGAGCAGATCGTGGACAAGTACGTCGAGATGAACATCGCCCATCCCTTCATGGAAGGAAACGGGCGAGCGACAAGGATTTGGCTCGACATGCTTCTAAAGAAGAGGCTGGGCAAGTGCGTCGACTGGCGGCTTGTCGACAAGAAGGAATACCTTGAGGCCATGGGGGCGAGCGTGGTTGACTCGACCCGCATCCATGCCTTGATCGCCGCCGCGCTCACAGACAACATTAACGACCGAGAGCTGTTCATGAAGGGCATTGACTGCTCGTACTACTACGAAGTCGTCGACGAGTAAGAGCGAGTCGGCATGAAGAACAGCGCGCTCTAGCAGGCGCACGTGGTCGCAGACGCCCATCTCGCGCTGATCGACGGGCGGGGCGGAGATTGCAAGACAATCGCAAGGTCTTGCATGCCTGAGGGTCTTTTTGGAAATATAAAATTAGGTGTTGCGAAAGGACGGCCGCAATGCTTAAAAAATCTTTCTTCAATCCGTTTTCAATTGTCCTGCTGGCGCTGGCTTTGGTATCCCTTGCCTCTGACGTCTTGCTTGCCCCTAGCGAGTCGCGTGCGCTGTTCACGCCTGTTGTCCTTCTTGTGATGTGGGTTGCTGGAGGACTTGTTCGCTTTGCGTATGAGATCGGAGCGAAGCGAAACTTCCAGCGGCATATGGCTCGATCCGCAAAGCGGCACGTACTAAAAAGCATTGGCGGCCTGTGGGTATTCGTGGAGCCTTCGTCGCTGAATCCCGGTGATACCATACGGCTGGGATCAGGCGATGTTTGCCCAGTGGATGCTGTTTTGTCAGATGGCTCCTTCGCAATTGTCTCGGAGGCGCCTGTTACAGGCGAGTCGGGCTTTAGCACCATGCGCCCAGGAGATGCCATTGCAGCCGGAACGACCATTGTCGACGGAAAGGCGGCGGCGCGTGTTACTTCGCGCTACCAGGAAGCTCCCGTCAGGCACAAATACACCCAGAGAGGCTATTCCGAAGGAGCTCGGGACATCTGCTTAGTGCTAATCAGGGCAATGTTCGTGATTGCGCCCGTGGCGTTGCTTGTTCACGGCTTGGCCATGGGCGAATGGGGAGACGCCCTCCTGTTCGCGGTAAGCGCAGCGGTGGGACTCGTCCCGGAGATGCTTCCCGTTGTTACGAGCATCTGCCTGTCTGGCGGCGCACGTAGGCTGAAATCGGAACGCGTCATCGTCAAAGACGTCGACTCCATGGAATCGTTGGGCAGTGTCGACGTGATATGCATGGACAAGACGGGGACCCTCACCTCTGACAAGGCATCCCTCGAGTACTTTACGGACATCATCGGTAACGAAGACATCCGCACGCTCGAGCTTGCCTATTTGGAATGCTCGTCCCACGATCGAGCCAACAGCCAGCTCGACGAAGCCGTCTTGGAAGCCTGCGCTTCCGACGGCGTTCGCCTTGCGGCACATGGTTTGGGCGACGCCTTCAACGCAATTGAGACGGATCCTTTCGAGCATGGCTCGAAATTCTCGGGCGCGAAGCTCGAGGCGTCGTCTGAGGCTATGTCCAGCATCGGCATCAAAAGCAGCATCGAAGACTCCGTCCTGACCGTCGTCAAGGGCGAAGTCGAGGGCATTTGTCAACGTTGCGCCTGGGCCGATTTCAAAGGACAGAAGGTTCCCATGGACGCCGACGGACTCGCACACGCCCTTTCGCTGGCGGACGACATGCGCTCGGACGGCATCAAGGTGCTGGCAGTCGCCTACGGCGCTGACGTCGAGGAATGGGAGAACTTGACCCTTTGCGGGTTCCTCGCCTTCTTCGACGCGCCCAAGAAGTCCGCCCTCGCGGCAGTAGAATCGCTGGCCAGCCTCGGCGTCAAGGCAAAGATCCTTACGGGCGACTCGGCGGCGGTGGCATCCTCCGTTTGCGGCAGGCTGGGAATACCCACCGCCGAGATCCTCACGGGAAGCGACGTTGCGAAGATGAGCGAAGACGAGCTGCTGGTCGCGGCGGATCGCACGTCGGTGTTCGCGGAACTCAGCCCCCTGCAAAAGGCACAGATCGTGAGCGCGCTCAGGCAAAGCGGCAGGACCGTGGGGTATCTTGGCGATGGTCTGAACGACCTTCCCGCCATCCAGGCTTCCGATGTTGGCGTAGTCGTCGACTCTGCCGTCAGCGAGGCGAAGGCTGTCGCAGACGTGGTCTTGGAGCAGAAGGACTTGGCCATGGTTGCCCGAGGCGTGGAAGAAGGAAGGCGTGCGTTCGCCAACGCGACGAAGTACATAAGGATCGCCTCAAGCTCCAACTTCGGAAACGTCTGCTCCGTGGCCATCGCGAGTCTGCTCCTTCCCTTCCTGCCCGCGGTCGCGGGGCAGCTGCTCGTCCTCAACTTGGTCTACGACGCAACTTGCATCGCCCTGACGGTTGACCGCGTCGGTGCCGAGGAGACCAGCAAGCCCAGGACATGGTCGGGCCGAGGCCTGACCCGCTTCATGTTGACGTTCGGCCCGGTGAGCACTGCCTTCGACCTTCTGACCTTCGCGCTGCTGCTTTTGCTCGTCTGCCCCCAGGCCTGCGGAGGGGCCTTTTTTGACCTGGACGCTGCCGGCCAAGCCATGTTTGTCGCCATGTTCCAAGCTGGTTGGCTGCTGGAATGCGCTTGGACGCAGTCACTCGTTATCCTCGCGCTCAGAGCCGGCAGGGCGAGCGCACGGGCCAACCGCCCTTGCGCGCCTTTGGCGGTTGCGGTCGGGCTTGTCCTGGCGATGTCAGCCCTCCTGCTGGCAACGCCCCTTGCGGGAGTCGTTGGCATGGTGCCGGTACCGGCTTGGTTCCTGCTCGTCGTCGGCGCGGAATGCGCCGTATACCTGCTCGTTGTCGCGCTGGCCAAGCGCTGGTTCCTCGGGCGCCATGGAAGGTTGTTCTAGGTGATGCTATGGCTATGAGAAAAATGACATTTGAAATCACCTCTTCCGAGGCCGCCGAGCTCTCCCGTGTTCTCGAGGAGTCGCAGTCCCGCGTCGCCCAGGAAGTCGCCTCCGCCTTCGCAGACCTTGCGGATGGCAGGATCTCGCTTTTGGCGTTGGGATCCGCGCAACCGGGAAACGCTGCCGCAGACTCGATTATCGAGGCCGAGGGCATGTCAATCGACTTGCTCGCTAGAACCGTTTCCGTCCTTGGACACCAGATTCAGCTAACGCCCAAGGAGTTCGACATACTCGCCTTTCTGGCGCAGAACCGCGGCGTGGTGTTCACAAAGGAGCAGATCTACCGCGCCGTCTGGAAAGACGAGTACCTTCTCGACGACAGCAACATCATGGCGTTCGTCAGGAAGATCAGGAAGAAGGTCGAGCCCGAGCCCGACAACCCGCGATACCTCCTGACAGTATGGGGCGTAGGGTACAAATTCGCTGATTAGCCAAGGTACCCAAGGCCTTTGCCAAATCGCAAGAAAGCCGCAAGAAACCAGACATGTGATGGTTCCTGCGGCTTTCTTATTGTCTTGTACGTCGCATGTCGAGGTACGGAGGTGAGGAGCTTGAGCGGCAGTGACAGTAACAACCCAGCAGGGAATACCCAAACGGGAGCGAACGCGCAGCCGCGAACCCTCCCGTCCTGAGTCGTCCCTGCGTTCTTTTATGAACGGAGGTTCAAAAGAATGATGTTTCCCTACAAGCACGCGGACGCCGAGCAGGCGAAAGGCCAGGATGTAACCGACGACCGCATCACGAAGCGAATCCTGCATGCCTCGAGGACCCCTCTCTCCGAGGTCCTCAAGTGGACGGAGGCAAGCCTGTCGGGCCTGGACGAGGACGCCGTCAAGGCGAGCCGCATCGAGTATGGCAGCAACGTGGTGACAAGGGGAAAGAAGAAGTCCCTTGCAAGGCGCTTGGCGGACGCGTTCGTCAATCCCTTCACGGCTATCCTCTTCTTCCTGGCCCTCATCTCAACCGTGACCGACATGATCCTCCCGGCCCTCTCCCTCATGGGGAACACGCCGGAGGACTTCGACCCCCTCACCGTCGTCATCATCACCACGATGGTGGTCTTGTCCGGCACCCTTAGGTACGTCCAGGAGGCGCGCAGCGGGAATGCGGCGGAGAAGCTCCTGAACATGATCACCACCACCTGCACGGTCACCAGGGAAGGCGCACCGAAGCAGGAGATTAAGCTCGACGAGGTCGTCGTCGGCGACATCGTGCACCTGTCTGCCGGCGATATGATTCCCGCTGACGTCAGGGTTATCGAAGCCAAGGACCTGTTCGTCAGCCAGTCCAGCCTGACAGGCGAGTCCGAGCCGATCGAGAAGACGCCGAACGCCATCAAGGCCGCAAAGACCGTGACCGACTGCGAGAACGTCGCGCTCATGGGCAGCAGCGTCGTCTCGGGAAGCGCAACCGCCGTCGTCTTCAACGTGGGAGACGGCACACTGTTCGGCTCCATGGCGGCTGGTCTTTCCGAGGAGGCGGTGGAGACGAGCTTCACCAAGGGCGTGAACAGCGTCTCCTGGATCCTCATCAGGTTCATGATGGTCATGGTCCCCTTCGTCTTCCTGGTCAACGGGGTGACCAAGGGCGACTGGCTGCAGGCAGGACTGTTCGCCATCAGCATCGCCGTGGGCCTCACGCCCGAGATGCTCCCCATGATCGTGACCACCTGCCTCGCGAAGGGCGCTGTGGCCATGAGCAAGAAGAGCACCGTCGTCAAGAACCTGAACTCGATACAGAACTTCGGCGCCATGGACGTGCTCTGCACGGACAAGACGGGAACGCTGACCCAGGACCAGGTCGTCCTGGAGTACCACTGGAACTGCAACGGCGAGGAGGACTCCCGCATCCTGAGACACGCCTACCTCAACAGCTACTTCCAGACCGGCTACAAGAACCTTATGGACCTGGCCATCATCAGGAAGACCGAGGAAGAGGAGCACGGGGACCCGCGACTGCTGGACCTCTCCGAGGCGTACGAGAAGGTCGACGAGATCCCGTTCGACTTCAAGAGGCGCCGCCTGACCACGGTGGTCAAGGACAAGAGCGGCAAGACCCAGATGGTGACCAAGGGCGCCCTGGAGGAGATGCTGCAGGTATGCTCCTACGTCGAGCTGGACGGCTCCGTGCAGCCGCTGGACGACGAGCTGAGGAAGAGGGTCCTGAAGACTGTCGATGGCTTGAACGGGGATGGATTCCGCGTGCTCGGCATCGCCCATAAGACCAACCCCGCGCCCGTCGGAGCCTTCAGCGCTGCCGACGAGAGCGAGATGGTGCTGTTGGGCTACCTCGCCTTCCTAGACCCGCCCAAGGAGTCCACGGCGTCCGCGATCGAGGCGCTGCGCGAGCACGGCGTTGACGTGAAGATCCTCACAGGCGACAACGAGAAGGTCACGGCCACCATCTGCAGGCAGGTGGGCATCGAGGTAAGCAACATGCTCCTCGGAAACGCCGTCGCGGTCATGTCCGACGAGGAGCTTGCGGGGGCGGGCGAGAAGACCCAGGTGTTCGCAAAGCTCACGCCGGACCAGAAGGCCCGCATCGTGGGCTGCCTGCGCGAGAACGGCCATGTGGTCGGCTACATGGGCGACGGCATCAACGACGCCGCTGCGATGAAGGCGTCCGACATCGGCATCTCCGTCGACACCGCAGTCGACGTGGCCAAGGAGTCGGCGGATATCATCCTGCTGGAGAAGGACCTCATGGTCCTTGAGGAGGGCATCGTCGAGGGACGCAAGACCTACGCCAACATGATCAAGTACATCAAGATGACCGTCAGCTCCAACTTCGGAAACATGTTCAGCGTCCTGGCCGCATCCGCCCTGCTGCCGTTCCTGCCGATGATGAGCATCCACCTGATCCTGCTGAACCTGATCTACGACTGCAGCTGCCTGGCGATTCCGTGGGACAACGTGGACGATGAGTTCCTGAAGGTCCCGCGTGCCTGGGACGCCTCCAGCGTGGGAAAGTTCATGCTGTGGATCGGCCCAACCAGCTCCGTCTTCGACTTCATGACCTACATCTTCATGTACTTCGTGTTCTGTCCTAAGTTCGTCAGCGGCGGCGTGCTCTTCAATGACCTTGCCTCCGTCTACTCCGGAGCTACGCTTGAGCAGATGCAGTTCGCCTACATGGCCTTGTTCCAGGCCGGCTGGTTTGTCGAGTCCATGTGGAGCCAGACGCTGGCCATCCACATGATCCGCACCCCGAAGCTCCCGTTCATCCAGAGCCGCGCCTCGGCGCCCGTGATGCTGCTCACTATGACGGGCATCGCGTTGCTGACCGCCATCCCTTTCAGCCCCCTGGGCCCCATCCTGGGTCTTGGCGCCCTGCCTGGCGAGTACTTCCTGTTCCTGATCCCATGCATCCTGCTGTACATGCTGCTGGCGACCAGCCTGAAGAAGGCGTACGTGCGCCGCTACGGGGAGCTGTTGTAGATGAAGTGGTTTAGCAGCATGCTCGCATGCGTCAAAGAGATCAACGAGCGCAATCTCAGGCAGAACATCATCCTCAAGCGACCGGTTTCGAGCGCTTATATCAGACCCCGCAAGAATAGGAGGCACTAATGGATTGGGCGCAGATTTGGATTGACCTGTTTGGAACAACGGAGTGGATGGGCCTGAATATGGGCTTTTGGGTGTCCTGCGCGGTCGTGGCGCTGATTGTGGTGCTCATGAACGTCGTGTTTTGGAACGTAAAGATCCCAGACGAGCGGTAGAGAAGCAGCAACCTGCTTGGGCACGCGAGGGTCCCCGCGGATACCCGCGGGGACCCTGCGCTTTTAGAAGACCGCTTCGAGGACACCGCAATGACCGGCGATCCAGGCGTCGCAGGCTTCGAGGAGGGCACGCAATGGATTCTGTCGATGATTCTCCTAGTTACCCGCAAAGACAGATACGGAAGGGAGTTGGCATGGCAGCACTGCAAGACGAAGACGGCATTAGATGGAAGGTCCAGTGCCGCTATCGAGATGTCTGCGGCAAGAACAGGAGAATGACCGAGCGGGGGTTTGCCAGGAAATCGGATGCGGAGACCTGGGAGGACTCCTTCATGCGGAAGGCCAAGGGAAAAGCGTGCACTATGACGCTCTCCGCATTCATCAAGGTCTACGAAGACGATGTGAGGCTCAGCTTGCGTGAGAGCGCTTGGCAGACAAAGGAGCACATGCTGCGGAGCAAGGTGCTTCTTTTCCTGGGCGATATGAGGATTTGCGACATATCCAACGCGGACGTGATCCGCTGGCACAACGAGCTCCGCGAAATGACCACCGGCAAAGGCAAGCCCCTTTCCGGCACGTACTTGAGATCCATCGACTCTCAGCTGTCGGCGGTGCTGAACCATGCCGTCAGGCACTACGGGCTGCAGCGAAACCCGGTTGCAAACGTCGGTCGCATCGGCTGCAAGCAAGCCGATGAGAAGCTGTTCCGGACCCGCGAGGAGTACCTGTCATTCGCAGACGCAGTGGCGAACAAGCCCGTTTCGCATCTTGCATTCGAGATCCTCTACACGGGAGAAACCGCAGGTCATACCCCATACCTCTAAGCCTTTGGCGACAATTGCAGATTCGCTGACGACGTTTTGGCGACATCGGGAGGTCGGTTTTCTGTAAGAAAACCCCAGTTGACCTAGGGTTTTCTTTCGTATTAAAGCCTATGTGGGCTACTCCCACTCGTTGGCGCCGGTCCTGACGTCCTGTCATTCCAGTTGCGCCCAGTTTTCGGCGCCGCCACGGAACGCGTGCCGTCGAATGACACGACGTTGCGTTTCGTCGGCCTCGGGGACAAAAGCTGGGACAACTTCGAAAACTCATCTCAAACTCGGGGCGTTGAGTTTAAGTTTTTGTCCCAAAGGGCGCCGCGTGCCGCCTTTGGAGGCTCGATGGCGCCGAAAACGCCCGTTTTGAAACTCGACCGCTCTTTAGCGCGCAAGCCACCAGCTGCAATCGTAAGTGAATTAACGCGGGCGGCTTGCAGGCTCATTCACAAAACCCCAGGTCGCAGACTTTCGCCATCGGTGGGCAAAGTGAGTAGTCTCGGATGGCTTGCCCATGAGTTAGCGAACGGGCCTTGAGATTCCGCTGACGTCCGGAAACGCTTCGAGCTCCCTTGAATTTTCAGACAGTACATGATATAAGGCAATTGGTTTTCCGTTAGGAAGGCTTCCAAGTGCCGGGGACGTTTTCCCCGGCTTTTTTCTTATCCGGGAGAACTCCGCGATAGCCCTACGCGGCGCTCAGAACCCCTGCTCGCCGAGCAGCCACCTCGCGAGGTCCAGCACGAGAACGCCCTCCCGGGTATAGGCCTCGTGCCTCGTGCGGGCGATGAGAACCTTCGGGAACGCATCCCTGACGGACAGCAGCGGCGCGAGCTCCCTCTCGAGCGTCGATTCGGAGCTGATGTCGTCGCTCACCTGGATGTAGACGAGCTCCGACCCCCTCTTCGCGACGAAGTCGACCTCCTTTTGGTACAGCTTCCCGACGTAGGTCTCATAGCCTCGCCTCATCAGCTCCAGGAAGACCGCGTTCTCGTACATGCGGCCCCAGTCCATGTCGCGCGTCCCCAGGACCGCATAGCGCATTCCCGAGTCGCATACGTAATGCTTCGCCTGCGTGCTCAGGTACTTCTTCCCCTTGATGTCGTAGCGCTTCGCCTCATAGAAGACGAAGGCGTCGCGGAGGTAGGAGATATAGCGCCCGACGGTGACGTGGTTGGTGGGAACCCTGTTGGCGTCGAGGACGTTGGCGATGTTGTTGGGCGAGTTGAGGTTGCCGGAATTGTCCATCATGTACTCGGCCAGCCTCTCCAACACGGTGGAGTCGGGCAGCGAGAACTTCTGGACGAGGTCGCGCGTGAGGATGGTCTTGTAGACGTTGCGGATGTAGCCGTACGACTCCGAGATGTCATCGTAATCGTAGGACCCGGCGAGTCCGCCGCGTCTGATGAACCCGTCGAAGTCGTCGTCGACGGTCTCTTGCTCGCCGAAGTAGGAGCGGTACTCGCCGAAGCTGAAGGGGAGGATGTGAACCTCCCTGTGGCGCCCTGTGAACAGGGTCGCCAGGTCCGAACTCAGGAGGAACGCGTTCGATCCCGTGAGGTAGATATCCCATCCGCCACGTGCGTGAATGCTGTTAATTGCCTTCTCGAAACCCTCGCACAGCTGCACCTCGTCGATGAAGAGGCGGTTGCGGGCGCCCTCTTTGTGCCGCTCTATGATTTCGCGATGCAGCACGTGGTACTCGAGCAGCGGCTCGTTGTCGAGGTCCAGCAGATCGATGTAGACGTTGTTGGAGGACGGGTCCTTCCGAGCAACGGAGGCGGAGAACGCCTTCATGAGCTCGGACTTGCCGGAGCGACGCATCCCCGTGATCACCTTGATGTCCCGGGTGCCCTCGAGCGCCCAAAGCCGCTCCATATACGTATTGCGGTCTACCCAAGCCATCATCCGCTCCTTCTCGGTTTCGAAACTTAAATTATTTTAAAGTTTCGAAACCGAGAAGGCAATGGCCATCGGTCTGCGCAGGTACGCGCCAGAAGGCTGGACAGGCTGCGCAATCGTCGCCGGCCCGCAATTGCGGGAGCCTGGAACACGCGGCGCCGCTCGTTTTGCTAAATAGACTTGATGGGATGGCGGATCACGGTCTTGAGCTTCTCTGGCGCGCACTTGCGCGGGTCGGAGAGGTAAATCTCGTGATGGAGGCGGGATTCGGAGAAGTCGGGCGCATATCCCTGTTCCGCCGCAAATGCGCGCATGGCGCTTATGGTCGCCGGTTCGTCGTCGTAAGGCCCGGCGTGCATGCATTGAACGCATAAGCCCTCGTCGACCCCCAGCAGCTCAACCGCCGAGAAGTCCAGCTTCTTCTTGGCGGCAGCTTCCGAAACTGCCCAGTCGAAGTCCTCGCGAGTGATGAAATCGGGCAGGCGGATGCACGAGATGAAGTTGAAGTCGTCCTTCCGCGCATAATCGATCTCGCCATCGGCGTGGTCTTGCCACCAGAAGCCCTCGAGCGGCGGAACAACGAAGTCGAAATAGCCCTCGATTTCCCGCGGGCCCTTCTTCGACATCTTGATGGCATATGCGACGCCGTAGAGCAGCGGCAACGCGTTCTGGTACTCGCCGCCTTCGGCATTGGGATCGCCCTTGCCCCGCACGGCAACGTAGCTCATAGGCGGAACGGTTACGACGCCCGGCTTGTCCGACGGCCTGTAGAGCTCCCTGAACTCCTTCTTGAAATCGTATGCCATCGCAACAAACCTCCCTGAGCTTGGGTTTCCGTCGATATCCGACCAAATATAGCAATGGGCGCGGCTTCGGAAGAGGCCGCGCCCATTGCCGGATATTATAACACAGAATAGAACGTCTGTTCTACTCCCACTCGATAAGACAATTCGTCTCATGGGCGGTATGGGAAACAGCAGGAGTCAGCTTAATACCTCTCCATCTCATTCAGGCTAGGTATTTTGATACCCATTCGATACCCACACCGAAGAATTGCCCTCGAAGCAAAGCCCGCTTTTGTGATACCGAGATCCGCTCCTACGAACAAGAACACCCGCACGCCGGAAAAGCAAAACGCCCGCGGAAGGTAAAATACATACCGTGCGGGCGTTATCGCCTATATTCTCGCGTGCGAGCTACTTGATGTCAATGACCTCACCGCGATGATTCACGAAAAGCAGACGCTTTAAGGACCGAAGGTCGTTGGCCGCCTTGCGAAGCTCCCGCTCCACGACGGCGTCAGGCAGATTCTTCATCCTGCGGCAATCAAAGACAATGCGAGACGATTGGCGCAGCGCCCTACGGAGGTTTCGGTCGATTGCGCGAGCGCTCGACGCCTTGGGGGATTTCATCTCCCACAACTCGCCGTCCAACAGCAAGTCGGGCGTTCTCTCGTGATCGATATCGCTCTTCTTGATAAACGTGACGTTATGGCCGGCACGAGCGAGGGAGCGGGCGGTCTCATACTCATGAGGCCATACGTCCGCGTCGCCGGGAACCGTTATGTCGCCAATCACCTTTTTCATAGTGCAGGGATTATAGCAAGCCCTGCCGCGATTTGCGGTTCCATAGAAAGAGCTCCGGTAGAATCGCCTACACACCTCGTACGTGAACGTCCACACACCCTCGATGCGCGATCTTGCCTCAGCCATAGTTACGGATTGACCTCCATGGCCTATTCTCCGCTCAGTTATCGGACACTGCGCTTTCAATGGTGCTCATTTGGCGCCCACAGCACTCAGCTATTTATTGACACGCAATGCCACCGATAGGATAAAGTCTGCCATGTTGGTCGCCGCGTTGACCGCCAGCCGCGCGTGATAGTCAGCGATATTCAACCTGTTGGCACCCACCCCATGCGCATCGCTGTTCTTGTTGCGCATATCCGAAACGGCGGAAACAATCTTCTCCAAACCGGATAGCAGCGTATTCACCCTTCTATCCATACTGGCATCGCCGTGCATGTTGTAGAGGCTTTTCACATGCTTATATAACTTATTTATGTCCCCGGACTCGCTTGGGCGCTCTCCCTTCCGCTCGATAACATAGATGAAAACTTCTTCCACCAACGTCCGAGCCTTCGTTATTGCACTGTCCAATTCCCCTCTCTCTATATCCTGCTGAGCGCGCTCTGCGATGTCTTTCACATATTGCCTGTCGATTGCCCTTATCGAAGGGACCTCAATCTTCGGTGTTACGCCAATCTCCGTGACAATGTATTTCCCGCCAGAAACCCTCAGCTCATGTCCACCGAAAAACAACTCTCCATTAATCAGCTCTATAGCTCCTCGCACCACCTCTTCGTGATGGGCGTAGACTTCCTCTGGGGAAAGTCCTCGCAAATCATCCCTGAACTGCTCAAGGAAAAAGAAATAGGAGAAGAGGTCTGAAACCCGGTCGTTC
>SUUG01000018.1 GCA_015062655.1 Coriobacteriaceae bacterium
GTATGGTAGCGGTGACTGGATTCGAACCAGTGACGCCACGGGTATGAACCGTGTGCTCTAACCAGCTGAGCTACACCGCCAAGATGGAGCCTGCGACCGGACTTGAACCGGTGACCTCTTCGTTACCAACGAAGTGCTCTACCGACTGAGCTACACAGGCGCTTATACGGGTGGGAGCGCAAGGATTCGAACCTTGGTAGGCAGAGCCAACGGGTTTACAGCCCGTCCCCATTAACCACTCGGGCACACTCCCATATCGTACAAGACTCGCAGGTGACCCGGTATTGGCGCCGGCTCGCCCGCAAGCAGAAGAATAGTACGACGTGCCCGGGCTCGCTGTCAATAAAAACTGTATAACACACGGTATCGGGCGTATCCCTATGCGCGGAACCTTCACAAGCTGCGCTTTAGTTGGGTGGAGAGCCGCTGGATGCACTCGGGTGCGGAGGCGGATTGCGGGTGGGCTGCGGGCGGGATGGAGCGCGGAGGACAGGGCGGTGCCTCGCGGCGACATGCCGCGAGTAACGCTTTGCGACCACCGTCCACATTCACATCCCGTTTTCTCACGAAAACGCGCCTCAGTGCCCTGGAGCGTGTGAGAAAACGGGATGTGAACCTATCGATGAGCAAAATGCGCCTGAGAGCGCCGGCCGCATGGCGTCCCGTCGCGGACAGCAGGCGGCGCAGCATTGCGCCCCGTCGCGGACAGCAGACAGCGCGGCGTTGCGTCCCACAGCAGACGGCGCAGCAAGGCGTCTTGCGCCAAACGTCGCGGCGCAGCGCTTTGCAGCAAGCGGCACGCATCCGGGTCCCGTTTTCGAACAGGACCGTCCCATTTTGCCTGAAAAGCTGTGAGAAAACGGGATCTGGTTGCTGTGTCCGGGATCCGCGCGTCGCAGCGCAGGGCGCGCAAGCACGCGCGGCCGAAAGGTATGCAGCCGCAACGCGCAACCGCGCCCGGCTATCACCCCGCCCTCATCCGCGCCGCAGCACCTCGAGCACCGTCGCCTCGGCCTCGGGCGGGTAGCGGAGCACCGTCGCCTCGGACTTTTCCCCCGTCTTGGTATCGCGGAAGCGCTCGCGGCTCTCGACGATGCCGATCGCGCTCCCCGCATCGCTCGCATGCCAGCCGCCGTCCACCTTATATATGAGGCCCGCGCGCACGAGCACCCGGTTCGCCTGGCGCGCCGACGCGACCGTCTCGGGCAGTCGCTCCCCCTCTTCGCGCCACCGGTTCAAGAGCGTCGTGATGCCGGGATCCTTCGCACCGCCCTCGGCAACAGTCTTGACCTCGCGCGCTTTCCCGCACCCATCACCAAGGACGGTGAGCGCCGGGGCCTCACCGCGGTGCGACTGCGCGACCTCGATGAGCTCCTCGATAGAAACCCAGCCCGCCGCCGCGCCGTCACCCTCCCTCGCCAGGCCGCGCACCTCATAGGCCGTCGTCCCGTTGGTGGGCAGCCGGAGCAGGATGAACGAGGGGGCCGGGCCCGAGTCGTCGCGCAGCCCGTCGCGGGCGTTCCCAGAAAGCACCCGGCCGCCGAGCGCCTGGGCGATCGCGTCCTTCAGGCGGTCGTTCTCCTGGCGGTGCGCGAGATCCGCCGCCTCCCGCTCGAGCTCATCTTCCCCGTGACGCTTGCGCGGGGCGCGATGCAGCTCGCCGTCGACCTCGATGAGCAGGACGATGCGGCCGCCCTCGCGCTCGAAGACCGCGAAATCAAAGTGCGAGTCCCCGGCGAGGAAGGTGCGGGCCCGCTCCCAGGGCACCGCCTCCCCGTCCACGCGCACGCCGCCGAGCGCGCGCCACCGCGCCTCGAGGACCCCCTCGTCGCGGAAGGCGCCGCAGACGCGCACCGGCAGCTCGCGGCGCACCTCGAGGCCCTGCGTGGCCAAACCCATCTTTTCGAGGGCGCGCATGAGGGCGATCTCTGGCGCCGAGGGCGAGGCGCCGGGGCGCAGGCCGAGTTCCTCGCGGAGGCGCGGGGCCGCATCGAAGACCGAGCGGATCCCCGAGCGGTGGAAGCCGAAGGCCGTCTTACTCACCGGGAAGCCCTGGGGCGTCCCGGGGCGGCGGAGGCCCCCGGTGCGGTCGCGCACGTAGTCGATGAGCCGCTGCAGGAAACGCTCGCGCTCGGCACGGCGGGCGCGCTCGGCCTCCTCGAGCTCGCCCCTCATGTTCTCGCGTGGGGAGACGACGCGGTCCGCCCCCACGAGAGCCTCTTGCGTCTCCGGGCTCATGAGGCAGGTGGACACGATGATCACAAGTTCGAGGCGTGCGCGCGACACCGCGACGTTGATGAGCGGCTTCGCCTCCGTCCAGGGCCACTCCCAGGCTCCGTCCTCGCCGGGCAGCAGGTAGACGATGTCGTACTCCTGACCCTGCGACTTGTGGATCGTGAACGTGGGGATCTGGCGGGCGGCTGTGGGGTCGGACGGGGCCTCGGCCTTCTCCATGCCCATGGCATGCCCCGCGAGGCCGCCATCCGCCTCGATGCGGTGCCCGAGCTCGTGGAGGAGCCCGCGATAGGGGGAGAGCACGCAGACGCTCAGGGAGGCGTCCGCAAGCAGGCGCTCCTTGAGCCCGGGCCACTCCTCGGTCATGAAGATCTCGATCTGCCGCGCGTTCGTGCGGGTCAGCTTCTTCGGCGGCCGCTTCGCACCGCGATGCGCGGCGGGTTCCATGAGGTAAGGCTCGCAGTAGTTGCCCTCGAACCAGCGGACCCGGATGGGCACGTCGACATCCCGGTCGTAATCGGGGGTCCTGATGGCGAGCGCGTTGCCGCCCGGCCGGTACACCCGCTCGTCGCAAAAGCCGATGATCCCCGGGTGGCAGCGGTAGTGCTCGTTCAGGAAGGTGTGCGGCACCGGCGCGTCCGCGAGCGAGCGCTCCACCGAGGCGATGATGCTCGTGCCGGCGCCCGTCTCGTGATCGCGCAGGTCGAACGCCGGGTCGTCGATCGGGCCGAGCCCGCGCTCGCCGAGCTTTGCGGCGGCGTCGGCGCCGAGGTCCTCCGCGTAGATCGGCGGCAGCTGCTCGACATCGCCCACGAGCACGAGGTGGCGCGCGCTGCTCATGGCCACGAGCGCGAGGAGCGGGCTGCACTGGGAGGCCTCGTCCATGATCACGTAGTCGAACTGGTGGGTGTCGCCGTCGGCGAAGCACTTCTTGAGCGAGTGGACGGTGCTCGTGATGAACGGATGGAGCGCGAGGAACTCCGCCGCCCTCACGCGCGGCTCCCAACCGGCCGTCTCGTAGCGCTTCGCCCGCGCCCGATCCGCCCCGGAGAAGCGGTCGCCGTCGAGCGGCTTCCTTCCGGTGAGGAACTTGAGTTCATCGGGGGCGTCGGGGTGCGCCTCCACCCAGGCGGCGCGCTTCGGTTTGCTGCCGAGGGCCGCGTAAGCGCGCACGAGGCAAAGCTGGTTGGGACCGAGCTTCCCCGCCCCGTCGCGCCTCCACTCCTCGATCTTCTCAGTGATGTTGTCGATCGCCTTGCCGTTGTTCGCCACGACGGCCACGGTGGCGCCCGCGGCGACCATGCAGGAGGCCATGTTCAGGATCGTCTCGGTCTTGCCGGTCCCCGGAGGTCCCTGCACGAGCGAGAGGTCGCTCGCGAGTGCACGGGCCACAGCCCGGACCTGGCGGTCGTTCAGGGGATATCGCCCCTCGAGGAGGGCGCCCGTGAAGGCCGCCCGCGGCGCCTCGCCGAAGCGCAGCTCGCTTCGAGCGGCCGCGTCCCCCAGGTACGCGCGGGTCACCCGGTTCAGGCGCTCCGGCACGGCGAGGTGCCGGTAGAACCAGTGGAGCGAGTAGGCCGCCCAGCGCTCGCGGGGTTCCGCCTCGGGCGAGACGGGATCGGGCTCGACGGTCTCGCGGCCCATCACCTCGGCGCAGACGGTGTAACGGGCGAGGACCTCTTCAGGGGTGAGTTGCGTGCTCATGCCATGCTCCTTGCCGGAAAGACGCGGTGCCCGACCGCGCGGGCCAGGCACCATGATACCAATCGGGGTAGGTTGTCGACCGTTGACCGCCGCCCTGCCAGGCCATAGGCGACCGGTAACGGGCACCGGCCAGACGCGGGCTGCGCACATCCGCCCGGCTGCGGGCACCGGCCGGGTACAGGCGACCAGTAGCTGCGGGTCGACCGCGAGGCAGCTGCGCTTCGATCCCGTTTTCTCGCGGAGCCGACATTGGGAGACCGTTTTCTCACGGAATCAAGCCGCTTCCCGCTGAAAAACGTGAGAAAACGGGAGATCAATGGGCAAAGACGGAGGCGGCAGGAGCAGCGAGGGCAGCCATCCGGTGCTAGGCCCCGGCATGCGCAGGCATGAAAAAGGCCTCCCGCCCCGAGTCCGCAGGGGACCCGGATGCGGGAGGCCGAACCTTAAAGGCAGGCGCCTCAGCGGCTCAAAGCGCGCTTACTCGGAGCGGCGGCGGCGCTTCCAGGCAGCGAGCACGCTGCCGAAGGCGGAGGCGAGGATGCCGCCGCCCATGAGCGAGCCGGCCGCGAGGGTGCTGGCGTCGCCGGTCTTGGGCAGGATGCCCCGACCGCGCTTGCCGCCCTTGCCCTTCTTGCCGGCGTCCTTGCCGTTGCCATCGGCCTTCTCGGGCACCTTGACGGTCACCGTGAGCTCCTCGGTGCTGCCGTCAGGATAGGTGACCACGATCGTGCCGGTCTGCTCGCCGGGCTTGGTCGGGTCGGGCTTGGGATCCTTCCACTGGAGCTTGGTGCCGTCGGGCAGGTCGCCGGGGTTCGCGATCGCATGGGTCGGATCGGGCAGCTTGCCGTCCTCACCAACCGTCACGTCCTGGCCCTTCGGATCCGTCGCCTCGGCGTCGGTGCCGACCTTGACCGGGACCTCGACCACGTCGGAGGAGCCGTCAGGGTAGGCCACCTTGACGATGCCGGTCTGGTTGCCGGGCTTGGAGGTGTCGGGCTCCTTCGTCCACTCGACCTTGGCGCCCCCGGGCAGGTTGCCCTCGATGACGTCGGTGGCGGCGGGGACCTCAGCGCCGGTGTCGACCTTCACGCCGTCCTTGGCGGTCGGGTCGTAGAGCTCGGCGTCGGTGCCCACCTTCACCGGGACTTCGACGGTCTCCTTGGAGCCGTCGGGGTAGGTCACCTCGACCTTGCCGGTCTGGTCGCCGGGCTTCGTGGTGTCGGGCTTGGGCTCCTTCCACACGACCGTGGTGCCGTCGGGGAGCTCGCCCTCGATGACGTCGCCCGCGGGCGGCAGCTCGCCGCCGGTCGGGACCTTCACGTCGTCCTTGGCCGTCGGGTTGTAGGCGTCGGCCGCGGTCTTCACCGTGATGGTGACGGGCACCGCATCAGTCGTGCCGTCCGGGTAGGTCACGACAGCCGTGGCGTTCACGGTGCCGGCCTTGCCCGTGTTGGGCGCGGCGTCCTTCCACGCGACCGTGGTGCCGCCCGGGAGATCGGCGAGGTTGGCGATCGCGTCGGAGGCGGCAGGCGTGGAGTTCACGAGCGCCTCGATGGGCTGGGCGACGGGCGTGTTGGCCGCGTTGGCGTCGCCGTAGGTGAGCGTCACCTCGGCGGTCGTCGAGGAGCCGTCGGAGAAGGTGACCTTCACGGGCACCTTCAGGCCCTTGCCGTTCGTGGGGATCTTCACGCCGTCGGCGAGCGCGATCGAGGTGACCGTGCCCTCGGCGGGCTTGGGCGAGACCGTGACCTTGGCGATCACATCGGCCTCGGTGACCGTGGTGCCGTAGGCGACCTCGAGGGCGTCGCCGGTGACGCGGTGCTTCTCAGCCTCGTTGCGCGTGTCGTTGATCGTGACGGTGACCGGGACCTCGGCCGTGGTTCCGTCGGGGTAGGTCACGACGACGGTGCCCCCGGCGGCGCCGGGCTGGCTCGTGTCGGGCGCACCGTTCTTCCAGCCGTAGCTCGTGCCCGTGGGCAGGTCGTTCTTGTTGGCGATGCCGTCGGAGGCAGCCGGCGCGGTGCCGAGATCGACCGTGATCGGCGCGGGCTGAGGCGTGAAGGCGTCCGCAGCGTCACCGTAGGTGAGCTTCACCGTGACGACGTCCTGCGTGCCGTCGGCGTAGTTCACGACGAGGGACACGGGAAGGTCCTTGCCCTTGGTGGGGATGGTCGCGCCGGCCGGGAGCTCGATGGACCTGACAGCGGCCGCTCCGGCCTGGGGCGTGACGGTGACCTTGGCTTTGAGCTCGGCGAGGGTCGCGGTCTGGCCGTAACCCTTCGTGAGCTCGCCGCCCGCGGCCTCGTACTTCAGGGAATCCGGACGCGTGTCCGTGACCGTGATCTCGACCTCGCCCTCATCGGTGGAGCCGTCGGGGTAGGTCACGACGACGGTGGCCTTGGTGGTGCCGGGATTCGCGGTGTCAGGCTTGGTCTTCCAAGTGTAGGTGGTGCCGACCGGGAGCTGGGCGCCGTTCTTCACGGCGGCGGCGGCAGACGGGGCAGTGCCCATCGGCGTGCTCACGGCACCGTACTTGGGCTCGTGGACCTCGGCGTCCGTGCCCACCTTCACCGGGACGTCGACGGTCTCCTTGGAGCCGTCGGGGTAGGTCACCTCGACCTTGCCGGTCTGATTGCCGGGCGTCGTGGTGTCGACCGCGGGCTCCGCCCACTTGGCCGTGGTGCCCTTCGGGAGCTCGTCGAGGTTCTCGATGGCGTCCTTGGCCGCGGGGAGGGCGCCGCCGGTCGGGACCTTCACGTCCTTGGCCTCGGGGGTCGCGGCCTCGGCGTCGGTGCCGACCTTGACCGTCGCCTTCACCACATCGCTCGTGCCGTCCGGATAGGTCACCTTCACGAAGGCCGGCTTCTCGCCTACCTTCTCGGTGTTCGGCTCCTCGACCCACTCGATCTTGGTGCCCTTGGGCAGGTCGTCCTTGTTCTTGATGGCGGCCTCGGCGGCGGGGGCGGCGGCGCCCTTCTGCACCTTGACCACCTGGGTCACCGGGGTGTTCGCCTCGGCGTCGGTGCCGACCTTCACCTTGACGGCGACCTCCTTGGAGGCCCCGCCGGGGTAGGTGACGGTCACGGTCGCGTCCTTGGTGCCGGGCGTGGTGGTGTCGGGCCTGGGCTCCTTCCAGGCCACCCGGGTGCCCGCGGGCAGCTCGTCCAGGTTGGAGATCGCGCCGGCGGCCTCGGGCAGGGGGCCGTTCGTCGGGACCTTGAGGTCCTTGCCCTTGGGCTCGGCGGCAGCGGCCTGGGACTTCACCTTCACGGTGACCGCGACCTCGTCGGTCGTGCCGTCCGGGTAGGTCACGACAACCGTGCCGGCCTTGTCACCGGCCGCGGAGGTGTCAGGGGCGGTCCCGCCCTTCCAGGCGTACGCGGTGCCCTTGGGCAGGCCGTCCTTGTTGGCGATGCCGTCGGCGGCGGCGGGCACCTTGTTCAGGCTGACCTCGATCGCCTGCGGCCCCGGCGTGAACGCGTCGCTCGCATCGCCGTAGGTGAGGGTGACCTCCGTGGAGTCCCTGGAGCCATCGGGGTAGGTGACGACAAGCGGGACCTTGTTGTTCTTTCCCCCGGTTGGGATGGATGCCTTGTCGGCCAATGCGACGGTGGGCTTCACGCCCTCGGCGAGCTTGGGATCGTAGGTGACGGTCGCCGCAAGCTCCTGGAGGGTGGCCGTCTGCCCGTAGTCCTTGTCCACCGAGCCGCCGCTGGCGCTGTAGGTCTGCGCCTGCGTGACGTTCGCGGTGACGTCGATCGTCACCGGCACGCGGTCGGTCGAGTTGTCAGGGTAGGTGACGATGATCGTCGCGGCCACATCGCCCTCGTTGGCGAGGTTTGGCGCCTGCTCCCATGCATAGGTCGTGCCCTTGGGCAGCTCCGTCGCGTTGGTGATCAGGGACTGGGGGTTGGGCGCGGCGTCACCGGGATTCGCGGTGGCGTTCCGGCCGACGGGGTTGTAATGCTCGGCCTGCGTCTCGATGCTGATGACGGTACCCACGGAGGTGTTGACGCCCTTGGGGTCGGTGCCCACGAGGACCGCCTTCTTCGCCGTGGTCGGAATGGTGCCGGCCGGGATGCTCAGGGTAAATGAGCCGGACTCGAGATCGGTCAGGGGGATCAGATAGGTGGCGTATGTCTTGCCCTCCGACGTGGGGGCTCCGTCCTCCTCGGCCTGCACGAGCTTGACGACCGCGTTGCCCGCGGCATCGCTGGAGGCATGGAGCGTCTGGGCCGCATCGGCCGGGTTCTTGTGCACGGCCTTCGGCATCGTGCCGGTGATCGTGTTCACCAGGGTCGGGGAGATCGAGGTGGTCTTGGTCGTCGGCCCGCTCACCTTGTACTGGCCGGCGTCATTGCCAGCCGTATGATCGTCGTAGAACTCCTGGTTGTCAGGCACACCATCGCCGTCGGTATCGACCTTGGTGATATTCAGGCCCTCATTGAACTCGACGAAATCGAAGATGCCGTCGCGATCCGTGTCGTTCAGCTGCAGATAGGAGTTGGCGTAGGAGTTGTTGAGCTGCCTTTGCGGCCCACCGCTGTCGTGTTTAAGGACCCCGGGATCATCCATATCAATATAGTCGGATTCGAGCCAGGATTCGAACAACGGGAGCTTCTGGTTCTTCTCGACCAATTCGTTCAGCGCCTTCGTGAAGTCCTTTAAACTGACGCCGTCCTTGAGCTTGTAGGAGATGGTGTAGTTGCGGCTCTGGCCCAAAGTCCCAAAGAAGATGTCGTCCAACTGGCCGCGAGCTCGATTGAGCTGCGGCAAGGTGTTGTCCTGGAGGATGGAGAGCTCCGGGGTGATGCTTGAATCGACGAGTCCGTTGCCATACATGTAAATTTCGTGCCTGTCGCGTAAGGGCGCGCCGTTCATATCTGAGGAGTAAACCTGCGTCTGAATGGTGTCGATATACTGCACGAGCTCACTGGGGAACTGCTCCTTGATGTACAGAATCCAGCTATAGTCCGTCTGCAGGAAGTTCTGGTTCGGCTTGAAGGTATGCACCGAATTGATGCGCATCTCTTCCGGGTCGATGACGATGGTGTTCGACATGCGGCCCACGCAGAAGTCGGTTTTCTGCTCGTTCTTCATGAGGGGAGAGTCCGGGCTGATGAAGCCCCTGGAGATGGACTCCTCCGCGATGGCGCCATTTTCCTTGATCCACACGCTCTCAAAGCTCAAGCTCGTGTCTGCTAAGCCAAGGGATTGGAGCGTCTGGCCGTTCTTGAGCTTGATCTTGATGTCGTAGTTCTGGGCGGATCCGCTCAGGAAAACCATGTTGTCTTGACCCGCGCGCGGGTAGATGGGGACCGTCCACGTCGCTCCGCCATCGGTCGTACTGAGGTAGGCCTTGCGGCCACGGTCGATCTGGATGCTCTCAATCTGGCTGTAGAAGTCCTCGTTTGTAAAACTCAGAATGAAATGGCCCGCATAGGGGTTATTCGGATCAGTGCTCCAGCCTGAGGAGGCCGTACTCCACTGGCTGACGGCCAGACGAATCGTGCCGTCATCGTCGATACCCTTGTAGACGGTCTTTGAGTAACGGAGCTTTGAAGATTCAATGCCGGTCGCCAGATAGCCGGTCGTGAGATGCAGGTCACGAGCGGCGATACCGTTATCCGTCTCGGCGGCGATTGCCGGCGCGGGGTAAATCGTGCCGGCGAGGCCGAGGCCGAGAACGGCCGCGAGTGCGCCGGCGCTGGTGGCCCGCACCAACCTGATCTTGGTCGATGCGGTTGACGATTCTTCGTTCATCTTATCCCTCTTTTTTTCAATTGGTGGACAACTATCTGCTGGGCAGTTATACCAAGTGTAAATGATAGTTTCGCAACGACGTTTGAGATTGCGCACATGAGGGCATCCCTATCAATGGTACTTAATGATATTTATCCATTAGTATTCGAAGTTATATGACTAAAGGTATTGGTCTACACACGCACATAGATAATATATATATATATATATATATATTATGTGATTATGAATCATACTATTGTTCCACAACCCGCACTTTCAAACCAACCTCTGTTGTGTGCGGCACCTCGATCCGCGGCTAGAGGGAGCGCGGGCTCCGCTGCGCCTCCCCCGCGCGCGTGAAACCAGAGCCTGCAGCGATGCCCTGGAACGAAGCGCGCCGTCGACCGCGGACGCGGGGCACGAAAAGGGGTGCGACGCGCGCACCCCCAGCGAACCCATGGAGCCAGCGACAGGAATCGAACCCGCAACCCACTGATTACAAATCAGTTGCTCTACCGTTGAGCCACGCTGGCGCAGCGTCAAGGATACGTGATGGGGAATCGGGGCGCAAGGGAGCGCGGCGTCTCCGCACCACGTTGCCCGTTCCCGCGTTTTATGCATTTCCGCCTGCTTGATATCGCGTTTTCGGACGTTTTACGCCCAGCAGCACCCCGATTTCGTCCGAAAACGCGATCTCGAATGCGCTGACGACGGAGCCGGGGCAGGCCCCACAGAAAACGGCCTGACCGCGCAAAGGCGGCATGCCGCGGAAGAGAGGGGCCGGGCGCTTCGTGGCAAGGCAACCAGCAGAGCCATCGAGCATGCCCCCGGCAGCGCGCGCGGACACGCTCCGCCGCGCCCCATCGGGAACGCCCCCGGCAGCGCCCGCCGCCGCGCTCCCCAGCGCCCCCGCAGGCCTACCTCCCCGTATGCCCCAGCCGGGCGAGCTTCGCGCGGGCCTCGGGCGAGAGCCGGCCGCCGAGCGTCAGCTTCATGTTGGGCGCCTCCTCCTGCACGCGCTCGATCTCGCGCTCGATCTGGCCGATCTCCTCCACGAGCATCCGCGCCGAGATGCGCGTCACGCCCTTCCCCATCACCGTCGACTGGATCGTGCCGTCGCTCGTGACCACCGAGCAGGCGCGGCCCTCCTCGCGCGCCTCCGTGCAGAGCCGCTGCACCACGGCGTCGGCCGAGACCCCCGTGGGCGAGAACTCCACGCGGATGCCCGCCTGCGACAGGTTGGGCCGGTCGGCTGAGACGTTGCCCGTGCCGTCGAAGACCACCACGGCCTCGTAGCTCCCCTGAGCGAACGCGGCGACGTCGGCGATGAGCGCCGTGCGCGCCGAGTCGTAGACGTCCGAGGAATACGGGTCGTCGGAGCGGTCGAAGATCAGGCGCTCGTAGCGCGGCGCCGCATGGATGATGTTGTAGCCGTCCACCACGAGGAGCTCCTTCTGGCCCCGCGCGTTCGCGCCGCGCGGGGGCGCCGCCGGCTCGCCAAGGCCGAAGTCGGCGAAGGCGTTGCCCACGCCGTAGGTCGACGCCGAGACCTCGCTGCGCACGGAGCCCTCGCCAAACCGCTTCGCCTTGGATTTCGCCCGGTTCTTCTTGGTCATGCCCTACTCCCCCGCCCGGGCGTCCAGCTGGGAGCGGCTCTGACGCGCCCACTCGAAGCAGAGCGCCGTCGCCGCCTGGGCGACGTTCAGGCTCTCGGTGGCGCCGCGCTGGGGAAGCTTGGTGAGCAGGTCGCACTTCTCCTGGACGAGCCGGGAGATCCCCTCGCCCTCCGACCCCATGACGAGCGCGACGCGCCCGGAGAGGTCGGCGTCCCAGCAGACGCCCTCGGCGTGCTCGCTCGCGCCCGCCACCCAGAAGCCGGCCTCTTTCAGCTGGTCGAGCGCGCGGGCGAGGTTGGGTACCCGCGCGATGGGCAGGTGCATGACGGCGCCGGCCGACGTCTTGTAGGTGGCGACCGTCACCTCGGCCGCCCGCTTGCTCGCGATGACCACGCCCGCGGCACCCACGACCTCGGCGGAGCGCACGATGGCCCCGAAGTTGCCGGCGTCGGTCACGTGGTCGAGCACCACCACGAGCGCAGGGCCCGTGCCCGCGCTGGCGATGACCTCGCTGATGTCCGCATAGGGGAAGGATCCGACCTCGAGCATGACGCCCTGGTGGGCGCCGTGGCTCGAGAGCTCGGCCAGGCGGTCGCGGGAGACGTACTCGATCGGCGTGCCTATGCCCTCGAGCGCGGCGACGAGCCCCGCGGTGCCGGCGTCGCGCTGCCCCTCGGCGATCAGGGCGCGGTTGTGCTTGAAGCCGGCGCGCAGGGCCTCGGCGACCGCGCGGCGACCCTCGATGTAGAGGCCTCGGGGCTCGGCATCGCGGCGGGCGGCGCGTTCGGCGGGGCGGGTGCCGGGGCGCTGGGAACCCGCGCTGCCGCCGTCACGGCGGGCGCGGCCCTTGTGAGCTGCGGCGCGCCCGCCGTTGCCGTGCGGGGCCTTCGGCCCGCGGGGGCCGTCGCACCGGTCGCGCTCCTGGGAGCCGCGGCGACCCCGCGCCTCTCCCCCGCCGCGCTTGCCTTCCGCGCGACCGCCCTTGCCGTGTCTGCTGTCAGCCATCGTTGAACCCCCTCACGCCCGCTTGATGCGCGAGCCGGCCGCGGTGTCCTCCACCGCCAGGCCGATAGCCGTGAGCTCGTCGCGGATCGCGTCCGCGCGCGTCCAGTCCTTGGCGGCGCGGGCGGCGGCGCGGGCCTCGAGGACGGCGGACGCGGCCGCGTCAACATCCTCGCCCGTGAAGCCGACGAGCCGGGCGGCCACGTCGACGAGCTCGCGCGGCAGGACGCTCACGCGCTCGGGGAGCTCGATGCCCAGGGTCGCGAACAGGGACGCGATCGCATCGGCGCAGTCGGTCGCGACGGCGGCGTCCACCGCCCCGGCCGCGCGCTCGAGGTAGGTGTTCGCCTCGGTGATCAGCGTGAAGAGCGCGGCGACGGCACCCGCGGTGTTGAAGTCATCGTCCATCTGCGTGCGAAACTCGGTGCGGGCGGCCTCGATCGCGGCGGCCAGGCCCGCTGCGAGCTCGGGGTCAGCCGCGCCCGTCGCGTGGTTCGCCGCCCAGCGCAGGTTGTCGGCCGTGCCGCCGATGCGCGCGAGCGAGCTCTCGGCGCCCTCGAGGCGCTCCCAGGAGAAGTCGAGCGGCGAGCGGTAGTGCGTCTGCGCCATGAGCAGGCGGAGCGCCGCGGCCGAGTGCTTCTCGAGCACCTCCTCCAGGGTGAAGAAGTTGCCGAGGCTCTTCGACATCTTCTCGCCGTCCACCAGGAGCATGCCCGTATGCATCCAGATGTTGGCGAAACCCTCGTGCCAGGCGCAGGAGGCCTGGGCGCACTCGTTCTCGTGATGCGGGAACGCGAGGTCGGAGCCGCCGCCGTGGATATCGATCGGCACGCCGAGGTAGCGATGGACCATCGCGGCGCACTCGGTGTGCCAGCCCGGGCGGCCCTGGCCCCAGGGACTCGGCCAGCTCGGCTCGCCGGGCTTCGCGGCCTTCCACAGGGCGAAGTCGAGCGGGTCGCGCTTGTCCTCGTTCTCCTCGATGCGCGCGCCCACCATGAGGTCGTCGATGCGGCGGCCCGACACGCTGCCGTAGCCCTCGTCGCTGCGAACCGCGAAGTAGACGTCGCCGTTCTTTGCGGCGTAGGCGTGCCCCTGCTCGATCAGGCTCTTGATCATGCCGATCATCGACCCGATCTCACCCGTGGCGCGCGGACGCACGTCCGGATCGAGCACGTTGGCGCGGCGCATGATGTCGATGAAGCGGTCGGAGAACTCGCGCGCCACGTCCTCGGAGGTGCGGCCCTGCTCGTTCGCGCGGTTGATGATCTTGTCGTCGACATCGGTGAGGTTCTGCGCGAAGGTCACCTCGTAGCCCGACGCGATGAGCCAGCGGCGGATCACATCGAAGCTGATGAACGTCCGCGCGTTGCCGATATGGATGTTGTCGTAGACCGTGGGACCGCAGACGTACATGCGGACGCGGCCGGGCTCGATGGGCTCGAACGTGGCCTTCGCGTGCGTCTGGGACGAGTAGATGCGCATGGGATTCTCCTATCGCTTCTCCAAGAGGCAGACGGCCCAGGCACCGATGCCCTGGCCCTCCCCCTCCCAGCCGAGCTTCTCGGTGGTGGTGGCCTTCACGCCGACGGCGTCGATGTCCGCGCCGAGCGCGCGGGCGAGGTTGGCCCGCATCGCGTCGCGGTGGGGGGTGATCTTGGGCTGCTCGCAGGCGATCGTGCAGTCGGCGTCGACGAGGTCGAAGCCCAGGGACCGCACGTGCTCCATGACGCGGGCCAGCAGCGCGAGGGAGTCGGCGCTCTCGTAGGCCGGATCGGTGTCGGGGAAGAGCTTTCCGATGTCGCCCGCGCGGGCGGCGCCCAGGATGGCGTCGGCCAGGGCGTGGGCGAGGACGTCGGCGTCGCTGTGGCCGAGCAGGCCCTTCTCATGCGGGATGTCGACCCCGCCGATGATGCAGCGGCGCCCCTCGACGAGCCGGTGCACGTCGTATCCGTGTCCAATGCGCCATGCGCCCATGCGGGCTCCCCTCGATCGCGGTGATTTCCGCCTGCCATCATACCGCAGACCCGCGAAGGGCCCGCTGCGCGGGGCCGCGGGCGCGGTTTCGGCGCTTCATCCGGACTTTGGAACGCGAAAAACCGTCTCTCTGGACAAAAATGACGTTAGTCGGTATTTTTGGCCGGCGCAAACCGGAAAAAACAGGCCTCACGCAATCTAAATCGGGTAGGAATGACAACTATATTGCTGCTCCAACCAACAACTATTAGTCGCACGGCCCGAAACAGCGGAGCGAAAAAACCGACTAACGTCATTTTTGTCCATCGCCGGCGAAATCCATGAGAACGGGGCCGCATGCGACCCCGAAACAAAAGCGATAGTTGTTCTTGGGCTCCTGGCAGCCGACGGTATCCACCGTTCGCCCGCCACACGCCCGTCATGACAGCCGCGGGAACATCCCCGTGTCCTGCGCGCTCTCGGCGTCGCTCATGCGACCCAGCAGGATCGCCGTCACCGGGCGCAGGTCCTCGGGCATCGTGACCTTGAGGTTGTCTCGCGGGCTCTGCACGAAGAGCACCGTGCCGCCGGCGCGCTCCACCAGCGAGGAGTCGTCCGTGCCCACGAAGCCCTCGGCAAGCGCCTGCTCATGGGCATGGCGCATGGCGTCGACGCTGAAGATCTGAGGCGTCTGGGCAGCCCAGAACATACTGCGGGGCGGCGTCTCCTGAATCCGCGAGCCGTCCACGATCTTGAGCGTGTCGATCGCCGGCTGCCCGCAGACCACGCCGTCGACCCCGTCGGTGTCGAGCAGGACGCTGATCGCCCCGTTGATGGCCTCGGTGGTGATGAGCGGGCGCGCACCGTCGTGGATCGCGACGTACTCGAAGCCCTCGGGCACGGCGGCCACCGCCGCCCGCGTGGAGTCTTGGCGCGTCGTACCGGAATCGGCGAAGGTCAGCGGCGTGCGGATATCGAAGGGCTCGACCGCGAGCCGCTGCATCTCCAGGCGGCGGCGCGGAGGGCAGACCACCACGATGTGCCCAACGTACGCCGAGCGGTCAAACGCCATGACCGACCAGGTCAGCATCGGGCGGCCGGCCACGTTCACAAGCTGCTTGCCACCGGGGTTCCCGAAGCGCGACCCGGTTCCGCCCGCGGCGATGACGGCGCAGACCTGCGCCATCAGTCATCCGCCCCCTGCTTGCCGCCGCGCATGCGGTACAGGCTGTCGGCGAGGATCGCCGGGTTGTTGACGCCGAAATCGCCCAAGCGCTCGGGGTCGGTGCGGATGTCGTTCATGAGGTCCTGCAGGGAGCCGTACTCGTCCACGATCTTCTCGGCGACGTTCTCGCGCACCACGGACACGCGCGAGAGCGTGCGCAGGCCGAGCGGGGTGAGCACCGAGTCCTCTTCCAGGTTGTCGTAGCCGAGCACCGCCGCGACGCGCGCAGGGCTCGTGAGGTCCTGCGCCGACATCGAGCGGAACTGCTTGCGGACGCGCGCGGCGTTCTGCTCGGAGGAGTCGGCCGCGTAGTCGCGGATCATGAGGTTGTATTCGTCGTCCATGATGGCTCCGGCGAGCTGCTCGAGCTGCATGCGCACGAGCTTGCCGTGCGTGCCGAGCTTCTCGATGGCGTCCTCCAGTCCGATCTTGGCCTGCTGCATGATCTCGAAGCTCGAGAAGATGCCCGTGATGTCGGCGAGCGTGACGTAATCGTCCAGCTCGAGGGCCGTGAGGCGCAGCAGCGAGCGGTCGAGCGAGCTGCGCGTGGTCTGCAGCGTGGCGATGAGCTGGTTGACGGACCCCATGAGCGCGCTCACGGGCTGGAGCTCGTAGCTCTTGCCGTTCACGTAGACGTTCACGACGGCGCGCCGGGAGGAGACGGAGATCACGATCGCGTCGGTGAGCACCGACATGCGCGCGGCCGTGCGGTGGCGCATGCCCGTCTCGCTCGTGACGAGGGAGGGGTCGGGGTTCAGATGGAAGTTGGCACGGAGGATCTGCGTGAGGTCCTCGTCGATGACGATGGCGCCGTCCATCTTGGAGAGCTCGAAGAGGCGGTTGGCGGTGAAGGAGATGTTCAGCGGGAAGCCGTCGTTGCCGGCGCCGAGGACGTGCTCGGTGTCGCCCACGCAGATGAGGGCGCCGAGATGGCCGGCGATGATCATGTCCAGGGCCGTTCGGATGGGCTGCCCCGGGGCGGTCAGGCGAATCGCCTCCTGCATGCGCCTCTGCGCGTCGCTCTTCTCCAACTGCTGCTCCCTCCTCCGCGACCGGACGGGTGCCGTGCGGTCGCATGTATTCTGCCACGGAACGGCCCGCTTCCCGAGGCGAAATCGACCGCGATACGGAAAAGAGAGAATCGCTAGGGCAGGAGATGGGGACAGGGCGGGGATGCGGCGCGACTCAGGCGCTCGCTGAGGGCGGCCGAATGGTTTTCGCCAGAGCGCGACCGTACCTCACGGCCGCGCTCAGTTCAGCTCGAGCGTGACCACCTTCGGCCACATGGAGATCTGGAGACCCATGGGAAGCTGCTCGAGCTCATCCCACATCTCCGGCGTCAGCGTGTAGTCCCATACCATGAACAGGAAGGGCAGCGTCACCGTCTGACCGGCTGCGAGCTGTGCGGGGCGGGGGTCCGGGAAGGCCTCCGCCTCCGCCGGCACACACGATGAGTTGCCGTACAATGAGCCAATGGTCAGAACGCTCGACCGCAAGTCGAAGAGCTGCAGCTCTTCCGTGCCGTTGTTGCTCACGGTGAGATCTGTCCGAATCAGGCGATACCGTGCATCCTCGTCCCGGTACTCCTCATACACCCCGGGACAGAGCTCGCGCACCTCATCCTCGGACAGAATATGGCGCCCGCCCGCACTGACGGTCACGCCCTCTTGGCCGAAATCGGACACCGACGCACCTTGGGGCACCCGCTCGCGTGGCGGATCGGGAAACTCGCGTGAGAGCGCTATGGCTCGGGCACCCACGAACGCTCCCCCGCCAAGCAGCAGCACAGCAGCAGCGAGTGCCACCAAGAGCCGCAATCGCTTCCGTCGGCGGGCGAGGACCGCACATGCCCGCCGCACCGCCTCACTCCTCGACGCCATCAGAATCGCCCTCCCGCCCCTCGTCGATATGAACCACACGGCCACCTTTCATGTGAACGATGACATCGGCGATATCGTCCAGCTCCTCCCGATCATGGGACGCCACGACCACCAGCGCCCCGCGCCCCCGTGCCTCACGGATCAGCTGCATCACGGTCTCGACCGATGCGTCATCAAGCCCGTTGAACGGCTCATCCAGCAACACAAGACGAGGCTGTTCCATGAGCGCCGCGATGATGCCGATCTTCTGGCGCATGCCGAACGAGTACGTCCGAATCGGCTTGCGGCTCAGTGGATCGAGGCCGAGCCTCATCATGAGCTCAACGATATCCTCATCGCTCGCGACACCGCGGATCGACGCCACCTCGCGCAGGTAGCGCATGCCCGAGTAACGACGGATGATGCCGGGCGACTCGATGAGCACCCCCACGTCCTCGGGGAACGCCTGGGGCGTGCCCTCGCCAAGCACCTCCCCATCGACCAGGATGCCTCCACTGGTGGGCACGATCAGTCCGCAAAGCGCCCGCAGCAGCATGGTCTTGCCGGAACCGTTCCTCCCCCGCAAGCCGAAAACGGCCCCTGAATGGAAACTCAGCGAGATATCATCCAGCACCGTGTCGGCACCCAATACCTTGCTCAGATGTTCGACCACGATCTCCATAGCCGCCCCATCACCGCCTTACGTTAGAAAATCGATCGTCCGAAGCCGCCTCATCAACAGCGCACAGCCGAGGACAAGCGGCAGGATTCCCAAGATGATCTCTGCAGCCGGCATTCCGGCGGAAACGTACTCCGTCAACCGATGCTGCATCATCAGATTGGGCACCAGCGCCGGCGCGGCTATGAACACGGAGATGACGATGTAACCCAGGGCCACCGTCAGACTCAGCGGTGCGCCGAACACCACCGCGGCCATGCTGGTAAGCAGCGTCAGTGAAGTGAGCGCGGCCGTCTCGAACACCAGCAGGACGCCCAGGGGGCCAGGCCCCCATGCGAGCGCACCCTCAGCGGAGAAGAAGCGGAGGGCATCTGGGGACAGCCGCGTGATGTCAGCCGAACCGCCCAACGCAACGGCAATGAGCACGCACAACAGTAGCTGCCAGGCGATTTGGGCGATCACATAGCCGACGACCGCGGTGGATCGCCGGCGCCAATAGACCGTCCGCGAACCCGACGCGAGCAGCCGCACGCGATCGATATCCAAGCGGGGCGGGAGAAACGACACCGTGGCGCCGATCAGGACGACCACCGTGCCACAAAGCCACAGAACCGGTATCGAGAACACCTCGCCGCCTATGAAGTACTCCTTGATCCGCGACCCGCGCATGATGTTGCAGAAAATATCTCCGGCGGTCATAGGAGCCCCGGTCTGCACCCGGATATTCGCTGCCGACGACAGCGGAACGATAGCCGCAACCAAGAAGGCCGGTAGCGAGAGCCCCTGATGACGGAGACCCCACACAGCCCGAATCGGCATGGATGGCACCGACGCGCTCACGAGAGCTCGGTTCTGGCTGCCCGTATGAGCGGAATGGCACTTGCGGCGGCGAGCACCGCTAGCAGGATGACCAGGGCGATCAGGGGGCTGTGCACGTTACGCGCGGGGTCGATGAGGGTGAACGGGCCGAAAGCTCCCTGGCCCAGAGCCACGAGCAGCATCTCGATCACGTACAATAACAGCATGGGAAGCAGATGCACAACGACCGCATGATCGGTGATGAACGTGACCGCGAGGCCCAGCGAGGCGAGCAGACCGCCGGCTGTGAACAGCAGAGCCATGCAAAGCATGATCCATGCACCGGGGTGGGTCATGAACAGCTCCGCGAACAAGATCCCCGGACCGGCAACATGGTGACCCGACCCAACGATAGGGGCGATGAACGGATATCGGGTGAGCGCGTAGGCGAGGGCCGCCAGCATCGGCACAACCGCGACCACACCGCCGGAGATGAAGGTCGCGATCCATTTGCTCAGCAGGTACACGCCTCGGCTCACACGCGTGCAGACAACACGGACATACCCGTCGGCACGGTCGCGGAACAGCGAGCCCGCATGGGGGAGCCCTGCCGTCAGCGGGAGGGTGAGCACGAGCAGATAGCCATGGAGTGAGAACGGGTCCATCGGCATCCAGTGCGGCCAGATCAAATCGGCGCCGAAGTTCATCGAGGAGTACCGCGCCGCCTCCTTCGCAAACGCAGCCGTGCTCCCCGCATATTCTGCGAGGTCAACCCAAGCATAATACGCGACCACGGCGAGGCCGAAGAGGGCGGATACGGCCATGCCCTTGCTCGCAAGCGCGCGTTTGAGCTCTATAGTCAGACAAGAGCGCATGCTCACCCCTCTTCCTGGGGAACTTTGATCCAAGAGGCCCCCGATTCCTCAGGTTTGATCCATGCAGATCCGTTGATATCGACGGTAAAGTAGAGCGGGGCCTCCGTGTTCTCAAGCTTCTGTCTCGTCACGATGAAACCCACGTTCCCCGAGACGGACTCGCCTACAGCAAGCGGCACCTTGCCGCTGTCATAGCCCAGGCGCTCATCGAATGGGGCGATCGTGCCGGTATAGACCTCGATCCCGGTGCCGATGCCCTCTTTCTTGTTCGTATACAGACTGCAGGCAGTTACTAAGAACTTGTCATACTCCGTATTCGAGACATTTTTGACCGTCAGCTCCACCTCGACGTAGCGATGATCGTCAAGGAACGTCCCGTCGGCGTCCATTCGAGCGGACTCGCCACGCAGCAGGTGCATGTCTTTCGCATCGGCATAGGGCAGGTTTCCACGTTCACGGCCCACCCGGATGCTCTGAACTGTGACCTCGTACCCTTGGACGGTGTGCGTCTCGCCGATCGCAACCTCCGGAGGCCTCGTAGTGGGCGGAGGCTCAGGTGGGGGCGTACTGTCTCCCCTTGGCGTGAAAGCTCCCGCGCTCACCGCACGCAGCATCTCGACCGGGCCCCCTCGAAAGCCGGAGGCGCCATATACCACCGCATGCCACGAAGCCGCAAGGGCGACGAGCGCAAGTACCGCGCATATCGCTAGGCCAAGATACCGCCTTCGCCGTATACGCTGCGCCATACGCGCTCACCGCCCTCCGATTGGCCTATGTTTTTACGACAAGCTGTCGGGACTCCACAGCATGTTCACCCATCCAGTTGCAAACTGCGGATAAACCTTCAGACTCCCATAGTTAAATCCAAGTTCGTATACATTCGTACGAATTTTATAGGCATATCCGCGAGAACAGAATTTGAAATCGATAACCGTACTCTCACTGCAATTGTAGTCATCTTCACCCTGGCTTCCGTTGTAACGACCCACTCCCTTTGCCTTGTAGGCGCTCGCAGACTTGTCGTTGAAGGTGTACATGGGTGAGACATCTTCTTTACGGCGCGATCGGGTGATGAACACTGAGTCATAACTCTGAGCGTAGCGCGTCAGACGTGTATCGCTACTGTTCTTCGCCTGCGCGAACACCGGTGAGAACACGCCGACCAGCATGATCAGCACCACCGATGCCATCACAACCAGGAATCCGCAATCTCTCGTGAGCTTCTTCATTGCAATCCCCTTTCTCGTGGATGGCTCATATGTTGATATGTGTATCAAGAAATCATATGCTTTAATCGCTACTTCTGTGAACGTACTTGTTTTGCCGGTGAATGGTGATTTGCTTCGTTTTTTTGCGAATCAGATTTAATCCTGTGTGAAATCACGTACATGGGAGCAGCTTGCCTTATGCCTCGAACCCATGCCGTGAGGGTGGAGGGCAGCGACCGGAGCGCTGATGGCTCGTTGCGGGCGATGTGGTAACGAATGGCGAAAGTGCATTTGGAACGGACTCATGCACCGCGCCCAAGCAAGCGTGTGAATAAATAAAACTATGCGTCTTGCGGAAAACCGGCTGGGGTGAGACCGAATCAGGGGTTCCGAAGTCCGAAAACAGGCGCTTCCCCATCCATCACGACCCTGAAAAAGTTCACTTTAGCCATTCGCTGCCACCGTGGTGGGAACAGGGTTCTCATGCCGAAACAGCGCATGCATAACACCGAGAAAAACCAACGAAACATAAAAAGAGGGGATACCGCGGTATCCCCTCCTCCTTCAGCGATCCGAACGCGGCCTCAGCGCGCCTTATCGCGTGCCGGCCCCCACCTGCAGGCTGCCGCCCGAGCCCGTGCGCGGTCCGGACACCGCCGACGCGATGCCGGAGTTGCGCGGCGCCGGCTCGAAGCTGCCGCCGAGCGCGCCCACCGCACGCGGCGCCGGGATCTCGCCCGTGCCGTGCGTGAACACGAACTTCCCATCCGAAACGTCCACCACCACGGTGTCGCCGGCGCTCCACTCGCCAGCCAGCAGCTCCTCGGACAGCGGGTCCTCGATGAGCGTCTGGATCGCGCGGCGCAGCGGACGCGCGCCGTTCGTGAGGTCCGTGCCCTCCGCCACGATCTTCTCCACCGCGGCATCGGTGAGCTCGATGTTCATGCCGTTCGCGATCAGGCGTTGCCGCAGCTCGTCGATCAGCAGGCCCGCGATCTGCTTCAGGCTCTCGCCCGCGAGCTTCTGGAACACCACGATATCGTCGATACGGTTCAGGAACTCGGGCCTGAACAGGCGCTTGAGCTCGCCCATCGCGCGGCCGCGGATCTCCTTCGAGGTGAGGCCCACCTCACCGGTGGTACCGAAGCCCACGCTCGCGTCCTGCGCGATCTCGCGCGCGCCCACGTTCGAGGTCATGATCACCACGGTGTTGCGGAAGTCAACGGTCTTACCCTGCCCATCCGTCAGGCGCCCCTCATCGAGCACCTGCAGCAGAATGTTGAAGATGTCCGGATGCGCCTTCTCGATCTCATCGAAGAGCACCACGGCATACGGGTGCCGGCGCACGGCCTTCGTGAGCTGGCCGCCCTCCTCATGGCCCACGTAGCCCGGGGGGCTGCCGATGAGCTTCGAGACCTCGTACTGGCTCGCGAACTCCGACATGTCGAAGCTGATGAGCGCATCCTTGCTGCCGAACAGGTACTCGGCGAGCGTCTTGGCGAGCTCGGTCTTGCCCGTGCCCGTGGGGCCGAGGAAGATGAACGAGCCGCCGGGACGGCGCGGGTCCTTGAGCGGCGAGCGCGAGCGGCGGATGGCCTTGGACACCGCGGCAACGGCCTCGTCCTGGCCGATGATGCGGGTCTTGAGCACGCTCTCGCAGTTCAGCAGCCGGCGCGACTCGTCCTCGGTGAGCGAGGACACCGGCACGCCGGAGGTGGCGGAGACGATGTCGGCGATCTCGGCCACGTCGATGACGAGCGGGTTCGCCTCCATATCGGCCTCCCAGGCCTCGCGCGCGGCCTTGAGGTCGGCGGCGGCCTGCTCCTGCTCCTGCTTGAGCTCGGCGGCGCGGTTCATATCGTCGGCCTCGCTGGCCTCCTTGGCCGCGGCCTCGAGCTCCTTCACGCGGCGCTCGGCGGCGCGCACCTCGGCGGGCGCCTTGTTGGCCGCGATGCGGGCGCGGGCACCGGCCTCGTCGATGAGGTCGATGGCCTTGTCGGGCAGGAAGCGGTCCTGGATGTAGCGGCTCGACAGAGACGCCGCAGCCTCCACCGCCGCCGGCGTGTAGCGCACGTGGTGGTGCTCCTCGTAGCGCGGGGTGAGCGCCGTGAGGATGCGCACCGTGTCCTCGGCGTTAGGCTCCTCGACGTCGATCGCCTGGAACCGGCGCTCGAACGCGGGATCCTTCGTGAGGTACTTGCGGAACTCCTCGGCCGTGGTGGCGCCGATGATCTGGAAGGCGCCGCGGGCGAGGACCGGCTTGAGCATCGAGCTCGCGTCGATCGAGCCCTCGGCGGAGCCGGCGCCGATCAGCGTGTGCATCTCGTCGATGAACAAGATGATGTCGTCGGCCTCGGTGGCCTCCTGGATCACGTTCTTCAGGCGCTCCTCGAACTCGCCGCGGTACTTCGCGCCGGCCACGAGGCCGGGGAGGTCGAGCGTCCAGACGTTTTGGTTCATGAGGTTCTCGGGCACGTTGCCCTCGGCGATCTCCTGCGCGAGCCCCTCGACGATGGCGGTCTTGCCAACGCCCGGGTCGCCGAGGATCAGCGGGTTGTTCTTGGCGCGGCGGGAGAGGATCTCCATCATGCGGGAGATCTCCTTCTCGCGGCCGATCACCGGGTCGAGCTTGCCCTCGCGCGCCTGCTCGGTGAGATTGGTGCCGAACTGCGCGAGCGTGGAGCTCTCCTCGGCCTGGGGCTGCCCCGAGCCGCCGCCGAAGAACGGCAGGCCCGAGCCGGGACGACCCGAACCGGCGCCGGCCATGGGGCGCTTGCCGCCTTGGTCCTTGGCCGTGAGCTTCTCGATAGCTCCGCGCACGGAGGATGCGGAGGTGCCGAGGCGCTTCAGCAGGTCCGTGGCGCGGTTGCCGTTCTCGGAGACGATGGCGAGCAGCAGATGCTCGGTGGAGACGTAGGTCTGGTTGTTCTCGCGGGCGAGACGGAAGCTCTTCTCCATCACGGCGATGACCGAGGGGGTGAAGGCGAGCTTCGAGCTCGAGGGAGCGTCGGCGGTGGCGGCGCTCGCGGCATCGCTGGGGGCGGCCTCGGCGCTCGCGGCATCGCTGGCGGCGGCGTCGGCCTCCCCGGCCTCGGCGGAGTCCGCAGCGGCAACGGCGCCGGCCGCAGCGCCGCTCTCGGCCTCGGCGGCACCGGCGTCCGCAGCGACATCCGCGCAGGCCTCGGCGCCGCCGTCCGCAGCCGCGCCCTTCGAGCCCTCTCTCAGCTCCGCGAGGATGTCCTCGTGCGTGATCTCGAGCTCGCGCAGGGCCTCGGCGGCGATGCCGGAGTCCTCCTTGGCGAGGGCAAGGAGCAGGTGCTCCGTCCCCACTTTCTGTGAACCGAGGGCGATGGCCTCCTCCTTGGATAGGGACATGACCTTACGCGCGCGATCGGTGAATCTGTCTAGCATGTGATTACCTCTTACGTGCGGGTTCGTGCTATCAGGTGAGATGTTTACCCATTGCACGCCATTGCTAACACGGCGGCGCCCCTCCATCGCGTCAACGCAATGAAAGGGGGGCCTGCGGGCCCGCCTGCCACGGCGCACACGCGGTTATACCTGTTGGTGCGTCGCTAGTCCTCGAGCACGACCTCGCGGTTGTCGGCCGTCACGAGCTCGCGCACCGTGATCTCGGCGCCCAGGTAGCGGCTGAGGTTCTCGGCCAGGGCCTCGAGCTCGCCCCTCGCGTCCTCCACGCGCGCGGGTTCGATGCACTCAAAGACCACCACGGCGTCGCGGGTCTCGTCGTTGAGCTCGGTGCGCTGGCTGTCGCGCCAGTTCCAGCAGCGGCTCGTGGCGCCGGCGTCATCGAGGTAGATAAGCTCGCCGGGCAGCGCCGGGTCGTTCTTCTCCTCGCCGATCGGCAGGAAGGGCTCGCCGCCCTCGGCGGTCACGGCCAGGCGGTAGTCGCCCTCGATCTTGTTGAGGTCGAAGCCGCCCGTGGGGAAGGCGTAGGTCAGCGAGACCGTGTTGTAGATGTCGACGGACGGGGTGATGGAGCCCACCGGCTTGCCCTTGAGCACGCGCTTGAGCAGGTTCTCGATGGCGCAGCGGGCGCCCTTCTTGGTCTTGAAGCGGCGGTAGGCCTCGCGCCAGACGCGCACGGGCTCGTTGTCGGAGATGGTGTCGCTCGTGAGGAAGCGCTCGGCGCGGATGTTCGCGCGGTCGAGGCCGCGGGCGATCTCAGCCGCGTCCTCCTCGGACACCTCGGCGCCGGGCTTCAGGCCGCGCGCCACGAGGACGCCGATCGTGGCCTCGGGGAAGAGCTCCCAGAACGAGTCCTCCGCAATGAACTTCTTCATACGATCCCCTTTCAACGAACGCCTCGCAGCACGAGCCAGGCCACATGAGCTTGGTCGCGGGCCCCACCACCGCCGCGCGGTACGCCTTCAAAGCACGGTACGTGGAGAAGCCCGTCCCCGGCGTCCGATTGACCGCCCATCCCCGCGCACCCGCCCCCGCTCCGCCTCGTCTCGAAGCCGACCGCGGCCTTCCACCGAAGACGGGTAACCGTTCGCTGATTTCTCGGCCGCGGCCCTTGACTTCGCCTTTATCTTTCCTTTAGTTATCATCTCATTATATTAAGTGAAGTGACAACCGCAATTGAGTGAAGGTGAACATGGAGAACACGGAGCCGACGAGGCGCTCAAAGCACTCCTTCGAGATCGCAGAGGAGTTCCTCCTGGATGGGGAGCCGTTCAAGATCATGGCCGGTGCCATCCACTATTTCCGCGTCCATCCCACCGATTGGCGCCACTCGCTGCACAACCTCAAGGCGCTCGGCTTCAACACCGTCGAGACCTATATCCCCTGGAACATGCATGAACCCAAACCCGGTGCATTCGACTTCACGGGTCAGCTCGACCTCGGGGCCTTCCTCGACGAGGCGGCATCGCTCGGACTCTGGGCCATCGTGCGTCCCTCCCCCTACATCTGCGCCGAATGGGAGTTCGGCGGTATGCCCGCCTGGCTCCTCTCCGACCCGCTTGTACGGCCGCGCTCCCGCGATCCGCGCTTCCTGCAGCGCGTGGCGTCCTACTACGACGCCCTCATGCCGCTGCTACGCCGCCGCCAGGTCACCGAGGGCGGCAACATCATCCTGATGCAGGTGGAGAACGAGTACGGCTCCTACTGCGAGGACAAGGCGTACCTCCGCGCCGTCCGCGACCTCATGCTTGAGCGCGGCGTCGCGGTGCCGCTCGTCACCTCCGACGGACCGTGGCGGGCCTGCCTGCGCGCCGGCTCCCTCATCGAGGACGGCGTGCTCCCCTGCGGGAACTTCGGATCCAAGGCGCACGAGAACTTCGAGGCGCTCGCCGCCTTCCACGCGGAGCACGGCAAGCGATGGCCCCTCATGTGCATGGAGTTCTGGGACGGTTGGTTCAACCGCTGGGGCGAGGACGTCATCCGCCGCGACCCCGAGGAGCTCGCGGAGTCCGTGGGAGAGGCCCTGGACGAAGGAAGCGTCTGCCTGTACATGTTCCACGGGGGGACGAACTTCGGCTTCATGAACGGCTGCTCCGCCCGACTCCAGCACGATCTGCCGCAGGTGACCTCCTACGACTACGACGCGCCCCTGGATGAGCAGGGCAACCCGACGCCGAAGTACTTCGCCCTCAAGCGGATGGTCCACGAGCGGTTCCCCGAGATCGCGCAGGAGGAGCCCCTGGTGAAGGCGGTCCTCCCCGCACGCGAGCTCCCCCGTGCCGGCACCCTGGGGCTGTTCGAGGCCCTGGACGCCATCTCGGAGCCCTCCTTCGACCTCGATACCCGACCGATGGAGGACCTCGGACAGTCCTTTGGCTACACGCTCTACCGAACCGTGATCGAGCGGGACCGCGTCGAGCCCGAGCGGCTCCGCGTCATCGACGCGCGCGACCGCGTCCAGGTCTTCTTGAACGGCCGGCTCATCGCCACCCAGTACCAGGAGGAGATCGGAGAGGACATCGAGGCCGCGCTCGAGGAGGGCGAGAACGCCCTCGACATCCTCGTCGAGAACATGGGCCGCGTGAACTACGGCCACAAACTCCTCTCCGACACGCAACGCAAGGGCATCCGACGCGGCGTCTGCGCCGATCTCCACTTCCTCACGGGCTGGGAGCACCGCCCGCTCGAACTCATCGCGCCCCCCGCTATCGACCCCCTCTCCGGCCACGCTGAAGGGGGACCCGCCTTCCACCGGTTCCCCCTCGACCTCGGTGCGGACGAGCCCCGCGACACCAACCTCGACCTCACCGGCTTCGGAAAGGGCATCGCCTTCGTGAACGGCGTGAACATCGGCAGGTTCTGGGAGCGCGGGCCCATCCGCTCGCTCTACGTCCCCCATGGCCTGCTTCATGCGGGCGAGAACGAGATCGTGGTCTTCGAGACCGAAGGCGTCTATCGGGACCGGCTCCGGCTGAGCCCCGTTGTCGTTATGGATCAAACCGACGAACAAGGAGCTGATTGACATGATCGTAGGAACGCGAATCGACTTCCGCCTCATCCACGGGCAGGTGGCGAACCTCTGGGCCAATGCGCGCCAGGTGGAGCGCTTCCTCGTGGTCGATGACGACGTGGCGGGGGACACCCTTCAGAAGCAGGTCCTCCGCATGGCCACCCCGAGCTCCATCAAGCTCTCGGTCCTCCCGATCGAGAAGGCCGCGGCGAATCTCGTCTCCGGGAAGTACGACGCCGTCCGCCTGTTCATCGTCGTCAAGAAGCCCGCGACGCTGGCGCGCCTCGTCGACTTGGGCGTGCAGCTCGACGAGATCATCGTCGGCAACATGTCCACCACCGAGGAGGTCCGCCGCATCGGCCTGAACCTCGGCCTCGACGCCGGCGACATCGAGGCGTTCAAGGAGCTCGAGAACGACGGCATCCGCATGGTCTCGCAGCTCGTGCCCTCGAACTCCCCCGAGCCTTTCAAGCTCTAGCTCGGAGCTCGGCCCCGCGCAGAATGCGGGGCTCCATATAGCTCGCGTCCGTACCCGCCCGCTCGTCGGGCACAAGAGAAAGGAAGGGTAGCATGATCCAATGGTGGCAAATCCTTTTGCTGACGCTCTACGCGGCATACCAGATCATGGACGAACTCGGACCGTACAGCTCGGCGGGGCAGGCGGTCTTCGCCGGCCTCGTGAGCGGCGTCGTGATGGGTGACATCACGACGGGCCTCTACATCGGCGGCTCCATGCAGCTCACCGTCCTCGGCGTGGGGACCTTCGGCGGCTCGTCGCGCATCGATGCCAACTCGGGCACCGTGATCGCCACGGCCTTCGCGGTCGCCACGAAGATGGACCCGCAGCAGGCCCTCGCGGTCATCGCGACGCCCGTCGCGGCCCTCATGGTCTACACCGACATCCTCGGCCGCTTCGCGAACACCTTCTGGGCGCACCGCTGCGATGCCGATGTCGAGAAGATGGCGTGGGGCAGCTTCAACGTCCACTACCTGATGGGCGCCCTCTCCTGGATGCTCTCGCGCGCCCTGCCGGTCTTCCTTGCGCTCGCCTTCGGCCAGGGGCTCGTCAACACCATCGTCGAGGCCCTGAACGGCGATCTCGCCTGGCTCGGCAAGGGCCTCACCGTCGCGGGCGGCGCCCTGCCGGCCGTGGGCTTCGCGATCCTGCTCCGCTACCTGCCGGTCAAGAAGCACGTCCCCTACCTGATCCTCGGGTTCTCGGTGACGGCGCTCCTCGTCACCCTCTTCGGCTATGTCGCGGCGCTCAACACCGACATCAAGGCGGTCGCCGGCCTCCTCGACAACGTTGCCCTGACCGGCCAGTACAACTCGCTGCCGATGCTCCTCGTCGCCTTCATCGGCCTCGCCCTCTCGCTGATGTACTACAAGACCAACCAGGCGCCGGCGCTCGCCGCCGCCTCCGTTGAGACGGGAGACGACGATGACGAGCTCTAATGCGACCAAGCTGCCCAACGGCACCACCGGCTACAAGCCGACCCAGAAGGATCTGAACTCGGTGAGCCTGAGGAGCCTCCTGCTCTTCCAGGCGGGCTGGAACTACGAGCGCATGCAGAACACCGGCTACCTCTGGGTCATCCTGCCGACGCTGCGCAAGATCTACGGGGACAAGAGCCCCGAGCTCCAGGAGATGGCGCGCCTGCACTGCTCCACCTTCTTCAACACGACCAACTTCCTGAGCAACATCGTCCACGGTGTCGACCTCGCCCTCGAGGCCGAGGACGGCGTGGACAGCAAGGACGCGGTCGCCGGCCTCAAGACCGGCCTGATGGGTCCCCTCGCCTCCATCGGCGACTCCATCTTCGGCGCCCTGCTCCCCACGGTGTTCGGAGCGCTTGCGGCGAACATGGCCATGCAGGGCCAGCCCTGGGGCATCCTGATCTGGGTCGTCGTGAACCTGTTCATCGACTGGTTCCGCTGCGCCCAGACGCGCGTCGCATATGACCAGGGCATCAAGCTCGTGACCACGATGAGCGACAAGCTCAACGCGATCACCGACGCGGCCTGCGTCATGGGCGTGTTCATGGTCGGCGCCCTCGTGGCGACCAACGTCGGGCTCTCCTTCGACATCAGGCCCGAGATCGTCACGGAAGCGGGCTCGATCGTCATCGACATCCCCAACATCTGCAACATGATCATGCCGAAGCTCGTGCCCGCTGTGCTCGTGGGCTTCGTGTACTGGCTCCTCGGCAAGAAGGGGATGACCTCGACCAAGGCCATCATCATCGTCCTCATCATCACGGTGGCGCTCGGCGCCTGCGGTGTCCTCATCAAGGGCTAGCGTCCGCAACACCCTTTGACCTTCGGGCCCAGGTCACCCCTGGGCCCGTTTTCTTCAGATGCACCCTCGAACCCCAGGAGGCTCACCCGTGGCCGACACGCACCCGCTCCTCATCGTGGCCGCACTCGCCGTCATCGCGTTCGTCGTTGTATGCGAGGGCCTGCGCAGGCTCCTCGACTCCTCGATCGAGCGCCTGATGAACCAGGGGAGCCCCGAGACCTCCATCCGCGTGCTCGACAAGCCGCTCACGCGCATGCTCCTCCCCCTCTTCAGGCAGCACTACCTGCGCTTCATGGCATACGAGGCGGTCGGTGAGATGCAGGGGGCCCGCTCCGTGCTCGACCGCATGCTCTCGATGCGCACGACGCCGCGGCGCCGCCGTGCGCTCGCGGTGGTCGCGTTCAACTTCTTCGTGGATCAGGGGGACGAGGAGGCCGCCCGCAGCATGCTCGACGAGATCGAGCGATCCGGCAACGGGGCGGCGGTCAGGGACTGCCGCGAGACCTTCCGCATCGTCTTCGAGGGCGACTCGAGCCGAATCGAGGAGATGGAGTCGCTCCTCCCCAGCGCCGGTCCGCAGATGCGCTGCAAGCTTTGCTATCTCCTCGAACGGCAGTACCGCAACCGTGGGGACGAGGGGAAGGCGCGGCGCTACGCGCAGCTGCTCGAGGAGGCCAAAAGCACGTCCTCGACCGGTGCCGTCTGACGGCGCACGCCCCTCAGACGGGCACGCTCCTCAGCTCGATCTTGAAGAAGTCCCAGCGCTTATGGCTGACCACGTGCTCGACGACCTCTCCCGACGGAAGCGAGGTCACCTTCTCCTGCAGCACGCAGGGGGTGTCGACATCGCTCTCAAGCAACCGGGCGACGTGCTCCGAGATGGGGAAGACGATGCTGTCCGTCTCATATGAGGCCTCGTCATGGAGCACGATGCCGAAATCCTCACGGATCCTCGCGTAGATCGAGGTGTAGTACCCGGGATCGGCGTCCTCGTTGATGTAGCGGGCCGGGATGTGGGACTCGCACACCATGTAGGGCACGGACCCGATGCGCCGGACCCGCTCGATCACGTAGTACCCCTCCCCCTCGCTCAGCCCGAGCGCGGAGGCGGCCGACGGGTCGGAGCCGCGCTCGAAACGGACCACATCGACGTGCTCGTCCTGCGAATGCGTGGAAAACACCTCGATATCCGAGAACTCGACCTGCTGCTTCTTGCGGGCGCGCGAGATGAAGGTGCCGACGCCCTGGCGGCGAATGAGGTACCCCATATCGGCGAGGTCGTGGATGGCGCGGATCACGGTGATCGAGCTCACCTCGAACCGTTCTATGAGCTCGCGCTCGCTGTAGAACTGGTCGCCGGGCTTGAAGGCGCCCGATAGGATCTCGGACTGCAGCTCATCCCGAATCAGCTGGTATTTTGGAAAGCCCATGTTCCCTCCTACGACTGGTTCCTCGTTTGGTCTCTAATACAGCTTGGCTCCGGCTGGAATCCGGTCGTCGACGATGAGCACGTTCAGGCGCTCCTCGCCCTCCACCTCGTGCACGGCGCTGATGATCATGCCGCAGGAGTCGATGCCCATCATCTTGCGCGGCGGCAGGTTGGTGATGGCGATGAGCGTCTTGCCCACGAGCTCCTCGGGCTCGTAGTAGGCGTGGATGCCCGACAGGATCGTGCGGTCCTCGCCGGTGCCGTCGTCGAGCGTGAACTGCAGGAGCTTCTTCGACTTGGGGACGGCCGCGCACGCCTTGACCTTGACCGCGCGGAAATCGGAGCGCGAGAAGGTCTCGAAGTCAACGAACTCGCTGAACAGCGGCTCGATCGTCACGTTCACCGCGGCGATGCGCACAGCCTCGGCAGCCGCGGCCTCCTCGGTCTCGTGCGCGGCGGCAACCTCAGCCTCCTGACGCGCGCGGGCCGCAGCGGCACCGGAGGCCGCCTTGGCCTCGGGGCGCATGTGCGGGAAAAGGACCACGTCGCGGATGCTCGCGGAGTCGGTAAGCAGCATGACCACGCGGTCGATGCCGATGCCGATGCCGCCCGCCGGGGGCATGCCGTACTCGAGCGCGCGCACGTAGTCCTCGTCGTACTCCATGGCCTCGTCGTCACCCTCGGCCTTCTCCTCCATCTGGCGGGCGAAGCGCTCGGCCTGATCGACGGGGTCGTTCAGCTCTGAGAAGGCGTTGGCGTACTCATGCCCGGCGATCACGAGCTCGAAGCGGTGCGTGAGGCGCGAATCGTCCTCGCGGCGCTTCGCGAGCGGCGACACCTCCACCGGGTAGTCGGTCACGAAGGTGGGGTTCACGAGGGAGTCCTCGCCGATCTCGTCGTAGAGCTCGGCGATGATCTTGCCGGCGGTCCAATCGGCCTTGACCTCGATGCCCTTCTCGGCCGCGATCTTCGCCAGCTCCTCGACCGGCGTGTCGAGCGTGACGGCCTGGCCCACCACGGCGGAGACGACCTCGCTCATGGGGATGCTCGGCCAGGTGCCCGACAGGTCGATGACCTGCCCCTGGTAGCTGATCTGCTCGGTGTCGTTCACACGGGCGTTCGCCGCCTTGATGACGCCCTCGGCGAGCGCCTTCATGCCGTCGAGATCGCTGTAGGCGCGGTAGGCCTCCATGGTGGTGAACTCGGGGTTGTGCGTGAGGTCCATGCCCTCGTTGCGGAAGATGCGTCCGATCTCGAAGACGCGCTCGTAGCCGCCCACGAGCAGGCGCTTCAGGTGCAGCTCGGTGGCGATGCGCAGGTAGTTCTCCTGATCGAGCGCGTTGAAGTGCGTGATGAACGGCTTGGCCGTGGCGCCGCCCTGGATGGTCTGCAGAATCGGCGTCTCCACCTCCATGTAGCCGTCGGCCTCCATGTAGCGGCGGAACTCTGAGACGATCGCCGAGCGCTTGCGGAAGGTCTCGCGGACGTCGGCGTTGACGATGAGGTCGACGTAGCGCTGACGGTAGCGGGTCTCCTTGTCGGAGAGGCCGTGGAACTTCTCGGGCAGCGGGCGGACGCTCTTTGACAGGAGCGTGAGCTCGGTGGGCGCGATCGAGAGCTGGCCGCGGCGGGTGCGCACCACGGTGCCGGCGACGTTCACGATGTCGCCCATGTCGAGCTCGCCGATGAGGGACCAGTCCTGCTCGCGCATGGCGTTGACGCGGCAGAAGACCTGGATGTCGGCCGTGGGGTCGCGGAGCACCAGGAAGGCGATCTTGCCCTGGTTGCGGATGTTCACGACGCGGCCGGCAAGGTGGTAGGCGTCCTCGGTGACGCCGCTGTCCTCGAGGTCGGCGTAGCGCTCGATGAGGTCTGCGGCGTAGGCATCGACGACGGCGTGCTCGGGATAGGGGTTCTTGCCGGCCTCGAAGAAGGCGGCGCGGCGGGAGAGGCGCTGCTCGCGCTCGCTCGCCGGCGGCACGGGCGCCGCGGCCTCGGGGGTCTGGTTCTCTGCCATGCGATCTGCTCCTCTGAACGAAAAAGCTCCCCGAGGCCGCAGGGATCCCGGGGAGCCGTGGCGCACTGGACCCGTGGCCTAGCGCGTGATCTTGGTGATGGTGTAGGTGCGGCGCTTCCCGGCTGGGGTGATGAGCTCGACGGTCTCGCCCTCGGCGTGGCCGATCACCGCGCGGCCCACGGGGGACTCGTTGGAGATCTTGCGCTCGAGGGAGTTGGTCTCGGTGGTGCCGACGATGGTGACCTCGGTGGCCACGCCGTCGCCGTCCACGAGCCCCACGGTGGAGCCGATGGACACGATGAGCGCGGAGTCCGCGGCGGCGTCCGTCGCCTTGGCGAGGATCGCGCGGATCTCAGCGATGCGGGAGGCGTTCTTGGCCTCCTCCTCCTTCGCAGCGTCGTACTCGGCGTTCTCAGAGAGGTCACCGAAGGCGCGGGCCTCCTTGAGGTGCTCGATGATCTCCTGCTGCTTCTCGCCCTCGCGCCAGGCCAGCTCGTCGGCGAGCTTCTGGCGGCCCTCGGCGGTCAGTACGATCTCGCTTGCGTCCATAAAGGGAAACTCCTTGCTATACGTTTTTCATCAGGCCGGATGGCATGCGGGCTAGTTGGAGGAGATGGGGCCGTCGGCCTCTTCCTTCTTGGCCTTGGCTGCAGCGAGCTTGGCCTCGAGCTCGCGGATCTCGGCGTCGTCGGAATCCTCGATGACGGTCTCTGCCTCGACGTCCTGGGCGTCCTGCTTGTCATCGTTGGCCATGCCCTCGCGGAGGTTCTTGACCGTGGACCCGAGCGACTTGCCGAGCTTCGGCAGGTTCTTGGGGCCGAAGATCAGCAGGGCGACAATCAGGATGATGACCCACTCAAAACCCTTTGGGAGCATACGCGTTCCTCTCGTCGTTTCGCCGCGACAGGATATCGCAGCTGCAGCCGGTGCCCGTTAGAGCTCGCATGAGTATACCGCGCACATGCAGTCGGCCACAATATTCGGCATTTTCTACATGCGCGGGGACCCGAAAAGCCGCACGATTGCAAGCTGACGGTAAAGCGTTTGGCGCCCCGGGGGCGGCGGGCCGGGGGCGGCGGGCCGCGACATGAAAACAGGCCGGAGGCTCACGCCCCCGGCCTGTTTGCTTGCGATGGTCGGGTTGACTGGATTTGAACCAGCGACCCCCGCGTCCCGAACGCGGTGCTCTACCAAACTGAGCCACAACCCGAAGCTCGAACATAGTAGCAGAAGGAAACCGCCAATGCTAGCCGACAGCGATATACGGTCCAGATTTCTCCATCTTCGCCGCCTGGCCCCACCAGTTCCGCTCGTTGAGCGCGGCGAGCGCGATGCGCTCGGCGTCCATCTGGGTCTCGCAGACCGCGAAGCTCATGGAGCCCGAGCCGCAGATGTCGGCCGCCCTCACCCCGGGCTGCTCGCGGAGCCAGGCGAGGACGTCGCCGATCTCGGGCGAGACGGCGACGGCGGCGTCTGCCAGGTTGTTGGAGACGTTCGCGAAGATCGCGTCCTCATCGTGGGCGCGCATGGCCTCAAGCATCGGGGCGGCGTCGGCAGGCTTTGTGGGCGCGGCGTCGAAGGCGCGGTAGGCGGCCTCGGCGGTGACCCCGCTGCCGTCGGCCGCAGGCTTCACGAGCGCCACCGGCGTGCCCGTGAGCGGGCGGAAGAGCTCGCGCATCTCGTCGCCGCGGCCACCGAGGTGGGCCGGGGGGCCGTAGAGAAAGAAGGGCACGTCGGCCCCGATGCCGCGGGCGACCCGCTCGATGCGGGGGTCCTCCGGGTCGATGCCCCAGTAACGGCAGATGCCGAGGATCGTGGCGGCAGCGTCCGTGGACGGGCCGCCCAGCCCCGCGCGAACGGGGATGTGCTTGTCGATCAGGATCGTGAAGGCAGCCTCGCGACCGAAGGCCTCCCCCATCGCACGGGCCGCCCGGTAGGCGGTGTTCGACTCCATGGGGAAGTCCGCGGGCGGGACCGTGTGCACGGCGAGCTCGTCTGACGGGGCGATCGCCACGGTGTCGACAAGGTCGATCGTCGTCATGACGGTCTCGACCCGATGGTAGCCGTCCTCCACGCAGCCCGGGTGCACCCCGAGGTACAGGTTGATCTTCGCGGGCGCGGTGATCAGGAGGAACTTTGCCGGCATGGGCTTAGTGCTCCTCGAGCTGGTTGCCCAGCGGCGTGAACAGGTGCTCGCCGCTCTCCGGGTCGAACAGCTCGACGGTGCCGGTGAGCACGTCGACGTACTGGTAGGACTGGCGCGACTTGCGCCCGCGGCGCTCGTCGACCTCCACGATGAACACGGCCGGGTGCACGGTCTTGATGACGCCGGCGCGCTCGATCACGCGGGTGCGGCCCATGCTGGCCTTCACGCGAACGCGATCGCCGACCATGGCGGCAAGGCTCTTGTGGATCTCTTCGACGTGGTTTACCCCTTGCTCTTCCATACCATCCTCCATACGGGCATAGTTCGCCCGACCATAGCCATAACAGCTGCTTAGTATAGCAAGGGCACGTGGGGCGGAACGAAACTGCACGCCAACACCATAGGGGTGTGGATAACCGGCGGGGACACCGCGCAGGTGGGACTGGTGCGCGGGTGTGCTGGCACGCGGGCGGGCTCCCCCAGTTCATATGAACCAGTTCTATTGTGCGGGTGCGAAAAAACAGGATGGACCGGCCGCTTTTCGCCTGCGACCGCACGTCCTGGGACGCAATGTGCACACATTCGACTCATCGCTGATTTCAAAAAGTCGATTGTAGGGGCTTTTTTGGCTGACCAGCTTCTATACCGCTGTTGGAGGCTGTTTTTCGGCATCATCGCACCAGATAGATGCTTTACTAAGATAAAGTGTACTTTGAGATTTCCAAAAATCCCCCTACAATCGACTTTTCCCTATGAACAGACCCCCTCCAGGAGTAAAAGCCGTGCCCCTCAGAGCTCGTCGGTGTCGAGCAGGATCGTGAAGGGCCCGTCGTTCACGAGGCCGATCTGCATGTCTGCGCCGAAGCGCCCCGTTGCGACCTCCGGCACGTCGGCGCGCACCAGGGAGACGAAGTGCTCGTAGAGCCGCTCGGCCTCATCCGGAGCGCCGGCGGCCGTGAAAGAGGGCCGGCGCCCGTGCCGGCAGTCGGCGAAGAGCGTGAACTGCGACACCACGAGCACGCCGCCGTCCACGTCCGCGAGCGCGAGGTTCGTCTTGCCCGCTTCGTCCTGGTTGATGCGCAGGCCCCGCAGCTTGGCCCAGAGCTTCGCGGCCGCCGCCTCGTCGTCATCCTTTCCCACGCCGAGCAGCACCAGGTAGCCGCGGCCGATCGACCCGACCACCTCTCCGTCGATGGACACCGACGCCGAGCTCACGCGCTGGACGTGCGCCCTCATGCGCCCGCCCCCGCGTCAGCCTCGCGCGTGAGCTGGCCGGCGAGGTCGACGAGCGCGTGGTGGCGGTGGCTGATGGCGTTCTTCTCCGCGGGCTCGAGCTCCGCCATCGTCTTCCCGGGCGCGTCGGCGGGCAGGAAGAGCGGGTCGTAGCCGAAACCGTTCTCGCCGCGGCCCGCGGCGCCGATCATCCCCTCGCAGGCGCCCGTGCCCGTGAGCACCGTGCCGTCGGCCCGCACGAGCGCGACCACGCTCACGAAGCGAGCCGTGCGCTCGGCCTCGGGGACACCGGCCAGATTCGCGAGCAGCTTCTCGTTGTTCGCGGCGTCGTTGCCGTGCTCGCCCGCGTAGCGCGCCGAGTACACCCCGGGCGCGCCGTCGAGCGCGTCCACCACGAGGCCCGAATCGTCAGCGACGGCCGACAGCCCCGTCTCGGCCACAGCCGCCTCGGCCTTGATCAGGGCGTTCTCGAGGAAGGTCGAGCCGGTCTCCCCGGGCTCGGGAAACTCCCCGAGCTGCCCCAAGGCGACGAAGCGCACCCCGGGCAGGACGCCTGAGAGGATGGCCTCGATCTCCGTGAGCTTATGGGCGTTGCCCGTCGCGACCACGATGGTGCGCGCCGGGTCGAGGGTCTTCGCATCGATGGGCTCCATGACCCCTCCTTCCTTTTGCGGTGCCGGGTCGGCTCAAGCGCGGCCCGACGCCGGCGTTCGCTAGTCCTGGTAGGCCGTGACCTCGTCTTGCAGGGCGATCAGCCGCTTGATGCCGGCGTCGCCGAGGTCGAGCAGGGTGTTCAGACGGGTGCGGTCGAAGGTGATCCGCTCGCCGGTGCCCTGGAGCTCCACCATCTCGCCGGTGTCCGTGGCCACGAGGTTCATGTCCACCTCGGCGCGGGAGTCCTCGCGGTAGTCGAGGTCGAGCAGGCAGGCGCCGTCCACCACGCCCACGGAGACGGCCGCGACCTGCCCGGTGAGCGGCAGGCGCGCGATCTTCCCGGCCTCAACCCAGGCCATGAGCGCGTCGTGCAGCGCCACCCACGCGCCCGTCACGCTCGCGGTGCGGGTGCCGCCGTCGGCCTGGAGCACGTCGCAGTCGACCGTCACCGTGTGCTCGCCGAGCGCCTTCAGGTTCACGACGGCGCGAAGGCTCCGCCCGATGAGCCGCTCGATCTCCATGGAGCGGCCCTTGCGCGCGCCCGTCTCCCGGCGCGAGCGGCGGTTGGTGGACGCAGGCAGCATGGCGTACTCGGCCGTCACCCAGCCGGCGTGGCTCGCGCGGCGCCAAGCGGGCAGGCCCTCCTCGATCGTGGCGGCGCACAGCACGCGGGTGTCACCGAACTCGACGAGGCAGGAGCCGAGCGCGTGCTTCATGACATCGCGCGTGAGCGTGACGGGGCGCATCTCGTCTGCGGCGCGGCCCGCCTCGCGGGGAACCTCGATCATCTCCATGGGACTTCCTTTCTGTTGGCGGCCGCGAGCGGCCGGGATCGTTGCGGGGGCGGAGCCGTGGGGGCTGGGGCGGAGCCGTGGGGGCGGCGCGACCGCCCTACCCGAGCGCCTCGAGCTCCTCGAGCGCCACCTGCTCCACGCTCTTCAGCGGCCTGCCGAAGACGAAGCTGCCGGCGGCGGCGAAGGCGGCGATGTTCTCCGCCGTGGTGGCGAACCGGTACTCGGGCGGCGTGTCGCCCGGGGCGAGCTGGGCGCGGCGGCAGAGGATGTCGGTGAGCTCGGCGGCCGTCTCCTCCGCCGGGCCCACCACGCGCACCCCGGGCCCGAGCGCGCGCCGGATGGGCCCCACGAGCAGCGGGAAGTGCGTGCAGCCGAGCACCGCGGTGTCGATGTCGGCCTCGGCGAGCGGCGCCACGGTGCGCGCGACCTCGGCGCGCACCGCCGGGGTGTCGAACACGTCAGGGCCCTCGAGCCAGCGCTCGTGCACGTGGGCGCCGGTCGCCAGCTCGCGCTCGACGATCTCCACGAAGTTCGAGGCCGCGCAGCTCACCACCGAGACCCCCGCGTCGCGCTCCCGGATCTCGCGGGCGTAGGCGCCGTTCTCCACCGTGAGCCGGGTCGCGATCACCCCGACCCGCCGGCTGCGCGTGCCGTTGATGGCCGCGCGGGCGCCGGGCGCGATGACCCCCACCACGGGCACCGAGAGCATGCGCTGAAGCATGGGCAGCGCGGCGGCCGTAGCCGTGTTGCAGGCGACGGCGATGATCTTCACGTCCTTCGCCTCGAGCCAGCGGGCCGCCTCGAGCGCGAACGCGCGGACCTCGCCCTCCGAGCGCGTGCCGTACGGGCAGCGCAGGGTGTCGCCGAAGTAGCGGATGGACTCGGCGGGCAGGGCGCTCGCGATGGCGCGGGCCACCGTGAGGCCGCCGAGCCCCGAGTCGAAGACGCCGATGGGGCGCCTATCGCCGGTGTTTGTGTCGGTACCTGCCATGTCCTCTCCCCCTTTCCCGGATATCGCGCGGATGGGACCGCCGGCGCCCCGGCGGCGACCGACGCGCGGTCGGCTCCGTCCCTACGCCTGCGCCTCGAGGATCGTGCGCATCGCGCTGACCCAGCCGTCGACGATGCGGCCGCGCGTCACGTAGGCGCCCTCCCGGCCCTCCATGAACTCGGCGGCGCCGGGGTTCTTGAGGCCGTTCTCCACCAGCAGGAAGGTCCCCACGGCGTCGGCCATCGCGAAGTCGGAGCGCGCGTCGCCGAGCGCCACGGCCTCGGCGGGGTCGATGCCGCGCAGCTCGCAGAAGCGCGCGATGCCGGCGCCCTTGGTGAGGCCCGCCGGCGAGATGTTGAACGCACGGCCGCGCACGCCCTCGGGCAGGCGCAGGGTCGTGGGCGCCGAGATGTAGTTGAGGAAGCCGTTGTCGCCCCACTCGAGGTTGACGCCGGAGGCCGCGAGCACGACGCGCGCCTCCTCATCGGGGATCTCGCCGCGCAGGCCGATCGTCACCTCACGGTGCTTGTATCCCGACGACATGTCGTTGTGGTACTCGAGGAGCCCCGGCCAGCGCGTGGCGAAGGTCTCGCAAACGCCGGTCTGCTCGATGACCTCGTGCGGGGTGAGGCCGCAGGAGGGGTCGTAGTCCATGTCGGCGGTGAAGTAGCGCCAGTCGTTGCGCTTGTGGTCGAGCATGAGGATGCCGCCCATCTCGCCGATGTAGGCGTTGAGCCCGAGGATGCGCACGTCCTCGTGGAGCATCGAGCGGTTGCGGCCCGAGCAGGGGATGACCTCGATACCGGCGCGCTTGAGGTCGACGAGAACCGAGACGGGCTCGAGGCTCGGGTTGCCGGCGGCGTCGGCGAGGACCGTGGAGCCGGGCGCGAGCATGGTGCCGTCCATGTCGGTGAAGACGTAGCGGATCTTCGACAGGCGCTGGCGGAGCTCGCCGGCGGCGCGCTCGGGCAGAACGGAATGGGGCATGGATCCTCCTTCAGGGCTTTCGGCAACCATCATACCCGGATTGGACAGGGGGCGGGTGTAGGGGTGGTGGGGGCCGGGAGGGACGATGGCCGGCGCGCTGCCCGCCCATCGACTTCGGGTATACTGTGCGAACCCGGGCGATTGGCGCAACGGTTAGCGCAGGTGCTTTACACGCACAAGGCTGGGGGTTCGAATCCCTCATCGCCCACCATGCTGCACGGTCGCGGCCCTCGGATGCGGGGGCCGTTTCTAATTTGGGGGCCGATCCCGGTGCCGAGTCGGTGCTGACGCTCGTGCCGGATCGGGGCCGGCGCCGGCGTCGTTACGGCGATACGACGCCGATCCCCGCGCCGCACCGCTCCAATGCCGAGCGTTCGCGATTCGGCCTTTCCGGCCTCCGAAACGACGAATCGCGCACGCTCGGCGCCACACGAGCACGCCGTGCGTCCACCACATCTCCTGTCGGGCGCGGTATCCTAGACGAATCGTCCGCATTATGAGGGGGGCCGTCATGAACGCTGCCGTACAGATCCCGCAAAGCCTCGGCGCCTACGCCGCGCTGCTCGAATCCGACGGGATCCTCGCCGAGGTCCGCGGGGCCGCGCCCGAGAAGCTTGAGCGCATCACTGCCTCCCTCGCCACCGACGACTCGCGCGAGGCCGCACCCGGTTCCCTCTTCGTCTGCAAGGGCGCCGCCTTCAAGCGTGACCACCTCATCGACGCCATCGCGGCCGGGGCGACCGCCTACGTCTCCGAGACCGATTACGACGTGAGCATCCCCCTCCTGCTTGTCACGAACATCCGCCGCGCGCTCGGGCTCATCGCCGACGCCGCCTGGGGCCACCCCTCCGGCGACCTCGAGGTCTGCGCGTTCACCGGCACCAAGGGCAAGACGACCTGCGCCTACTACCTCAAGCACCTGCTCGACGCCCGCGCCCGGCGGCTGGGCGGCAAGCCGGCCGGCCTGTTCTCCACCGTCGACTACTTCGACGGCGTGGGCGCCGGGTCCTCCTCGCTGACCACGCCCGAGTCGTTCCAGCTCGAGCGCCAGCTCGCGAACGCGCGCGGCGCCGGCCTTGAGCACGTGGTCATGGAGGCCTCGAGTCAGGCGCTCAAATTCGAGCGCACACTCGGCGTCGACTTCGCCGTGGGCGCCTTCATCAACATCGGCGAGGACCACATATCCCCCATCGAGCACCCCACCTTCGAGGACTACTTCGCGAGCAAGCTCAAGCTCTTCGCCCAGTCGCGCTGCGCCGTGGTGAACCTCGACATGGACCACGTGGACCGCGTCCTCGAGGCCGCCCGGGCCTGCCCGCGCACGCTCACCTACGCCCTCGAGGGCCGCCGCGCCGACGTGTTCGCCGAGGATCTCACCCACACCGAGCAGGGCGTCGTCGCACGCGTGCGCACACCGGCCTTCACACGCGACATCGAGATCGCCACCCCCGTGGCGTTCAACGTGTCGAACGCGCTCGCCACGATCGCCTGCGCGCTCGCCCTCGGCGTCGAGGAGGAGGACATCGTCAACGGCTTTCGCGACGTGCGGGTGCCCGGGCGCATGGAGCTCTACCCCGCGCCGAGCGGGCGCGTCCTCGGCGTCGTGGACTATGCGCACAACGGCATGAGCCTCACGACCCTCCTCACCGACTTGCGCGCGAACTACCCCGACCGCGAGCTCGCCGTGGTCTTCGGGGCGACCGGCGGCAAGGGGATCGATCGGCGCGAGACCATGGGCGAGGCCGCGGGACGGCTGGCCGACCGCATCGTCATCACCGAGGACGACCCCGGCCCTGAGGACCCCTCGGACATCGCCCACGCCATCGCGCAGGCCGTCGAGCGCGTGGGCAACGTTCCCCACCAGGTGATCCTCGACCGCGTGGAGGCCATCCGCACCTGCGTGCGCGAGACCGAGCGGCCGGCCCTCGTGATCGTGACCGGGAAGGGCAGCGATGCGTACATGCTGAGAAACGGCGTGCACGAGCCCTACGTGCCCGACGGCGTCACGCTCGAGCGGGCGCTCGAGGAGTTCGAGGGGGCCGAGCGGGCCTAGCGGCGGGATCGAGCGATCCTAGCGGCGGCGAGCGCATCGAGCGTCGAATCGAGCGCCAGTCCTGGTGACGGACCGTGCGAGCCCGGCGCCGGATCGGGCGCCGGCCTCAGCGCCAGCCGCAGCCCCGGCCACAACATCGGCTCCAGCCATAACCCCGGCCCTGTCGCGGGCCCCGCCGCCGACGCCGGTCCCGCCCCTACCGCCGAGCGGCCTGCTCCACATAGGCGGCCGTGAGGTCCGAGCCCCAGACCGTCGTCGACGCTTCGCCGGCACCGAGGTCGATCGCGATCTCGATCTCCCCCGCCTCGAACCGGCGGGCGGCCTCGGCCGCGTCGACCGGCAGCGCGACGCCCGCCTCGCAGACCGGGATCCCCATCATCGACACGGCCGCGCTCTCCTGATCGAAGGCCGCCCCACTCCGGCCGAGCGCGGCCAGGACGGCGCCCGCCTCGCACACGCGCCCGGCGACCTGCGCCCGCACGAGACTCGAGGTCCCCACGGCGCGCGCGGCGGCGTCGGCGTCCTCATCGCTCACCGCACCGGCGACGCGCACCGTCAGCAGTTTGGACGCGCCCGCGCCGTCGGCCGCCACCTGGCGGGCGAGCGTCTCGGCGACCTGCCCCACGACGTAGGCGAGCTCCTCGGCCTCCTCGGTGCCGGGCGCGATCTCGGGCGCATCGGCCCCGGCGGCGCCGCTCGCGAGCATGAGGCTGACACCGCTCACCGCGCGGTCGGGGTCGACGAGGACCTTGGCGAAGGTGCGCCCGACCACCTCCTCGAAGATGCGCCCGAGCGTGCGGGCGCAGACGGGCGCGTCGGTGGTGAGCAGGGCGAAGGGACCCTCCCCCATGCAAAGGCCGCCCACGGTGAACGTGCAGCCCGCATAGGCGAGGGTCTTGCTCGCGTAGCTGATCGCGCACTCGCGCGGACGGGCGCCCGGGACAGCGAGGGCCTGAGCGATGAGCGGGCCGCCGTCCGGCGACGCCGCGTCGATCAACGCCGGTAGGGTGGTGTCGAACGGCTCGATGTCGAGCGGCTCCCCGATGGCGCCCGCGGAGGCCACGAGCACCTGGGCCGTCTCGCAGCCGAGGATCTGGGCGGCGATCTCCACGGTCTCGCGCGCGCAGGCGAGCCCCTGCTCCCCGGTGGCCGCGTTCGCGCTCACGCCGTTCATGACGACGGCGCGCGCCGTACCGTCCCCTGCCGCGAGATTCGCCCGGCTCACGCGCACGGGTGCGGCGTCGAAGGCGCTCTTGGTGAAGACCGCGGACACGGGAGCCGCCTCGTCGACGAGCAGGATCGCGAGGTCAGACGCGGTGGAACCCGGGCGAATCCCCGCGGGCAGGGCGGCGGCCCTGAAGCCGGCCGGCGAGGTCACTCCCCCGCCGTCGATGGGGCGAAGCGCGTTGTCGAACTGATCCATATCCATGAAACGGGGCTCCCTCGTCGCAGTCGTGTGTCCGCTCCCAGTGTAGCGGGATGCGGGGGCGAATCGATGCAGATCGAACAGTACCACGGGCGGCGGCGGGCTGCACGGGACGCCCGGGCGTCGGCGGGCGGCGGGCGGCGGCGCGGCCCGGCACGCCAGCCCGCTCCGTCCCGCCCCACAACAAAAACGCCCCAGCTCCAAGAGCCGGGGCGCCGAGAACCTAATCGTTCGCGGAGATTAGAAGTCCACGTCCTGGTCGTTGTAGACGCACTCGAGGAGCTTCTCCATCTCCTCCTGCGTGGGCGTGCGCGGGTTGCTGCCGGTGCAGGCATCGGCGATGGCGTTGGCCGCGACATCGGCCTTCTTCGACACGAACTCGTCGTAGTCGATGACGGACTCGTCGGCCTTCACGCCGCCGGCACCGTAGTTCTTGATGCCCTGCGGGATGTTGAGGGCATCGTTGAGCTCGCGGATCTTCTGCACGAGCGCGGCAACGAGCTCCTCATCCGTCTCGCCGGCGAGGTGCAGGACCTCGCGCGCGATGTAGGCGTAGCGGGAGCGGGCGCGCTCGTCCTTGGCGTTGAACTGGATGACCTTGCCGAGGTACATGGCGTTCGCGCAGCCGTGGATGATGTGGTCGCCGGAGAAGGCGGCGCCGGTCTTGTGCGCCATGGAGTGCACGATGCCGAGCAGGCCCGAGGAGAACGCGATGCCGGCGATGCACTGGGCCTCGTGCATGTGGACGCGGGCCTCGTGGTCGCCCTCGTAGGACTTCGGCAGCCACTCGACGATCTCGCGGATCGCGTGCAGCGCGTTGGCATCGGTGAACATGGAGGCGGCGGTGGAGACGTAGGCCTCGATGGCGTGGGTCAGCGCGTCCATGCCGGTGTGGGCGCAGAGCTTCTGCGGCATGGTGTAGGTGAGCTCGGGGTCGACGATCGCCACGTCAGGGGTGATGTTGAAGTCGGCGAGCGGGTACTTGATGCCGCGCTCGTAGTCGGTGATGACGGAGAAGGCCGTGACCTCGGTGGCCGTGCCGGAGGTGGAGGCGACGGCGCAGAACTTGGCCTTCTGACGGAGCTCCGGGAAGCTGAACGGGACGACGGCCTGCTCGAAGGTCTCATCGGGATACTCGTAGAAGAGCCACATGGCCTTCGCCGCGTCGATCGGCGAGCCGCCGCCGAGGCCGATGATCCAGTCGGGCTGGAAGGCCTCCATGGCCTTGGCGCCGCGCATCACGGTCTCGACCGAGGGGTCGGACTCGACGCCCTCGAAGATCTCGACGGCGAAGCCGGCCTCCTTGAGATCGGCCTCGATGTCCTGCAGGAAGCCGCCTCGGCGCATGGAGCCGCCGCCGGTGACGATCATGGCGCGCTCGCCCTTCAGCTTCTTGACCTCGTGACGCGCCCCCTCACCGAAGTACAGGTCGCGCGGGTTGGTGAACTGTCCCATATGGGTTCCCTCCACTCCAGGGGCATGCGCCCCCCAACAAAACGACGGGGCACCGATTCGGCCCCGTGATGACCATGGCTGGGCGCCGGGCGGCGCCCCGGCGGCGTTTCGCGGTTTAACAGAAATTGTAGCACCGGGCACGGACGCAGGCTTCTTAAATAGCTCGGGCGAGCGCATTTTATCCGGATGCAGGTGGTTCGGCACCGGTGCTTTTGCCGGATGCGGAGCAGGGCGCGAGCGATGGTGGGGCGCGGGGCGCCGCGGGGCGCGGCCTCATGCCGGGAGTAAGCGGGCGGGGCGGCGTCCTCTTGCGTAGACCGGCATTCGACTACCATATGGGCGTTGGATTTCATCGAATGGAGGACCTGTGAAGCGAGGAGACCGCGCCGTGCTCGCCGCGGCGGCTGCCATCATCGCGGCGGCCGTGCTGTGGATCGCCTTGGGGAGCGGCGGCGGGGGCGACGGCGACCGCGTGGTCGTGACGCAATCGAGGGGCGGGTTCTATCAGGTGAACCGGCTCTCCGATGATGTCGAGTTCACTGTGGAGACGCCGGGGACCGGGGCCGGGGCGGACGCTCATGGCGGCAAGAACGTGGTGCGGGTGCACGGCGGTGAGGTCGAGGTCATCGAGGCGAACTGCGAGAACCAGGTCTGCGTGGAGCACGCGCCCATCTCTGCGGCCGGGGAGCAGATCGTCTGCCTGCCGCACGGCGTCGTGGTGCAGGTGGCCGAGCGCGCCGAGGACATCGCCCGGCTGAGCTAGGCGGCGGGCCACGCGGGCGGCGCGGGCCACGCGCCTGGATGCCGCACGCTCAACGTCCGCTCCCGGATACCGCGCACCCGGATGCCGAGCGGCCAGACGCCGCGCGCCCAGATGCCGAGCGTTCGCAATCCGGCCTTTTCGCCATGAAAAACGCCGAGTTACGAACGCTCGGCATCCCCTGCGACTTGTGTCCGCGCGTCGGGGTACAGCCTGACTTTTGCAGCTGAAATGGGCGGTTCTCCCCCGTCTAGCAGGGAGAACCGCCCGTTTGCGCATGACGTTTCCCGTCGTGGCACGCCTCAGGTCCTCGGCTTCCTCACGGACGCCATGATGTCCCGCACGCGCCCCCTGGAGGCGATCCTGCGGGTCAGGTCGACGCCGACGGCGTCGCCGAGCGCGTCGGTGAGGTCCGTGCGGTAGTCGAACAGCCAGCTGCTCGCGTCGAGGCGGTGGCCCACCACGTTCGAGAGCGCCTCCTGGACCGCCCCCGCCGATGGCCTCAAGCCGGCCGGTCGCCCGCTCGGCGCGGCTGCGCTCGGCGTACCTCTCGGACCAGAAGGCGACCTGCTTGACGGGCACCATCACCCGGTGCCTGCGGCCGTCCTCCCCGGTGACATAGATCGCCCTCTCGCCGACCCGGGACTTCACCCTCCAGGTGCCGGCCGCGTTGGCGGCGTAGCCCTCGTCCGAGAGCACCCAGGACTTGAGCTCCCGGTCGGAGCCGCGCACCGACCGGGAGAACACGTAGCCGTTGCCGTCCAGGACGCAGCGGGCGATGTTGGCCGAGGCGTTGGGGCCCTTGTCGACGACGACCACCACCCGCCCCGGCGAGTCCGGCCCGAACCGCACGCCGACGGCGTCCATCGCCGGGACGAGCGTCGCGACGTCCGGCACGTTGCCGGGGGACAGCGCGTAGTCGAGCGGTATCCCGTCTGCGTCCAGGAACAGCCCCATCTGCACGATCGGGCTCCTGCGGTTCTCCTTGGAGACGCCCCTCATCCATGGGACTGTCTGAGATTGTCAAACGCCCAGGCGATAAGCTTTCACCAGAATTCATCTCATACCGAATCTTTATTTGTGATATTTTTAAGAAGTAAGCATTAGCTTACTTTTGAAGGGAGAGCCATGTCAGTTCGTTCATCAAGGGCAATGTCAGCGGTGCTTGCAGCAGCATTGATTACATCGAGCTTCACGCCGATAACGTCGGCCTTCGCAAGCGCCGAAGCATCGGAAATCACGAATCGGCCGATTGACTCAGCCGAGAAAACAGAAGACGGCGTCCCAGATGAAAGCCATATCATCGTTGACAACGGAGATGGATCTTCCTCTCTCATCACGATGGAAGAGACCGAAACAACACGAAGCGTTCTCATCGAAAACCAAAACACTGGAGAAAAAGACTCGTTTGTCCTCGATAAAACTTCTAACCTGCTTTACTCAACCCGCACGGGCAAAACGATTGATGCAGCGCAGATTGAAAAAGCTCCAGGAATATCCACGCGCAGCAGCAAATCAACCAATACCGTCTACAAATTCTCTTGGAAACAGATCAAAGATGCTGTAGGGTCCGGAGCAACCGCCGGAAACATAGTAGGCGGAATTCTCGCTCTCACGGGAGCCGGCTCCGCCGCAGGAGGGGTTACCAGCGTCGTCAGCTCAATTATCGCGGGCATCAGCGGCTTCATCCCGTCAGACACAAGGCACGGGATAACAGCAACGATCACAACGACGAAATGGTATCGGAACGGAAAGAATGTCCCATACCGCACAACAAAAACCCTGACCGGAGTTTGGGTTTACTGATCGAAGGAAATCATGAAGAAGTCGTTAATCTCCATAGTCGCCATCCTCATGATTACCAGAGGAATATTGGGGCTTTTCCGCATGGGCGGCCCAATCCCTTTGTTCATCGGAATCATCACGGGATTCTTACTCGCTATGTGGGGCGCTCTCGATATCCGTGCTTGCGTCGAAAAGAGACAATCAAAGCTCATAGCTGCCCTGGCGCTTGTGGGTGGGATCATGCTTTCAGTCGGTTCCGTATATGAGATTATTTCGTTGTGAGAGATGAAATCATCCGGTCGCCCATCTGCTACTTGCAACAGAGGGCGACCGGAACAGTTTTATGCTACGGGAAGCTGACTAACCAATCATCGACTGAGAATAATAACCCGATTTGAACGAGCCGAAGGAAGGGTTGTTATACGGATTGGAGCTTTGACGAAATTAGAAGCTTTATCCCAAAATCGATTCCCCTCCCATACTCTAGAGGAAAAGTCACCGCAATTGGAGGCTATGAGCTCGTCTTCGTTACTTTCGTCGCAACGCTTCCCCTTAGCGAGCAAGATAGCCAAGACGAGCAATGAGTCCTGAAGTTCTAAAATCGTCCTTCGATGGCATGGTCCCAGGAGTTTGTTTCCTAGTTGTCGGGGCATGGATGGTGAAGACGGGCAATCCCGGCTTGATTCACAGTTACCATATTGCCCAGATTCCGAGGAACAGGATTCCTTTTGTTGCCAAATTGATTGGGTTCGGACTAGCGTTGGCGGGGCTCGGCCTCGCCTCCGCAGGCATCATAGCATTCGTGTTCGAAATCCCAATGTCGGCAACAGGTGCTTTTGCCTTGCCGCTCGTCTTGATCCTTGCCGGCATTGGTTTCTCCTTGCTTACGGTCATAGTGTTCACATTTCGACCATGGTCGTAATATCTATATTGAGCCTGCCTGAGAAACCCTCCATGCCGAGCGTTCGCAATCCGGCCTTTTCGCCATGAAAAACGCCGAGTTACGAACGCTCGGCATCCCCTGCGACTTGTGGCCGCGCGTCGGGGTATAGTAGACGGACTCAATGCCCCGGGCACCGCACCCGCGGGCGCGTCGATCGAAAGGAGGCGCCGTGGCCTTCGACCCCATCCAGGAGGACTGCCTGCGCCTCATCCTCGAGAACATGCGACGCGACCGGGTCTTTCCGCTCGAGAACCCCTTCTACATCGCGCGCGGCATGGCGGCCTTCCAGGAGGACCCCGCCCGCCTCATCCACACCGACCGCGACCGCTCCTTCCACCTCACGGCCCGCGCGGCCGAGGCCGTCGACTACCGTGCCCCCTTCATGGCCAGCGAGGACGAGGCGATCCAGCAGGAGGACGCCGCCCGCGACCACCTCGCGGAGGCCGTGGCGCTCGATCCCGGCAACTGGGACGCCCGGCGCATGCTCGCCGAGCTCGAATCCGAGTCGAACGACGCCTTCCTCGCCTTTCTCATCGAGCACCGCCCCGAGGTGGAGGCCGCGGCGCGCGAGGTCGTCGAGGGCGCTGACGACCCGTACAGCCGCGAGCTCGCCCGCGACCTCGGCCTGCGCCCGCACCTGCGCTGGCTCGCCGCCCTGGCCTCGCGCTCCCTCATCTCCGGCCGGTACAGCCAGGCGCTGCGCGTCGCCGAGGAGAGCCTCGATGCCGCGCCGACCGATCCGGCGGGCGTCAGGCACACGGCCGTGCTCGCCCTCGCCAAGCTCGAGCGCTCCGGCGACGAGCTGCGGCGCTTCCGCCGACGCCACGCCCTCGCCTACCGCACGGGCCGTCCCCCGCGCCGGCACCACCTGTCAGACCGCCAGCTCGACCCCTGGACCCTCATCGCCCAGATGAGCATCGCCTGGCGCTCGTTCGACGTCGCCGCAGCCAACCGCTCCCTCTCATCGTTGCTCAAGATGGGTCCGCATGCTGCCGAGGCCCTCTACCATCAGGCCGAGTTCCCCGAGGGCATCTTCTCGCGCGTGCATGTCGAGCCAGGCAGCGAGGATGAGCTCATCCTCGCCCTCTCCGAGGCCACACCGCTCTTCCAGGAGGGCCTCGGCGCGCCCGAATCAGCGGCCTTCTCGGCCTGGGTCGCCGAGAACGACCAGGTCAGATCAGCACTGAGCGCCGATGCCGCCACGGCCCGCGAGATGCAGGGCGCGGCGCGCCCCGAGGGCGGCAACTGACATGGAGCCCTCCGCGTACATCCCGCGCTATCTCGAACGCTCCTACCTGCGCGCCCACCCCGATCTCACACCGGCGGCCCGCACGCTCGTCCACGAGGAGATCGCCGCCGACCCCGAGCGCTTCGCCACCGACGACCACGCACGGGTCCTCCTCTCCTACCAGCGCGTCCACAGCGATCTGCTCCTCGAGCTCTCGCGCATGGAGGAGCTGCCCGACGGCGAGTTCGAGCAGCGGCGCAACGCCCTGTTCGACCGGGCGCGCGAGGAGCTCCATCGCATCGGGGAGGCCGACCGCCTCTGCGTCGACGCGCGCCTGACCGACATCATGCTCGCCGACGTCCCCCTCGACGCGCTCATCAACGACCTGCTCGTCCTCGAGCGCCAGGTGGCCGACTACCTCGCCGCCGGCGTGGAGGGCTTCTCAGCCGACGCCCCGCATTTCTGGAACGAGGAGGTGCTCGAGCGCGACGGCGAGACGGCGGCCGAGCGCACCGCCGCCTCGCCCGAGGTGATCGGATGGCTGCACACCCTTGAGGCGATCGGCGAGCTCTGCCTCGCGAGCGCGCGCTACCAGGCCGCCGCCGTCTACGCGCGGCGCGTCATGCGGGCCGAGGGCTACACGAGCAACGCCCGCGGGACCCTCCTGCTGGCCCTCGCCCGCCTCGAGCTTGAGGACGAGTTCTTCGAGGCCGCCTCCGACGGCGATGGCGCAGCCGCGCAGGGCGACCCCTGGGGCCCGGTCGAGGACTCCCCCTGGTACCTGCTCGGACGCACGGTCCTGCTCTACAAGGCCGGCCGCGACCGCGCGGCGCGACGCGCCCTGAAGGAGTTCGCCCGCCGCTGCGAGGGCGGCGCCTTCTTCCTGCTGAACCCCACCTACCTCACGCCCTACCTGCCCGTGCGCCCGCCGGCGGCCCATGCGTGGGAGCGCTCCCACCAGGCCGTCTGGGAGGCCGACGGCATCCTCGCCGACTGCCCGGATTTCGGCACCTGGGCGGCCGGTGTGCCCGGCGTCGAGGACGCGTCGGAGGAGTTCGCGCGGCGGCAGGGGTTCTAGCGCGAAGGGGCGCGGCGGAGATTCTGGTCGCGTCGGGGCGGGCCGCGGGGTGCGACGGCCCCCATGGCTGGCGCCGCTGCAGAACGAAGGCGGGCGGCAGGCCCGCGTCCCGCGCCGGCACAGGGCGACACCGCCGCTGACGAGCGGCGGGGCGGCGGGCGCACCGTGCGCCAGCGATCGACCCGCATCTCGCACGGCATCCCCCACCCGGTCCATCTCCCCGCCCCACCTGCGTGTTCATCCCGTCGCCCACCCCGCGTGGTAGAGTTGACGCGAAAGCAACTTCGAAAGGTCGACCCCGTGTCTCGATTCTCGCTCCGCAACCAGGTCACCGTGCATTACACCGGCAGCTTCGACGACGGCTCCGTGTTCGACACCACCGAGGGCAGGGCTCCCCTCACCTATGTGGAAGGGGCCCATGAGGTGGTGCCCGGCTTCGAGGCCGCGGTGGCCGGCATGCAGCCCGGCGAGCGCCGGCGCGTGCACCTCGAGCCGGCGGAAGCCTACGGGGAGCGGCGCGGCGAGCTCATCTACCACATGCCCACGATCGAGATCCCCAATTACGACGAGCTCGTGGTGGGCGAGATGATCTACCTCATGAACCACGAGGGCTACCAGCAGCTCGCGCGCGTGCTCAAGGTGGAGGACGACGGGGAGACCTTCTTCGACTTCAACCATCCCATGGCCGGCTGCGCCCTCAACTTCGAGCTCGAGCTCCTGAGCCGCGAGCCGGTTAGGGACGACGAGGCGTAGGACGCCGCAAGCGACCACGCGCTCGCCGGTTCGCAAGGCTTGTGGAGGAAGAAGGTTCCCATGGTACAGCCGCAACGGGGCACGATCTGCCCCGGATGCCCGCATCGGGCCGCCTACGTGGTGGTGAAGGAGGCGATGGGCCGCGGGCGCGGGCGCGTCATCTGCGGCGACGCCGGCTGTCCGGCCGTGGGCCGGGTGCACCCGGCGGCGAGCGCCTGCCCGGGCGGCCAGGACGCGCTGCTTCCCCGCTACAACCAGGCGGTTCCCGTCGGCAGCCCGCAGGAGCCGGGAGCGGACCGCGTGGCGCATTTCGTTCTCGACGCCGACCTCATGGCCGATGCGCAGGGATGCTTCTCCCGGATGCGGCTTGCCGGCGAGGGCGCCTCGGCGCTGCTCTGCGTGATGGCATCGAGCGCGCGGTTCCTCACGGCAGCCGTTGCGGACGAGCTCCTGGTCCGGATCCGCGCGCTCGGCTACGAGGAGGCGCTGGCCGTCGACCCCTTCGACACCCAGGACGCAACGGCGGCGGTGCGGGAGCTCCTTGAGGGCGGAGGCGTCCACGCCCTCGTGTTCTGCTCCCCCTGCGCCCAGCTCATGCGCCGCACCCCGCTCGCGCCCGCCGTCGTCGACCGCCTGTCGTGCGTTGGCTGCATGCGCTGCATCCAGATCACCGGCTGCCCCGGGCTCAGCTTCGCGCCGCCCGCCGCTGTGATCGATGTGGACGCCTGCTCCGGATGCGACCTGTGCGCCGACTACTGCCGCACGCACGTGATCTCCTCGCCGCGCACCGGGCAGCCGCCCGAGATGCGCCGCCGCGACCGCCTCGCCGCCGCCATAGATGCCGAGCGTTCGTAACTCGGCATTTTCCGCCGCTATTTTGCCGCATTATGAACGCTCGGCATCAAACGACCCCGGGAGGGCCGGGGCGGTGCCGGGGTCCTGGCCCCAGGGCGCCCCGGGCCCCAGCCGTCCGATGATGCCGATACGCTCAGGGTCGACTCCCTCAAGGAACGAGAGGAAGTCGACGGCCGCGGAGAAATCCTCGGTGTTGATATCGGGCGACGACACCCGGCGAGGCCGGCCGCCCGACTCGCCGGTGAACGACGGGTCGAAGGCGAGCGCGATGTAGCCGCGCTCGGCCCTCTCCTGCGCATGCAGGCCGCTCGACTGCTCCTTCACGGCGCCGAAGGGACCGGAAACAGCGAGCGCCGGCAGGCTGCCGGAAGCGTCCTTCGGACAATACAGATCGGCGGCGAGCGTGATGCCGAAGCGGTTGACGAAGGTGACTTTCTCGTGGTCCACCTGCGGACTCAGGCCGAAGGTCTTATCCCATTCCTACGTGAGCGTGAGCTGCTCTTTCTCCATGGTTTGATCCTTTCTCTCAGGGCCGAGCCCTCTTGCGTCCGGCTCGGTATGACCGCAGAATAGAAGTTCAAGTTAACTATAAGTCAAGGACCGTGTGGAGAAATCATGACGCACGGTGTGGGAGAGGTGGCACGTATGCTCGACGTGCCCGCGTCGACGCTGCGATATTACGAGAGCAAGGGGCTGCTGCCGGCGCTCAGCCGCTCCGCGGGCGGGCGGCGGCAGTTCAGCGACGCCGACGTGAAGGCGTGCCGGGTCATCGGTTGCCTCAAGGAGTCAGGGCTCTCCATCAAGCGCATCAAGGGCTTCATGGATATGGTCGTCGAGGGGGATCGCACGCTCGAAGGCCGACTCGAGCTCTTCCGAGATCGCCGCGATGCGCTGCGCGAGGAGATCGAGCAGCTCCAAGACACGCTCGCGATCCTCGAATTCAAGTGCTGGTATTACGAGACAGCCGTCGAGGCCGGCACGGAGGACGCGGTCCGCGGGATGAGGGTCGACCAGATTCCCCCGGCCCACCGCAAGGCGAAGGCCGCGCTCGGAGGGCGCTGAGCCGCACAGGGTGCCCGTTGCACCTGTTTCATCCGCCCGCGCCGGCGCGAGCCATCTGCTATACTCTTTTCCGCTGTGTCCCCATCGTCTAGCGGCCAAGGACGTCGCCCTTTCAAGGCGAAGATCACGGGTTCGAATCCCGTTGGGGGCACCACTTTTCGCGGCAGGCGGGCTCCGGGTTCTCCGGAGCCCGTTTTTTAACGACGCCCGCCCTCGCATCCAGGGAGTCTGTTGGCTCGGAGCTGGTTCAGGGCCGTGACAGCGATCGCATCCGCTCCCTTGGCGTTGACGATCGGCTTGCGGATTCGGTTGCATTCTTTACGGCTTTGCACATCCGTTTGACGGCATCTGAAGTACCCGTAGCAAAAGGCCAGTTCAACGCGGTTGCCAAAATTGCTGCTATGTACCCCGGTGTACATAGCCGTCATGTTGTTTTGAGAATCCATACATAGTCGAACGAAAAACAACTGTCATCCTGAGTGCGACCTCACGTAGGACCAGTTGCGTTTCTTGCGGCTTTGCACCTTTTTCTCAAACAAAATCACGGCTGTGTACACCGGTGCGCAGAACCGAAAGAATTGCAACCGCAACAACCTGCGGGAACACCCCCGATACTCAAGGTGCCCCGTGCAAGAGGTGCAAAGCCGTAAGAAATGCAACTCCACGGATCGGCAGCGCCCTTCGCAGGCAGTCAGCCCCCGTCAGGGACCGCAACACGGGGGCGGCGGAACCGAGACGCAGGTTCACCACGGACCCATGCCACGTCGCAGGCTCGCCGCAAGCCCACGCCACAGCGCGCCCGGCGCAATCGAGGCGCAGGCTTACCGCGGGCCGGAACCGCAGCGATGCAGCCGGGCGCCGCGGCCACTGCAGCCGCGCCGCAGACCCACCGCGGGTTCACAGCGGCGCGGCGGCGCTGCGGCGCACGCCCCCGCTCCCGCTACCCGGCATCGAACGTACGCAAACTCCATACAGCTACAGCGACACAGCGCCCGGCGCAAAAAGCCGCCCCGACCGGGATGGTCGGGGCGGCCCCTCGAGCATGGCAGGCGCAGCCGCGCCGCAACCGCGCCGCGGCAGCACCGCCCTCCCGCGCTACACGTAGAACAGGATGTCGTCGTAGGTCGGGACCGGCCAGTAATCGGCCGCGACGATCTCCTCCATCGCATCCACGGTCGCGCGCAGCGTCGCCATCGCAGGCGCCACCTCGTGCGCGTAGCAGTTCGCCTGCTCCTGGTTGTCGGCAAGCGCCTCGGCCTTCCGATGCACCACGTCGAGCGCCTCGATCGCCTCGTTGATGTCGGTGATACCGCGGCAGAGCAGGTTCAGCGTGTTCTGCTCCCACTGCATCGCCTCCGCGGCGCCGGCGGCGCGGATCGTCTCCAGGCCCTTGGCGACCTTCGTGGCATACGCCGTGATCACGGGCCGGTACGTGCGGCGCGCCTCGCGCACCATGGTCGTGGCCTCGATGTTCATGAGCTTGTTGTACTTGTCGAGCTTGCTGTCGTAGCGGCAGACGACCTCGGAGCGGGTGAGCACGCCCATCTCCTCGAACAGCGCCACGCTCTTGTCTGATACAAGGCAGGGCAGCGCGTCGGCGGTCGTGCGGTTGTTCACGAGCCCGCGGCGCTCGGCCTCCTCGTGCCAGTTGTCCGAGTAGCCGTCGCCGGAGAACAGCACGCGGCGGTGCGCGATGAGCGTCTGCTTGCAGTACTCGAGCGCCGCCTCGGGGAACGCCTCGGGCGCCACGCCCTCGAGAGCGTCGGCCATCGTCTTCAGCGACTTCGCCACCGCGGTGTCGAGGATCATGTTTGCATCCGACACGTTCGCCTCGGAGCCGACGGCGCGGAACTCGAACTTGTTGCCCGTGAACGCGAAGGGACTCGTGCGGTTGCGGTCGGTGTTGTCGCGCTCGAGCTTGGGCAGGGTGTTGGCGCCCAGGTCGAGCACGCCGTGCGTGGCGTGGACCGAGGCCTTGCCGTCCATGATGGTCTGGACCACCTCGGTGAGCTGGTCGCCGAGGAAGATGGAGATGATCGCCGGCGGAGCCTCGTTCGCGCCGAGGCGGTGGTCGTTGCCGCAGCTCGCGGCCGACATCCGCAGCAGGTCCTGGTACTCGTCGACGGCCTCGATCACCGCGGTCAGAAACACCACGAACTGCAGGTTCTCAAGGGGCGTCTCGCCGGGGTCGAGCAGGTTCTCATCCTCGGTCCCGAGCGACCAGTTGTTGTGCTTGCCCGAGCCGTTGATGCCGTCGAAGGGCTTCTCGTGCAGCAGGCACACGAGGTTGTGTCGGGAGGCGATGAGCTTCATCTTCTCCATGACGAGCAGGTTGTTGTCGACGGCCTCGTTGACCTCGCTGTACACGGGTGCGAGCTCGTGCTGGCAGGGCGCCACCTCGTTGTGCTTGGTCTTGGAGGGGATCCCGAGCGCCCAAAGCTCGTTGTCGAGGTCCTTCATGTAGGCGGACACCGTGGGGCGGATCGCACCGAAGTAGTGCTCCTCGAGCTCCTGGCCCTTGCAGGGGGTTGCACCGAAGAGGGTGCGGCCGCAGATGACGAGGTCGCGGCGGCGGCGGTAGGCGTCCTTGGGGATGAGGAAGTACTCCTGCTCGTCGCCGACGGAGGGCACCACGCGCTTGGGGTGCTTGCCGAACAGCGCGAGCACGCGCTTGGCCTGGGCGTCCAGGGTCGTCATGGAGCGCAGCAGCGGCGTCTTCTTGTCGAGGGCCTCCCCGTTGTAGCTGCAAAACGCCGTGGGGATGCAGAGCACCTCGTCCTTCACGAAGGCAGGGCTCGTGGCGTCCCAGATGGTGTAGCCGCGGGCCTCGAAGGTGGCACGGAGCCCGCCGTTGGGGAAGCTCGAGGCATCGGGCTCGCCCTGGACGAGGGCCTTGCCCGAGAACTTGGTGATCGCGGTGCCATCCCCCACGGGCTCGAGGAAGCTGTCGTGCTTCTCGGAGGTGATACCCGACAGCGGCTGGAACCAGTGCGCGTAATGGGTCGCGCCGCGCAGCATCGCCCATTCCTTCATGGCGTGCGCCACCGCGTTCGCCACGTCGAGGTCGAGGGGCTGGCCCTCCTCGATGGTGGCGGCGAGCTTCTTGTACACGTCCTTCGGAAGCCACTTCCTCATGACGGAGTCCGAGAATACCTCGGTTCCGTAGCGCTCGGTCAGATCGGCCATCGTGAGCCCCCTTCTCTGCGCGCGCCGGCACCTGGGCCGGTCACGCGGGGTCGTCGAACGAGTACGTAGCGTAGGGTCCACATGTTACGGCATCGTTACCGAACGCCGCCGCGGAGCACCCAACAGAGGGTACCGCAGGTCGCGACCGGCGGTGCGCCGGACACACGCGCGCCGCACAAATCCCACGCCGCCAGGTTGCGCACGTGTTACCAAGCCCCCTGCAGGGCGCGGACGCGACACCGGCCTGCCATATAATCGGTCGCACCTTACTCGGATCGCGCGGCGGCCAGGTGCCCCGAGCCACAGCAAAGGAGGGCGCCATGCGCGTCGACACGATCTTCAACCAGGCCAAGACCGCGGGCGCGCTGCCCGTCTCCTTCGAGATCTTCCCGCCCAAAGGCGAGCTCACCCTCGAGCGCGCCCGCGAGGTGGGGAACGGGCTCGCGGCGCTCGACCCCTCGTTCATCAGCGTCACCTACTCGGCCGGCGGGGGCGGCAACAAGGGGGCGACGGCGCAGATCGCCGAGCTCATCCGCGAGGAGACGGGCGTGCCCACGGTGGCGCACCTCACCTGCATTTCGCTTCTCCGCGACGAGCTCGAGGCCAAGATCGCCGAACTTCGCGACCACGGCGTCCAGAACGTGCTGGCGCTTCGCGGCGACGCGCCGGCCGACGACGACCCCGCGAACCCCCACCCCGCCGACTTCCGCTACGCCAAGGACCTCATCCCCGCCCTCGTGGACGCCGGGTTCTGCGTGGGCGCCGCCGCCTACCCGGAGGGCCATATCGACTGCGACGACCTCGCGCTCTCCGTGCGTCACCTGCGCGAGAAGCAGGACGCCGGCGCGAGCTTCCTCGTGACCCAGCTCTTCTTCGACAACGAGTTCTTCTACCGCTTCCGCGAGCTCGCCGACGGCGCCGGCATCACCGCGCCCATAGCCGCCGGCATCATGCCGTTCATGAGCAAGCAGCAGATCAGCCGCATGGTCTTCATGTGCGGGGCGTCGCTGCCCTCCCCGGTGATCAAGCTGCTCGCGCGCTACGAGGACGACCCCGTCTCGCTGCGGCAGGCGGGGATCGAGTACGCCTGCCGGCAGCTCGAGGACCTGCGCGACCACGGCGTCGACGGCTGCCATATCTACACGATGAACCGCGCCGACGTGGCCGCCGCCTGCATGAGCGCCCTGCGCGCGTGAGGGAGCGGGCGATGGCGACCGTTCCCGAGGCGCTCGCGGCGCCGGCGCTCTACCGTCCCGCACCCGGGACCGGCCCCGTCCTCGACCGCGACGAGATGCTGCGCTACCTCGGGTACGCGGGTCAGGAGATGGACCCCGGGCTCGCGGCCCGCATCGCGGCGGTGGCCGACGAGGTCGAGGCGGGCCTCGCCCCCGCGGGCGTGCGGCGCGTCTTCCCCGTGGACGCCACCGGCACGGACGGGGCCGGCGAGCCGGTGATCCGCCTTCACGGCACCGCGGTGGCCCTCGAGGGGAAGGACATCTTCCGGCACCTGAAGGACGCCCGCTACTGCGCGCTGATCGCCTGCACGCTCGGGATCGAGAGCGAGCGCCGGCTGCGCGCGGCGGGTGGGGCGGCGCTCGAGCAGACCGTGCTGGACGCCGCCTGCTCGGCCTATGTGGAGGCTGCCGTGGAGGAGATGGACGCCGCCGTTCGCGCCGAGGCCGCCGAGCTCGGCCTCTCCACGAACTGGCGCTTCTCCTGCGGCTACGGCGACTGCCCGCTCACAGCCCAGCCGCGGATCGTGGCGGCCCTGAACGCCGGGCGCCTGATCGGGCTCACCGTGACGCCCGCGAACCTCCTTGTGCCGAGCAAGAGCGTGACGGCGATGATCGGACTCTTCGACGGACCCGTGCACGACGCCAACACGCGGCCCGCCTGCGGCATCTGCCGCCTGCGCGGGAGCTGCGCCTTCCGTGCCCGGGGAACGACCTGCTATGGCGGGTGAGGTCTATCCTACCCAGGTGAGATCGCTGGTCTTCTTGTACCGGGAGAACGGGAACCCCTCTGGCGGTTGAGGCGCCCCCTCACCGGAAAGCTCTTGGATGACGAGCCTGCCGATGGCCTCACCGAGGGCCGTTGGCACAGCATTGCCAATCTGCCGGTACACATCCGCAAGCGAACCGCAAAAACGCCATGAGAGGGGGAATCCCTGGATCGCCGCATACTCTTCGACAGACAGGGGCCTATCTTCAGTGGGATGGCACAGATCGGTAGCCGGCATCGTCGGACTGGTCACGAGCGTCGGCGACGGTCTATCCCAACGAAGCCTTCTGTAAAACCCGGTCTTTCCGCCGGGAAGCGAGTACGCACGGCCCATGGCAGACTCCTGCACATCTCTCGGCAAGTTCTTCCAGTACTCTCCCTCACCAAGCATCTTAAAATAGATGAGTCTCCTCTCTGGGAACTGCACATAGTGCAGCCCTTCGGCCTGATTGACATCCTGCAGGGCATCCCGCAGCGTAGCCCACGGGCTCATGCCCCATTCCGGAGCATCCGCATTCGTCGGCATAAGCCAGGGCACCCGCCCCCCTCCGCGCTTCGCAATGATCACCAAACGCTCGCGTATCTGCGCCGCGCCGAAATTCGCTGCGTTGTAGAGATTGAAGCTTACGCCGTAGCCCATCTCCTCAAGACGATTCAATATGATGCGAAGCGCTCCTCCATGCACCGGCTCTCCACCCTCCCTCAACGGATATGCGGTGGAAAGCAAGCCTCGGACATTCTCGATAATCAACAACTTCGGTTGGATCTCTTGCGCGAGATTCAAGAAATGCAGAAAAACATTCCCCCGGGCATCATCAAATGCCCTACGTGCACCTGCCGTCGAGAAAGCTTGGCAGGGCGGCCCTCCGAACATGACATCAACACCGCGCTCTCGACTGATTCTGCTGTATGAAAAAACATCGTCAACCGTGACATGGCGAATATCCCCGAGCAAGCCTGCATCCGGTCGGTTCGCATGGATCGTCATGCGGCATCTAACATCGCTCTCGCAGAACAGATTCGAAACAACTCCCGCGCGTTCCATACCAAGATCGAGCCCCAGGGCACCTGAGAAGAAGCTTACCGCCGTGATGGGGCCCGGCCGACTAACTGCTTTATGATCAGCGGGAGCATCGGAAAGATTCGAGCGTCGCATATAGGATTCAAGAGATGAGGTTGAGAATAGTGTGCGTCCACCGCATGTTGTCGATTCAATCTCTCCGACACGTGCGAGGCGCGTAACGGTTTGCGGCGTAACACCCAAACGGCGTGCGCAGTCTCTCGAACTCAGAAGCGACATGTGATCCGCCATCTCGACCCCTTTGGTATTGGGTTTTTTCTAGTCAGAAAAAATCTTATACCAAATTGATCGAACGGAATAGGGGGTTGGAAGATTTATAATAGCTAACTAAATTGGGGTAGGGAGGAAAAGATGGCGTCAAAAGCCCAAAAAGAGGAAATCAAACGTAAGCTCCAAACCTCGATCAACTACTGCAATTCCCATCACATGCCTGTCCAGCCCCTCTTTGAGGAGCTTGTCGAATCAATCATGGGAAACACAGCCATCGCGACACGGGATCAGCGAATCCGTGAAATGAAGGCTCTCTTCCCGATCCTTCAAGCTGAAGAGACAAAGGGGTTTATTCCTTCAATTTCCCTCAATGCCCAACAAGTGGATCTCGATCCTCGCTCGTTTTTAGAGCTCTGGCTCTCCAAGTGGATCGGAAAATACGCGACGGCATGGAGGGCATTGCCGAGCGCGCGTGATGCAAGTCCAAAGGGCGCAGCAACTGATCCCGCCCTCATTCGTATGGTGCTCGCCCATGCCGGAGATGAAGACCGGGCGATTGAATGGGCCTGCCATCATAACCTCTTTATGAGCGCTGAGAACGTGGGCGGCAATTTACTGGAAGAGTACATCGCCTCAAAAATTGAGCACTTCGGTTGGATCTGGTGTCGAGGAGAGATTCTTACTGCAATTGACTTCTGCAACACCGATTGCACTCAGATGTTCCAAGTAAAGAATAAATCGAACACGGAAAACAGCTCCGGAAAGGGATTCCGGGAAGACCGGGGTGCTTCAAAATGGTTCCGAATGAAGGCAGAGCGCAGGAACGGCCAGATTATCACGTACTGGAGCAATCTCGTGGAACTGGTGCGCTCGGGTGCCACCACAGGGGGCCAGGTGCCGAACGACCTGCTGAATGAACATGACTATCTTGATTTTGTTGAGCAGGTCGCACGTAAACATCCCGAGATCATCACCGACCGTGAGGGAAATCTGTAGCAAGAAAAGGGGCTGAGGGCACGGCGACCTGCGCAACCGGCCACGCGCCCGTGGCGCAGGTCGCCGCGGCCTCAGCCCCCGAAGACCTCCTCGGCGATGCGGGCGCTCTCGGCGGCGTCCTTGGCGTAGTAGTCGGCACCGATCTGCGCGGCGTAGGCGGCCGTCAGCACGGCGCCGCCCACGACGATCTTGACCCCTGGCGCCTCGGCCCGAAGCAGGCGGATCGTCTCCTCCATGCTCGCAACCGTCGTGGTCATGAGCGCCGAGAGCCCCACGAGGCGGATCTGCCGCTCGCGCACCGTATCGAGGATCACCTGCGGATCCACGTCGCGGCCGAGGTCCACCACCGCGTAGCCGTAGTTCTCGAGCAGCATCTTCACGATGTTCTTGCCGATGTCGTGGATGTCGCCCTTGACCGTGGCGAGCGCGACCGTCCCCTTGTCCGCGATGCCGCCGGCGGGCATCAGGCGCTTGATCGTGTCGAAGCCCGCGCGCGCCGCCTCGGCGGATGCCATGAGCTGCGGCAGGAAGAACTCGCCGCGGTCGAAGCGCTCGCCCACCTCGTCGAGGGCCGGGATGAGGCGGGTGTTGATGAGATCCATGGGGTCGGCGGTCCCGAGCAGCTCCTCGATGAGGGCGGGCACCTCGCCCTTGCGCCCTGAGATGACGAGGCGGCGGAGGGGGTCGGCGCCCTCGGCCTCCGCGGCGGCCCCGAGCGCGGCGGGCGCCCCGGCCCCGCCGCCCGCCTCGTTCCCGCCGCCCGCCGCAGCAGCGACAACCCCCGCGCCGCCCGCCGGGACCCGGTACGGATCGGTCCACGTCCCGAACCGCTCGATGAACGCCTCCGAACCCGCGTCCTCGCCGTTGATCACCCGGTAGGCGCGGACGGCGTCCATATAGCGCTCGCTCCCGGGGTTCATGATCGGCGCATCGAGCCCGGCCCCGAGCGCCGCCGCGAGGAAGGTCGCGTTCAAGAGCTCGCGAGCCGGCAGGCCGAAGCTCACGTTCGACACGCCGAGCGCGCACTTCACGCCCAAGCGCTCCTTGCACATCGTCACGGCGCGCAGGATCTCCTCGGCCTGCTCCTGGTTGGTGGACGCGGTCATGACTAGGCAGTCGATGAGGACCCGCGAGCGGTCGATCCCCCAGCGCGCGGCCTCGGCCACGATCTTCTCCGCCACGGCGAAGCGCCCCTCGGCCGTCTCGGGGATGCCGTCCTCATCGAGGGCCAGGCCGATGACGGCGGCGCCGTAGTGGGCGGCGATCGGGAAGACCTCGTCCATGACGGCGCGCTTGCCGCTCACCGAGTTGATGATCGGCACGCCGGCGTAGCGGCGGACGGCGGCCTCGATGGCCCGCGCGTTCGTGGAGTCGATCTGCAGCGGCAGCGTGGTCGCCGCGCAGAGCCGCTCGGTCGCCTGGGCGAGTACGGCCGCCTCGTCGATCCCGGGCAGGCCCACGTTCACGTCGAGGATGTCGGCGCCCTGCTCCTGCTGGCTGATGCCCTGGCCCACGAGGTAGTCCAGGTCGCCGTCGCGCAGCGCCGCCTTGAGGAGCCGCTTGCCCGTGGGGTTGATGCGCTCGCCGATGACGGCGATCCGGTGTTCGCGGGCCGGAAGCGACACGAGCTCCTGGGCCGAGGTGACCCGGAGCGCCTCGGGCAGCTCGCGCGGCGCTGGCGCGCGGCCCTCGATCAGGTCCTTGAGCAGGCGGATGTAGTCCGGATCCGTGCCGCAGCACCCACCGACGACGCTCACGCCCGCCTCGATCATGGCCGCGACCGCCCGCGCGTACTCGGGCGCGTGGATGTCGTAGACCGTGCGCCCGCACGAGACGTGCGGGAGGCCGGCGTTCGCCTGCACCATGACCGGGCGGGCGGTGTGCGCGAGCATGCGCTCGACAAGCGGCGCGAGCTCATCGGGGCCGAGCGAGCAGTTGATGCCGATGACGTCGGCGCCGAGCGCGTCGAGCGTGACGGCTGCCACCTCGGGGCTCGTGCCGAGGAAGGTGCGGCCGTCGGCCTCGAAGGTCATGGTCGCGAAGATCGGCAGGCTCGTCTGCTCCTTGGCGGCGAGCACCGCGGCCTTGATCTCGAGGAGATCCGTCATGGTCTCGATCACGATAAGGTCGGCACCGGCCGCGGCGGCCGCGCGGGCCTGCTCGGCGAACAGCTCGTAGGCCTCGTCAAAGGACAGGGTTCCGAGCGGGCGCAGCAGCGATCCGATGGGGCCGATGTCGGCGGCCACGTAGCGCGCGCCGGCCGCCCGGGCGCAGGCGACGGCCGCGTCGAAGATGGCCTCGACCTGCGCTCCCGCGGCCTCGGTCGCGAGTTTCTGGCGGTTGGCACCGAAGGTGTTCGTGGTGACGACCTCGCTGCCCGCCTCCACGTAGGCGCGGTGGACGGCCGTCACGGCGTCGGGGTCGGTGAGGCAGAGGAGCTCGGGCAGGGCGCCGGCCTCGAGGCCCGCGGCCTGGAGCATCGTGCCCATCGCGCCGTCGAACAGCAGGTGCCGGCGGCCCTCGAGCACGGCGCGGAGGTCGGCGTCCCTGAGGGCGAGGGCGTCCAGGGCACGCGGGGCGAAGGCGGCCGGGCGAGCGCCGGCCTCAGTCACGCGGGCGATGTAATCGATCTGGGGCTGCGTCATGGGGGCTCCTCGGCAGGCGGTGACAGGGGATCCCAGTATAGACGGGTCGCCGCAGGCGGCGGGACCGGTGGCGAAGTTGTAACGGAGCAGGCATGCAGCAAGTACGCATGTTACAGCTGCGCGGCCCGCACCCGCACGGCGGCGCGGACGCGGGCGACAAGCTAGAATCAGAGGCGTCAACCAACCCGTCACGAGAGGGACGCGCATGTCGATCACGCCGCAGGAAATCGCCGAGACCCGGGGCATGGTCTCCGAGCAGAACCTGGATATCCGCACCATCACCATGGGCATCTCGCTCATGGGATGCGCCGACGAGGACCTCACCCGCATGTGCACGAAGGTCTACGACCACGTGACGCGCACGGCCGAGCACCTCGTCGAGACCGCCGGCGCGCTCGAGCGCGAGTACGGCATCCCCATCGTCAACAAGCGCGTCGCCGTGACCCCGGTGGCCCAGATCGCGGCCGCCTGCGACGACGTCGACCTCATCCCCCTCGCCCATGCGCTCGACCGCGCGGCCGAGACCCTCGGTATCGACTACCTAGGCGGCTACTCGGCCCTCGTGCACAAGGGAACCGGCGACGCCGACCGCCGGCTCATCGCCTGCATCCCCCAGGCGCTCGCCGAGACGAGCCGCGTCTGCTCGAGCCTGAACGTGGCGAGCCTGCGCGCCGGCATCAACATGGACGCCGTCCTCCTCGCCGCCCAGACCGTCCGCCGCGCCGCCGAGCTCACGGCCGACCGCGAGTGCGTGGGCGCCTCCAAGTTCGTCGTCTTCGCCAACATGGTCGAGGACTCCCCCTTCATGGCCGGCGCCGTGCACGGCTCGGGCGAGGCGGATGCGGTCGTCAACGTGGGCGTCTCCGGGCCGGGCGTCATGGCGGCCGCGCTCGAGGAGCTGTCCGAGACCGCCGACATGATGGAGGTCGCTGAATGCATCAAGCAGACGGCCTTCAAGATCACGCGCGCCGGCGAGCTCATGAGCCGCGAGGCGGCGCGCCGCCTCGGCGTGGAGAAGGGCATCGTGGACCTCTCGCTCGCCCCCACCCCGGCCGTGGGTGACTCGGTCGCGCGGATCCTCGAGATCATCGGCGTGGGCCAGTGCGGCGGCCCCGGCACCACGGCGGCCCTCGCCCTGCTCAACGACTGCGTGAAGAAGGGCGGCGTCATGGCGAGCTCGAGCGTGGGCGGCCTCTCGGGCGCGTTCATCCCCGTGTCCGAGGACGCCGGCATGATCGCCGCGGCCGAGGCGGGCGCGCTGTCGCTTGAGAAGCTCGAGGCCATGACCTGCGTCTGCTCCGTGGGCCTCGATATGATCGCGATCCCGGGCGATTCGAGCGTGGAGACCATCGCCGGCATCATCGCCGACGAGATGGCCATCGGCGTCATCAACAACAAGACCACCGCCGTGCGCATCATCCCCGCGATCGGGCGCGCGGAGGGCGAGGCCGTGGAGTGGGGCGGGCTCTTCGGCAAGGCCCCCGTCATGCCGGTGAACCAGCATGCGGGCACCGTGTTCGCGCACCGCGGCGGGCGCTTCCCCGCGCCGCTGAACTCGCTCAAGAACTAGGGGCGCGAAGCGATGACGGAGTGCGCGCGCTCGATGCTGCTTGAAACCGACTGGAACGAGGAGTGGATGCGCCTCGCGCGGGAGCGCCGCCGCGCGGACGTGCCCGCGGCCTGGGATGTCAGGGCGCGGCACTTCCGCCCGCGCGAGACGGCGCCCTACGCGCGGGCGTTCATCCGCCTGATGGGGGCGGCGCCCGGCGAGTCCGTGCTCGACATGGGCTGCGGCGGCGGGTCGATCGCGATCCCGCTCGCGCGCGCCGGGCACGAGGTGATCGCTGCCGACTTCTCCCCCGCCATGCTCGATGCCGTGCGCACGGGCGCGGCGCATTACGGGGTTGGCGAGCGCGTGCAGGTGCGTGAGCTCGCATGGGCCGACGACTGGGAGGCCGCCGGCGTGGCGCCGCGGTCGGTGGATGTGGCGATCGCGAGCCGATCCATCGCCACGGGGGACCTGCGCGGCGCCCTCATGAAGCTCGACCGCACGGCGCGGCGGCGGTGCTGCGTCACGCTCGTGACGGGCGCGAGCCCGCGTCTGGACACCACGGTCATGGATGCGATCGGCGCGGCGTACACGAGCGGGTGCGATTACGTGTACGCCTTCAACATCCTCGTGGGCGAGGGCATCGCGCCTGAGGTGGCCTACATCGACTCCCCGCGGCGCGACACCTTCGACTCGCTCGAGGCGGGCGTCGCCGATTTCAGCCGCATGCTCGAGGGCGGCAACGAGGACCGCGCGGGCGAGCTGCATTCGTATATCGAGGCGCATATGGTTCCGAACCCGCACGCGGGCGAGCCGGGGTCGAAGGGGCTGCCCCAGGGCCGCTACATGCTCGACCACGTGCGCCGCGTGCGCTGGGCGTTCATCTCCTGGGAGCCGCGCGCGGACACCGACCATGCGTGATTCAACGTAGTGACGGCGAAAACGCGCCGAACGCTCTGGCTGTCGGCGGGAACGGATCCGGTGGACGCCGGCCTAGTTGCATATTGTGCGGCTCTGCACCTTTTTCCGAAACAACCTTGCGGCTCTGCACACCGGTGTGCAGAGCCGCAAGAAACGCAACCGCTCCCACCTGCGGGAACGAGATCGGTACTCCGGGTGCCGCCGTCGAGATACACATAGCCGTAAGAAACGCAAAAGGGGGTGCCGCCACGTACGCCGAGCGTGCGCGATCCGGGCTCCGCGCCGTGCCAAACCTCGAATCACGAACGCTCGGTGCCCCGCCGACTCCGCACCGAGAACCCCCGCGTCCGCCGCACGCGCCGAGCGTGCGCACATCGGCATGACGCACGCGTCTGAGTCCGGATAACGCACGGTCGGCATCCACCTTCAATATCAACCGAGGGATCTCGGCTTCAATACCCCTATCCATGAACAGGGCGAACGCCAAGCCGATCACGCTGCGCAGCCCCTTTATGCCGCCGACGGCCACCATCGCGATCGAGAAGGCCGCGAGAATCCCCGCGCTCACCGGGACGCGGTCGTAGTTGAACACGGAGTAGTAGGAGGTTCACGCCCTCCTGGCGTTCCGCCTTGATGATCACCCGCTCGCCTGCACGGCCCAAGACGTTGTGGTCGGCGGCGAGGTTGTTCACGGCCTCGACGGTCTCGCCGGCGAACTCGCCCGACTCGATGCGCACCTCCAGGGTCTGCGAGCCGAGGAAACGGCCCGTGCCCTCCTCGGGCGTGAGGTCCTCGGCCACCACGCGCGTGACCGTGGCCTCAGGGTAGCTGATGCCGTTCGCGGTGAGCAGCTGAAACGAGGTGTCACGGGTGCGGGCGAACAGGAGCGTGGCTGCCACGATGACGAGCATGGCCGCCACGGTGACGAGGTCGCGGGGGTTTGCCGGGAGTTTCTTTAACACGCAGGTCCTTCCAAGACGGGAATGGAGGCGGCCGCCAGCCATGCGCGGCTGACGGCCCTGATCGGGATATACGGGGTGCGCGGGGATGGGCACTACCGCGGGTGCGCTGGCGGATCACGCCGGCGGTGACGGCTGCCGTGGCGAGAGCGACCACGCCGGCGGCGACCAGCAACATCGGCGCGTCGCCGGTCCTCGGCAGGATGCGGGGGCGCTTCTTGCCGGGGTCCGCGGGCTTCACAGCGGGCTTCGAGCCCTTGCCCTCGCCCTCGTGCACGACGGGCTCGACGCCCTCGTCCTCGTCCTTGCCGGTCTGATTCGCACCGGTCTGGCCGTCAGTCGGCTGCTCGGTGTCGTCCTCGGCGCGAAGCTCCACGGTGAACGCATGGGGCTTGGTGGTGCCGGTGCAGTCGCCGACACCGCGGGCGACGACCGTGGCCGTGCCCTGCGCGGTGTTGTCCGCATACTCCAAGACGTAATCGACCCCTGGCTCAAGCCAGTCACGAAGGCGTTTGCGGACGTGGTGCCGAGCCAGTTGAAGTTGCGCTGCGCCTCGGTGGCGCCTACGGCGTACTCGACGCCCTTGATGTCGGCTTCGGCGGCGCCCGTGGTGAGGGTCATCTTCTTGAGGTCGAAATACACATCCGAGCTGCTGGGACGCCCGTTGTGGAGCTCGACGGCGACCACGTTGCCCGAGGTCTTGAGGTTGAGCGACGCGATGTCGGTGAAGCCGATCTGAGCTTCCCTCGGCACGCTGTCATTCGAGCCGCCGTACCCGCTCTCGTCGAAGCTGGCGTCGCCCCCGCCCGCGATGCGCACGCCGTTCACGTAGATCGTGGCGGCGTCGTCGTAGGCGAAGGCGCCCTCGATGCCCTTGACCTCGGCGGGGTTCTCCACGCCGAAGGTGGTGCGGAAGTAGAAGACGGGGATGTCCGTGCTCGTGTCCTCGATGTACTGGTTGAGCAGGTTCTTCGGGGTGTTGCCGCCGCCCAGATCGGCGATCGCGCCGCGCTTGGCGCCGAAGCTGCCCGCGGCCTCCTTCCAGGCGGGGTCGCTCACCGCCGCCGATGTGCGCCAACCCTCGGCCGGCACCTGGTTGTCGTCTCGATACTGCCAGGTCTTGGTGCCCGAGACCACCACGTCGCTCGCGGTGCCGTCCGCCGCCGCCGTCGTCGGGCCGACGAGGCCGGCCGCGATCGTCGCCGCGACCAGGACCGCGGGGACCGCGAGCGCGAGGCAGGACCGCCATGCCAGCCCGCGTCTTCCGGCGAACCGTTGCAGAGCTTGTTTCATCTTCCATCCCCTCCGATATGTTTTGCATCGCTGCGGCGCAAGCCCCCGGCGCTTCCGAGCGGTCGACGCACGGAGGCTCAAGGCTAGGGAGGAAACGCCAGGGTTCCTCAGGGGGCAGGTAAGCTCTCGGCATGCCCTCGGTAAGGAGTGCGAACGACTTCCGCAATGCCTGTGTAAGCGCTCGGATGCCGGTGCGCCCGAAGCGGCGGGCGGCAGATGCCCCCGCCTTGGCAGACCTGCTAGAATAGCCTGCGGAAACACGTGGAAAGGAACGTATCGTGGCACTCAACGGCAAGCAGGTGCGGCACCTCCGCAGCCTCGCGCACCATCTGAATCCGGTCGTCTTCGTGGGCAAGGCCGACATCACCGACGCGGTGATCAAGCAGGTCGAGGACGCGCTCGAGGCTCATGAACTCATCAAGTGCGGCGTCCAGGACGGCAGCGACCTGTCCGCGCAGGAGGCGGCAGTCGAGATCGCCGAGCGCTGCGACGCGGACATCGTGCAGGTCATCGGCCACCGGTTCTCGCTTTACCGGACGAGCCAGAAGAAGGATATCGAGCACATCCAGCTGCCCTAGGGGGTTTGTTTAAAGAGAAATTCCGATTGTAGGGGGATTTTTCGGATCGGGCTTTTATACCTGCCTTTTTGCACAACCGTGCGCCCATCTCTTTGCAGGTGGGCGCTTTGCTATGGTGGAGTGTTCACGCGATAGCACGAACCATCCCCCTACAATCGACTTTTTTATCGCGCCGCCACCCCCGCTGGCGTGGACACGCACAGCCTGAAATGAGCAACAAGGGGCCAAACCAGACCAGGCCCCCGTTCATAGGCGCTCCTCAAGCCTTGCCCCCGGCAAGCGGGCGCCATGAACAACCACGTGCCGCCGTCGCAACAAATACAGGTGGGCCGAAGAAACGACGGCAGGCAAAACGGCCGCACCCGCCAGCGCGGCACCCCCCCCTCGCCAGCGCGGCACCGGCCAGCAGCGCGGCTACCTACGTCTCAGCTGCGTCGCGCCCTCGAACAAAAAGCGGTCCGGCCCCGCGGGGGCCGGACCGCTCGTCTCAACCAGGGCAGACGGGATACGCCGCAGCCCTCACCCCGTGTTCTGGAGACCCGCCGAGACGCCGGTCACGGTGGCGAGGATCAGGCTCAGGTACTCGGCCTTCGCCTCCTCGGATAGCTCATCCTGCTCCATGCGGACATTGCGAAGCGCACGGACCTGCAGCAGCGACAGGGCATCCACATAGGGGTTGCGCACGCGCACGGCGCGGCCGAGCACGCGCCGGTGCTCGAGCGGCCACTCGTCGCCGACGATCGCGAGCGTCCAGGTGCGGGTGAGGAGCATCTCGTCGTAGACCTTCTTCGCAAGGTCCTCCCGGTCGGCGAGCGCCAGGTAGAGCTTGGCGATGCGCAGGTCCGTCTTGGCGATCGACATCTCGATGTTGTCGATGAAGGTCGTGAACAGCGGCCACTCCTTGTAAGCGCGGCGCAGAAGGTCGAGGTCACCGAGCTTCTCGCAGGCGCTGCCGAGACCGTACCAGGCCGCGAGGTTGATGCGCGCCTGGCTCCAGCTGAACACCCATGGGATCGTGCGGAGGTCGTCGAGCGACTTGGCACCGAGGCCGCGCTTGGCCGGACGGCTGCCGATGGGCAGAAGCCCGATCTCGGTCAGGGGCGTCACGGTGCTGAACCAGGGCGTGAAGTCCTCGGTATGCAGCAGGTCGAGGAAGGCCTCGTGCGAGGCGTTCGACAGCGCCGAGGCCATCTCGGCGTACTTCTCGGTCATCTCGGTGTTGGTCTTCTCCACCGACGGCGCGCTCGTGAGCAGCGTGGCCGCGGCGACGCTCTCCACATGGCGCTCGGCCAGCGCGATGTTGCCGTAGCGGGCGAAGATGACCTCGCCCTGCTCGGTGAGCTTGAAGCAGCTGTTCACCGACCCGCGCGGCTGGGCGAGCACGGCCCGGTTGGCCGGTCCGCCGCCGCGGCCCACGGCACCGCCGCGACCGTGCATGAGCGTGAGGTCGATGTCGTGGCGCTCAGCCCAGGCGACGATCCGCTCCTCCGCCGCGTGCAGGGCGAGCGTCGCGGTGGTGGGGCCGGCGTCCTTCGAGGAGTCGGAGTAGCCGAGCATGATCTCCATCTTGCGGCCCGTCTCGGCGAGGCGCTTCTGCACGCCCGGCACCTCGAGCATCCCCTCGAGCACGTCGACGCAGTTCTCGAGGTCCTCGAGCTGCTCGAACAGAGGGATCACGTCGATCGTGGGGACGTCCTCGGCGTGGGTGAACGCGAGGTTCGCGAGCTCGTACACGTCGGCCACGTTCTGGGCCGTCTTGGTGAACGAGATGATGTAGCGGCGCGCGGCCTTGATGCCGAAGCGGCGCTGGATAATGCCGAGGGCGCGGAAGGTGTCGAGGACCTCGCGGGTCATGGGGTCGAGCTTGCCGTTGCGACCGTGCTCGCGGATGTCGGCGAGCGCCCGGCTGTGCACGACGGAGTGCTGGCGGAACTCGGTCTCAACCATATGGAAGCCGAAGGTCTCGACCTGCCAGATGATCGTCTGCACCGGGCCGTAGGCGGCACGGGCGGCGCCGGCCGCAGCAAGCGAGCGCTGGACGACGCGCAGGTCGTCGAGGAACTCGTCGGCACTGCGGTACATCGTGTCGGAGACGCGGCGGATCGTGGCGTTCAGGCGCTCGGCCATGACGAGCATGACCGCGCGGTGCATCTCGGAGGCGGAGATGAGCATGGCGCGCTCGGTGAGGATCTCGCTCATCTCGACCTGGTGGTTCCACAGGCTGATGAGCTCGTCCGACGGCGGCGTGTAGCGCGCCTCGAGCGTGAGGTTGCGGCCCACGCGGCGGCACTTGTCCTCGAGCTTGGCGATCATGTGCATCGCGTACTTGTGCGCCACCTGGCGGCTGACCTTGGCCGTGACGTTGGGGTTGCCGTCGCGGTCCGTGCCGATCCAGCTTCCGGGATGGAAGAAGGCCGGGCACAGCGGCGGCACGGTGCCGGCGCGCTCGCCGAGCATCCAGTTGTCGAAGCGGCGGTAGACCACGGGGATCGTGTCGAACAGCGTGTTGTCGAAGATGTCGATGATCGTGTCGGCTTCCTCGGCGGGCGTGGGCTTCTTGAGCGCGATCGGCGAGGTGCGCACAAGCGCGTCGATCTCCTGCAGCATATGGCGCTCGTTCTCGAGGAGGTACGTGCCGCCGAGGCGGGGGCGCTCTTCCAGAAGCCGGGCGATGCGGCGGATCTTGCCCTCGACGGCCTTGCGCCGCGCCTCGGTGGGGTGCGCGGTGAAGACCGGGTGGAACTCCAGGCGGTTCAGCAGCTCGAGGGCCCGCTCGCGCCCGACCTCGCCCACAAGCTGGTGGAAGGCGACGGTGAGCTCGTTTGCGGGATCTGCCGGGGTGCCCGAGGCCTCCTCCAGGACCACCCTCCCCTCGCGCTCGCGCAGCACGCCCACGCGATAGTTCTCCTCGGCGAGGTTCGCCAGGTGGAAGAAGGTGGTGAAGGCGCGCACGAGCACCTGGGCGTGGTCGACGTCGAGCGTGTCGATGAGCGCGACGGCGTCGCGGAAGGCGGCCGCGCCGGTGTCCGTGCCGGACGGGATGCCCTCGGCGTCGATCGCCTCGGTGACGGCGTCCGTGCCCGGGTTGCCTTCGTTCGCCGTGACCACGGAGGCGAGCAGCTCGTCGAAGATGCCGCGGATCTGCGGATCGTACTCGTCGAGGACCTTGTGCTCCAGGCGCAGGAACAGCGCCAGGTGGTCGCGGAGGCTCTCGGGGATATCGATCTCGGTGATATCGGACAAAACGTCCCCCTTCGTTTTGGGCCAATGCCCGCCCATTATAGAACTCTCGCGGCTAATACTTTAGTTAGGAAAAGTAAATCCCCTGTTTCCATAAAATCGGCGAACGGGTGTTTCTGATCTAGGAACAGCTCGAAACGGGCTTGCGGGACGGGGCGGCGGCGCGGTCTGAGGCAGCCGCGCGGCCCGGAGCCCGCCCCGTCCGCGAGGCGAACGGGCCGCGAACGGCGACCCCCTCCTGCGGCACCGCCCGCGCCGGACCCCTTACGCCAGGAGCGCGGCGGCGCGCGCGGCGATGTCGGCGCGCGGCACGAGCTCCTCCTCATGCGTGTCCATGTCGCGCAGCTTCACCGCGCCGGAGGCGAGCTCGTCCTCGCCGATCACGACGATCAGCCGGGCGCCGAGCTTGTCGGCCTGCTTGAACTGGCTCTTGAGCGAGCGTCCCTGGTAGTCCGCCTCGGTGCGCACGCCGCGCGTCCGCAGGTCGCGGCAGATGGAGAACGCCTCGCCGCGAAGCCCCTCCCCCGCGTTGGCCACGTAGACGCACGGCTCGGACCCTGCGCCCATCTCGCCGCCGAAGGCCTCGAGCGCGAGGAGCGCCCGCTCGAAACCCACCGCGAAGCCGACGCCCGCCGTGGGCTTGCCTCCCTCGAGCTCCACCAGGCCGTCGTAGCGGCCGCCGCCGCCGATGGACCCCACGCCCGCGCCGGGCGCCTCGACCTCGAAGACCGTGCGCGTGTAGTAGTCGAGGCCGCGCACGAGGGTCGGGTCCTCCACATAGGCGACGCCGGCCTCGTCGAGGTAGCGCTTCACCTGGGCGTAGTGCGCATCGCAGTCCTCGCAAAGGTGGTCGGGGGCGAGCGGGGCGCCCTTCATGACCTCGTGGCAGTGCTCGTTTTTGCAGTCGAAGGCGCGCAGCGGGTTGATCTCGGCGCGCTCGAGGCACTCGTCGCACATTTCGTCGGCGTGGTCGAGGATGAAGCGGCGCACGAGCTCGCGGTAGGCGGGACGGCAGGCCGGGTCGCCCATGGAGTTGATGAGCAGGCGGAGCTTCGTGAGGTCGAAACCGAGGCGGCGGTAGAAGTCCATGAGCATGATGATGCACTCGGCGTCAGCCGCCGGATCGGGGGCGCCCAGCCACTCGATGCCCACCTGGTGGAACTGGCGCAAGCGGCCCTTCTGCGGGCGCTCGCCGCGGAACATCGCCTCGGCGTACCAACCCTTGAAGGGGGCAGCCCCCTGCGGGACCAGGTTGCTCTCAACCACGGCGCGCACCACGCCGGCCGTGCCCTCGGGGCGAAGCGCCAGGCGCTGCTTGGCCTTGAGCCCCACGTCCGTCCCCTCCTCGAGCACGCGGGCGAAGTTGGCGCCCGAGAAGACGCGGAACATCTCCTTGCGCACCACGTCGGTGGACTGCCCGATGCCGTGCACGAAGACGTCGAGCTGCTCGATGGCCGGTGTCTCGATGGGGTCGAAGCCGTAGGGCCCGAACACCTCCGCCGCGACCGCCTGCATCCGCTGCCAGGCGCGCATGTCGCGCCCCATCAGGTCTTTTGTTCCCTCTGCCCGCTGTGCCCGCATGGACGTTCCTCTCGGTCGCTTGGTTCGCAGGCCTCCATTATACGTGGGGCGCGGCGCACGTCGGCTTTCGGCCGTGTGGGGCGGAAAAGTTCACGCGCCAAGGCCGGGGCCAGGTCCGGGGCCGGGCGGCGGTGCCGCAACCCAACGCCCCACCGCCGAGCAGCGCCCCATCGCCGCGCCCCTCCTATGAAGGAACCGTGACGGCGCCGCCTTTCGCCGAAGAGGCGGCGTCGGCCGTCTGAAACCGTCCGCGAACGGGAACAGATCGGGTCAAGTCAGTTCGACCGATTCCCAAGGTGCCTGCGGGCACGTGAAAGGAGCGCATATGTCCCTGAAGAACGTCACGATCGCCGGAGGCGGCGTCCTCGGAAGCCAGATCGCCTTCCAGGCGGCCTACAGCGGCTTCAACGTCAAGGTCTGGCTGCGCAGCGAGTCCTCCATCGAGCGCGCCCAGCCCAAGTTCGACCGCCTGCTCCAGATCTACCTCGACACCCTCGAGGCCTGGAAGACGAACCCCGCCGCCTACTGCCGCGGCTTCTCCGATGAGAAGGACCTCTCCCCCGAGCAGATCGACGAGCTCAAGGCCCGCGCCCAGGCTGCGCACGACAGCATCGAGCTCACGACCGACTACACCGTGGCCGGCGATGACGCCGACCTCGTGATCGAGGCCATCGCCGAGGACCCGGAGCAAAAGATCGCCTTCTACACCGAGCTCGCGAAGCACCTGCCCGAGAAGACCGTCATCGCCACCAACTCCTCCACGCTGCTGCCGAGCTCCTTCGCCGAGCACACCGGCCGCCCGGAGAAGTACCTCGCGCTGCACTTCGCCAACGAGATCTGGCGCAACAACACCGCCGAGGTCATGGGCCACGACGGCACGTCCAAGGAGGCCTACGACGCGGTCGCGCAGTTCGCCGCCGACATCCACATGGTGCCGCTGCTGCTGCACAAGGAGCAGCCCGGCTACATCCTGAACACCATGCTCGTGCCGTTCCTCGACGCCGCCCAGGAGCTGCTCGCCAAGGGCGTGGCCGACCCCGAGACGATCGACAAGACCTGGCAGCTCGGCACCGGTGCGCCGGCCGGCCCGTTCCGCATCCTCGACGTCGTGGGGCTCACCACCGCCTACAACATCACGATGCTCGACCCGCGCGCCAAGGACCCCGAGTCCGTGCAGGGCAAGGTCGCCGCGATCCTCAAGGAGAAGATCGACGCGGGCAAGACCGGCGTCAACGCCGGCGAGGGCTTCTACAAGTACCGCTAAGGGCTTGCGGGCGCTCGGCCACGCAGCCTGAGATGACTCGGTGCGGCGGCGGGGAAACCTGCCGCCGCTTTTTTGTGCGCGCCGTGGGCGCTACGACTGCGGGGCGCGGGCGACGGGCCGCTTGAAATACCTGGACACGAAGGAGAAGTGCGTCTCCGAGAGCACGATGGACGTGAAGATCAGCGCGAAACCCACGAGCAAGCGGCCCGAGACGGCCTCGCCCGCCATGACGACCGAGAAGAACACGCCGGAGGGCGACTCGAGCGAGAGCAGGAGGGACCCCGTGGAGGCGGGAACGTGCGCGAGGGCGAGGTTTTGGATGAGCAGACCGACGCAGGTGCAGATGACGGCGAGGAAGGCGAGGGTGGCGATGAGACCCCAGGTCCAGGTCGACGCCGGGGGCGCCGGTTCGAGCAGCACGGCGGGAACGGCGCTCAGCGAGCCCACGGTGAGGAACATCCAGAAGGTGATCACGTTGACGTCGAGGTCGCGGCCGAACTTCGCGATCGAGGCTATCTGCAGCGCGAAGAAGAAGGCGCCCGCGAGGCTCAACGCGTCGCCGAGGTTCGCCGAGAGGTCGTCGAGCGCCACGAAGCCGATGCCCGCGAGGCAGAGCACCGCGGCCCCGATGTTGTACCGGGTGAGCTGCTCCCGGCTGATCACATGGCTGATGAACGGCACGAAGATGCAGTAGGTGCCCGTGAGGAAGGCGTTCTTTCCCGCTGTGGTCACGTCGAGGCCGTTCGTTTGGAACGCGTAGCCGATCCAGGTGATGAGCCCCACGCCGATGCCGACCGCGAGGTTGCGGGTGTTCAGGTGCGCGCGGATGCGGCGGTGGAAGAGCGCGAGCATGATGAGGGCCGACGGCAGGAAGCGCCATGCGAGCAGCTGGTACGGGGGCAGGGCGTCGAGGGCGCCTTTCGTGATGAAGAACGAGAGCCCCCAGGTGAGCGCCATGCCGACGAGCAGCAGCTTCCAGAAGAGCGGCGAGCGGGCGCCGGCGCCGCGGAGGTCGCCCGGGAAGCGGTCCTCGGGCGCGACGGGGGCATCGGCGGCGGATGTGGCGTCGGGTGCGCGGAGGGAGTAGGCAAGGCTGCGCACAGCAGCGCCGGCACGTTCATCGGCGATTCCGGCGCGGCAGGAGCCCCGACGGGGGGCGCCGCCTGGTATGGTGGCGTGATCGGTCATGGCCGGGCATCCGCTCCTTGCTGGAAAAGGCGTGGTGTCCGCGCGGGCGCTGCCGCCCGACGCCGCCTCATGATCATTAACGCCGCACCGGTCCCCCGGTGCGCAGGTGAAATGTATCACGCTGAGCAGGGAGTTCTCAATCCAGCAGGGTAAAGCAGGCTGCGGGGCGGCGGGCGCGGAGCCCGGAGCTGGCGCGACGGGCGCACGGGGCCGGGATGGGCACACGGAACCGGAATAAGCCCGCGGAACCGGCGCCGACACGGCGGCGCTTGGTGCCCTGAAGCGGGAAACCCGCTCCTGAGCGCACGGATGCGGGTGCAACCGCGGCTTGGGGCCGCCTTCTTGCCATAACGAATGCGATTGTTGGACAAAAATGACGTTAATCGGTATTTCCCCGAGCGAATCGCTCCGGCGACCGCCCAAAACGATCAGGAATAGTTAGTCAATTTAACGCGACAAGGAATCTTGGACGCAAGAGAGCAACTATAGATATTCGATTCCCGCCCAGTGGCTCGGCAAAAATACCGACTACCGTCATTTTTGTCCAAGCAGCCAAAATGTTACGCTCCAACGACACCAAAACCGAAATCAAACCTCGCGTCCGTAATCGGTCAAGAGCTCCACAAGCAGCTGATACGCATCATCCGCCGTCTCGATCTCGCCGACGCGTTTGGAATGACATGCTCGCCTGTTTCCCCACCGTCCCCATCAAAAAAGGGGGTCGCCGAAGCGACCCCCTTCCCTGCCCGCGAAAGCCGGGCAGCTGCTGCATCGAGACCTTACGCGCGGCCAACGGACCCCAGGTTCTCCATGCGGATCTTAACGATCTTGGTGATCTCGGCCATGCCAGCCTGGCCCGGGTTCTTGGGATCGAAGTTGTTGGGGTTCTCAGCCATGTAGGCCATGTAGCCCCGGGTGTAGGCTTGACGCAGCTCGGTGGCGTAGTTCACCTTGCAGATGCCGTTCTTGACGGCCTCGGCGACCTGCTCGTCCGGCACACCGGAGGTGCCATGAAGGACCAGCGGCACGTCCACAGCGGCGCGGATGGCCTTGACGACGTCCTGATCGATGTGGGGCTCCTCGGTGTAGACGCCGTGAGCGGTACCAACGCCGATAGCGAGCGAGGTGCAGCCAGTGCGCTCGACGAAATCCTTGGCCTCGACCGGATCGGTGTAGGGGGACTCGCCCTCGACCTCGACGTCGTCCTCCTTGCCGCCGACCTTGCCGAGCTCGGCCTCGACCGGCACGCCCATGCAGGCGCCGGCGTCGGCAACGGACTTGGTGAGGGCGATGTTGTCCTCGAAGGACTCATGCGAGCCGTCGATCATGACGGAGGTGTAACCGGTGCGCAGGGCCTTCATGCAGCGATCGTAGCCATCGCCGTGATCGAGGTGCAGGGCCACGGGCACAGAGGTGCGCTCGGCAGCGGCCTTGACCATGCCGTAGAAGTAATCGAGGCCGGTCTTCTTGATGGTGCCGGAGGTGGTCTGCATGATGACGGGAGACTTGGTCTCCTCGGCGGCGGCCAGGACGGCCATGACGAACTCGAGGTTCTCGACGTTGAAAGCGCCCACGCCGTAGTGGTTCTTCTGCGCGTCGAGCAGCATCTCCTTGGTGGTTACGAGCATGAGCTATCGCTCCCTCCTGCGCGCCATGCACTTATGCCGCGCGCACGTTTGCCGCTGGCCACTTCAACCAGCTTCCTCCATGGCTCTATTGTACGAAACCCCAGGTTTCATGCACGTTTGCACCCACGCGCCTGAGCAAAGCAAAAGAAACCGACACGAACGGCTTCCATCCGTCCTCGGATAACATAGCGCGCGATCACTCCCAGGAGGCGCCCGTCCACAAGAACCCTTGCCTGCACATCGACCCGTCATCGCGCATCATCTGCACGCAAAGCCCCTCCCCTTTTGAGCTTGTAGCAAAACGAAAGAATTTGAAACTTGTTTTTCTTTCCTAAAAGAAAAACAAGAAAATAGAGCCTGCACAATTCGCACACGAATATGTAAACGGTGGTCTAACAGAGCCAAAGAAAAGCGTCGCGCGCCCGCGATGCAGACGGGTCCGGTCACACCGGGCCCGTCTGCAAGGGGCGCTATGCGACACGGCTCGCGAGCGAGTTAGTCGTGGTACTCGCCGCGGTCCCACTTCTCAATGAACTCGTCGAAGAAGTGAGGGTCGGCCTGCACCTCGGCATCAGCCTTGTTGACGGCATCGATCTTTGCAACCAGGGCGTCGCGCTCGGGCGTGGACTCATACTCGGCCTCGAGGAAGGCGAGCATGATGTCGGCCATGAGGAACTCGCCGGTGATCTTGCCGCCGAAGCCGATGACGTTGGCATTGAGCTCGCGGCGGGCGTACAGGGCGCTCGTCATGTCGCGAACCAGGGCGCAGCGGGCGCCGGGAACCTTGTTCACCGAGTTGGTGATGCCGATGCCGGTGCCGCAGAGCACGACGCCCAGGTCGGCCTTGCCGGATGCCACGGCCTCGCCGACGGCCTTGCCGTAGATGGGATAGTGGGTGCGGGTGTGGCTGAACGTGCCGCAGTCCAGCACCTCGTAACCGGCCTCCTCGAGGCGGTCGTGCAGGTAGGTCTTCTCGTCGGTAACGATGTGGTCGCAGCCGAGGGCGACGATCTTCTTGGTCATTTCTTGTCCCCCTTAGGCCATCTTGTTGAGCATGTCGACGCGAACCTGGTGACGGCCGGCGGCGTAGTCGGCCTTCAGGAACTCGCGGGCGATCTTGATTGCGACCTGGGGGCCAACGACGCCGGAGCCCATGCAGACCATGCGAGAGTTATTGTGCTCGCGGGTCATGTAGGCGCTGCGCTCGTCGGAGATGTTGGCGGCGACCATGCCCTTCACGCGGGTGGCAGCCAGGTAGCTGCCCACGCCGTACTCATCGAAGCAAAGGCCCTGGGAGCCCTCGTTCTCAAGCAAGTCAGCGGCAACCGCGCAGGCGGAATCCACGAAGTCCGCAGCAGGGGTCTCGGACAGGTCCACGACCTCGTGACCATCGGCGAGGAGCGTCTCCTTGACGGTCTCCTTCAAGGGCATGCCCTTGGCATCGGAAGCGATTACGACTCTCATTGGCCCTCCTTCTGAGGTTTACCCGTCGCTGTTTGCGACTGTGAGCTTCTAAACAAATATAAACATATTTGAACAGGATGGCGGATACGATCAAAAACACACGGAGTGTCCGGATCCTTCCCTACTCGTTTGCCATGGCCGCGTCGACGAGCCGCTCGGCGCGCACGCGATAGGATGCGGCGCGCGCCCCATCCCCCTTGTTCTCGTAGCTGACCGACAACATCTGGCAGAGCAGCGCCTCGTCCATGCCCTCCGCCTTGGTAAGGGCGCGCTCCATCTCGTCGATATAGGAATACGAGCTCTTGAGGAAGACCTCGTAGGTGCGACGAGCGTCACGGACCATCTCCGGATTGCCGTGCACCTCGAGATACGCGAGCGCCTCGCGCGCATGGGGCTCGTCCTCGATCTCGACGTAGAAGGCGAACGCCTTGACGGCCAGCGCGATCGCCTGCTCCTCGTTCATCTTGACCGAGCCCATCTCGCGGATGATGCGCGCGGAGGCCTCGGTGTCGTCTAGGGCGAGCGTCGCGTTCAGGCGCATGAAGAGCACGTTGTACTTGGGGTACAGCATGCCCGTGAGTGGCCGGTCGAGCACCTTCAGATAGCTCTCGATATCGCCCTCGCGCAGGTAGGCCTCGAGCTTTGCAAAGGTGGCGCGCTTCTGAACCTCCAGATAGATCGCGAACGCGACCGCGACCGCCACGACCGCGATGCCGATCGTCTTCATATCCATGATCTTGCCTTTCTTCTAGCGGCGCGGGTGCGCAAGGTTGACGGCGGGCGTATCGAGATAGGGCGTCCTCACATCCGGGTGGCCGTCGATGCCCAGGCAGTCGCCGCGCATCTGGTCGCACATGATGAGCAGGACGTTCGGCCGGTTGGTCATGGGAGCCTCCATTCGGTCGGGGCGTGGCGGGGCGGGCTAGCGGCGCGCGAGCATACGGGCTGCGCGCTGCAGCCCCGGATAGGCGTACTCGAGAAACTCGCGCAGGCCGCAGTAACCCTCGTCATAGTAGGCGATGTTCAGGCGCTTGCAGTTGCGGTGGCAGATGCCCTCGAAGGGGCAGCTCGCGCACTGCGAGCACGCGCGGCGGGGCTCGTCCAGAAACGCGCGCATCGTCTCGCAGGTCGCCATGGCCTCCAGCTCGTCGGTGCGGATGTCGCCCACGCGGTACTCGTCCAGCGCGTAGAAGTCGCACGGGTACACCGAACCATCGGCCTCCACCACGAACTGCGGGGCGCAGCGGCCCAGCATGCCGCACTGCGAGGGAAACTGCCCGAGCGCCATCTGCATGATGTTCTCGAACAGCCAGATGCTCACATAATGCCCGGACCCCAGCTCGCGCCGCCACAGATCGAAGAGACGGCGGTAGAACGAGGAGAACTCGCGCGGGGCGAGCGAGAAGGCGTCAGCCTCGTCATCGAGACCGGGCAGGCACGGGATGAACTGGATGTGCGAGATCTGCTCGCGCTTGATGAAAGAGAAGACGCGCTGGGGATGCGCGGCCATCTGCGCGGTGAGGACCGACAGGATGTTGACGTCCACGCCGCGCTCGCGCAGCAGGCGCACGCCGCGCATGATGCGGGCGTACGTGGCGGCGCCGTGCGCGTCGGGGCGCATGGAGTCGTGCAGGTCGCGGTAGGCGTCGACCGAGACGCCGATGAGGAAGCGGTGCTCGGCGAAGAACTCCGCCCACTCCTCGTCGATGAGGTAGCCGTTGGTCTGCAGCGCCCAGCTCACCTGCTGGCTCTCGCGGCGCTCCGCCACCCGCGCGACGAACGTGCGAAAGAAGTCGAGGCCGGCCAGCGTGGGCTCGCCGCCCTGGAAGGCAAAGGAGATGCGCGCGTCGCCCGCCACGGCCAGCGCACGGTCGATGATGGCGTCCGCCACGTCCTCGCCCATCACGCGGGCGCGGCGCTCCTCGCGATGCGCGGCGACGTCGCAGTAGAAGCAGTACCTGCACCGCATGTTGCAGGCACTCGACGCCGGTTTGATCAGAAAGCCGATATGCTTCGCGCACATGGCGCATGCCCCCCTTCGCACAGGCTCGCACCATTCATAGGGCCGGACACCACCACCTTACCCGAGGCGGCGGCGTCCGGCCCGCATGCTCAGAGCATGCGTCCTAGGCCAAGCCCAGGCGCTCCTTCTGCTCGGCGGGAGCCTCGTGCTCCTCCAGGCCGCGCAGCAGCAGGTCGATCATGCGCTGCTCCGCAGGATCGCCCTTGCCGGCAAGGTTGTTCACTTGGCCGTAGTCGTTCTCAAGATCGAAGAGCATCGTCTGCTCCACCTCCGCGAGCGGCGTTGCGCCCTCGATCTGGGCAGGCTTTTTGCAGGGGATCTTGAACAGCGGGTACTTGGTGCGCTTGAAGTAGCGGCCGCACTCGATCTCCTCCGGGCAGTCCGAACCCATCTTCTTGCGGATGGTGTGCGGCAGCGCAGCGTACTCGAAGCACGGCCGGTTGCCGGCCACCGGCGCGCGGAAGTAGGTGTAGCGGGCGTCGGTGACGTTGACGGTCATGGCGTGCACGCCGTAGAGGGCGTAGTCGCGCGCGGGCGCATCGGCATCACGCATGAGCGGGACCAGGGAGGCGCCGCACACGTCGGCCGGGATCTCGCAGCCGTGGGCCTCGAGCACGGTGGGCATGATGTCGATAGCCTGCGTGAGCTGGTGCGCATGCTCGCCGGTGCGGGCGCCTCCCGGGAAGTGCACGATGAGGGGCAGGTGCGCGAGCTCGTTGTACAGGTGCATGTAGTTCTTGCCCATGTAGTCGCGCTCGCCCAGGAAGTAGCCGTGGTCGGTGGTGACCATGACCATGGTGTCCTCGAGCATGCCGCGCTCGGCGAGCTTGTCGATGAGCTTGCCGAACCAGTGATCGGTCATGGTCACAAGGGCCTTGTAGCGGCGCTGCAGGTAGTCCTCGGCATCCGCGTTCACGTCGGTGGCGGAGACGCGCTTGTACTCGGGGATCTCGAAGTAGTCGCGATCGAGGTCGCCGGTGCCACCATACAGCTCCATGTACTTGTCCGGCACGTCGAAGGGCTCGTGCGGGTCGAAGGCCTCGACCATGAGGAAGAAGTCGTCCGCGCCGGCGTTGCCGTCGATCCAGTCGCAGGCGGACTGGAAGGTCTTGGGGCTCGGCATGTCCTCCTCGCAGGGCCACAGCTGGCGGTTCTTCTGGTACTGCTCGCGCACGCGGCCGTAGAAGGTCTCGGGCATGTTGTTCGGCTCGTCGATGCGGCTCACCCACGGATCACCCTCCTGGCCGCGGTGGTAATCCCAGGTGTTGAACTCCTGCAGGTAGCCCTCGCCACCGGTCCGCAGGTAGTGGCAGTGGTCGGTGGTGATGTGGCAGAAAGTGCCGTTGGCACGCAGGCAAGCCGGCAGCGTCACGTCGAAGGGCTCGATGGGGCCCCAGGGGCGCTCGAGGAAGTTGTAGCGGCCGGTGAAGATGTCGCGGCGGGCGGGCATGCACGGCGCCGAGCCGATCCAGTGGTTGTCGAACACGCAGGACTGGGCCGCGAATGCGTCGAGGTTGGGCGTCTGGACGTCGGTCGTGGGGTTGTAGCACGACAGGACATCGCGACGCAGGGTATCCATGAGCACGAGGACGGTTCTCATTGGCATCCTTTCGGTAGATGTGCCATCGGGGCCATCAGGGCCGGCCATTGGGGCCGGGGGCGAATGGCGGGTCCGGGGCGAGCGGCACGTGAGACAACGAGGCCCGCGCCCGACATGCGGGTCGCGGGCCTCGGCACGGTTTGCTCTCGGCAGACTCGCGATCAGGCGAAGATCTTGAAGGCCGGGAAGTAGAAGCCGATGGCGGCGAACACGAGGGCGAACACGATCAGGCCGATGATGATCTGAGCGGAGTTCTTGCCCTGGCCCTTCTTGAGCAGGTGGTAGCAGATGAAGGTCAGCACGACGGGCAGCAGGAACGGCAGCACCTTGTCGAGCTGGTCCTGGAGCACCAGCGGGTCGCCCTCACCGAAGGCGAACTGCACGGCGAGCTTGAGCTTGACGGTCGTGGCGATGAGGCCGCCGGTGACCATGACGCCCAGCACGTTGGCGAGGTTGCCCAGACGGTCGAAGACCTGCACGCCGGCCTTCTCGACGAGCTCCATACCCATCTCGTAGCCCTTGTGCAGACCGAAGTACTTCAGCGGCCAGTAGAGCAGGTTGATGAGCAGGAACATCACGAGCGGACCCACGATGGAGCCGTTGTCGACGCACATGGAGGCGCCGATGGAGCCGGCGATCGGGAACCAGGTGAGGTTCAGCAGGGAGTCGCCCAGGCCGGCGAAGGGACCCATGAGGGAGGTCTTGATGCCGACGACGGTGTCCTTCTGATCCTCATCCGTGGACTCCTCCAGCGCGGCGGTGATCCCGAGGATGAAGGGTATCGCGAGCGGGTGGGTGTTGAAGTACTCGAGGTGGCGCCTCATGGCGTTGACGCGCTCCTCCTTGGGGGCGTCCTTGTAGAGCTCCTTGAGAACCGGAGCGAAGCAGTAGGTCAGGGAGAGCGACTGCATACGCTCGTAGTTGTGCGCGAACTGGCAACCCTGGGTGCGCAGCAGGACCTTGTTCAGGGTGGACTTAGAGATCTTACCCATTAGAGATCGTACTCCTCGTCATCATCGGAGCCGGCGGCAGCGGCGGCGGCAGGGGCGGGCTGGTTCTTCTGGCCCTCGGTAATGACATCCCAGATGCCGGCAAGGGCGACGGCGACGAGCGCGATACCCACCGTGGGGACATTGAGGAACGCGGCCATAACGAAGCCGAGCAGCAGGAAGATCCACATGCTCTTCTTCATCATCATGGTGAGGAGCATGGCCAGACCGACGGCGGGCATCATGCCACCGGCAGTGGAGAAGCCGGAGAGGACCCACGGAACCTGGTTCTGCAGGAAGTTCATGATGTCTTCGATCACGAAGGAGCCGATGCCCGTGGCGATGAACACCGGGACGGCGCGCGTGAGGAAGAAGCAGAGGGCGCCGGCCCAGAAGTACTTGTTCACGGAGTTGAACTTACCGGACTCGACGGCCTTGTCCGCACCGTGGACGAGCGAGACGTTGGTGGTCATGACCAGGATGTTCAGCTGCTGAACGAGGGTGGCGGTGGGGATGCCGATGGCAACGGCCAGGGCGATGGCGGAGGCGGTGTCAGTGGAACCCATGATGCCCAGGGCCGCACCCACGATGGTGCCGGAGATGACGTCGGGCGGAACGTAGGCGCCGATGTTGTTGACGCCGAGCCACATGAGCTCCATGGTGGCGCCGATCATGATGGCGGTCGGCATATCGCCGAGGATGACGCCGACGCCCACGGACGCCAGCAGGGGCTTTCGGAAGCCCAGGTGGGGACCGAACTGGTCCCAGGTGCACAGACCCGCCCAGATGGCGAGCAGAAGTGCCTGAAGCATAAGCCTCTCCTTCCCTATTCGCCCACCGTTCGCATCGATGGGCGCACCCCGGGCCCACATGCCCGGAGATAGATACCGCTTAGTAGTTCTTGAGGAGCTCGGACACGGGCTCCTTGGAATCGCGCGTGGTCGTCTGCATCCAGCACTCCACGCCCAGACCGATGAGCTCCTCGAAGGCGGCCTTCTCCTCGGCGGTGACGGACATGTTCTTGTGCAGGCGGTGGCGCTCGTCGTTGAAGCGCATGCCGGAGACGTTGAGGTAATCGAACGGCAGGCCGTTCTCATGCAGCTTGAGGGCGTCGATGGGGTTGGTGAAGAGCACCATCGTGGCCTTCTTGAGCTCGGTCTTCTTGAGGACGTCGATGAACTTGTCGACGCCGAAGACGGTGACCTTGATGTCGGGCGCGGCAAGGCCGGCGACGGACTTCTGGACCGGGTCGTTGGCGACCTTGTCGGACACGATGATGGCGGACTCGATGCCGAAGTCGGGGATCCAGGTGGTGGCGACCTGGCCGTGGATCAGTCGGTCATCGATGTCGACGAGTTTGAGTGCCATGGTGTTCTCCTTGTCGTTCGCACTTCGTTACGTTCACTCGTGAATCCGTGTCTAGGGTGCCGGGAGGGGCGGGCCGGCCTAGAGGTCGAGGTCGTCCTCGTCGTCGCTCACCGCGGGGGCGGGGGCGCAGATCTCCTGCTGGACCCCGGCGTGGGCGCTCGTGAGCTGCGCGCGGACGGCATCGGCCGAGTCGAGGCCGTCGCGGGTGAGGAGCAGCTCCACCACGACGGGCATGGACAGGCCGGTGTAGGCCACCATGTCCATGCCGTTGAGCAGGCAGCGGGTGGTGACGTTGAACGGCGTGCCGCCGTAGATGTCGCACAGGGTGACGACGAGGTCGCAGTCGGCAGAGAGCGTCTCGTAGGCGGAGGCCATCTCGGCCTCGAAGGTCTCGAGGCTCTTCTCGGCGGTGAGGCCGAGGGCGACCACGTCGGGCTGCTTGCCCGCGATCATCTCGACGGCACCGAGGGCGGCCTGTGCGAATTCTCCGTGGCTTGCGAGGATGACGCCGATGCGCATGCGCTCTTCCTTCCCTGTTGTGATTACTTATGTTGCTTTATGTTCGTTGATGTTTGATTGTGTTTCAAGTAGGGAATCTTTCTTAAGCCTATGTTTTCCGTGAGTGTGCGGTTTTTGCCGATGAACGGCTCATTCTGCTACAGCGCAGAGAGATGTTTATTATTGTTAACTTATCATGCAAGCGAACATCATTCGATCGCATCAGAAACGGAGGACGCATGAGGTCAGAACGCCGGCAAGTCATCCTCGACCTGCTCGAGCAGCGTCAAACCGTCACGGTCAAGGCGATCGCCGACACGCTCGGCGTCTCGGACATGACCGTCCGGCGAGACCTGGGCGAGATGGCCGAAGAGGGGCTCGTCGTCCGCGTGCACGGCGGCGCCCAGCTTCCCCGCTCCGCTCGCGGCAACGCGCTCTTGCGCGTGCGCTCCCATGCCGAGAAGAAGCAGCGCTCCGTCGAGCAGAAGCGCTCCGCGGCCAAGGCTGCCGCCCGCATCGTCGAGCCCGGTGACACCATCTTCCTCGGTGGCGGCACCACGCTCGAGCTCATGTGCGACTACCTGCCCGATGCGGACATCCGCGTCATCACCAACAGCATGCCCGTGCTCAACCTCCTCGCGGACAACCCCCGCGTCGAGCTGTTCCTCGTCGGCGGCACGCTGCGCCAGAACACCCGTGTCTTCACAACCCCCTACGGCAGCAGCGGCTACCACGGACTCAGCGCAAGCAAGGCATTTGTTTCGGCAACCGGCGTCTTCGGTAACGAGGTGTTCGGCTCCCACCCCGATGTCAGCGCGCTGCTACACGACGCATGCACCCGGGCGGCATCATCCTACCTGGTCATCGACGCCGACAAGGTCGGGGTGCGCGACTTTTGCATGTTCACCAAGCTCGAGCTGATGGACGCCGTGTTCCTCAACGCCGATGCGAGCGCCGAGGCGCTCGCCGCGCTCGGCGCCTACACCTCCGTCATCACCGAATAGAAGAGAAGCCCTCGCCATGTTAAAGACCCAACGACACGAGCGCCTCATGGAGCTCTGCACGCAGCGCGGAGTCGTCTCCGTGCGCCAGGCCGCCAAGATCTTCGGTATATCCGAGATGACCGTGAGGCGAGACTTCGACGAGCTCGCCGCCACGGGCGTCGTGATCCGGGAGCACGGCGGGATCCGCCTTTCGGACGAGACGCCCGCAGCGCCCTCGGAAGCAGCGTATTTCGACAAGCTCGCCATCCATCAAGCGGAAAAGCAGCGCATCGCGATGGCGGCCTGCGCGCTCATCGAGCCCGACGACACGATCTTCCTCGGCCCGGGCTCCACATGCGCCGCCATCGCGCGCGCCCTGCCCTCCATGCGCCTTCGCGTGGTGACGAGCAGCATCATCGCCCTCAACATGCTCCGGATACACCCGGATCTTGAGATCTGCTGCATCGGCGGCCAATACCGCCGGCGCTCGGGCTCCTTCGTCGGGCCCGTCGCGGAGGACTCCCTCTCCCCTCTCGGCATCGATAAGTGCTTCATCGGCACCAATGGCGTCATGTCCGGCGTCATCTCGTGCTCGAACCCCGAGGAGGGGCGCATCCAGGGCCTGGCATGCGACCGCGCCGCCTGCCGCTATCTTGCATGCGACTCCTCCAAATTCGACCAGCTCGACTTCTACAACTTCTATAACCTCGACCGCATAGACGCGCTCATCACCGATAGCGGCATCACGCCGCAGCAGCGCGACGCCGTCGAGTCGGTGACCACGCTCATCGTCGCCCCGTGACCCCCTCACGCGCGGCCCCGTGCGCGCACGCTGAAGAAGGGGCCTTCGAGGAAGAGCCGGCGCGACAGGAGCACCGGCGGACGGGCCGCCGCGCGGGGACCGCCGTCGGCCGCGGCTTCCCCTTCCCTCGCGAAACCGTGACCCCCGCCTTATTCATCCAGCTGATCGGCATGCTACGATAGACACGTCATACCCGCACCGGCGGGGCCGCGGCCTCCGCGTCGCCCGCCTCCTCAGCCCATGGTCGCGCTCCCTCCTGCGCGGGAAAGGACGGCTTATGAAAGCACACGGCAAGGGGACGGGGCCCTGGGGGCCCGGGGCGCGCCGCATAGCGGGCGCGGGGGCGGTCCTCGCCATCGCCCTGTCGATAGGCCTCGGCGCCTCCCCCGCCCGGGCGGCCGGCCCCGCGCCCGAGGGCGCCACCGGCGTCTGGACCTTCGAGGGCCCGACACCGCTCCAGGGAACGGGGAGCGGGAACCTCTCCATCACCGAGCAGGCCAACCCCAACGGCACCGTGAAGATCCAGGACAGCGGCCTGTCCTCCCTCGGCAAGGCCCTCACCTTCACCGACAAGGGCGCCGCCCACGACATCCGCGTCCGCGGCGCCATCGAGCAGCAGAAGGACTTCACGGTCTCGTTCTGGGTCCGCGACGCGGAGGACAGCGCCCCCGCGGCCGGCAAGCGCACGCTCCTGCTGCACTCCGCGGGCCAGGAGACCTCCATCCTCACCGAATGGAGGGACGGCACCTTCTCATCCTCGATCGATAAGGCCGGCAGCAATATCGAGCTCGGGAGGAACCCCGCCCGCAAAACCTGGCAGCATGTCACGCTCGTGAAGCGGGTCACCGACAACGGCTCCGCGAAGAGCCTGAAGCTCTACCTCAACGGGACGGAGATCGGCCAGGGCAGCTGGTCCCAGAACCTGCCTGCGGGGGCCGTCGGACTCGTTCTCGGCTCCTGGGGCGGGGACGCGCCGCGGCAGCCTGACAACACCGAGCGCTTCCACGGCCAGATGGACGAGCTGCGCCTCTACAACAAGGCGCTCAGCGCAAAGGAGGTGAAGCGGCTCTTCGACTCCTACGGCGCCGTGAAGGCGGAGCTCGAGGTGGCGGACGCCAAAGCCGACCTCGGACGTCTCATCGACTCCGCCAAGGGGCTGCTTGCGGACGACGACGGGTCCGCCGAGCACGTTACGCTCCGGGAGGCCGTCGCGCAGGCCGAGGACGCGCTTCGGACCACCGACGCCGCCGCGATCCGAGATGCGAACGGCAAGCTCGGCGAGGCGATCGGCGGGGTGCGCGCCCTCGGGCTCCCCGTCACGGTCGATACCGGAGACGTCGTGCGCACGCTCGACCGCTCCGTCTTCGGCATCAACCACCGCTACGCCTTCAACGGCTACGGCTCCTTCGACCCGGTGGCCATGAAGGTCAAGGACGACTTCGCGGCCCTGTACGACGAGGCCGGCTTCGGCTCCATCCGCTATCCCGGCGGGACCATCTCCAACCTCTTCAGCTGGAAGGAGACCATCGGCGCCAAGGCGGGACGCACGAAGCAGATCCACGGTTTCTACAACAACCCCGGGCAGGGCGGCATCGAGCCCAATCTCGGGATCTCCGAGATCGGCACCTTCGCGCGGGAGCACGGATCCGAGATCGTCTACGTATACGGCCTCGGCCGGGGCGACGCCGCCGATGCGGCCGATCTGGTCGAGTTCCTGAACGCCGAGGCCGGGACCAACCCCAACGGGGGGACCGCCTGGGCGGACGTCCGCAGGGACCTGGGCCATGCCGAGCCCTTCAACGTCCGCTATTTCGAGATCGGCAACGAGATGAACCAGGGGGGCGAGGACGGTCGGGCCTCCCAGCAGTACTGGACCTCGGGGGTTCCGGGCGGTGCCGAGAAGGCCTACGTGGACGGCGGCACCGCGTCGTTCACCGGCCAGTACGCCGTCCGCCGCGGGGACTGGAACGTCGAGGGATCAAAATCGACCGGCAAGCCCGACCAGGAGTTCGGCCTGCGCTACGCCCTCCCGGAGCTCGACCGCAAGTCCGCGGGCTACAGCTCCTTCACCGCGGTCGACGTCGATTCCGTCAAGGTCAAGGTCGGCGGGGAGCTCTGGAGCCGCGTCGAGGACATCAAGCAGGCGGGCGCGACCGATAAGGTCTACCAGCTCAACGCCAAGACCGGCTATTTCACCTTCGGTGACGGCGCCCATGGGGCCATCCCCGCGAAAGACGCGCAGATCACCGTGGACTACTCGGTCGAGCGCGACGGATTCGTCAAGGTGTCCCAGAAGATGCGCGACACCATGCGCCAGATCAACCGGGACCGCGCCGACGCCGGCAAGCCCGCCGGCGAGATGCATGTCTACGCGAGCTACGAGACCGAGGGCTTCGTCAACCGGATGCACGACGGCGGCCATGACGCCCTCTACGACGGCCTCACCATCCACCCCTACTCGGGCAACCCGGGCAACGCCGGTAACGCCGAGGGCTTCTACCTGCAGGCCATGAAGATGGGCGACGACAAACGGGACCATGTCGCCAACTACGTCAAGCTCATGCAGAGGCACGATCCCAAGAAGGTCCCCGTCATCAGCGAGTACGGCATCTTCCGCTCCGAGGACCCGCTCCTGCTCTCCCAGGTGCACGCCCTCTACATCGCGCGCGCCATCATGGATTACGTCGAGCTCGGGAGCCCCTATATCCAGAAGCACTGCCTGGTGGACTGGTACTCCAAGGGGGCGGACTCCCTCGGCCCCACCCAGCAGGCGGTCATCCAGGCCGTCCCGACGGCCGGCAGCGGCGACACGGCCACCGGCGAGGGCGGGTTCACCTTCTTCAAGACCCCCAGCGCGAGCGTTTTCACGATGCTCAACAGCGGCTTCGGCACGAAGGTGGTTTCCAGCTCGATCAGCGACGCCGCGATACCCAAGCTCCCGAACGGCGTCTCCCAGTACGACGTCATGGCCTCCACCGGCGACGACGGCACCATCTACCTCGCCGCGGTGAACCTCGCTCTCCGCGACAAGGGCGCCCTGAGGCTGAAGGTCCCCGGAGTCGACCTCACGGGGCGGACCCTCGAGATCCGCAGCCTCTCCGGCGCCGACTTCACCTCCGCCAACAGCCCCGACCGGCCCGACGCCGTGCGGATCGCGTCCTTTGCGGTCACCGCCGACAAGGCATCCCCCCGCATCGAGCTGGAGCCGCATTCCTTCACCATCGTGAAGGTCCTCCCGCCCGCCGTGAAGCGGACCGTCACCTTCCAAGACGGCACGGAGGTCTTCTCCACGGTCCAGGTCGAGGATGGCCAGGCCGTCCCCAAGCCTCTCACCGACCCCTCAAGGGAGGGGCACGCCTTCGAAGGCTGGATGCTTCATGGGGCCGCCTACGATTTCGAGGCGCCCGTCACCTCCGACCTCACGCTCGCGGCGAGCTTCAAGAAGATCGAGAACCCGGACGATGGCGGCGGAACCGGGCCCGGCACGGACACCGGATCGAACACGGGGGAGCGCCCGGATCCGAACAGGAAGCCCGGATCGAACACGGGTGAGCGCCCGGATCCGAACAGGAAGCCCGAATCGAACACGGGGGAACGCCCGGATCCGAACAGGAAGCCCGGATCGAAACCTGGGAGGAAGCCCGGTAAGAAGGGGGGCCTTCCCGCCACCGGTGACGCCGCCGCCCTCATATCGGTCGTGGCGGCCGCCGGAGCGGCGCTGGCCTACGCGGGCCGCCGCCTCGGGAGACGCCGCTAGGACAGGACGTCCCACCGAAAAGGGAAGAGCTGGCCCGCCCCCGCCCCCCCCCGGACTCGGGTCACCGGGAGGCGGGGGTCTTTCCGTCCGCGCGGCCCTGCCCGGCGAGGGGCCGACGGCAGGGGGATCACGCGGCGGCCGCCCAGACCATGCCGTAGAGATAGTCGGGTCCGGCTCTCTTCACGGTGCCCGGGGCGGTCTGCATGATCACCGGGAAGCCCGTCTCCTCGGCGGCGGCGAAGACCGCCATCACGAACTCGAGGCTCTCCACGTTGAACGCGCCCACCCCGTAGTGGTTCTTGCGCGCTTCCTTGAGCATTTCCATGGTGGTGACCAGCATGGGCCCGATCCCTTCCGCCGCGTCGCGCGGGGCCGGCACCCGCCGCTCCCTTCGCAACGGCCTGTTGGGCCCATTGAACGAAATCGGATTTATTAAAGACGCCCTATCCTGGCCGCACGTCCCCTCATCGACGCTTCAATAGAAAAAAGAAGAAGATAGGAAGCGCATGTTGATCCTTGCTGTTCTCCTTTTTCCCGGGCAAAGAGATCATGCTGTCCGCAATCAGCTCAAAAGCACGGAGAATGTTCTTTCTTTTACTTTCTTTAAAGAAAAGATAGCATGGTCAAAGCAAGCAAACGTTAGGAGAAGGACGATGGCACGACGCGACTCGCATCCCGCCCGGAGCTTCGCCGAGGAGCGCCGGTCCGCCATCCTCGATATGCTGTCCCACGAGACCACCGTGCAGGTCGCCGAGCTCGCCCGCACCTTCGGTGTCTCCGTCGTCACCGCCCGCGCCGACCTCGATGCCCTTGCCGAAGCCGGCAAGCTGCGCAGGACGCACGGCGGCGCGATCTCGCTGCAACGCACGCTCACCGTGTCCGTCCAAGACCGCCGTGTCAACCTAAACGCGGAGGCCAAGCACGCCATCGCCGCCACCGCCGTTGAGCTGGTGCATGATGGTGACACGCTGATCGTCGACTCGGGCACCACCGCCCTTGCCTTCGTGCGCGCCCTCGAGGCGAAAAACGATGTGACGGTGATCACCGCGGACATGACCATCGCCGACTACATCGACGAGAGCATGCCCGGCGTGAGCGTGATGGTCCTTGGCGGCTCACTTCGAAAAGGGCACCGCTATCTTTACGGTCCGCTGACCGCGCGCTCCCTCGAGCTGCTTCACGCCGACGCCGCCTTCCTCTGCCCGGGGGGCTTCGTTCCCACGCGCGGCCTCATGACCGATTTCCCCCAGATGGCAGAGGTGAAGCAAGCCATGATGAGGGCTGCGGAGAGAAACGTTGTGCTCATGGATGCCAGCAAGGTGAAGGCGCAGAGCATCCTCCGATTCGCGGGGATCGACAAGGTGAGCGATATCGTCATGGATCGCGACCCCGCCGGCATGGTCGCCGCGATGATCGACGAGCTTCCCGAGGACCGAAGGCCGATCCTGCATGTCGCGAGGCGATAACGGAGGGCCTTTCGATGCCCCGGCCCGCGTTTTCCCTCCTGCGTGGACAAAAATGACGCTAGTCGGTATTTCTAAGGGATCGACTCAAGGTAAAAGCCGCTTTTGCACCCTAGCAGGAAGCAGGGTGGCTTAATTTCAATTACATATTCTCAATATCGTCATTTTACTCGACGGCATCCATGGCTGCGGCAGGCTCTCAAATACCGACTAACGTCATTTTTGTCCATCGATCTGGTATCAAAGGTCAGTAAGACAACTCGAATTGAGCGATGGCAGGATGCGCGCCCTCAACACGGCTCGCTTCTGCTCGAAACCCCGCGCCCGGACTCGAAGCCGCACGCCGAGGGCGGTCGCAAGATCGGCCGCCAACCGCTCGAACTGATGTGGGTTCGCGAGGTCTTGATACCAGACATTCATAGTGGTCACACCTGCACCGATGAGCTGATGCTGCCGCTGCGCGTCTCGCCCCGTCCGCTCGACCGAATGATAGTGACGGCCCTGGTACTCCAAACCCACCCCTCCGGGAAATACCAGATCGACCCAACGCGGCCCATCTACCGTCATAACGCGCACATTGAGCCTCCCGCCCGAGAAGCCCATCCCGCCCATCCGGTGCGGCAGGCAGAGCAGCATCGCCATCACGGACTCCATCGGCGAATGAGAACCGTCGATCACCAGGGACGCGAGCCGACGTGCCCGCTTCGCCCCGCGCATGCTTTTCGCGCGGACGGCGAACCGCTCCAGCCGCTGACTCGATGTGATCGCGCGATCCGTGTTGGTGAATCCGTCCCATGAGGAATCGAGCACGTAGGTGCCGCAGAGTTCAAACGCGATCTGCACGAGCTCGATGTCATCGAAGGAGCTATCGGCGCAAAGCTCGAGGAAAAGCAGGTCGGGTGAGACGATGAGCAGATCGTTACGGAGGCGGATGAGCGAGCGGGGAAGCGCAGCGGCAGACGCGGACACATGGCAGACGATATCCGACCGCCGGTGACAGGATCTCTTCTCTGGGAGAAGCAGGTTGCAGGGGTCTTTGAGGTTCCCAAGACGCGCCATGTCATCGGCGAGATGAATGCGCGGCGGAATCGAGCAGCCCGCGAGCTTGGAGGTGCGCGGGCGGTCGAGGAGCTCGGGCAGGCGTGTGCCCATGGCCCGATATGCCTCGAGAGCCGTTATGCCGCAAATGCAATACATGGTGGGCCAACCATACCGTCTCGCAACCGATTTCGACCCACAATTCGCCCGTCGGTCGGGAATATCCCGTATGCGGCATCGCGCTGCGCGACATGACGAATCCCGCGCTTGGACAAAAATGACGCTAGTCGGTACTTTTGCGTCCGCGATACCGGACTTCAATAAACTATATTTAGTCACTGAGCAGTCTTGTATGACAGGCGCTGTTCATACGCGCTGTTTTCGGGGCCGCTTCGAGCGAAACAGGCCCCTCTAGCCATGAAGAAATACCGATTAACGTCATTTTTGTCCATGCGCTCGGGAATTTGCAGTAAGCAACGCGCTCGCAATGGAGAATGATGCATCTGAGTTATGCAGGTAGGACCTCGGCATGACAAAGGCCCGCCCGGCGCAACCCGGACGGGCCTGAGAACAGTCGCGCGGGCACCTAGGGGGTGCGCCCGCACGACGATCTCGTGAGACAAGAGGCGCCGCAGTGGGCCTGCGTCGCAGAGGAGCCAGCGTCCCAACACCACAGTGTGGTCAACGTCCCGACAACACCGCAGCGAGGGCAGCGCTCCCAACGCCGAAGCGGGTTCAACGCCGCAGCAAGCCCTACGCCCCCAGCAGCGCGACCGCCTGGTCGAGAATCGCCGCGGCGTCAGCGCGCGCATACGCGTCCTGCTCGATGACCGCGAGCGGCACATCGGAGGTCTCCTGAATGCTCCCCTGCGCGAACCCCACCTGCGGGCTCAGCAGCACGGCATCGGCCTCCGCGAGATGCTCCACGGTCTCGGAGAGCGAGCGCGCCTCGATGTCGATGTCGAGCTCGCGGCTCTCCCCCTCCTGTTTCATCTTCGCCACGAGCAGGCTCGTGGACACACCGGTGTTGCAGCAGACAAGGATCTTCTTCATAGGGAACTCCCCTCACGCGAAAACGGGCGATGCGCTCACAAGGATACCGGTCGACGGCGCCGGGCGCAGCCCGGCTGCCCGCCGACCGGTATCCCGGGGCAGCGTTACTTCTTGCGGACGTACTTCAGGCAGTCGAGCGTCACGGCGACGAGGATGATCACGCCGGAGAACACGAACTGCAGGTTGGTGTCGATACCGAGGATCGTCAGCGAGTAGGTCAGCGCCGTGAAGATCAGCACGCCGACGGTCACGCCGGAGATCTTGCCGATGCCGCCGGTGAACGAGATGCCGCCGACCACGCAGGCCGCGATGGCGTCCATCTCCCAGCCCTGGCCGTAGGCCGCGGAACCGGAGCCGACCATGCGGATGCACTCGAGCCAGGAACCGAAGCCGTACAGAATGCCGGCGAGCAGGAACGCGCCGATGGAGACCGCGAACACGTTGATGCCCGACACGGACGCGGCCTCGGGGTTGCCACCCACCGCGTACATGTTCTTGCCGAAGGTGGTCTTGTTCCAGATGAACCACACGATCGCGATCGCCGCAACGGCCCACAGGATGATCGTCGGGAAGCCGCTCACCTTCGGGGTCACGATGCCCGGGATCGAGGGGTCGATCGCGCCGAAGGACACACCCTTGGTGGCGTAGGTCACGAGACCGAAGATGACGAGCATGTTGGCCATCGTCGACACGAACCAGTGCATCTTGAACCGCGCGGTGAAGAAGCCCGCGATCGCGGAGAACGCCGTGCACAGGAAGACGCAGACCGCCAGCGCCAGCACGATGCGGCCGATGACGGGCATGCCCGAGAAATCGAACGCGATGCCGAAGAAGGTGCCCGTGTTCGGCCCCTGGTGCATGATGATCGTCGAAGCGACCATGCTCATGCCGACCATGCGGCCGATCGACAGGTCGGTGCCGGTCTGGAGGATGAGTCCCGCGACGCCGAGCGCCAGGAACATGCGGGGCGAGGCCTGCTGCAGGATGTTCAGGATGTTCTGCGGGGTGAGCAGCTGCGTGCCCTTCACGGCGGGCGTGATGACGCAGAGCATGGCGAACACGAGCAGGATCGCGATGTACAGGCCGTTGTTCAGCAGGAAGTTGCGCAGGTTGAAGGTGTAGCGATAGGTCTCCCAGCGCTGCGCCAGCTTCTCGGGCAGGGTGAAGCGCGACATGCGGAGCAGGTCGACGAGGTGGTAGCGGTAGTTGAACGCCTCGTGCTCGCGGTCCTTGATGCGCTGGAGCTCCTGCTGGTAGGAGACCTTGGCGTCGAACTGCTTGTTCTTATGGACGTACTTCTCCTCCTTGACCTCCTGGGAGTCGGTGAGGGAGGAGACCAGCTTCTTGTGCTCCGCATCGATCTGGGCGAGGTGCTTCTGGTAGTCGGCCTTGGCCTGCTCGCGCTCGGCGGCGCAGCTCTCCTTGACCGGGTTCAGGTACTCGGCGTCGAAGTGCTCCTTGAGGTAGCCCTCCGCCTCGGAGATCAGCTTGGCGATCTCGTCCTTGTTGGCGGCCTCGACCTGCTTGGCCTTCGCCATCTCAGCCTGGTAGGCGGCAACCTGCTCGTCGCGCTCGGCGCGGGAGAGGACGCGGTCGCTCTTGACCGCGTCGATGCTCGACTGCAGGGACACGATCTTGGTGGTGCCGTCGGCGCGCAGCGCGTCGATCTTCGCCTGGATGGCGCTGACGTGGGCGTCGATCGGCTGGAGGAGCGCTGTCTCCTCCTCAACGGTCAGAATCTTGTTTGACATGGTTCCATCTCCTCGCTTACAGATGCTTAGCGCTCAGACGCAGGAGCTCTTCCTGGTTGGTCGCCTTGGTCTCGACAATACCCGACAGATGCCCGTTCGACATGACGCCGATCCGGTTCGTGATCCCCAAGATCTCCGGCATCTCGGAGGAGACGACGATGATCGTCGTGCCCTTCTTCGCCATGTCGATGATGAGCTCGTAGATCTCGTACTTCGCGCCCACGTCGATGCCGCGCGTGGGTTCGTCCATGAGGAAGACCTGCGGGAAGCGCTCGAGCCACTTGCCGAAGATGACCTTTTGCTGGTTGCCGCCCGACAGGTTCGAGATGAGCTCGTCGGGGCCCATGGCCTTGGTCCTCATGCGCTTGATCTCGCGGTTGGTGGCGCGGACCATCTTCTCGTTCGAGAGGGCGGGGCCGTTCTTGTACTGCTCGAGGTTGGCGATCGTCGTGTTGAACGTGAGGTCGCCCTTGAGGAAGAGGCCGTTGGCCTTGCGCTCCTCGGTGATGAGGGCGAAGCCGTGGTCCATGGCATCGCGCGCCGAGCTGAAGTTCATGAGGTGGTCGCGGAAGTACACGCGGCCGGCGGCGCGGGTGCGGATGCCGAAGATCGTCTCGAGCAGCTCGGTGCGGCCGGCACCCACGAGGCCGTAGAGGCCGAAGATCTCGCCGCGGCGCACCTCGAAGGAGATGTCCTGCAGGTGCGGCTCGAACTTGGTGGAGAGGTGCTGGATCTTGAGGATCGGCTCACCGGGCTCGTTGTCCACGGGCGGGAAGCGCTGCGCGAGCGAGCGGCCCACCATGGCGGAGATGAGCTCGTTCATGTCCGTCTCGTCGGTGCGCTTGGTCATCACGAGGTTGCCGTCGCGCAGCACCGAGACCTCGTCGCAGATCTCGAAGATCTCGTCCATCTTGTGCGAGATGTAGATCAGCGAGATGCCCTGGTCGCGCAGCATCCGCATCATCTGGAAGAGCTTGTCGACCTCCTGGGCCATGAGCGAGGAGGTGGGCTCGTCGAGCACGATGACCTTCGCATTGTACGAGATGGCCTTGGCGATCTCGACCATCTGGCGCTGCGAGACCGACATGGTCCGCATGGGCTGCGTGAGGTTGACGGTCATGCCGAGGCGCCGGAAGAGGTCGTTGGCCTCCTTGCGCATGCGCCCCTCGTCGACGATGCCCATGGCGTTGACCGGGTAGCGCCCGAGGAAGAGGTTGTCCACCACGTTGCGCTCCAGGCACTGGTTGAGCTCCTGGTGCACCATGGCGATGCCGTTCTCAAGGGCGTCCTTCGGGCCGGAGAAGCTGATCTCGCGGCCGTCGAGCGTGATCGCGCCCTCGTCCTTCTGATAGGTGCCGAACAGGCACTTCATCATCGTGGACTTGCCGGCGCCGTTCTCGCCCATGAGGCCCATCACGCTGCCGCGGCGCACATCGAGGTTGATGTGGTCGAGCACGCGGTTGCGGCCGAAGGTCTTGCTCATCCCTTTGATGGACAGGACGATGTCCGATGTCGATTCTGTCATGTGTTCACCCCTAGTTTTCTCCGAAGTTCCCGCCGTGGCTGACCGCGATCGTCGCGGCTGGCTTTCGGCAAAGAAAACTGTCCTGCATTCGATCACGCCTCGCATCGCGCCGGCAGCCCGGCGCTGTGGCCGCTGCCGTGCCGACGCGAAGCGGATCGCGTTCAAAACCAAGGGGGAGAAAGTTCCCTTCTCCCCCTTGGCAACGTGCGTGAGCGGTTCCGTGACCCCGGTCGCGCCTTAGGCGAGCAGCGAGGTGTAGGAGGCGCCGTTGTCGGTCTTCACCATGTTGATGGCGAAGGCATCGTACGCGCTCGGATCGGCGAGGCGGTTCGTGATGGTGGACTCGCTCTGGCCGTCGCCCTTGACGTACTCGACCTCGAGGTTCAGCAGGTCATCGTACTTCTCGAGCAGCGGCTGGTAGGTGGAGCCGAGGAAGTTGTCGCCGGAGTTGTAAATGGACAGCCAGACCTTCTTCTTGGGGCTCGTCTTCTCATCGAGCTGGCTTTGGGTGGACTCGTAGACCGCCGTGGCGTCGGCGAACTTGTCGGCGTTCTCGGCGGTGACGGCGAGGTTCATCGCGTAGAAGGAGCGGTCCTCCTCGCTGTACTTGAAGTCCTCGGCGGCGATGACGTTGCCGGCGTCGTCCTTGGTGCCGATGCCCGTCTCGATGTCCACGCCGTCGAGCACGTTGCGGATCAGGCGCAGCGTGAGGTAGGCCTGGACGGCGGGGTTCTGCGAGACGGTGCCCGCGTAGCCCTCGGCGATGGCGGCCACGGCGTCGGAGTTGGCGTCATAGCCGAAGGTCGGGACCTTGTTCTCCTTGGACCACTTGTTGAACATGGACATGCCCATGCCGTCGTTGTTGGAGACGATGATGTCGATCTGATCGCCGAAGGACGAGGCCCAGTTGGTGATCGCGTCGCCGGCGGTCGTGGCGTCCCAGGTGGCGCCCGTGCTGTTCTTCATCTCCTGCGAGGCGAGCTCGCGGACCGTGAACTTCTTGCCGTCGACCTCGATCTCGCCGTCCTTGACGACCTCGGACTTGCCGTCGGCGTTGTTGCCGGCGGCGTCGGAGACGATCTTGCCGTCCTTCTCGACGGCCGTGCCGAGGGCCTTGCGGCAGCCGCGGGTGCGGGCGATGGAGTCGTTGTGGCCCACGTCACCGATCGCGAGGACGTAGCCGATGACGCCGTCGCCGTTGCGGTCGATCTCGTCGGCGTGCGCCTTGATGTAGTCGACGATCATCTGGCCCTCGAGCTCGCCGCCCTGGTCGGCGTCGAAGCCGACGTAGTAGGTGTTCTCGTTGAACTTGAGGGTGGCCATGTCGAGCTCACCCGTGGTGCTGTTGGACGGCTGGCGGTTGTAGAAGATCACCGGCTTGCCGCCCTTGGAGCCCTCGGTGGCAGGGGAGCTACCAGCGGCGGGAGCATCACCGGAACCGCCGCAGCCCACGAGGGCGCCGGCACCGATGACGCCCGCGGCGCCCAGGCCGCAGACCTGCAGAAATTGACGACGTGACATTCCCATAAGAACTGCCCCTTTCTCTGGCGCGCACCTTGCGCGCCGTTGCTGGTAGGCGCGGCACCTCCGTGCCGACGCATCTGCTCGACCGAGGGGGATCCGCGCCGGAGCGCAGGCCGATCCCTCTGCCGACCTGATAATGGTAACGTTAACACCCATCCGCGACGCTGTGCCCGACGGAGCCGTCCGCCATCGCCAAACGGTCTTGTTTTCGGCGTGGACGGTTATTCACCGAGATGGCGCGCGGGCGGGCGGGGCCGGTGCGGTCAGGCGCGGTCGGCCACCGTGCTGCGCTCGATCAGCACCCCGGGGATACGCACCGTGTAGGGCTGCCGCTCCGGCTCGTGCATCGCGTGCTCGAAGACGGCCTGGCCGCGCTCGCGCAGGTCGAACCGGACGGTCGTGAGCTCGATGTTCGGCACCATCTCGGCGAGCGAGTCGTCGATGCCCACCACGCTCACGTCCTCGGGCACGCGCCGGCCCGCCGCGCGCAGCGCCGCGATCACGCCCATGGCCATCTGGTCGTTCGCCACGTAGACGGCCGTCATCGAGCGGTCGGCGGCGAGGCGCTGCCCCACCTCGTAGCCGCTCATGGCCGTCCAGTCCCCGCGCAGGGGCTCCACGGGCGCGACCCCCCGCGAGGCGAGCGCGTCACGCCAGCCGGCCTCGCGGAACTCGGAGTCGATGGAGTGGTCGGGGCCGCCCACGAAGCGCACCTGCTCGTGGCCGTGGTCGAAGAGGTGGTTCATGACCAGGTGCGAGCAGCCGTAGTGGTCGGAGTCGACCGTCGTGCACCGCGGGTGCGCGTACATGGTGACGATCACCGTGCTCATGCCCGGCTGGGGCACGAACCGCTCGAAATCGGGGGCCATGCGGCTCATGCCGATGATCATGCCGTCCACGGGCAGGGCGGCCATGCGCTGCGAGGCCTCCGTGAGCGTGAACGCCTCGTCCTCGCGCATCTCTATCATGGTGATGGCGCGGCCGCGCTCGCGGGCGGCGGCGAGGATGCCGTCGAGCATGGTGAGGTTGCCGATCTTGGTGATGTCGTAGACGCACAGGCCGATGGCGCGGTAGTTGCCGCCGCGCAGGGATCGCCCGGCGTAGTTGGGGCGGAACCCCAGCTCGCGCATCACGGCGAGCACGCGCTCGCGCGTCTTCTCGCTCACGTTGGGAACGCCGTTGGCCACGCGCGAGACCGTCTGCTGGGAGACGCCGGCCGCAGCCGCCACATCGGACATGGAGACGGCGCGGCCCTTGTAGCTGCCGCCTGCGGCGCCCGTCGCGGGCGCTCCCCCTTGGTTCGGCCGCTGCAATGCCGCTCCCTCCTGCTCGCCCACACCGTCCCAGCATACGCCCGACCGCTTACCGGACGATTTCGACCAGTCACAAGAAACTGGGAATACTCATGACAGGTCTTTGTGAGTACGTTAACATTCGAGAAGTGGGTCGGCAAGGACCGGACCCCCGAACGCTTCGATCCACCCGCTGAAAGGACGCGCATGATCTCGCAGACACCATTCGGCCGCGCTCCCGCAGGAGCCGTCACCCTCTTCGAGCTCACCGCCGGCGCCGTGCGCATCCAGGTCATGGACTTCGGCGCCACCCTCGTGCGCGCCTTCACGCCGGACCGCACGGGCGCGGTGGCCGACATCGCGCTCGGCTTCGACGCGCTCGCGGGCTACCTTGCCAACCCCGCCTGCTACGGCGGGACCATCGGCCCCTCGGCCAACCGCACCGACCGCGCCGAGGTGCCGATCGGAAACGCCGTCCACCGCCTGCCGGAAAACGACGGGCCCGGCTCGGCCAACAACCTGCACACCGACCTCGACCACGGGCTCCACAAGCGCATCTGGTCCTCCGAGGTCGACGAGGCGGCCAACCTCGTGCGCTTCACCTGCGAGCTCGCCGACGGCGAGCTCGGGCTGCCGGGCGCGCGGCGCTTCACCGTCACCTACGCGCTCGCCGAGGAGGCCGGCGGCGCCGTGCTCACCCTCGAGCACGCCTGCGCAACCGACGCCCCCACCTACGTGAACATGACGAACCACAGCTACTTCGACCTCGGCGGCGCGGGCTCCGGCCGTGCGATGGAGGCCCTCGTGGCGGTGCGCGCCGCACACTTCCTCCCCGTGCGCGAGGACAGCGTCTCGACCGGGGAGATCCGCCCGGTCGCTGGTACGCCCTTCGACTTCCGCGAGCCGAAGCGCCTCGACGCCGACATCGAGGCCGACGACGAGCAGCTCCGCCGCGGCCGCGGCTACGACCACTGCCTCGTGGTCGACGGCTACGAGCCCGGCGCCGGCCCGCGCCCGGCCCTGCGCGCCGAGGACCCCGTCTCCGGCCGCGTGCTCTCGATCGACATCACCGCCCCAGGCGCGCACCTCTACACCGGCAACTGGCTCGACGATGCGGACGCGAAGGACGGCGCGAGTTTCGGCGCGCGCGACGGCTTCGCCTTCGAACCCGAGTTCCTGCCCGACAACGTCCACCACGCGGACTGGGAGCACCCCGTCTGCACGCCCGAGAGCCCCTACCGCCAGTCCATCATCTACCGCTTCTCCACCCGCGCCGCGCGCTGAGCGCCGGGCGCCGCACCGTCTACCCTGCCCCGCCTCGCGGGGCGCAGAGAAAGGACTATCCATGGCCGACACCACCCCCACCGCCATCGAGCGCGCCCGCGCGTTCTTCATCCAGGAGTTCGGCGAGCCCGCCGCCGGCGCGCGCCTCCTCCACGTGCACGCGCCCGGTCGCTCCGAGATCTCCGGCAACCACACCGACCACGAGGGCGGGCACGTGATCGCCGGCTCGCTCGACGTGGCTGTGGACGGCATCGCGGTCGCGAACGGAACGAACACGATCCGCGTCGCCGACGAGGGCTTCCCCACCTTCGAGATCGAGCTCGACTCCCTCGAGCCCCGCGAGGACGAGCGCGAGAGCTCCGCAGCCCTTTTGCGCGGCATGGCCAACCAGCTCGCCGCCACCGGCCGCACGCCGGCCGGCTTCGACTTCGCCTTTATATGCACCGTGCCCTCCGGCGGCGGCCTCTCAAGCTCCGCTGCCGTCGAGGCTGCCTACGGCCGCGCGATGGAGGCCCTCTGGGAGGGTCCCGCGATCGAGCCCGTCGAGCTCGCCAAGATGAGCCAGATCGCCGAGAACCGCTTCTTCGGCAAGCCCTGCGGCCTCATGGACCAGGCCGCCGTCTGCCTGGGCGGCCTGGCTTACATGGACTTCGAGGTGGCCGCCGAGCCCCGGACCGCCAAGCTCGATTTCGACTTCGACGCCGCCGGGTACGGCCTGTGCCTCGTGAAGGTGGGCTCCGACCACGCCGACCTCACCGACGAGTACGCGGCCATCCCCCAGGAGATGCAGGCCGTGGCCGCCGCGTTCGGCAAGACGCGCCTGTGCGAGGTGGACCCCGACGACTTCAGCGCGCGCGTGGGCGAGCTGCGCGAGCAGCTCGGCGACCGCGCCGTGCTCCGCGCGATCCACTACTGGCACGAGAACGGCCTTGTCGACGCCCGCTGGGACGCGCTTACGGCCGGCGACATCGAGCGCTTCCTCGAGCTCACGCGCGCCTCGGCCGCGAGCTCGGCCATGTACCTGCAAAACGTCTCCGTGGCCGGGCACGACGTGCGCGAGCAGCACGCGATGGTCGCGCTCGGGCTCGCCGAGCACCTGCTGGGCGGCCGCGGCGCCGTCCGCATCCACGGCGGCGGCTTCGGCGGGTCCATCCAGTGCTTCGTTCCCGTGGACATGATCGACGCGTTCACGGAGCAGATGGACGCCTGGCTCGGCGAGGGCTCCTGCCGCCACTACGCGATCACCGAGAAGGGGGCGCACGCCGAATGGCTGTAAGCGAAAAGGCGCTGCGCAGCGCGATCGAGGGGCTCGTCGATTACGGCGTTGCGGCGGGGATGGTGGATGCCGCCGACCGCCGCTGGGCCTACAACGCCGTGCTCGCGGCCGCGGGTGCGGCGGGCCCCGGTCCGCGCGAGGCCTGGGAGACCGCCTGCACGGGCGGCGCGACTTTCGACCTCGAGGCCGCGCTCGGCGTGATCGCTGAGGCGGCGGTTGCCGCCGGCACCGTGGAGGACAGCGCGAACGGGCGCGACCGCGCAGCGATGGCCGTGATGGGCGCCCTCATGCCGCGCCCCTCCGAGGTGGCTGCCGGCTTTGCGTACCGTCACGGCGCCGAGGGGGCCACCTCCGCCACCGACTGGTTCTACCGGCTTTGCTGCGACGCCAGCTACGTGCGCCGCGCCGCTATCGCCAAGAACGTCGCCTGGACGACGCCCACCCGCTGGGGCGACCTCGAGATCACGATCAACCTCTCCAAGCCCGAGAAGGACCCGCGCGACATCGCGGCCGCGGGGAGCGCGCCGGCCGGCGGCGAGGCCTACCCCGCCTGCCAGCTCTGCATGACGAACGAGGGCTACCCGGGCCGCGGCGCCGCGGCGGCCGGCGGGCCCCATCCGGCCCGGCAGAACCTCCGGATCGTCCCCATCGAGCTCGGCGGCGAGGGCTGGGGGCTCCAGTACAGCCCCTACGCCTACTTCGACGAGCACTGCATCGCGATGAGCTCCGCCCACCGGCCCATGCACGTCGACCGCGAGAACATGGGGCGCCTGCTTGACTTCGTGGACTACCTGCCCCAGTACTTCGTGGGGTCCAACGCCGACCTGCCGATCGTGGGCGGATCGATTCTCTCGCACGACCACTTCCAGGGCGGACGTCACACCTTCCCGATGATGCGGGCCGCGGTGTCGGAGACCTTCGAGGTCCCCGGGTTCGCCGACGTGTCAGGCGAGGTGCTCGCCTGGCCGATGAGCGTGCTGCGGCTGAGGGCGCGAAACCGGGAGGCCGTGCTCGATGCGAGCGCACACGTGCTCGACGTCTGGCGCGGATGGTCCGACGAGGCGGCGGGCGTGGCCGCGCACGACGCTGACGGGACACCGCACAACACGATCACCCCCGTGGCACGGCTCGAGGACGGCGTCTACACCATGTACCTGGCGCTTCGGTGCAACGTGGTGAGCGACGAGCATCCGCTCGGGGTCTTCCACCCGCATGCGGGGCTGCACCATATCAAGAAGGAGAATATCGGGCTCATCGAGGTCATGGGCCTGGCGATCTTGCCGCCGCGCCTCGTGGGTGAGCTCGCGGCCGTGCGAGGGCACCTGCTGGGGGTGGGCGCGGGTGCACTCGAGGACGGCTCGCTCGCGCAGGCCCTCGAGGGCGACCCGCTGGCGGCCGCGCACGCCGCATGGGCGCTCGAGGTGGCCAAACGTCACCCGCATCTCACCGAGGAGGAGGCCGAGGGGGTTCTCCGAGACGAAGTGGGTCTCGTGTTCTCCCAGGTGCTCGAGGACGCCGGCGTCTTCAAATGGGACGACACGGGCCGCGCAGCCCTACACCGCTTCCTCGCAGCGCTGTAGCCGCCCCGCACCGCTCCTATATGCCGAGCGTTCGTAACTCGGCATTTTATCGGCAAAAAAGGCCGTATTGCGAACGCTCGGCATCAAGGCTGGATGCCGAGCGTTCGTCATTCGTCATTTCAAGCGGTCAAAAGCGGCAATTGCGAACGCTCGGCATCTCTACAGCGGCAGGACCTCGACGGCGTTGTAGACCTCGTCCCAGCGGTCCATCACCAGGTGCCCGGTCTGAGGATCCATCGCGTTCAGCTTGCCGCAGGTGCTCCCGCAGCGCAGGACCGCCTCGTCTGCCTCACCGGCGGCGATGGCATGTGCGAAGCCGGCGATCGTGGAGTCGCCCGAGCCCGTGGCATTCACGGCCGGGATGTCCGGCATGACGACCCGGTAGCCGCGGCCCTCATGGAAAGCCACGGCACCGGCGCCGCCCATCGTGACGACCACCCAGGGGATGCCGGCGAAACGCGCGTCGCCCGTGAGCGCCCCCTGCAGGGCCTCGACGTCATCGGTGGTGAACGCGGTGCCGAGCAGGCCGTTGACCTCGGAGAGGTTCGGCTTGATGAGCGTCGGCTTCGTCTCGGCCTCGAGCGCCGCATCGAGCGAGGCGCCCGAGGTGTCGAGCAGCACCGGCTTGCCGGCCGCCGCGGCCGTGGCGACCATGCCGGCGTAACACCCGGTGGGCACGCCCTTCGGGATCGAGCCCGAGATGGTCACGGCCTTACAATCCTCGCGGGCCACGAGCTCGCCGAAGTGCGCGAGGAAGGCCTCGAGCTCCGCATTCGTGACCTCAGGGCCGCTCTCGAGGAACTCGGTCTGGTTGCCGTCGTGGAGCACGGCGATGCAGATGCGGCTCTCACCGGCGATCGGCGTGAAGCTGTGCGGGATGCCGTCGGCGTCCATGAGGTTGGCGAGGAACTCGCCCATATGGCCGCCGAGCACGCCCGTGGCGAGCACGTCATCGCCCAGCTGCACGAGCACACGGCTCACGTTCAGGCCCTTGCCGCCCGCCGTCTTCTTCGGGCTCACGCGGTTGACGTCGTCGATCGCGAGGTGGTCGAGATGGTAGGCGGTGTCGATGGACGGATTCAGGGTGACGGTCAAGATCATGGGAGAAGTCCTTTCTGGGGATTGGATTGCCCGGGAGCGCGGACCCGCGCCTTGCGCATGCGGCTGCGGACAGGGCTGGGATACGACGGCGGAGCGCGTTCGCGAAGCCACGCGCGAAGCCTTCGTATCCCAGCCCGATGGGACGGGTCGCTTTACGCCGTGTACACGCTCTTCCCGGCGAGGTAGGTCTCCTTGAGGTCCATGTCTGGGGTGAGGACCACGAAGTCAGCCGCGCGGCCCGGGCGGATGGAGCCGCAGGTGTCGGCGATGCCCGCGCTCTCGGCCGCGGCCTGGGTGGCCATGTACACAGCCTCCGACGCGCTCGCGATGCCCCAGTCAACCACGTTCTTCACGGCATCCTTCATGCGCAGGATGGAACCGGCGAGCGAGCCGCCGTCCTTCAGGCGCGCGGTGCCGCCCTCCACGATCACCGGCAGCTCGCCGAGTTTGTAATCGCCGTCGGGCATGCCACCGGCGCGCATGCAGTCGGTGATGAGCGCCACGTGGTCGTAGCCCTTGGCGTCCATGACGAGCTTGGCCGCGATTGGGTTCACGTGGTGCCCGTCGCAGATGAGCTCCGAGTAGGCGTCGCGGCTCGTGAGGGCCGCGCCCACCATGCCCGGCTCGCGGTGGTGGAGCGGGCTCATGCCGTTGTAGGTGTGCACGAAGACGGAGGCGCCGGCGGCCAAGCAGCGGAAGGCCTCGATGACGGTCGCATCGGAGTGGCCGAGCGCCACCACGACGCCCTGCTTCACGGCCTCGGCGGTGAACGCCGGGCTCTCCTCGTACTCGGGCGCGATGGCGATCTTCTTGACCATGCCCTTCGCGGCCTCCTGCCACCGCTCGAGCTTCTCAAGCGAGGGGGCGCACAGGTACGCAGGGTTCTGGGCGCCCTTGTGCTTCTCGGTGAAGAACGGCCCCTCGAGGAAGATGCCCTGGATGCGGGCACCGCTCTCCTCGCCTGCATGCTCCCCCACCACGCGGCAGGCGTCCTCGAGCGTCTCGGTGGAGGCGGTCAGCGTGGTGGCGAGCCAGGAGGTCACGCCGTTGCGCAGGATCCCGCGGGAGATGGCGTCCACGCTCTCCCAAGAGCAGTCCATGACATCGTGGTCGTCGAAGCCGTGGATGTGCGTGTCAACGTAGCCCGGGGCGATGCGGTGCCCCGTGTAGTCGAGGATCTCGCAGTCGGGCTCGGCGTCCGGGCCCAGGTGCTCGCCGAAGATGCCGTCGCGGATCATGAGATAGCCCCCCGGGGTGGCCCCGGTCGGCAGGTAGAAGATATCGGCTTTGATCGCATAGGTGCTCATACGCGCCCCTTTCGTGTTGGCGGACCGCCGTACCGGCGCCGCCTGGCTCATGAGAAGCGAGCCCGCCCCGTCCGAAGACCGCAGGCGGGCTCGCTCTAGCTTATACCCTCAACCTAAGCGCTGAACGGATGGATCGTCACGCCGCGCACGACGCGGTTGACCTGGCCGGTGGGGCTCGGGGTGTCGGGCGTGTTGCCCACGCGCACCGAGTTCAGAAGCGACACGGTCTGACCCACCATGATGAACGGCAGGGCGAGGTAGGCCTCGGGCAGTTCGTCGAAACCGGTGAAGGTGAACGACTCGCCGTCGAAGAGCTCGCCGGCGTCCTGCTGCACGGCGATGACCTTCTGGCAGATGGCGTCACCCTTGACCTCGTTCAAGAGGTCGAGGTCGTACTGGCGGGTGTAGGGGTCGTTGCTCACGAAGAGGAACACGAGGGTCTTGCCGTCAACGAAGGACTTGGGCCCGTGGCGGTAGCTCATCGCGCTGTCGAACGACGTGGCCACGAGGCCGTGCGCGAGCTCGAGGATCTTGAGCTGGGCCTCCTGGGCCAGACCGCTCATCGAGCCGGAGCCGAGGTAGGTCACGCGGTTGTAGTCGGTGAGCAGGAACTGCATGACCTCGGCCTCGCGGGCCACGACCTGCTCGCCCATCTGGGCGGCCGTCTCGACCCAAGCGGCCTTCTGCTCCTCGGACGCCGTGTCGAAGATGAGCGTCGCCATGAGCGACATGCAGGTGAAGCTGCCCGTCATGGCGAAACCGCCGTCGTTGGCGCGCGGGATCAGGATCGTCAGGGCGTTCTCGTCGCCCTCGCTCTCCTGGGCGAGCTTGCCCTCGGGGGCGCAGGTGATGTGCAGGAACTTGGCGTTCTTGACGTAGGAGCGCACGATCTCCACGGCGGCCAGGCTCTCGGGGCTGTTGCCGGAGCGGGCGAAGGAGACAAGGAGCGTGGGCTCGTCGGGGTTCAGGAAGTCGCGCGGCGCGGAGACGATGTCGGTGCTCGCGATCGCCTTGAAGTCGTAGAGGGCGCGGTCTCCGGCGTGGCGGAGGTAGGGGGCCACGGTGTCTCCCACGTAATCGGAGGTGCCGGCACCGCAGAAGATCACCGAGAGGCGCCCCTCGCCCATGGCGCGGGCCTCGGCTAGGAAGGCGTCGACGGCCTTTTTGCTCTCGCGGTAGATGTTGAGCGCATCGCGCCAGATCTCGGGCTGCTGCTTGATCTCACCGGTGGTGATATCGGCGCCCCACGTCTTCAGCTCGTCTGCGGACTTCTCAAACATAGGCACATACCCTTCTCTTGAATACCACTAATCACCTCGTAGTATAGGCGAAAATTGGTTATCTGGTAGTAACCAGTTTGAAAATGAGGGAATTCTATGCGAACGGTGGGAAGCGGCCGATCAACGGTAGGTCGCGGCTGCGGGTGCCGCTGCGGCAACGGCGCCGCCGCTGTGGCCGCGTCGTAGCTTCTGCGATAACGGCACCTGCTGCCGCCGCCACGTCGCCGCTGTTACGGCGACGGCACACGCCGCGGCCGCGGGGCGCCCGTCACGGCAACGGCGCCCGTCGCTGCCCCACGTCACCGCATCTCCCAACCACGTCGCCCAATACGGCCGATGCCACGCGGGCGCGCGCTCAGGCGGGCGTTCCCGCAAGCCCGCGCCCGCGTGGCATCACGGCGCGGACCCTCTTTGAATGCCTTCACTCGGCCCGCTTGTGCAGCACCTTGTACTTGAACTGGTCGGCACGGGCCACGGAGAGCGTGTACTCCACGATCTCGTTGCTCACGTTGTAGGTGGTGCGGATCAGATCGAGCACGGGCGAGTCCTCGGCGATCTCGAGCAGGCGGGCGTCGGCCGGCCGCACGATACTCGCGAAGAACTCCTCCTCCGCCACGCGAATCTGCTCCTGAAAGTCCTGCTCGATCACATCGTAGAGCGGCTTGTGCTCCACCATCGGACGCCTCAACGTGAGGAACTTGCGAACCGGCAGGTAGGAGCGCTCGACCATCATGGGTATGCCGTCGGCGGAGCGCAGGCGCTTGAGCTTGAACAGGCGCTCCCCGATCCTCACCCCCATGTGCTCGGCTTGGTTCTTGTCTGCCTCGACCTCGCAGAACTCGATGATCGTCGTCTCGGGCACGCGACCGAGCGAACGCATCTGCTCGGTGAAGCTGTAAGCCTGGCCGAGGTTGGTCTGGGCGGAGCGGTCGGCCACGAAGGTGCCGCGGCCGTGCTGACGGATCACAAGACCGAGCCGCTCGAGCTCCTGCAGGGCGAGGCGCACCGTGGTGCGCGAGAGCCCGTAGCGCTCGGAGAGCTCGCGCTCGGAGGGCATGAGGTCGCCGGCGCGAAACTCGTGATCGATCTTCTCGATGAGAATATCCACGAGCTGGTCGTAGAGCGGCTGGCGGCGCGCTCCCATGGCCATGGTGATCTCCCTCTCCTCAAGTCGGGTCGTGTGCAGACGAGAAAGCCGCGCGCCCGGATGCCCGAGCGCGCGGCCTCAGCTTGCGAGCGGATGTGGATGCGCGCCACCGCGCGGTGCGCGCATCCGGGTCTCAAGCGAACTTACCAGATGCTGGGCCACAGGTCGAAGGGGCCGGCGCCGAGCAGGCCGAGGATGAGCAGCAAGACGATGCCCTTGATCGGCGTGAAGTTGTGCTTCGCGAACAGGTAGTAGAGCACGAGCACGAGGCAGAGCGGGACGAGCTTGGGCAGCACGGTGTTGAGCGTGTCAGCCACGGAGAACTCGACCGGGGACTCGGTGACCTCGCCGTAGGTGACCGAGCTCATGCCGTTGCCGAGATCGACGACGCCGGTCTTGACGGCGTTGCCGTCAGCGTCGGCGGCGGTGAGCACGTTGCCCTCGGTATCGGTCATGGCGAGGGTGCCAGCCTCGGCGGTCTCGGTGTCGATGCCGTCAAGATCGGTGAAGTTGGCGGCCTCCTCGTTGGAGACGACGACCGTGTGAGCGGTCACGGAGCGGCTGGTGCCGTTCGGGATCGTGAGGTTGATCTGCGTGCCGCCCATGGTGACGGTCAGGCAGCCCACGATGAAGACGCCCATGATGGACGCGGCGCGGGTGAAGGCCTGCATGTTGGCCGTCAGCGCGTCGATGGCCGTGGTGCCGAGCTTGTAGGCCCAGTTCATGAGGCCGAAGCGGAGGGCGAACTGCGCGATGTTGAAGACCACCAGGAAGATGATCGGCGCGATCGCGTTACCCTGGATCGCCATGTTGGAGGTGATGCCGGCCGTGATGGGCACGAGCGTCAGCCAGAACAGGGCGTCGCCGATGCCGCCGAGCGGCGAGGCCGCGGAGATGCGGACGGCGCGGATGGTCTGGGTGTCGACCTTGTTCTGCTCGAGGGAGAGCACGATACCCATGACGAAGGTCACGAGGAACGGGTGCGTGTTGATGAAGTCCAGGTTGTGGTACATCGACGCCGCGAGGTCGTTCTTGTTCGCGTGGACCTTCTCAAGACCGGGAAGCATAGCGAAGAGCCAGCCACCGGACTGCATGGTCTCGTAGTTGAACGAGGACTGCAGGAAGCAGGAGCGAAGCGCCATGCGGTTGAGGGTGGCCTGATCGACCTGCGGGCCCGGAGTCAGATCCTGGTAGCGCTCCGGTACAACGAATTCATTAAATGCCATCTTCCATGTCACCTCCGTCAGCAAGAGCGCCCTTCAGCTCGGTCTGCTGCTGGAAATCCCAGAAAGCGATACCGAAGCCGATGAAGGCAAGGATAAGCAGGGCGGGCGTGGCGAGGGACTCGATGGCACCGATGATGCACGCGAGGCCGAAGCCCATGAAGAAGAACGCCCACATATCGCGGTTCATCATGATCTTCAGCAGGATCGCGAAGCCGACGAAGCGCATCATGCCACCAGCGGCGGAGAGGCCGGTGTTGACCCATTCGGGGATCGCCTCGACGACGGTCTGGCCGAAGGCCTGGCCACCGATGAAGAACAGGGTGACGATGAAGGCGAAGATGAGGCCGAGGATGATCTCGGAGATGACCGTCCAGATGGTGACAGCCTTGGGATCAGCCTTGACCGCGGCCGCGCGGAACTGCTCCAGGAGCGGGGCGCGGACGGTGAAGAACAGGGTCACGCCGTACTGGCCGAGCAGGGCGAACGGGATGGCGGCAGCCACGGCCACGTTCGGCTCCATGTTGAGCGAGCAGGCGAAGATCGCAGCCATGATGCCGCCGATGACGGCGTTGGGGGGCTGGGCTCCGCCAATCGGCATGTTACCAATCGTCATGAGCTGATAGGTACCGCCGACGATGAGGCCGGTGTTGAGGTCACCCAGGATCAGGCCGACGACGGCACCGGTGACGATGGGCTGGTACAGCGACTCGAGGAAGTCGAACTGATCGATGGCCGCGATGAACGTGACCAGGAAGATCAGCGCGATCTGAAGAATCGAGGCTTCCATCTTGCTCCTCCTTTCAAAGTGCTTTCAGGAAACGAAACAAATCTACGTGTGCGCCCGGAGGGCGCCGGACCGCGAGGACACCAGTTAGGCGAAGAGCTTGCCCGTATCCTCCACCGGCGTGCTCGGAACACGCCTGATCTCCAACTCCACCCCCATTTCCTGCAGCTCGCGGAAAGCGGCAACATCGGCGTCGTCGACCGCCACGCTGGTGGCGACCTGCCGCTTACCCTCAGACATATGCATATTGCCGATGTTCACCTTTTTGATGGGCACGCCGCCCTTGACGAGCGCGAGCACGTCCTGGGGGGTCTCGGCCACGATGAAGATCTTCTGCTTCGGGGAGGCCTTGCCGATGATGTCGATGGTCTTCTGAAGCGAGAAGAAGCGGGTGGCGACGCCGGCCGGCGCGGCCATCTTCATGAGGTTCTGACGCATGGTGTTCTCAGAGACCTCGTCGTTGGCGACGAGGATGAGGTTCGAGCCCAGGGTGGAGTTCCACTGGGTCGCGACCTGACCATGAATCAGGCGGTTATCGATGCGGGTGAGAAGGATGTTGGGCTCTGCCATGGCGACTCCCTTTCGTGTTCGCTGATAGGCTTGCTCATCGCAGGGAGCGGGGCTCCCGGGGATGACTACTGGTCGATCTGCTGGATCGCGTAGCGCGAGACCTCGATCTGCGCTCCGGAACGGACCTCGACGATGACGCGGTCGGTGCCCACGGTCTTCACCGTGCCGAAGATGCCGCCGCCGAACATGACCTCCTGGCCCGGGGAGAGCTCGGTGTGGAGCTCCTTGAAGTAGGCGCGCTTCTTGCGCATCGTGATCTGGGACCAGACGGTGTAGGCGACGCCCAGCAGGACGAGGAGCGCGAGCAGCACGATCGAGGACGCGAGGATGTTGGGACCGAGATCGGCCATCAGATCCCGTCCTCGTCAAAGTCATCATCGTCGTCACCGGCAAGCGAGGCGAGGCTCTTGTGCGTGACGCCCGTCTGCCCGACCGTGACGGCCTGCTCGGCGAGGTCGGCCAGGCTCGCGGCGCCGGAGCGCGTGAGCAGGAGCTCGATGAGCATGGGCAGGTTGGTGCCGGTGACGATCTCGATGTTGTCGACATCGCCGGCGATGAGCATGGCCTGGTTGAAGGGGGTGCCGCCGAGCAGGTCGACGAAGACGATGACGCCCTCGCACTCCTCGCGCATGGCCGTGACGGCCGCGCGGAGGTCGTCACCGTAGGTGGCGGCGGCGGAGCCCTCGAAGGGAACGATCTGGAAGGCCGGCTGGTCGCCCGCCACCATGTCGATGGCGCTCTTGAGGCCGTTGGCGAACTGGCCGTGTCCCGTGAGGATGAAACCGATCATGCCTCATCACCTCTTCCTGTGCGTTGCGGCGGTATGCCGCAACTGGTAGTAACCACGTGATCAGTCGTAACCCATAGTAGCAGAAGTGCGCCTGTGGTCAATTCGTGAAGGCAAATTGTTGTTTACGTTACCAATTATCGGCGAAAACTGACCGTTCACAGACTTCATAAGCTATCTACCTGTGCATTTGCTGTAGCGCAAGGCGCGCAACCCGGCATATCAGCTGAGGCGGGTTCCTCCGGGCGCCCCGCCGCGGCCCCGGCCCTTCCGGCCGTCGAATTCATCCACAACCTGTGAAGTGGGTCTTTGATTGGTACCGTATTGGACCCCCGCGGCGGAGCGGGCGGCGCGGCTGGCGGCGGAGCCGCGGCGGCGTGACGGCGCGGCACAGCGGTGGTACGGCGGTATAAGAAAAGGCCCCCATCGCTGGGGACCCTCATGCACCTGGAGCCAGCAATCGGACTCGAACCGATGACCCCCGCTTTACGAGAGCGGTGCTCTACCAACTGAGCTATGCTGGCGCTCTGTTCGACGCAAGCGTCGACGGCTGTTCATAATACGTGGAAACCGCCGTCGGCGCAAGGCTTCACTTCATCAATTACATGTACAGACCGTAGAGGTTCACCGAGGCCTTCGCGTACAGACCGTTCACGAACTCCGTCCACTTGGACTGGGAGGCCTGGGACTGCTCGGCGTAGCGCTGGTAGGCCACGTAGTAGGCGGTCTGCGCCTGCGCGTAGGTGGCGGAGTCGGCGCTGAACTGCTCGTCCTTGAGCGCCGCGTGGAAGGGGCCGTCCTCAGAGGCCCAGGTGCCCTTCGAGGCGTCCCACTCGTCACCGGCGAGCTTGATGATGTAGTCGGCGTAGTCCTTGGAGGCGGCGGAGGTGTCGCCGCCCTCGGGCTCGGCCGGGGCCTCGGGCATCTCGACGGACGAGGTGTCGCCGGCCACCTCCTGGTAGAGCTTGGACAGGACGGTGTTGTCCTTCACGATGCGCTTGGCCTGCTCCTCAGAGACGTTGTAGCGCGCGGCGATGGTGGCGTAGTCGGAGGTGCCGATGGAGTCCTCGGCGTACTTCGCGGCCTCCTCGTCGGTGGCCTCAAGGTTGCGGGAAGACGCCTCCGCAAGCAGGATGCGGTTCCTGACGTAGCCGAGGATGGTCTCGGCCGAGGGCACGGCGTAGTTGCCGTCGGCGTCCTTGACGCTATCGAGCGCGACCTGGTCCTCAATGGCCTCGCGGGCCGTGAGCTGCTCCTCGTGGCCGTTGTACGACCAGGTGGCGACCACGGCGTCGAGCTTGTCCTCGGCGACCGTGGCCGAGCCGGTGCCGTGGGCCGCGAAGCCGCCGCGGCCGAGGAAGTAACCGCAGATGGCCACGGCCAGGATGATCGCGATCCCCAAGGCGCCGAAAAGCAGGCGGCGGTTGCCGCCGGCGGCGAGCAGGCCGGAGCCGGGCTTGTCCGGGCCCGCGGGACCCTTCGGGTCAGCGGGGCGCCGGCGCGGGCGCGGGGCGGGCTTGCTGCCGTCGGACTTCGCATCGTCCTCGGAGTCCTGATCGGCGATGCCCTCCATCAGGGCCTCGTCCGTGGCGTCGGCGAGCGACTGCGCCTCGGCGGCCACGGCGGCGTCGGCGGCCGTGGTGCCGGCGGCGATGTCCTCGGCGGACTCGCCGGGCACGAGCACGACGGGGTTCTCGTCCACGCCGTCCGGACCCTCGCCGCGGCCGATGATCTCAACGCCATCGATGACGTCTTTCTCCTCGTCCTTCTTCTGGATGAAACCCATGGGTTCAACTCCTTGTCCGCATGTACTCAGCGTTCCCTAGGATACGACGGGCCGTAGGCGGCGGACCATTACGTCTTTCTTATCCTTAAATAAACCCGGCCGGAGCGATGGGCCCCGAGGCGGGGCGGTTGCGGGGACGCCGGGCGGCGGACGGCATGCGGCGCGGCACCCGCGTGTCGGGCAGCGCGGAAGAAAGCGGCGAGCAGCGTGTGGCGTGGAGGTCGAGACTGTAGCCGGAATGCGATACAGAAACCGGGCGGTGGACCAGGGTGGCTGGCCACACCAGCAGGCGACGAGACGCCGAAGCGGCATGTGGCACGGGGTCCGGGCACCGAAGCGGCACGCTGGGCGCGGTGCGGGGCGGGACAACGGGACAGCAGGGCGGTAGGACGACGAGCGTTAGGCACAGTGGGGCCGCGGCGGCGCGACCGGACGCCCGATGAGCGGCTGGCCGCCAAACCTCGCGCCACTTGTACCAGTTTTCAATGCGCGCGATCAAACATCGCGCCTCTTGTACCAGTTTCGCGCGTCCGCTGGAGTAGAGAGAATTCGCTCAACACTCTGACCTGCATATTCCTTCGAGCGAAACTGCTCGCTACTGCGCCGACACGTCAAAACTGGTACAAGAGGCGCGATGTTTGCGCGCCATACCCGCAAACCGGTACAAGTGGGGCCACTTTTGCGCATCTCCGGCGCTGGAACCATGAAAACAAGAGGAGACGGCCGCACCCCCGGCGAAATGCCGCGGAAGGGCCGCACGCGCACTCCGTGAAAACGCGAAAAAGAGGGCGGCCCGCGCACATGGCGGACCGCCCTCCCCTGAAAAGCCGGAAGCGCCCTTATCGAAGCGCGGCGATCACCGCGTCGGCGAAGGCCTGAGTCCCAACGGCGCCCTCGGCGGATCCCGTGAGCGCCCGGCGCACGTCGCCGGTCACCTGCTCACCTGCCGCGAGCACCTCGCGCACGGCCGCTCGGACGCGTTCGGCGGCGGCCCCCTCGCCCAGGTGGTCGAGCATCATGGCCGCGGAGAGGATCTCCGCGGTGGGGTTCGCGATGCCGCGACCGGCGATGTCGGGCGCCGAGCCGTGCGTGGCCTCGAAGATCGCCGCGCGGGCGCCGATGTTCGCGCCCGGCGCCATGCCGAGTCCGCCCACGAGGCCCGCACCCAGGTCGGACACGATGTCACCGTAGAGGTTCGGCAGCACCAGGACATCGAACTGATGTGGATCCTGCACGAGCCCCATACAGCAGGCGTCGACGATCTTATCGTCGAAGGCGATGTCGGGGTACTCGGCCGCGACCGCGCGCGCCGTGCGCAGGAAGAGGCCATCCGTCTCCTTCATGATGTTCGCCTTGTGCACGGCCGTGACCTTCTTGCGGCCGCAGCGGCGGGCGTACTCGAACGCGTACTCGACGATGCGCCGCGAGCCCGCCTCGGAGACGGGCTTCACGCTGATCGCGGAGCCCTCGCGAAACGGCTCCTGACCGGAGCGCTCCACGAGGCCGGCGAGCTCGGCCACCTCGGGCGCGCCCGGGGCGAACTCGATGCCGGCGTAGAGATCCTCGGTGTTCTCGCGCACGATCACGAGGTCGATGTCGCGGTAGCGCGAGCCGTCGCCGGGCTGCGAGAGGCAGGGCCGCACGCAGGCGTAGAGGTCGAAATGGCGGCGGAGCGCCACGTTCACGCTGCGAAAGCCCGTCCCCACCGGTGTGGTGATGGGGCCCTTGATGGCCACGCCGGCGCGCTCGACGGCCGCGAGCACGTGCTCGGGCAGCGGCGTGCCGAACTCCTCCATGACACAGGACCCCGCCTGCTGGACATCCCAGGCGATATCGACGCCGGCCGCCTCCACGACCCGGCGCATCGCCTCCGTGATCTCCGGACCGATCCCGTCGCCCGGGATGAGCACCACCTGATGGGACATGGCCCCCTCCTACTCCTCGTCGTCCTCGTTGGCCTCGTCCTTCGCCGCCGGGCGGGCCCGCTTCTGCGGGTTGTCGAGCTTGAAGCGCTTGACGAGCAGGTCGTAGATCTCCGAGGAGCGGGCGCGGATATAGGACCCCTTGCCGTTCTCGGCGTCGAACTGCAGGCGGCCGGTGAGGGCGCCGGCGACGCGGCCGTCGATCTTGCCCGTCGCGAAGGCGTGGAGCGAGGCGAGCATGTCGCGGTACTCGAGGTCGCCGTGGTAGCACTGGATGGCCTCGTCGAGGATGGGCCAGACCTTCTCGGAGCGGCGGCGCTCCGTGGCCCCCCAGGCGGCGAGCAGGCGGAAGGCGGAGAGGCGAAGCATCGCCGAGTCCTCATCGAACAGGGCCTCCTCAGCCGCGGGGAAGGCCGCGCCGATCTCCTTGGCGTGGTTATCCACGAGCAGCGTGCAGGCGTCGAGGATCTCCCAGCGGGTCTGGGCCTCGGGGCGCTCGAGGGCGTCGAGGAGCTGCGGAACGTAGTCGGCGAGCAGCACCGGCTCGCGCTCGGCGAGCAGCGCCACGACATGCGCCGCGAGCTGGCGCTTGCGACGGCCGGGGCCGGCCAGGTCCTCGACCAGGGCAGCCAGGGCGTCCTTGCTCTCCTGGACGCTCTTCAGCTGCGCGCTCTCCTCGGGCGTGAGCTCGTGCTCAATGCGTTCTGCCATGGGTTACCTCGCGTTTCTCTTCGCGTTGTGCTTGCTGTCCGTGACCGAGATCATATCGGGGGCGCTCACGCCGGCGCGGCGCCGCGCCCGGCGCTCCTCTCCCCCGCCGCGCTTCGCGGTCTCGCGGTGCGAGCGGTTCACGTTGAAGGCGGCGTCGTGGGCCTTCCACGGCCCCGTGGACTCACCGAAGACCATCTTGAGCCCCACGATGTAGCCGGCCAGCAGCCCGATGACCGCGGAGTACAGCAGCGGCCACGGCGCGATGACGGCCGAGACGATCACGGCGACCACGATGGCGGCGGCGTTCATCTTCCAGTAATCGGCCGTGGTGACGGCGAGCTTGCCGGTGGCGTGCGCGACCTGAAAGCCGATGTAGACCGTGAAGATGAACAGGATGATCGAGAGGACGATGAAGGCGATCTGCACGGTGCCTACTCCCCGCTGGCGCCGTGGCCGTGGTGATGCCCGTGGCCCCCGCAGCACTCGTGGCCGTCGCCGCCGTGGTCGTGGGCGTGGTCGTGGCCGTCGTCGCCGTGGTCGTGCCCGCAGCCGCAGCCGTCCTCCTCGGCGTCAGCCCCGCGGTAGAGCGACCAATCGAGGCCCGCGGCGACCGCGTCGGCCTCCTCCTGGTAGAGCAGGGTGATGGCCTGCGTTCCGAGGGCACCGCCGCCGATGGCCTCGAGCATGTCGTAGAGGGTGAAGGCCGTGTCGGCGCCGGGCAGGGCGATCTCCTTCTCCTCGGCGAGCGCGAGCGCGAGGCCGAGGTCCTTCAGGAAGTGCTCCACCTTGAAGCCGGGCTTGAAGTCGCCCTCGAGGGCGGCGGGGGCGAGCGACTCCATCGCGCCCGAGCGCCCCGTGCCGGAGCAGATCATCTCGCGGGTCTGCTCGAGATCGAGGCCGCACTGCTGGGCGAGGGAGAGGGCGTCGGCCATTCCCACCATGGACGCGGAGAGCGCCACCTGGTTGGCGAGCTTGGCCGCCTGGCCCTTGCCCGGACCGCCGAAGCAGCGGATCGTCGACCCGAAGGTCTCGAGCAGCCCGCGCACGGGTTCGATGTCATGCTCGGTGGCACCGACGATGAGCGTCAGCGTGCCGTTCACAGCGCCCTGCTCGCCGCCGGTGACCGGGCAGTCGAAAGCGTGCTTGCCCGTGACCTCGGCCGCCTCGGCGATGTCGCGGGCGAGCTCGGGCGAGCTCGTGGTGAGGTCGATGAGGACGGCCCCCTCCTTCGCGGCGGCCAGGACGCCGTCGCCGGCGAGGTAGACCTCCTCGACGTCGGTGGGGTAGCCGAGCATCGTGAAGACGACGTCGGCATCGGCGACGGCGGCCGCGGGCGTGTCCGCCCAGACGGCGCCGCGGCCGATCAGGCCCTCGGCCTTCGCGCGCGTGCGGTTGTAGACGGTGAGGGGGTAGCCGGCGTCGAGGATGTGACCCGCGATGGGCGCACCCATGATGCCGGTCCCGATGAAGGCGACGGACGGTTTGGTCTTGGCCACGGAACTCTCCTTTTCGAGCGACCGGCGGGGCCGGGCGCGGACGATATGTCTCATTCTTACCCAGAAGGCCGCCGTGCCGTCCCGGGACTGCGGCCTGGTCACGCGATGGTTACGGAGCGGCGGGCGATGGCCGCGGGGCGAGCGGAGCCGGGGTGGCGAGCTGCCGGCGCTGCGCTGGGGCCGCGAGGACGGCGGGACCCTGCAGCCGGCATCGCCGCAGCCGCCGCTACGGCACCACCGCAGCCGCGCCCTCAGCGCGCTGCGCGGACGCGTTTGGCGATGCGGTCCGACAGCGAGATGCTCTCCGCCCGGTCGCGGCCCCAGAACATGATGGCCACCATGCCCGGCCCCACATGGGCGCCGATCGTCGGCCCCACCGAGCCGCGCAGCACCGTCACGTCGGCGCAGCCCTCCTCGCGTCGGATCGCGGCCTCGAGCCAGTCGGCGTCCTTCTCGGCGTCGGCCGAGACGATCCCGATCGGCATGCTCGGGTCGGCCACGTAGTTCTCCTTGAACGACTTGACGAGGCCCTTCAGCGCCTTCTTGCGGCCGCGGCAGACGCCCGTGAGCGACAGCGATCCGGAGAGGTCGAACGAGAGGGCCGGCTTGATGTCGAGCTTGCTCGAGAGCTGCGCGGCCGCGGGCGGGATGCGGCCCCCGGCGGCAAGCGCATCGAGGTTGTCGAGCGTGAAGTAGCCGTGAATGTAGGTCTTGGCCTCATCGGCCCAGGCCGCGAGCTCGCGCGCCGTGAGCCCGGTCGCGCGCTGGCGCACGGCCTCGATCGCGAGCAGGGCCCCGCAGGCGCAGGGCAGGGCGTTGTCCACCACGTAGATCTCGAAGTCGGGATGGGCGCGGCGCACCTCCTCGGCCGCGCGGCAGGCCGAGTCGTAGCTCGACGAGAGCGCGCTCGTGAAGCATAGATAGATGGTGGGCGTCCCCTCCTCGGCGCACTGGATGAAGAACTCGAGGTAGCGGCCGAGGGAGACCGCCGAGGTGGAGGCCTTCGCCCCCGCGCGCAGCTGGTCGTAGAAGGCCTTCGGCGTGGTGGAGGTCCAGATGTCGTCGGTGTGCTCCACACCGTCGAGGATGTAGGGGAAGCCGAGGATGTCGACGTCCAAGGTCGCGGCGATCTCGGGGGTGAGGTCCGCGCAGGTGTCGACCACGATGCGGCAGCGATCGTGGTGTCCGGTGCTTGGGTTTGCCGTGTTCATGCCCGCCTTTCGTACGAGGTGCTAAAAAGTGGCGGCCACCCGCATGGGCATGGCCGCCACCCAGATCATGCCTGTGGGTCTATGTTACTCGTCAAGCGTCTCGATCTTGGGCTTGATGATCCCGTATCCACCATTCTTACGGTGATACACCACATTGATCAGGCCCGTCGTGGCGTTCTCGAAGACGTAGAAGTCATGCCCGATGAGGTCGGTCTGGACGAGCGCCTGCTCCTCGGTCATCGGGGCGATGTCGATGACCTTCTCGCGCACGAGCTGGTCGTCCTCCTCCTCGGGGATGAGCAGGTCGGCGAGGTCGGCGACGCGCGGCACCGGTGCGACCTCGGCCGCCGAGGCGCCGCCCTGGCGGTTGTCCACAACCTTCGTCTTGAACTTGCGGAGCTGGCGCGTGACCTTCTCGCCGGCCGCGTCGATGGCCGCGTACATATCGGAGCCGTGCTCGGCCACGCGAATCACGGAGCCGCGGGCGCGCACGGTGGCCTCGACGACCGCGGGCTCGGGGTTCGAGGGGTTCTTCTCATAGCGGAGCACGACGTCGACGGTCATGGGCTCGATATCGAACACCTTGCAGGCTTCGCCGATCTTATCCTCGACGTGGGCGCGCAGAGCGTCGGTGACGGTGGTCTTGCGACCTGATACCGTGATTTCCATTACCGACTCCAATCTATCCGGGAACAGGGCGGGCGTCCGCTGCGGGAGCCCGGTATGAGCCTTGTACCCAAAAGAGGCGGTGCGGCGGGCGGGGTCCGTCCGCGCCACGGAATCGACCGGATGCCGACGGGGGCGTTGACAAACCAGGCGTTGGATGCGGGGTCGGTGCGGCCCGGCTCACGCCTCGTTGGCTGCGTCTCCCTCGAAGCGGGGCGCGGCCACCTACCGGAGGCTGGCCCGGGCGGCGGCGCGCTCGGCCGAGGTGGAGATCCCCGGGGCCATCGTGCCCGCAAGCGAGATCGGGAGCGACCCGTACCAGGCGCGATGGATGGCCTCGAAGGTGCCGTCCCGGTTCAGGGCGTCGAGCGCACTTCTGACCTCGCGGGCGAGGGCGTCGTTGCTCGTGCGCACCGCGACCCCGTAGACGGCCGGCTCGTCGAGGGTACAGACGAAGGCCATGCCCGGGTAGGCGCGGGCGAGGTAGCCGCCGGAGGTCGCGTCGCAGGCGGCGTAGTCGGCCTCGCCCTTCGCGACGGCCGCGAGCGACTCGTTCACGTTCGCGTAGGTCTTCTGGCTGGCCTGGATGCCGGCCTTCGCGAGGATGTCGTGGGCTGAGGAGCCCGACTGCACAGCGATGGTCGCCGAGGCGAGATCCTGGGCGGAAGGAGCCGGCGCACTCGGGGCGGCGCCGTCCTCCCTCATGGCGAAGAGCGCCGGGGCGTCCTCGAGGAAGGTGCCGGCGAGCGAGCTCGTGCTCGACAGACCGCGCTGCTCGGCGCCGAGAAAGACGTCGACGCCACCGTTGACGCCGACCTTCGACGGATCCGCCCCCGTCACGAAGACGGGCGTGAGACCGAGCTTCTTGGCGAGGGCGCGGCCCGCGTCGACGGTGTAGCCCGTGAGTTTGGCCGGGTCCTCGGAGATGACCTGGGGCACGTCGCTCGCGACGATGCCGATGGTGAGCGTGCCATCGGTGACGATCGCGGGCGCGGAGAGCTTGCTGCGCACGGCGTCCGGTGCGACGTCGGCGCGCGAGGGCGTGAGCAGCGAGCAGCCGCCGAGTGCTATCGAGAAGGCCAGCGCGAGGGCGCCCGCCGTGATCCGTCCGACTGTCCACCTGCGGCTCCATGCCATGTCCGACCCTCCCCCTTCTTGCCGAAACACCAAGCGTCCCCCAGCTGACCTGGTCTTTGACCCCACACTTGCGCACCGGGGCGTTTGCTCAGCCGCCCGGGCGGCATCACGACTAGCCCGCTCGCCCGCGGGGCACCTGCTGCCCCTTGCGTATAACGGACGGTGCGACTTACCTCTAGGACGCGCCATGCTCGCCGCCGCGCGCACGCGGCGACTTACGTGGATCCTTTTGACCGCGTCTGCCTTGGACTAAGACGGGCGGCGCCCGCCCGCAACCACAGCCTGGGAGGAACGCAGACAGTGTAGCAGATGGCGGCGGACACGGCGGGGCGGGTGCGGGGCGATGCCGGGGGTCGATACGGGCCCGCAGCTCGGTCCCAATGCCGAGCGTTCGTAATTCGGCGTTTTCAGCGTGAAAAAGGCCGAATTACGAACGCTCGGCATAAGGGTTGCGCGAGGTGGTTGCGTGGGTGAGGGTGCGCCGGTAGGGTTGTGGAAATATGGCGCGACGCGTCGGATCCGCGCGGCGGCGGGGCGGACGGCTGTGCCCGCAGCCGCATCACCGCCGTGCAATCGAACGAGGGGAGGACACCCATGGGGTGCGACGACCCGGGGAGGGAGCGCTCGGACCTGTGGCGCGGACCTGGGAAGAGCCCGGCTCGAGGCCCGGAGCCCTGCGCTTCCGCGGCCCCGCCTGGGGCGACGGCCGCCTCGCTGCTCGCACGCGCCGGCGCGGCGCTTCGTCACCACGCGCTCGAGGCCCTCTCCCCCACCCGCTGCGCCGGATGCGAGCGCCCGGGCGCGCTGATCTGCGACGCCTGCCTGCGGGCGCTCACCCTAATCGACCCGCTCGACTCCTGCGTGAGATGCGGGGCGCCCTTCGGCTCGATGCTCTGCACGGAATGCCGCGGCGAAGGCGGTCCCTGCGACCGGGTTCTCGCCGGATGCGTGTTCGAGGGCCCCGCGCCGCGCATCGTCCGCGCCTACAAGGACGCGGGGGAGCGGCGGCTCGACGCGCTGATCGCCCAGCTCATGCTCGACACCGCCGAGCACGCCGAGGCCGAGGCAGCCGAGCGGTACGGCGGCATCCTCGAAGCCGATGCGATCGTCTTCGTGCCGGCGACCGCCGAGGCCTTCCGGCGGCGCGGCTTCGACCATATGGAGGAGATCGCCCGGGAGCTCTCCTCGCTCTCCGGCATCCCGCTGGTCGACGCCCTTGTGAAGCACGGCCGCGGCGACCAGCGGGCCCTCGGGCGGAGCGGGAGGCTTGAGGCATCGAAGGGCCGCTACGAGGTGGTGGCCCCGATCACGGGGATGCGCATCTTGCTGGTGGACGATGTGATAACCACCGGGGCGACGCTCGGCGCGGCGGGCGGGGCGCTGCGCGGGGCCGGGGCCAGCGCCGTGGACGGGCTCGCGCTCGCCCGCGTGTGGTGAGCGGACGGTGCCGGCTGTGTCGGCCTCGGGGCGCGGGGGCTTCGGGCCGCGGGGGCTTCGGGCCGCGCCGCAATCAGCACCATCGCCCGCACCGCCGCCCGACCCGCGCCGCACGCCAACCGCTCCGCCGCCCTGCCGCACCGGTGCCATCGTCTGCACCCGCACCGTCATCCGCCTATCGCGAGCGTTCGTAATTCGGCATTTTTGCCGTTAAAAAGCCCGGATTACGAACGCTCGGCATGCGGGAGCGAACGCTCGGCAGCCGGGGGCGAATCGGCAGCCGGGGGTGAGCAGCGGCACAGCCCCGGTCTACTCGCTCAGAGACTCGCCGTTATCCTTGCGCGGCTTGCGCGGGCGGCGCCGACGGGGCCGCGGGGCCCTCTCGCCCGCAGACCGGTCCCCGTGCTCGCCGGCGGCGTCGCGCGCGGCGCCCGCCGAGGCACCGCCGCCATCGCCGGGGCGACGCCTCACGACCTTGACCTTGCCATCGGAGAGCTGCTCGGCCACCGACGGCGTGTCGGGCTTCTTGCCGCCCTCGCCGCCCGCCGGCGAAGCACTCCGATGCCGGCGCGTGCGGCCCGACCGGCCGGCGGGAGCGGACGCGTCCCCGTGCGAGGCGGGGGCAGCCCCCTCCCCGGCCTCGCGGGCGGCCGCGGCCCGGAAGGCGTCATCGCGCTCGCTGCTCGTCATGCGCCGACGGCGGCGGCGCCCGGATCCCGAGCCCTCGCCCGGCGTCTGGGCGGCCGCGCCCTCCGCGGCCTCGTTGCGCTCGCGGCGCCGGCGGCCGAATCCGGAATCCGACTTCCCGGCGTCCCCGCCGTCACCCGGGCGGCGGCGCTGACGGCGCTGGCCCGTGCCCTCGCCACCCTCAGCGGGGTTCGAGCGGTTGCGGTCGCGTCGGCGGCGCTTGCCCTCCGAGGACCCCGAGTCCTCGCCCTCCTCGCGGCGACGGCGTCCCGGCGTTGGGCCCGAGGCGGCGATACGGTCGGAGTGGTCGAGGCCATCCCCCACATCCACGCCGTTCTTGCGGTCGAGCTCGAGCAGGGCGAGCTTGATCTCGGGCGACTCGATCTTCTCCATCACGCTGCGGGTGACGCAGTCGGGGCGGCAGTTGGAGCAGCCCTGGGCCTCGGCGTGCTTCTTGCAGCCGTCCGAGCAGCTCATGTCCGCGAGATCGACCCGGAACACGCGCCCGCCCTCGAGACGCAGCACCAGCTGCTCGCGCGGGGCGTTGTACTCCTGGATGCGCGCTTTGCCGAGCGGTGTATCGATGAGCGTCTTCTTCTTGGGAGCGCGGCTCTTGAAATCCTTGTAGGCCTCGAACTCGTAGCGCAGACAGCACATGAGGCGACCGCACATGCCCGAGATCTTGGACGAGTTGAGCGGGAGGTCCTGCTCCTTGGCCATGCGGATGGACACGGGCTCGAACTGACCGCCGAAGCGCGCGCAGCAGAGCTCCTGCCCGCAGGTGGCGTAGCCGCCGGCGAGGCGCGTCTCGTCGCGCACGCCGATCTGGCGCATGTCGATCCGGATGCGGAAGCGCTGGGAGAGGTCGCGCACGAGCTGGCGGAAATCGACGCGCTCCTCAGCCGAGAAATAGAAGACGGCCGTCTCGCCGCCGAAGAGGAACTCCACGCCCACGGGCTTCATATCGAGCTTGTTCTTGCCGACGAGCTCGCGGAAGCCGGCCATGGCGGCGTCGCCGCGCTCGGCCAGCTCGTCCGCACGGTCCAGATCAACCTCGTCAGCGATGCGGATCACCGACTTGAGCGGGGCGCAGAGCTCGGAGACCGGCACCTCGAAGGGGTCGGCCGTGACGAGGCCGATCTCCGTACCGCGCTCGGTGGCGCAGACGGCGTAATCGGCCTGCACGATATCGAGCCCCTCGGGGTCGAACCACAGGTCGCGCGAGGCGTACGGGAACTTGACGGGAACCACTACGGGCATGTGAGCCCCTTCCTGATATCGAAGAGCATGACCTCGAGGGCCAGCTGAGGCGTGACGTTGCGCGCGATGCGCGATTCGGCCAGAGCGACGGCGTCGAGCGCGTGGAGCACCCCGGTGGCGCTCGCCCGCGAGGCGAGGCGCTCGACGGTGTCCGGCACGTCCGCGTTCACGATCCCGCCCGGCACCCCCTCGAGGCGGGTGAGGACGTCGCGCAGAAGCGAGCGGACGCTGGCCAGCACTTCCATGATACCTGAACGCTTGCGCGCCGTGAGTTCGCGCTTGTTGCGGTCCTCGAGCTGCTTCAGGGCGCCGCGCGAGAGGTAGTCGGCATTCTGCTCGAGCACGGCCTTCTGCGTGGACTCCACCTCGGCGAGCGGGGCGTCCGTGGCGAGGATGACCTCCTTGGCCGACGCGAGGATATCGGCCTCGTCGGCGTGGAGCAGGGAGTCCACCGCGGTGATCGCCGCACGTCGCGCCGCCTGGCGATCGGCCGATTTCAGGAACTCCACGGCGCGCGCGGGACTCCCCGCCACGGCGACGGCGACGCGGCTGCGCGCGGGCGTGGATGCGGCCGCCCGCTCGACGGCTGCGGCGGCCCGCTCCGGTGCGATCGTGCGGAAGGGGACGCACTGGCAGCGCGAGACGATCGTGGAGAGGATCGCGTCGGCCGAGGTCCCCAGCAGGATGAAGGTCACGCCGGACGGCGGCTCCTCCAAGGTTTTGAGCAGGGCATTCGCCGTGTTCGCGCGCAGCTGCTCGGCGCGGTCGATGATATAGACCTTGCCGGCGGCGCGGATGGGCGCGAGCGCGACCTCCTCGAGCAGGGCGCGCGTCTGCGCGATGAGGTAGCCGGTGGCGCTCTCTGGCTGCAGGAGGTGCACGTCAGGATGCGTGTGACGGGCGACGCGGACGCAGCCGTCGCAGGCACCGCAGCCGTGCTCGCCCTCGCGCTCGCACAGGAGCGCCTGCGCGAGGGCCCAAGCGGCGTCGAGCTTGCCCGACCCGGGGGCGCCGAGGAAGAGGTAGGCCTGGCTCGTGCGCTCGGAGCCGGCGGCGCGGGCGAGGAAGTCTCGCACGCGGGGTTGGGTGTCAAGCTGGGAGAGGAGACCGGGCATCAGAGGATCCCCTCCTTTCTGAGGACGTCGAGGACGCGGGCGTGAACCTCGTCCGGCGCTCCCGTGGCGTCGATGAGGTGAACGCGGGCTGGCTCCTCGGCGGCGATGGCGCGAAAGCCCGCAGCCACGCGCTTTTGGAAGGCGAGGCCCTTGGCCTCCATGCGGTCGGCTGCGGAACGGCCGCGGGCGCGGGCGGCGGCCTCCTCAACAGGGAGGTCGAAGACGAGGGTGAGGGCGGGGTGCGTGCCGTTGACGGCGAGCTCGTTGGCGAGCCGGACGCGCTCGCGCTCGAGGCCGCCGGCGAAGGCCTGGTAGGCGGTTGTGGAGTCGTAGAAGCGGTCGCAGACGACGGAGGCTCCCGCGGCGAGCGCGGGGGCGATGGCCTCATGGACGAGCTGGGCGCGGGCGGCCTCGTAGAGGAGGAGCTCGCAGATGGTGCCCATCTCGGTGTTGGACGGATCGAGGACGAGGGAGCGGATCTGCTCGGAGATCGATGTGCCGCCGGGTTCGCGCAGACGGCAGACCGTGGCGCCGGCGGTCTCGAGGGCGTGGGCGAGCAGCGCGGCCTGCGTTGACTTGCCGCAGCCGTCGATTCCTTCCAGGGTGATGAATGCCGGGGTCATGGGGCTCCTTGCGGGACGGGACGCGCGCGGGCAGGTGGGCCGGGTGCGCGGGCGGGACGGGGTCTCGCGCGGCGCGGCCCCTCGATTGCGTTGCCCCATCATACCGCGTGGGCGTGAATCCGGTTTGGCGGGCGCTTCTGGCGTGTTCGGGGGCGTTGCCGGGGGCTGCGTGGGCAACGCGCCTGTAGCTGCCGCAGTCGCAGCGAGCCGGGCGGTACGCCTGCGGCAGATCGGGCAACGCTCCCGCGGCGGCTGCGGCCACAGCGGGCCGAGCAGCGCAACTGTGACGGGTCCGGTGGTGCGCCTGCACTGACCGCGACGTTTCCCGTAGGTATTTTGAGTTTGGGAACGACGAAAAAGCTAGATTAGGAGCTTCCGCAGGTCAAAGGCGTGATGTTTTTCGAGGTTGGGAACTTCCGCGCTCCCAACCTCTAAAAAGATGACGTTTCCGGGTCCCAACCTCAAAAAAACGCCGCAAAGCTCCGGGGGCGCTGCAAGGGGTACGACTGCGAGAAACCTCCGTGGGGAACCAGCGGACGCCCTTGGTCCTCCTCGCGAAGAAATCGCAGGAAGCCGCGGTCGTCCGCGAAGGAATCGCGGGAGTCCGCAGCTCGCGCACCTCTTTGAGGCGTCCTTCTTCGAGCCCGAGCCTCCCGCGCCGGCTACTTCTTCGCCGCAGCCTTCTTCGCCCCTGCGGCCTTCTTCGCGCCCGGCTTCTTCGTCCCGCCGCGCCCGCGGGCCGGCTTCTTCTCCTTGCCCGGGCACTCCATGTTCACGCAGAACCGCCACGGGCCGCGCGCCGTCTCCACGATCACCTCGGGCGACCCGCAGTGCTCGCAGACCTCGCCCGTCGCCTGGAGCTTGCCGCGGGCCGGCAGCGGGTAGCTCACGCCGCACTCGTCGTAGTTCGCGCAGCGGATGAACCGCTTGCCCGAGCGCTCGGACTTGTGCGCGATCAGGTCACCGCCGGCACGCCCCGCCTCAGCGCAGACCCGGCACTCCCCCACCTTGAGGTCGGGCTCGTAGTTGGTGGGGCACTTCGGGTTCACGCACTGCTCGTAGGCCTTGCTCCGAAACGGCTTGCACTTGATACGCGGTGCGCCGCACTCGGGGCAGACGCCAGCCTCGCCCTCGATCGGCTCCACCTTCACACCCGACGGCACGGGGTAGGTCACGTCGCAATCCGGCCAGCCCATGCACCCGATGAAGCTGCCGCGCGTCTTCGCGCTCGTCTTCATGACGAGGTCCTTGCCGCACTTCGGGCAGCTGCCGACCTTGGCGTCAGCCGTCACCGCGTCGGAGATCGCCTCGCCGAGGTCGTCCTTGTGGTCGATGAGCTCGTCGAGCATCCCCGCGAGCAGTGCCCGCGAGTGGTCGACCACGTGCGCCTGGGAGTCGCGGCCCTCGGCCACCGAGGTCATGTCGCGGTCGAGCTCGGCCGTCATCTCGGGCGTGGTCACCCGCGGTGCGTACTCGGAGAGCGCATCCACGATGGCCATGCCGAGCTGGCTCGGCTCGATGGGGTCGTTCTTGAGGTAGCGCACCTGGTAGAGGCGCTCGATGATGCTCGCCCGCGTGGACTTGGTGCCCAGCCCGCGCTTCTCCATCTCCTGCACGAGGCGCCCCTGCGAGTAGCGCGCAGGCGGCTCGGTCTGCTTGGCCTCGAGCTTGATATCGCGCACGCTCGCCGTGTCGCCCTCGGAAAGCGCCGGTAGCTGCTCGTCGCGCTTGAGCCCGTAGGGGTAGGCCTCGCGGAAGCCCGCCTCCTTGAGCACGTCGCCCGAGGCCGTGAAGGGCTCACCGGCCACGTCGAGCGTCAGCTTGGTGTTCTCGATCGTCGCCGGGCCCATGAGGGTGGCGAGGAAGCGGCGGGCGATGAGGTTGTAGAGCTTCCTCTGCCCGCCGTCCAGGCTCTCGGGATTGCCCTGGCCCGTGGGGTGGATGGGCGGGTGGTCGGTGGTCTCCGTCTTGCCGCGCGTGGGCTTGAGCGGGCCGGCGAGGATCTTCTTGCACACCGGGGCGAGCGCCGGGTTGGCCGCCGCGAGGCCGCCCACGATCCCCGCGATGTCGAGCGAGCGCGGGTACACCGTGTTGTCGACGCGCGGGTAGGAGATGAGGCCGCTCATGTAGAGGCTCTCGGCGATGCGCATGGTGCGTGCCGGGCTGATGCCCTCGGAGGCGGCCGCCGCCTGGAGCGAGGTGGTGTTGAACGGCGCCGGCGCCTGCTGCTTGCGCGAGCGCTTGGCCACCGTGGTGACCGTTGCGGTGGACGCGGCCTCGACGCGCGCGAACGCCGTCTCGGCAGCGATCTTGTCCGTGAAGCGGGCCGTGGCGTGGGAGATCTTGAACTCCTGGCCGGCGCTCTCGCCCATGCCGCGGATCTGCCAGTAGTCCTCGGGCACGAACGCCAGGCGCTCGCGCTCGCGCTCCACCACGAGGGCGAGGGTGGGGGTCTGGACGCGGCCGGCCGAGCGCACGTTGCCGAAGCCGCCGAACTTGGCGAGCGTCAGGTAGCGCGTGAGGACGGCGCCCCAGATGAGGTCGATGTACTGGCGGCTCTCACCGGCGTCGGCGAGGTCCTGGTCGAGCTCGACGAGGTTCGCGAAGGCCTCGGTGACCTCCCCCTTGATGAGGGCCGAGTAGCGGGCGCGCGAGACGGGGACGTCGGGGGCGACCTGGCGGACCTGCGAGAGGGCGTCCGAGCCGATGAGCTCTCCCTCGCGGTCGAAGTCCGTGGCGATGACCACCGAGTCGGCTTTCTTGGCGAGGTTCTTGAGAACGCGGATGATCTCCTTCTCGGCGGGGTTCTTCACGATGGGGGCCCAGGTGAGGTAGGGCAGGCTCTCGACCTTCCACCCCTTGATGTTGATGCCGTTGGGCAGGAAGGGGCGGCGTTTGGTGTCATAGGGCGGGCGGGCGAGGCCGTCGGGGACGTCGGCCGGCAGCAGCTCGCCGTCGGACGTGACGCCATACCAGCCGTGCGTCTTGTCGAAGAGGATCTCGTCGGGGAAATCAGGAGCGAGGATGTGCCCGGCCAGACCCATGGAGACCCAGTCCTCCCCGCCCACCTTGAAGCGGTAGACCTGGGTGTTGTAGACCTTATCGGCTTTGGGCGCGCCGGCCTCAGCCAGAAGCTGGGCGATCTTCTGCGCCGCGATGTTCTTCTCTGCGATGACGAGCTTCACAAAGGCTCCTAACTCGGGCGTGCGTTGGGGCGGCACCGCGCGCATCGGAGCCGGACGGCGGGCCGACGGCGCGGGGTGTCACGTGATTTTTCAGTATACACGGCTCGTCGCGCTATACCCGAACCGAGCGCCGGCAAGACAGCGAGCGTTCGCGATCCGTCATTATTCACGCCTAAAAGGGGCAAAAACGCACGCTCGCCATCATCTGCTGATGCCGAGCGTGCGTGATTCGGGATAAAACGTCGAAAAAAGGCCGGATTACGAACGCTCGGCATCCGCGGCGGCCGGGGTCGCGGCGGCGTCGTCCACGCCGGAGGCGGCGCCGGCCTTGCGCGCGGCGATCCGCTCCGCCAGCCAGCCGGCCCACTCGTCCATGCCGGTGCCGCGGGTGGCCGAGACGGCGAAGCGCGGCGCCTCGGGGTTCAGGTCGTCGAGCGTGCCCGCGTAGGCCCCCATGTCGAAGTCGAACGCTGCGGCAACGTCCACCTTGTTGAGCAGCAGCGCGTTCGCATGCTGGAAGATCCCCGGGTACTTGAGCGGCTTATCGTCTCCCTCGGGCACCGAGAGGATCATCACCGAGACGTCCTCGCCCAGGTCGAAATCGACGGGGCACACGAGGTTGCCCACGTTCTCGATGAAGATCACATCGATCTTGTCGAGTCCCACGCCCTGGTCGAGCGCGTCCACGGCCTTGCGGATCATGTTCCCCTCGAGGTGGCACAGGCCGCCCGTATTGATCTGGATGGCCGGCATCCCGGCCTCCTTCATCGTGATCGCGTCAACATCCGACGCGATGTCGCCCTCGATGACCGCGCAGGAGAGCCCGTGGGCGTCGCGCAGCCGCTCGTTCGTGGCGAGGATCGTGGAGGTCTTCCCCGACCCCGGGCTCGAGAGCACGTTCACCACGAAGGTGCCCGTCTCGCGAAAGCGCTCGCGCAGCTGGCTAGCCAGGCGCTCGTTGCGCGAGAGGATCGGGCTCGCGATATCAATCGATTTCTCTGCCATGATCTGGCTCCTCACTCCCCGCCTCCCCACGTGGCGTCACGGGGTCTCGATCTCCATGGAGACGATGTCGAGCTCGCGGCCGGCGAGCACCAGGGTCTGGCCGCTGCCGCAGGCGGGGCAACGCAGATGGTACCGGTCGTGGTCGAACTCGTTGCCGCAGGCGACGCAGGCGCTGCGCGGCGCCACCTCGCAGACGATGAGCTCGGTCTTTTCGGTGAGCGGGTCGTCCTCGCGCAGAGCCTCCCAGGCGAAGTCCATCGCCTCGCGCACCACCTCGCGCATCGCGCCGATCTTGAGCGTCACCGAGATGATCTTGGTGGCCCCGGCGCCGCGCGCCGTCTCGATGGCCGTCTTCAGCACGCCGTCTACGATGCCCAGCTCGTGCACGCCCTACTCATCCTCTTCGTCGTCATCGTCCGTGAGGAACGACAGACGGCTGCGCGTGAGTCCCTCCCGACCCTCGCGCGCCACCACCACGAAGCGGGTGACCGCGAGCGAGATCTCGTAGAGCGAGAGCATGGCCGCGTACATGAAGATGAGGGTGACGGGGCTCGCATCGGGCGTGATGGAGGCCGAGACCGCGAGCATGATCACGTAGATGTAGCGCCAGGCGGCGCGGAAGCTCGAGTACGGAACGATGTGGAAGACCGCGAGGTAGAACACGATCAGCGGCAGCTCGAACGCCACGCCGAAGCCGATCATGAGCAGGATCTCGATGTTGATGTAGTCATGCAGCTCCGGTAGGACCTTCGCGATGCTCTCCGTCTCGGAGATGAGCCACTCGAAGCCGGCCGGCACGATGATGAAGTAGCAGAAGACGGCGCCGATGAAGAACAGGGCCGTGGCGGCGAGCACCGTGGGCACCACCCATTTGCGCTCGTTGGGCTTGAGCGCCGGCAGGAAGAACGCGAGGATCTGCCAGACGATCATCGGCGTGCACATGACGGCCGCCACCTTGATGGCGATCCCGAACTTGATGGAGAAGCCGCCGAGCGAGGTGGTGACCACGAAGTCCTGGCCGGAAAGGTAGGGCTCGATGGGGTCGGTCAGCACGGCCACGATCGTAGGCGTGGCGAAGTACATGACGACGGTGGCGATGATCACCGACACGATGACGATCGTGAGGCGGCGGCGGAGCTCTCCGAGGTGATCGAAGAGCGGCATGCGCGCGGGTCCGATGGGCATCAGAGCTCACCCCCTTCCGAAGGCAGGTCACCCGAGGCGGCGTCCTCGGCGGCGGGTGCCGTCGCGCGCTTGCGCGGGCGGCGGGCGTAGAGGTCGGCGGTGGTGCGGGGCGCCGGCTCCGCCGCGGGGTCGGCCTCGGCGGCGGGAGTGGCTGGCTCAGACTCGGGCGCGGCCGGCGCGGCCGGGGCCGAAGCGTCCGTCCCCTCCCCGGAAGCGGCCTCGCGCTCGGCCTTCTCGGCCGCCAGGCGCGCCCGGCGCTCGGCGAAGGTCTCCTTGCGCTTGGGCGCCGCGCCGTCCGCCGGCAGGTCGGCGTCATCGTCGTCATCGACGGCGGCCTTCGGCTTCTTCACCGGCTCCTGCACGGCGGCGGCCATGGGGTCGATGACCTCCGACTGCACCATGGAGGTCATCTTCTCCTGGGTCTCCTTGAACTGCCTGAGGGCGCGACCGATGGTGCGCCCCATCTGGGGCAGCTTGTCGGGCCCGAACAGCAGGAAGCCGAAGACCAAGATGATCACCAGCTCCGTGGAACCTATACCAAACACATGGACCTCCACGAGCGAGATGTGGGTCGGGCCCGCGCGCGGACCCGTGGATCGAAACGTCGTCGTCTGAGTATACCCCGGCGCAAACGCGGTGGCCGCCGCGAGGGGCGCTAGGCGGCCGTGATGCCGATCTCGGCGTCGACGCCGAGCAGCTGCGCCACGCGCAAGACATTGGGCTGGGCGTTCACGACGCCGAAGGCCCGCTTGTGGTCGGCCGCGTGGTGCGCCGCGCCCACGAGCACGCCGATACCGGTGGAATCGATGTAGCTCACCTGGGCGAAATCGAGCTCGACCTTCTCGGTGGGTTGCTCGAGGGCCAGGTCGATGGCATCGCGCAGCTTGTCAGCGTTCGAGATGTCGATCTCCCCGGCCACGATGACGGTGTAGGTCTCCGGCGCGGGATTCGTGGTGATGTTCAGCTCCATGCTCTGCTCCTTCAAACACGGTTGCCGTTACTTCCCTAGTGCTTCAAGACGCTGCTGGGCGTAGGTCTTGACCTGATAGGCGTTGTCGGGGTCTGCCTCGACCGCGCGCTCGTAGGCGGCGCGGGCGTCGTCCGTGCGGCCGGCCCCCTCGTAGAACATGCCGAGGTTCGCCCAGGCCGGGCCGAAGGCGTCGTCTTCCTTGGTGAAGGCCTCCAGCTCGTCGATGGCTCGGGTGGTGTCGCCGGTGTAGAAGATCGAGATCGCGCGGTCCACGATCACGCCCTTCGACCCGGGATGCTCGGCGAGGTAGGTGTCGTAGGCGTCGATGGCCTTGTTGAAGAGCTCGCGGGCGCGGGCGCGCTGCTCGTCGGTGGTGGCGGCGCCCATCGCCGAGGCGCCCCAGTCGAAGTAGCCGTTGGCGAGGTTCAGCAGGGCCGCGGGGTTCGACGGGTCGGCCTCGTATTGGGCCTTGAGCTGCTGCTCGGCGGCGCCGAAGGAGGAGTCAACCTCCGCGGCGGAGCTTTCGCCCCCCGGGGCGGCGCCGGTTGAAGAGGGGGCCGGCGCGGCAGCCGCGGCGGAGGATCCCGCGGGCGCGGCGCCCGTGCCGACCGGCCTCGGGGACAGCGCTCCGGAGAGCACGGCCACGAGCAGCACCACGGCGAGCGCGAGCGCGGCGATGACGACGGCGGCCTGCGCCTTCTTGGTCTGCGTGCGGTCGAAGGCCATGGCTCCCCTATTCCGCCGAAGCACCGGAGCCGGCCACGCTGGCCGTCCCGTCCTCGTTGACGTTGAGCTCGGGGTGCCCCTCGGGCAGCTGGACGGACACGCCCGCGGCGGCCTGGGTGCCCTCGCTGAGCTCAGCCAAGGTGGCCTGGGTGCCCAGCAGGTAGCCGATGACGACGCCGAGGATGAGCGCGATCGCGGCGATGGCGAGGACCATCCAAAACGGCGGCGCCTGGCGCACGGGGGCCGCGCCCGCGGGCGCGGCGGCGCGGGGCGTGCGGGTGCCGCCCTTCTTGCCGGGACGGCTCGCGGACGCGGCGGGGCGGGCCGGCGCGGCGGCCTCCATCAGCTCCTGCTCGTCATCGAAGAAATCATCGGACATGCGGCTTCTCGCTCCATCCTCGCTCATTCATACGCGACACATTGTAGCTGCCGGAGCGGACACGGGCCTCCTGTCGCGGTCGTCTGCATGAAAGGGACAACGGCGAGCGCGCGCCATCCGGCGGAAGGTCTAGCGCACGGCCCGGTATATCGCCACGATCCCTCCCGTGCGGTTCTCATAGGACACCTCGGTGAACCCCGCGGCGCGGAGCTCAGCCGCGATCTGATCCTGGGGCGGGAAGCGCGCGATCGAGTCGCGCAGGTAGCGAAAGCCCGAGGCGTCGCCGGTCACGACGCCGCCGATCAGCGGGATCATGCGGTTGAGGTGGAACCGGTAGAGCGCGCGCCAGACCGGGTTCGGCGGGGTGCCGAACTCGAGTACGACGTAGCGGCCACCAGGGGCGAGCACGCGGGCCGCCTCGCGCATCGCCTGCGCCCGGTCGCTAAAGTTGCGAAGCCCATATGCGCAGGTCACAAGCGTGAAGGATGCATTTTCGAAGGGCAGCGCGTGGGCGTCGGCCTCCATGAGGGAGACGGGCACGCCGCGCGCGGCGCCGGCGTCTGAGCGGCGGCGGGCCACCTCGAGCATCTCGGGCGTGAAGTCCGTGAGGGTGATCGAGGCCGGCGGGCAGGCCGCGCAAAGCTCGAAGGCGACATCGCCCGTGCCACCCGCCACGTCGAGGACGCGGTCGGTGGGCGTCGCCGCCGCGACGCGGGCGACGCGGGCGAGCCACCTCCGGTAGATGCCGAAGCTCGACAGGGCGTTGAACAGCGCGTACCGGCGGGCGATGTTCGAGAAGATGCCGCGCACGCGCGCGCCGTGCGCGTCCGGCGCGGGGGCGGGCGCCGCCTCCGTCCGCGCGCGGTCGCTCACGCGCGCTCCTCGTACGCGAGGTCGGCGGCCACCGCGCGCACCGCGAGCACGAGCACGTCGAGCGCGGCCTCGAGGTCGGGCAGGTCGGGATAGCTCGGCGCGATGCGGATGTTCGTGTCCGCCGGGTCGCACCCGCCCGGGAAGGTGGCCCCCGCCGGCGTCAGCGTGACCCCGAGCTCGGCGCAGAGCGCGCCGACGCGCTTGGCGGAGCCCGCCGGCCCGTCGAAGCTCACGAAGTAGCCGCCACGCGGGCGGGTCCACGTGGCGCAGCCCGTGCCGGCGAGGCCCGCCGAAAGCTTGCGCTCGACGGCCTCGAACCGCGGGCGGAGGTGCCGGGCATGCTCGCGCATGTGGGCGCGGACGGCGTCCACGTCGGGCAGGAAGCGCGCGTGGCGGAGCTGGTTCAGCTTGTCCGCGCTGATGAGACCCGCCTTCATGCGGGCGGAGAACTCGGCGACCACCGCGGGCGAAGCGCCCACGAAGGCCACGCCGGCGCCCGGGAAGGTGATCTTGGAGGTCGAGGCGAAGGCCACGACGCGGTCCTCGGTGCCGGCGGCGCGCGCGAGCCCGAAGATGTTCGCGAGCTCATCGCCCTCGTCGTAGAGGTCGTGCACGCAGTAGGCGTTGTCCCACAGGATGCGGAAGTCAGGGGCCGCCGTGCGCATCTCCGCGAGGCGACGGACCGTCTCCTCCGTATAGGTGACGCCGGTGGGGTTCGAGTACTTCGGCACGCACCAGATGCCCTTGACTGCGTCATCGGCGGCTGCGAGGCGCTCGACCTCGTCCATGTCGGGACCTTCCTCCGTCATCGGCACGGGGACGTTCTCGATACCGAGATCGGCGGAGATCCCGAAGTGACGGTCGTAGCCGGGCACGGGGCAGAGGATCTTCACCGGGCGCCCCCCATGGGCGGCGGCGTAGTCCGACCAGGGCGCGTGGCCGCAGGTGCCCACCCGCCAGAACATGCCGAGGATATCGTGCTCGATGAGCAGGGACGACGAGCCGAGCACGAGCGTCTGGTCTGCCGGGCAGCCGAGGAGGGAGGATGCGAGCGCGCGGGCGCTGGGGATTCCCTCGAAGCAGCCGTAGTTGGAGCAGTCGACGGCGCCGTCGAAAAGGTCCGAGTCCGCGTTGAGGACGGAGAGCATCGGGCGCGAGATGTCCACCTGGGCGGGCGAGGGCTTGCCGCGGGCCATATCGAGCTTGAGGCCGCGGGCGCGGACGGCTTCGACCCGGGCGGCGAGCTCGGCGCGGGCGGCCCCGAGTTCCTCGTCGCTCATCTGCTGGTAGATGTTTCGCGTCGTCTGCATGGCAGGCCTTCCTGATCGGGGCGGACTCCGTCGGTGCGTTCCCGGATGAGTATAGCGCCGGGCTGGGACGGGGCGGGTGCCGCTCCCCTCCGTTGCCGCGCGGTTTCGGGCCCCGCGGCGGGCGCGCGGGGCCCGCATGGCCCTCCAACGTCCACGCGCCGCTTTACGCACAACAAAGATTGCTTGCCAGGCGCCCGGACGGCCCTCCTCCAGAGCAAAAAGTCGATTGTAGGGGGATTTTTCGAACTTACCGTGTATACCGCACCGTCGCCCTTCCGCCAACTGGGAAAACCCTGTCTGCCAGTTGTGCAAATCGCGCCGCTACTCGGAGATTCTCAAAAATCCCCCTACAATCGACTTTTTCTGTCGAAACACCCCCTACCGACCAAGAAGGGTTGCCGCTTCCCGCCTCATCCACGCGGCCGCGTGGTAGATTGGGTGCCATCGCAGAAAGGGGCCATCATGCGCATGGAGGCGTTTCAATCCGAGGACTTCGGCGAGCTGCAGCGCCTGGTGGACTCGCTGTTCATCGGGCGCGAGGCCGTCGAGCGCCTCGACGTGGTCGTCCAGGCCGAGACCCTCGACCTCGCCGGCGACCTCCTGGAGATCGTGAACCTCCTGCCGCCGGGCACCTACACCCGCTCCCGCCTCTGCGACCAGGTCAACTCCGCGCTCGCCGCGCACGGCTGGGGCGGACTCTACGGAACGGTGGAGTAGATGATGGAGATGCGCGAGGGAACCGAGGGAACGTCCCCGCTCCGCGAACGGGCCGAGGCCATCCATGCGGCCGATGCCGCCCTCGACCACCTGCACCGCTCGCTCGAGAAGCTCGACTCGGCAAGCAACTGGGGCCTGTTCGACATGTTCGCCGGCGGTGTGATCACCTCGTTCATCAAGCACAAACGCATCGATGACGCTGAGGACGAGTTCAACGCCGCCCGCGACGCCGTGCGCGCCTTCGCTCGCGAGCTCGAGGACGTGCACGACCCGGAGCTCCTGCGGTTCGACATCGGCGGCTTCGCCTCGGGCATGGACATCTTCTTCGACAACGTCTTCGCCGACATCTACGTGCAGCACAAGATCGAGCGGGCCCGCGACCGCGTGCGCGCGGCGATCCGACAGATCGAGACCATCCGCGACCAGCTCGCGCGCGTCTGACGCACCCGGGTCGGCGCCGCCGCCGACGTGCTATATTGCTGGTAACCGGGACCTTCGGTCCCCTGCGAGAAGGGAGCCCCCGACATGGGAACGCATGATATGAGCTCAAGAGCGCGCGCCGCCGCCCGCATCGCCGCCGCGTGCACCCTGCTGCCCGCCACCGCCTTCGCCGACGCCGGTCCCACCCTCGGCGGCGGCCTGCCGAACACCTACGACACCTTCTCGCCGGCGCTCATCTTCGGGCTCATCGGGATCGCTGCGGTGATCATCATCATCGCGATCGTGCTGCGCCTGCGCAAAAAGGACTAGTCCGCCCTTTATCGCCTGAAACCGTTTGAACACGGCCCGCCAGCCCCCAGGATGCTGGCGGGCCGTGTTTTATCCGCGCCCGGGGCAGCGGTGTCGGGTACCGCTACGGCGGTGTGGGGTGGCGCGCCGACGACTCATCTACCTGCGAATGGCAACCGGCAGGCGCCTGCCGGGAGCCGAGAATCCGCCCGAAATGCAGCCCCCGGTTGGTGGAGTCACCCCCTTTGCTACCCTAGGGTCAGAGGTGTCACGAGACACCATGACCAAAGGAGTGCCATGAGCTTCCGCGAGAACCTGCAACACCTCCGCCGCACCCGCCATATGACCCAAGAGCAGCTCGCCATGCTCGTGGGCGTGAGCCGGCAAAGCGTCACCAAATGGGAGGCCGAGCGCGCCTACCCCGAGATGGACAAGCTCATGAAGCTCTGCGACATCTTCGGCTGCACCCTCGACGAGCTCGTGCAAGGAGACCTCACCGACACCGAGGCGACGCCCGCCGAGCAGGTGGACGGCGGCCCGGCCACCGACGTCTGCGGCTACGACGCCCATATGCACCGGTTCGCACGCGGCATCGCGCTCGGTGTGGCCCTCATCGTGCTCGGCACCGCGCTGGCGGTGCTCACCGAGGCGCTTCTGGGACCGTCGAGCCCCCTGCCGGCGATACCCATCTTCCTCGGCGTCCTCTCTGGCCTTTACCTTATCATCCCCGTCGCGCTGGAGCATGGCGAGTTCAAGCGGGCCCATCCCTATATCGAGGACTTCTACACCGCCGCCGACCGCCAAGCGGGCGGGGCGCTCTTCGCACGCCTGCTCGTCATCGGCATCGGCGTCATCTTCCTCGGCGTCATCGTCGCTGTCATCCTCTCCGACGGCGGCGGTGCGGCGCGGCTCCCGTGGGCCGCGGACCAGATCTTCCCCGGAAGCGCCTCCGATCGGGAGAACCTCTCGGGCGTCGCGGTACTCACCTGCACCTCGTTGGGCGCGGGAATCCTGATCTACGCCGGTATCCTGCAGAGCCGCTTCAACCTCAAAGGCTACAACGATGAGACCGAATCCGATGATGGGGACGGCCTCGAGCCGACCGGCGACAACAAGCGCCTCGCGGACGCCGTCTCGAGCGTCATCATGCTCTCGGCGACCATCGTCGGCCTGCTTCTGCTCTTCCTCGGCCGCGGCACCGTCGCGGGGAGCTACTTCTGGCTCTCCTGGCCCATCGGCGGCCTACTCTGCGCGATCGCGAACATCCTGTTCGCCATTCGGCCGCAGATGAAGTAGCGGCGGCCCAAAGGCCGCACGGGAGCCGGGCGGCGCAAGGCCGGGACGGATCGCGGTCACGAGAGCGAGGGCGCCGGCGCGCCCGCAGCCGCGAACCCGGAAGCGATCGGGGATGCACGTCCCCGCGTCCGCCCCTCAAAGAGACGACGCCCGCACAGAAAACGGGCCCGGACAGGCGCCACGCTGGCGCCCACTCGGGACCGTGTCTGCACTGAGGCGCACGGCGCTGAGGATCAGCCCTCCGCCGCCGGCTTCTTGGCGGCGAAGCGCATGACGGCAAGGCCGAGCAGCGCCGCCGTGACCGAGCCCGCGAGGATGGCGGCCTTGGCGGCGAGCAGGTCGAAGGGCTCGGTGGTGAACGCCAGGCCCGAGATCAGGATCGACATCGTGAACCCGATGGCGCCGAGCACGCCCACGCCCGCGATATGGCCGAGCGACACGCGCTCGGGGAGCTTCGAGATCCCCGTCTTGACCATGATCAGGGTGACGCCGAAGATGCCCGTGGGCTTGCCGACGAGCATGCCCACGTACACACCGATCGCGACCGGGTCCATGGCGAGCGCCATGAGGTCGACCCCCACCAGGCGCACCTGGGCGTTGGCGAAGGCGAAGATCGGCAGGATCACGAAGTTCACCGGCGTGGAGATGCAGTGCTCCAGGCGGATGAGCGGCGGAGTCACCTGGTGCATGATCTTCTCGACATCTGAGGCCGCGTGGGTGAACTCGTGCTGGCCGAGCACGTGGCTCTCCTCATCGAAGCTCTCGTCGAGGGCCGGGGCGACCTCCTCGAGCCAGCCCGGCAGCTTCTCGAGCTGCATGCTCGAGCCGCCCGGGATACACAGCGCCAGGATCACGCCGGCGAGCGTCGCGTGGATGCCGGACTGGAAGAGGCAGAACCACAGGACGAGCCCGACGAGGATATAGGGGGCGAGGCGCATGTGCTGCGTGCGGTTGAGCAGGATGAGCGCGAACACCGCCACCGCGGCGCCGCAGAGCCACAGCAGGTCGGGACTCTCGCCGTAGAACAGCGCGATCGCGGCGATGGCGATCAGGTCGTCGGCGATGGCGAGGGTGCTGAAGAACACGCGCACACCCGCCGGGACGCGGTTGCCGAGCAGCGACATCACGCCGAGGGCGAACGCGATGTCGGTCGCCATGGGCACGGCCCAGCCGTTGACGGCCCCGCCGCGGTTGATCACGAGGTAGATGAGGGCGGGAATCGCCACACCGCCGATGGCCGCGACCATGGGCAGCATCGCCTGCCTCGGGCGGCGCAGCTCGCCGACGGTCATCTCGTACTTCAGCTCGATGCCCACGAGCAGGAAGAAGATGGCCATGAGGAAGTCGTTGATGAACAGCTCGATCGTCATGGACGCCGTGAGGGAGCCCAGGCTGACCGAGATCGGGGACATCAGGAAATGGTGGATGGGCTCGTATGCGTCGGTGTTCGCGCAGAACACCGCCAGCACGGCCGCGAGGACCATCACCGCTGCGGAGATGGTTCCGTTCTCGGTGATCTTCTCGTAGGTGCTCCGGCGCCGGAGTCGCTTCCGCTGCCTCTGATCGAAGAGCTGCTCAACGTTTGCCATGGCGTCCTCTCCCCCTGCTGTCAGGGCGTACGCTCTCCCACCGACCGGATTCAGCCGTCGCGGCCGGCCACATGTCTTTTCACTGTACCCGAATTTCCACCGGCGATGCCCCACCCCCGCCTCAGCTAAATGATACCTAGCAAAAAAAATTCTTGTTAGCTTTGGTGAACTCATGATAGACTCCCGCTGTCCGAATAACCCTCAGAGAGAAACCTCCAGATAGCGGGGGTGTTTTTCACGTATCTCTGTTGGGATCTCGCGCTAGGAGGTGCCATGTCGTCCCCACGAGCAACCCCCGTGCTCGCCGTTGCCCTCGCCGCCGTCTCAGCCGCCTCGCTCTTCATCGGCGTCCTCGACGTCGACCCCGCCGGGCTCCTCTCGGGCGACCCCGAGCACCTGTGGGTCTTCGGCGCCTCCCGCATCCCCCGCTTGCTCGCGGTCTTGTGCTCGGGCGCCGGCATGGCCATCGCCGGCCTGATCATGCAGCAGCTCTGCATGAACAAGTTCGTCGCACCGAGCACCGGGGCCACGATCTCCTCCGCCCAGCTCGGCGTCCTTGCGTCTCTCATCTGGCTGCCCGGGGCCGGGTTGTGGGGGCGCGCGCTGCTCTCCTTCGCCGCGGCCACGCTCGGGACCTGGTCGTTCATCTGGCTCATCCGCCGTATCTCGCTCAAGGACCCGGTCATGGTCCCGCTCGTCGGCATCATGTTCGGCGGCATCGTGAGCGGCATCACGACCTACATCGCCTACACGACCAACCTCACCCAGGCCCTCTCGACCTGGCTGAGCGGGCACTTCTCGCTCGTGGTGCGCGGGAACTACGAGCTCGTCTGGCTCGCCGTCCCCCTCATCGGCCTCGCCTTCGCGTTCGCCGGCCACTTCAACATCGTCGGGATGGGGCGATCCTTCGCCGAAAACCTCGGCGTCAACTACGACACCGTGCTGTTCGCGGGCCTCGCCATCGCATCGCTCATCACCGCCGCCGTCGTCTGCGTCGTGGGGTCCGTGCCCTATGTGGGGCTCGTCATCCCGAACCTCGTCACGATGTTCAAGGGCGACCGGCTCGAGGGCACCCTCGCTGACACCGCGCTCTCCGGCGCGCTCTTCGTCCTCATCTGCGACATTGTGAGCCGGCTGGTCATCTTCCCCTACGAGCTGCCCGTGGACCTCACGGTCGGCATCATCGGCAGCATCGCGTTCATCACCATGCTGCTGCGCCGCCTGCGCCCGGGCCGACGGGGCCCGGCCTCCCCCGAGCGCGCCGACCGGAAGGCGGCCCGGCCATGAGGAGCATATCGGAACGCGCGGCCGGCACGCCCCGCGCCCCGCTCGCGCCTTCGGCCGCCCGCGCCCGGCGGCGCCGCCGCGTGATCGCCGCCCTCACCGTCCTCGCGGCCGCGTCGCTCGTGGCCTACCTCGCCGTGGACATCGACTTCGCCAACGAGCGCCTGCTCGCCTTCGCCCTGCGCATCCGCCTGCCCAAGGCCGCCGCCATGCTCGTCGCCGGCACGGCCATCGGGGCGTCGTCGATCGTGTTCCAGTCCATCACCGGAAACACGATCGTAACGCCCGCGCTGCTCGGCATGAACTCGCTCTACACCCTGCTCCACACCGTCGTGTTCTTCTTCGCCGGCTCCTCGAGCATCCTCGCCGTCGACGGCGCCCTCACGTTCGCCGTCGACCTCGCGGTCATGGGCACCGTGTCGCTCCTCATCTACGGGCGGCTCTTCAGCCGGGTCGGGAACAGCATCCTGTACGTCCTGTTGATCGGCACCGTTCTCTCGTCGCTGTTCGGCTCCGTGCAGTCCACGCTCGTCCGCGTCATGGACCCCAATGAGTACGACGCGCTCCTCGCGACGATCGTCCCGGGCTTCTCGAACCTGAGCTGGGGCATCGTCCTCGCGAGCGCCGCCCTCCTCGCGCTCACGGCCCTCGCCCTGAGGCGCGAGCTCGCCCTTCTGGACGTCATCACCCTCGGGCGCGACCGGGCCGTGAACCTCGGCGTCGACTACGACCGCGTCGTGCGGCGGCTCCTGCTCGGCGTCGCGCTGGCCACCGCCGCCGCGACCGCCCTCGTGGGCCCGCTCACCTTCCTGGGCCTGGTCGCGGCCAACCTCGCCCGCCAGCTCCTCAAGACCTACCGGCACGACCAGCTCGTGGCGGCCTCGGGGCTGCTCGCCGTCGCGATCATCGCAGCGGGCCAGCTCGTCATCGAGCAGGTCTACACCTACGCGATCCCCTTGAGCGTGTTCGTCAACGTCTTTGGGGGCTGCTACTTCCTCTATCTGCTCCTCTCGTCGAGAAAGGCCTGATCCATGCGCGCCTCCAACCTCAGTAAGCACTACGGAACGACCCCGGTGGTCGGCTCGGTTGATATCGAGTTGCCGCGCGGGCGGGTCATCTCCCTCATCGGCCCGAACGGCGCCGGAAAGTCCACGGTCATGGGCATGCTCTCGCGCCTGATCTGGCCTGACGGCGGCGAGGTCACGCTCGAGGGGCGGCCGCTGCGCTCGTGGAACTCCACCGAGCTGTCGAAGCGCATCGCGATCCTCACGCAGCAAAACAACCTCGACATGAAGCTCACGGTGCGCGAGCTGGTCTCCTTCGGGCGCTTCCCCTACTCGCGCACGCGCCTCACCCGCGAGGACCACGCGATCGTCGAGCGGGCCATCGACTACATGGAGCTCGGGCCGCTTGCCGAGCGGTTCATCGACGAGCTGTCCGGCGGCGAGCGCCAGCGGGCGCACATCGCCATGGCCATCGCCCAGGACACCGACTACATCCTGCTCGACGAGCCCACCAACAACCTCGACATCTACCACGCCACGGCGCTCATGAGGACCGTCCGGCGCCTCGCCGACGAGCTCGGCCGCACCGTCGTGGTGGTCCTGCACGAGATCAACTACGCCGCCTTCTACTCCGACTACGTCTACGCGCTGAAGGACGGGGCCGTGGCGGCGAAGGGAACGGTTGAGGAGGTGATGCGCCGGGACGTCCTGTCCAAGATCTACGGGGTCGATTTCGAGATCATCCGCGTGAAGGACCGGCCCCTCTCCCTGTACTACTGACCGAGGCGCGGGGGGCAGGGCGCCGCCCGCCCCCCCCCGCGACCATCCGAACGAAGGAGACTGAACCCATGAAATCTGCCAAGCACCTGCGGGGCCTCGCGCTCGCGCTCGCGCTCGCCGTCGGCCTCGGCCTCTCGGGGTGCTCGACGCCGGCCCCGGACGGCTCCCGGTCCGGAAGCGCCGGCGGCTCCGCCGTGGCCTCCGCGCCCGCGAGCGTGACGATCAAGAGCCTGAACGCCACCAAGGAGACCATCGACCTCGAGGTCCCCTACGACGCGCGGCGCGTCGCGGTGATGGACCTCGCCGCCCTCGACATCCTCGACAACCTGGGGCTCGGCGACCGCGTGGTGGGCGCCTCCCAGAACTCCCTCGACTACCTCGCCGACTACAACGGCGGCCAGGTGGCGAACCTCGGCACCGTGAAGGAGGCCGACCTGGAGGCCGTAGCCGCCGCCCAGCCCGACGTCATCTTCATCGGCGGCCGGCTCGCGCGCCTCTACGACGAGCTCTCGCAGATCGCGCCCGTCGTCTTCCTCGCCACAGACAGCGAGAAGGGCGTGATCGAAAGCACGCGCGAGATGACGGAGACGATCGCTGCGATGTTCGGGAAGGAGGACGAGGTCGACGAACTCATGAGCGGTTTCCAGCAGCGCGCTGACGCCCTCAAGGCGGCGTCCGCGGGCAGCACCGCCCTCGTGGGGATGTACACGAGCGGCGGGTTCAACGTGCTCGGGAGCGACGGCCGCGCCTCGCTCATCACCAACGAGGCCGGTTTCACCAACATCGCCGATGACGAGGTCACCGCGACGCACGGCAACGAGATCTCCTTCGAGACCGTCGTGGAGAAGGACCCCGCCTACATCTTCGTTCTGAACCGCGACGCGGCCATCGGCCGGGGCTCCGAGGAGGCCGCGAAGGACGTGGTCGAGAACGAGCTCACGCGAAGCACGACCGCCTACCGCGACGGGCACATCGTGTACTTGGAGCACCCGGGCGTCTGGTACACGGCCGAGGGCGGCGTCACGGCCCTTGATGTGATGCTCTCCGATCTGGAGGGCCCGCTCGGCGTGAAGTAGCGCGGGCGCGGGGCCGTACCGGTAGCCCACTCATGAAAGAGCGCCCCCGGGCCGCGTGGCCGGGGGCGCTCTTTTGGTCAGGGAGTCCGCTCAGCGGGGACGGATCAGTTGCCCGCGGCGATGATGGGGGCCGCGACCTGCTTCTTGCGGGAGAGCACACCGGGCATCCAGACGCCCTCGGGCTTGTCCTTGATGCCGAGGCCGCGCTGGGCCACCTCGGTGTCGCCCGTGAGCAGGACCTGCGACCCCTCCTCGAGGATGTCGGTGACGAGCAGGACCACGCCGGCCGCGCCCTTCTCGACACGGTAGGCCTCCATGGCCTCGCGGATGGCGGGCAGCTCCTTCAAAGCCGCGGCGCCGTCGACGGTCTCGTACTGGCCGATGTAGAGGTCTTTGCCGCCGATGGTGAAGCACTTGATGTCGCGCGCCACCATCTGCTCGGGCGTGAAGTCGCCCGAGCCTCGGCTCTTGAAGATCTCCTTGCCGTACTCCACCGGGTCCACGCCCAGGCGCTCGCCCCAGCGGGCGGCGAAACGGCGGTCCGCATCGGTGGTGGTGGGGCTCTTGAGCATGACCGTGTCGGTCATCATGGCGGCGAGCAGGCAGGCTACCTGGGCGTCCGTGGGCTCGATGCCATAGGCGTCGAACAGGTAGGAGATCACCGTGCAGCTGGAGCCCCAGGGCAGCACGACGATGAAGGGCGGCTGGGCGGTCTCAAAGTTGGCCACGCGGTGGTGGTCAACCAGGCCGATGACGTTGGCGTTCTCACGGCCGGGAACGGACTGGCCGAGCTCGTTGTGGTCGGTGAGGATGACCTGCTGGCGCTCCTCGCCCTCGGCGGGCGGCTCGATCCCTTCGATCAGCTGCGGCTCCTCGATGCCCCACTTCTCAAGCACGAGGGCCGTCTCCTTGGGCAGCGGGCCCAGGCGGCAGGGGACGTAGGTGTTGCCGTCGTTCAGCGCGTTCTTGAGCTGGGCGAACATGACGGCGGACATGATGGCGTCGTTATCGGGGTTCTGATGACCCGTGACCAGGATCGTACTCATGAGGGGCTCCTCTGCATTGTGCCTACAGGTGGGGCTATCGTAGCACGTTTGCCGCGATGTACCTGCTGAGCTGAATGCCGTGGGCGGGGCGGGGCGCCCGCGTTGGCCAACAGCGGCGCCGCGGGCGTGATCTGTGCCGGTAGGACACTCCCCTGCCCTCGGGGGCTTGCCGGTGAGTGAACCGCAGGACGCCCGGGGACTTCGGAGGCCGATCCCGCCGCGCAAACGGCTCCGCAAGGAGGTTTTGGGCCTCCAGGGCCTCGATCTTGGGGCAGCAAGCTCTTCCAAAACAGGCAACCTGGTTAAAAATGGCGGATTTGTACTTTGCGCGAGCCCGGAGGCTGCTCCTATGACTAATTTAAGTTATCCACTCGACCTCATTCGCCTCAAAACGATGAACTGATCTTGTTCGACACCACGAACGCACCGCGTGAAAAAGTGCAGATCAGCCATTTTTAACCAGGTTGCCCGTCAAGAAGCCTCGCAAGGCCCGTTTGAGCCGCCATCTGAGCACGCGCTCGCCCCGCCATCGCTCGAACTCGCCATCGCCGGGATGCGTTGCTCGAACCTCAGCCCTTCAGCTCGGCGAGCTCCCGATGCACGTCAATGAGCTCGGTGGCCATGATGCGCACGGTCTCGGCACTCGCCATCTGGTCCTCGGCGTGCAGGAGGATGAGGGGTGCCACCGGCTCGCGCTCGCCGGCCGCGTCGACCTGGAGCAGCTTCATATGGGCGTCGTGCCCACCGCCGTACGCGGCGTCGCCCTCGCCGATCAGCTTCTCGGCACCCGCGAAGTCCCCGCTCTTGGCGGCCTTCACGGCGTTGATGAAGCAGCTCTTGGCCGTGCCCACGTAGCTGATGATCTCAAAGCAGGCGAGCTGCAGCTCCTCGTTCTCCTCCGGTGTCATGGTCTATCCAATCTGCTCGATAGCGGTGTCGATGATCTTCGCGGCGTTCATGCGACCGTAGTCTACCATGGGGATGACAACGACCGGCGTGCCCGTGCCGGCGAGCTTAGCCTCGAAATCGTCCTTCGTGTAGCCGATCTGCGGACCAGCAGCACGATGTCGGCATCAGAGAGGTGGTCGTGCGCCTCGTTCAGCGGCCGCGCCTCGATCTCCACATCGAGCCCGCGGGAGGCGGCCTCTTTCTGCATCTTCTGCACGAGCAGGCTCGTCGACATGCCCGCGTTGCAGCACAGCAGGATCTTCTTCATGATGAGCTCCAATCTTCTCGGCGCGGCGCGCAGGCGTCCCTACGCGACCTCGCCCTCGAGCTCGGCCTGCTTGATGAGGGATTTCTCGGAGACCTTCATGAACGGCAGGTAGAGCAGGACATCAACCACGAGCAGGATCACCTGCAAGATCACCGCGGCCACATCGCCACCCGTGGCGAGGAAGCCGTTCAGGAACAGCGGGGTCGTCCACGGAACCTGGATGACGCAGGGCGCGATGATGCCGGCGACCGTCGCCAGGTAGGACACGATGATGTTCACCGCGACGCACCCCACGAAGGGCACCATCAAAGGCACGTTGTACACAACAGGATACCCGTAGATGACCGGCTCGTTGATGTTGAAGATGCCCGGGAGCAGCGCCATCTTGGCCACCTCGCGCGACGGCTTGTACTTGCCCCAGATGAACGCCGCGATCAGCAGGGCGATCGTGCAGCCCGAGCCGCCGGTGAGAGCGAAGACGTTGATGATGTCCATGTTCATGTAGTTCTCGACCGGGATCGCCTGACCGGCCTGGAACAGCGCCGTGTTCTCAAGCAGGACGATGGTCAGGATCGGCTCCACGAGCACGCCGTTGACCGTGGTCTGGTGGATGCCGAGCGTGAACAGGAAGGTGCCGAGGCAGTACACGAACACGAGGCCGGGCAGGCTCGTGACGACCGCGCGCAGCGGCGTCTGGATCCAAACGTTGATGAGCGAGATCAGGTCGGTCTGGAAGAAGGCGTTGAGGCAGAGGGCCACGAGCGCGAAGGCGCCGAGCGTGAGCAGCATCGGGACCAGCACGTTGAAGGACTTCTCGACCGCGGGCGGCACGCCGTCACCGAGGCGGATGGCGAGCTTGTCGATGCCCGAGAGCTTGATGAAAAGCGTCGTGGCCAAAAGCCCGATGATGATCGCGCCGAACATGCCCTGGGCGCCCGTATTGGACGAGGCGAGGACGCCCGACACCTCGGCGGTCGTGACCTCGTCGGTCATGAGCGCGGAGCCGGCGGCGAGGTTCGCCGTGACGGTCTGCGGCATCATGATCACGAAGGCCGCGATGGCGATGACCACGCAGGAGATCGCGTTGTCGAAGCGCTTGTTCTTGGCGAAGCTGTAGCCGATCATGCCGGCGAGCAGCAGCGCCGAGATGCTCAGCGTGCCGGTGGTGAGGGCGTTGCCCCAGTACTGGAGCGTGGTGAGCAGCTCCGCGTTGGGGGCGAGGCCGCTCGCGCCCCAGATCTTGTCGAACACCACCGCGTTCACGAGCACGGCGATGCCGGCCATGATGAACAGCGGCATGATGGTGGCGAACGCGTCGCGCAGCGACCGCAGATGCACCTGGTTGCCCACCTTGGCGGACTTCTCGGCGAACGCGTCGAGGAACGCCTGACCCTTCGAAGATGACATGGTTACTCCAATCCCTGAGTATCTTCTTTATCGCACGGAGGGGACGGACCGCGCGCTCCCCCGAACACGCTCCCCGGCGGCCGCGACGCCGGGCGGTCGAGCCGATCGCGTCAGCCGAGCACGTGGGTGCGCGTCACCTCGGCGAGCCAGTCCGCCGAGCGCTTGAGCCTGCGGCGATAACCGTCCATGAGGTCGACCTCGACGAAGCCGTAGCGGTTCTTGTAGGCGTTCGACCAACTCCAGTTATCGATCAAACCCCAATAATGGTAGCCGCGGCAGGGCGAGCCCTCCTCGATGGCCCGGGCGACCCAGATGAGGTGATCGCGCACGAACTCGACGCGGTAGGGATCCTCGATGCGCCCGTCGGCCCCGCGATGCGTGTGCTCGTCCATGATGCCGATGCCGCTCTCTGAGACGAACCACTCGAGGCCAGGGTAGTTGTCGCGGACGTCGAGGCCGAAGTCGTAGAGCCCCTGGGGGTAGATCTCCCAGCCGCGGCTCTCGTTCATGCGGGCCTCGGGCCAGACGTACTCGTCGGCAAAGCGCGGCAGGCCGTGGGCGTCGGCGTCGCTCGCCGGCGCCTGGACGCGCGTGGGATGGTAGTAGTTGCAGCCGAGCCAGTCGACCGTGCCCTGGGCGAGGACCGCGTCGTCGCCGGGGCGGACCGGCAGGGCCGCGCCGCGCTCGGCGAGGGTCGCCGTGACGTCCTCAGGCAGGCACCCGGCCGTGACGAGGGCCAGCCACCAGCGGTTGTTGATGCCGCCGATCATGCGCACGGCCTCGAGATCGGCCGCGGTGGGGTCCTCACGCGTGTAGGTGGGGGTGAAGGCGTTGATCAGGCCGATCTTGGCGTCCGCACGGACGTCGCCGGCCTTTTGCGCCGCGCGGAACGCCGCGACGCCCAGGGCGTGCGCGAGCGAGATGTGGTACTGCACGGTGCGGGCGCGGCCGAAATCATGCAGCTTGGGATACCAGACGCCCTCCTGGTAGCGCTGCTCGGGCTCGACCGTGGGCTCGTTGAACGTGAACCAGTAGCGAACCTCCTGCCCGAACTCACGGAAGGCGAGCGCGGCGTAGCGCGCATAGGCCTCGACCACCTCGCGGCTCTCCCATCCTCCGCGGCGGAACAGATGGGTGGGCATGTCGAAGTGGTAGAGGTTCACGAAGCACTCCAACCCGGCCTCGCGCGAGGCGCGGAAGAGCTCGTGGTACCAGGCCGCGCCCGCGGGGTTGAGCTCGCCCTCGGCGGTGACGAGGCGGCTCCACTGGATCGACGTGCGGTAGGTGGTGAGCCCGAGCGAGGACATGAGCTCGAGGTCCTCACGGTAACGGGCCATGAAGTCGTTGCCGGCGTAGCTGCCCACGCGGTTGTAGAAGTCGTCCAGGCACTCGTTGGACCAGGTGTCCCACAGGTTCTCGAGCTTGCCGTCCGCGCACCAGGCCCCTTCGGTCTGCGGGCCCGACATGGCCGCACCGAAGAAGAAGTCCTCGGGCAGCGCGATCGGTTGCGTGCCTTCCGCCATCCAAGCCTCCCCTCTCTTTCAGGAATCCTTATCGTCCCGCTTTGTTGAAAAAATTATATCGCTCTACTTTTATGTGTAAAGCGTTATTTCTTGGAAAGCATCACTATCGGTGATTGAGCGCGGTGAAAGCGGCTATACTCGCATGAAGTGAACAACGAGGGGATATCATGCTGAAGTACGAGGTCATCGCCGCCGACATACAGAAGAGCATCGAGGACGGCGCGCTCGAGCCCAACGAGAAGCTGCCCACGGTCGTCGAGCTCTGCGAGCTGTACGGCGTGAGCAAGATCACGGTGCGGCGCGCCATGGAGCGGCTCGTGGAGAACGGCCTCGTGGCCAGCCGCCGGGGCAGCGGCACCTTCGTGAAGAAGCCCATCACGCTGCCCGAGAACCCGCTCGTCACCGGACTCAACGAGCGCGCCGAGGGATTCAGCGCCCAGCACGGCAAGCGCAACGAGAAGGTCACCTCCAAGGTGTACGACTTCGCCGTGGTCACCCCGCCCGCGGAGGTGGCGGAGCTCCTCAGCCTCTCCCCCGACGACTTCACCTACTACCTCTGCCGCACGCGTCTCTCGGAGAACGTGCCCATCGCGATCGAGTACACCTACATGCCGCTCGACCTCGTGCCCGGCCTGAAGCGGCGCCACCTCTACGGATCGGTGTACCGCTACATGCGCGAGGAGGTGGGGCTCAAACTCGCGAGCTTCCACCGCGCGATCCGCGCCGTCCCCGCCACCGAGGAGGAGGCCGAGAGGCTCGACACCGAGACCGCGGCGCCCCTGCTCGAGCTCGAGCAGGTGGGGTACCTCGACAGCGGGATCCCGTTCGAGTACTCGCGCTCGCGCAACGTCGGATCCCGATACGTGCTGAACAACATCACGCTCGCATGATATGAGACGCGACCCCGCGCCGCGCGCCGAACCATCCCATGCAAGGAGGACCCATGGCCGCAACGAACGAGCTGATCCGTCTGGAACCCGTGTTTCACGAGATGATCTGGGGAGGCCGGCGCCTCGCCGACACCTTCGGATACGAGATCCCCGACGGGCCGATCGGCGAGTGCTGGGCCATCTCGGCGCACCCCCACGGCGATTGCCGCGTGACGGGCGGGCGCTTCGACGGCATGCTGCTCTCCGAGCTTTGGGAGGAGCATCGCGACGAGGTCTTCCCGGGGGCCACGGGGGATCGCTTCCCCCTGCTCATCAAGATCATCGATGCCGCGAGCGACCTCTCCATCCAGGTGCATCCCGACGACGCCTACGCCGCCGAGCATGAGAACGGCAGCCTCGGCAAGCGCGAGTGCTGGTACATCCTCGACTGCGACGAGGGGGCGACGATCATCGTGGGGCAAAACGCCCGCTCCCGCGAGGAGTTCGCGCAGATGGTCGAGGAGGGCCGCTGGAGCGAGCTTTTGCACGAGGTGCCCATCCGCCGCGGGGACTTCTTCCAGATCGACGCCGGCACCGTGCACGCCATCAAGGGCGGGACGCTGATCTTGGAGGTGCAGCAGTCGAGCGACATCACCTACCGCGTCTACGACTACGACCGCCCGGGCAAGGACGGCAAACCCCGTGAGCTGCACCTCGCCCAGAGCCTCGACGTGATCGACTACGGTGCGGCGGCGCCCGCGTCCGGGGCGGTGAGTGCCCCCGAGGTGGACGGGGTGACGGTGCTCGAGGCGAACGGGATCTACACCGTCGAGCGCGTGCGGGTAGACGGTGCGGCGGTGCTTGCCAACGAGAACCCCTTCCTGTGCCTTTCCGTGATCGACGGCTCCGGCACGGTGGCCGGCCAGACGGTGGCGAAAGGCGCGCACCTCATCGTGCCCGCGGTGCTGCGCGAGGTCGAGCTCGCCGGCGAGATGGAGTTGATTGCGAGCCACGTGTAGCGGGTCGCGGGCGGGTCGCGGCGGGTCACCGGCGATTCGCGGGCGATTCGCGGCGCTTTTGCCGGGCCGGCAACGCGTTTGAAGCGCGCGCTGGACAAAAATGACGCTAGTCGGTATTTTTGCCCGCCGCGCGCGGGCCACCCGTGCTCAAAAGAACATCTATAGATATGCTTTTGAGGACAGTGCGTCGCGATGGCGCTTTTCTGCACAATATATTTCATTCATTTCGCATGCTGAACCGCTGGCTGAGCTTGTAGAAATACCGACTAGCGTCATTTTTGTCCACAGACGCGCGACGTTGGGGTGGCAGCGGGCTGAAATCGCGATCAGGCGCGAGCCCGCAGCGCCGCGGGCATGAAATCAGAAGGTGAAGACCGCCTGCAGGGCGCGGGCGGCCTCGCGCTCATCGGGACCGGCCACGGTGACGGCGATCTCGTCGCCGCGCCGCGCGTCGAGCGCCATCAGTCCCATCAGGTCGCGGGCTGAGGAGCGGCGGTCGGCCACCGCGAGCTCGATCTCGCTCTCCCACTCCCGGGCCGCGGCGGCGACGGCGGCCACCGGGCGGGCGTGGAAGCCCGCGGGATCGAGAACGACGTGCGAGAACGCGACCATACATCCCCCTCATCTGCGACAATGATCCCATCGTAGCAAAAAGGGGCACCAGGCGGATGCCCGGCGCCCCTGCCTTCGATCTGGCGTGCGGCCTACTTGCTCACCTTGAGGACCGCCGCACCGGCGGCGACGGTGGCCTCGGGCTCCGCCGTGAGCTCGACGCTCGAGAACTCGGCAGTATTGGAGACGGCGAGCACCACGCAGTCGGCATAGCCGGCCTCGGCGATGACGGAGCGGTCCATCTTGATGACGGGCTGGCCCGCCTTGACGGCATCGCCCTGCTTCACGTAGCCCGTGAAGCCCTTGCCCTGCAGGTTGACCGTGTCGACGCCCACGTGCACGAGCACCTCGACGCCGTCATTGCCCTGAATGCCCACGGCATGACCCATGGTCACCGTGACGGTGCCGGAGACCGGCGCGTAGACCACGTCCTCCTCGGGCCAGACCGCGCAGCCCTTCCCAAGCACCTCGCCGGAGAACACCGGGTCGGGCACATCGGCCATCTTGATCACGCGACCTGCAACGGGCGCGCAGAGCACATCGGCGGCCGCCTCGGCAGCCACGGAGGCAGGCGTATCGGGGGCCGCGGGGGCCTCCTTCTTCTTGAACACATCGAACAGACCCATACGATCCCTCTCTTTGCGGTTCGGCTCGGTTGCCTATCCGTCTATTGTACTCAAAGGGAGGTCTGGTTCCCCACCCCGGATGGGCGCGGGCGCATCGATGCGGACCTACGCCGTGAGCTCGAGGCGGATTCCCTCGGGACCTAGGATGCGGCTCTCGTAGTATCCGTCGCCGGTGGTGCGCGGGCCGCTCGCGACCTCGTAACCGGCGTCGGCGAGCTCGGCCGTGAGCTCGTCCACGCGCTCGGCGCTCCCCAGCGAGAAGGCGAGGTGGGTGAAGCCCATGCATACGGCGCATGCGGGTGTGCAGGCCGCGCCGCTCATCCCGATTCCTCTCGAGGCGCGCGGGCGCGGTCCATATGCGGGGGCCTCATGGCCCGCGTGTGGCCGCCATGAAAACGGGGCCCCGCAGGACCCCGTGAGTTGGGAGATAGATCAGAGCCCCTAGGCCGCGGCCCGCTCCCCCGGCTGCCGGCGGGCGAGGCCGAGAACCACGCCCACGACGGCCGCGAGCACGGCAGGCAGCACCCAGCCCATGCTCTCCGCCGCGAACGGCTGCGCATCAAAGGGGATCCAGAACTTGGGCGCGAGCGCGTCGCGCAGGCTCACCGACACGCTCACCACGGTCACCACGCCGATGACCCACGTCCACAGCCCCGGCACGCGATCGCAAAGGCGGTGCAGCAAGCCCATGATGACCAGGCAGATCGACACCGGGTACAGCGCGTTGAGCAGCGGCACCGAGAACGCGAGGATGGTGTCGAGGCCGAAGTTCGACACCACGCATGAGAAGACCGCGAACCCGAGCGCCCAGGCCCGGTAATCGGTGCGCGGGAACTCCTCGGCGAAGTACGTGCCGCAGCAGCTGATGAGGCCGATGCAGACGTTCAGGCAAGCGAGCAGAAAGATCGCCGCGGCGATGGCAACGCCGGCGCTGCCGAAGTGGCGCGTGGCGGACTCGGTGAGCACGAAGGCGCCGTTGGTAGCCTCGGGGATCACCGAGGAGAGCTGCATGCCCGTGAACGCGAAGCCGATGTAGATGACGCCGATGATGGCGCCCGCCACCGCGCCGGCACGTGAGATCTCGCGGGCCACGGAGCCGGGCTCGGTCACGCCGAGCGCGCGGATGTTCGTGGCGATGACGATACCGAAGGTGAGCGACGCGAGAAGGTCCATCGTCTGGTAGCCGGTCAGGAAGCCCTGGAGCGCGGGGGCCTTGTCGTAGGGCGCCTGGGCCGCGAGGACCGACGCCTCGGGGTTCAGGATCGCGGCGCCGGTCACGGCGATGATGAGCAGGATGAGCGCCGGACCCGTCACGTGGCCGAGCAGCTTGGTGAGGCGTCCGGGACGAAGCGCCAGCAGGAAGGCCACGCTGAAGAAGAGCGCCGAGAACACGAGGCGGGCGATCTCGATGGGCATGTCGGCCGGCAGCAGCGGCACGAGCATCTCGAACGAGGTGGACGAGGTGCGCGGGATGGCTAGGCAGGGTCCGATAGCGAGGTAGACGGCCGCGACGAAGATGCGGCCGTAGACGGGATGGACGCGGTCGGCGAGGTTGCGCACCGTGCCCGCGAGGGCCACCGAGATGACACCGAGGATGGGGAGGCCGATACCGGTCACGAGAAAGCCCGCCACAGCCGGAATCACGTCGGTACCGGCCTTGAGCCCGAGCAACGGTGGCAGGATGAGGTTGCCGGCCCCGAAAAACATCGAGAACAGCGTCACCCCTACCGTTGCAGCCTGCGCGATCGTCAGCTTCTTCGCATTCACGAGACTGCTCCTTCCCCAAGGGTTGGTAGTGGGGACTCACTCTATCAGGTAAACGCGGGGCGAAACCGACCGTTAACGTTCTCGGCGTTCGATAACGGCGGGGCGGCGGGCGGCGAGGCGGCAGCCCCGCGGGAGACGGGGCCGGCGAGGGGCGGGCGAAAGCCGGGCCCCACCTCGCAGGTACGTTTTTGACGGCTTTGCACGCTTTTCCGGAACAATCTTGCGGCTGTGCATGCCGGGGTGCAAAGCCGCACTTTTTGCAACCAGCCCGACCTGCGGGAACGATTCCCCTACTCCGGCTGCGGAGATCTCGCTATGCATATCCGCAAGAAATGCAACTGGGGTGCCGGAGCCGGCGGCCTCGCCCGCGCCCCTTCGCGCGGGAGCGCCGGTGGCCCGGTGGGCGCCCCCGCAACCACCGCGCAGACCGTTCGCGGGCGAAAACGAACCGCCGAACGGGACGCGGCATCCGCCCCAACTTAATATATTAAAGTTGCAAAACCTATCAGTTCTCTTGAAGGGATACTTATATGAGAAGTGTTCGTCATGCTGGCTTCCCCGGGGCGAAAGCGCTTGCCATCGCCCTCGCGGTCCTGGCGCTGGTCGGGCCGCCGGCGGCCCGGGCTGCGGACGGGGGCGGCACGACCTACTACGTCTCGACCCGAAGCGGCGACGACGCCAACGCGGGCACCGACCAGGCGCATCCCTGGAAGACCCTCGACAAGGTCAACGAGATCGCCCACGGCCTCGGACCGGGCGACTCCGTCCTGCTGGAGCGCGGCTCCGTCTTCAGCGACCAGTGCCTGCATATCAAGGACACCTCCGGCAGCGCCGACGCGCCGATCACCATCGGGTCATACGGCGACGAGTCCCTCGGCCGCCCGGTCATCGCCGCGAACGGCGTCGCCGCGAGCCAGTGGCAGCAGGACTACCGCGGCAACATCGGAAACCACAAGAACCGCGGCACGGTCTCGACCGCCCTGCTGCTGAAGGACGTCTCCCACATCACCGTCCGAGGCATAGAGATCACCAACGACGACCCCGCCGTCAACGACCCCATCGCGAGCTGGAGCTGGACCGACGCGCCCGACGCAGACGGGACGTCCCTCGACCGCAGCGCCGATCGCATGGATCGCACCGGCGTGGCGGGCATCGCCGACAACGGGTCCACCATGAGCCACGTGACCCTCGACGACCTCTACATCCACGATGTGGACGGCAACATCTACGACAAGCACATGGCGAACGGCGGCATCTACTTCATGGCCCACCTCCCCCGCGAGCGCGGGAGCGAGGCCGATGACGCCTACCTCCAGTCCCACGTCTCGCGCTTCGACGGCATCACGATCAAGAACAGCACGGTCGCCGACGTGGACCGGTGGGGCATCGCCGTGGGCTACACGGCCTTCCTCCGCTATATCGACGCCGGGAACTACGGCGACGGCCAGATCGACGACGCCCTCATCGCGAAGTACGGATCGACCAACGTGCGCATCGAGAACAACTACGTCACCGGTGCGGGCGGCGACGCGATCACCGTCATGTACTGCGATCGCCCCGAGATCGTCTCCAACGTGGGCGACGGGGTCGCGAAGCACATCAACACCCAGGACTACACCGAGCCCGGATCCTACGGCGGGCGCGTGGCGGCCGGCATCTGGCCGTGGCGCTGCAAGGACGCCCGCTTCGAGCGCAACGAGATGTACCGCACGCTCAACAACGACCATGGCAACGGCGACGGGCAGCCCTGGGACGCCGACTACGGCGACGGGACCCTCTACCAGTACAACTACTCCGCGGGGAACAGCTTCGCCACGATCATGGTCTGCAACCCGAAGGCCGTGAACACGACCTTCCGCTACAACATCGCCCAGAACGACAACGGGGCGCTCGACCTGCCCGCGAACGGCCCGAACACGCACATCTACAACAACACCTTCTACCTCCCCACGGGCGCCGAACCCGTGGTGGGACGCTCGGACGGGCCCGGCACCATCGAGAACAACATCTTCATCAACGCCGGGGCGAAGCGCGACGGCCAGTGGAACCCGAAGAACAAGCGCCAGTCGTTCAACAACAACCTCTATGTGAACTACGCGAACGCTCCGGAATCCGACACGCGGGCGCTTCGCGTCGACGATGCGACCGCGGTGCTTGAGGACGCCGGGAGCGGACCTGCGGCCGCGAGCGCGTCCCATGCCGTGCACGACCGCGCCGGGGCCGCGTTCGAGGGGTACCGGCCCGTCGACGGATCGGCCGCGATCGGGGCGGGCGCGAGCATCTCCGATGCGAACGGCTACGCCGTCGAGCACGACTTCTTCGGCACGCCGGTGGGAGCCGCCTCCGTCGACCTGGGCGCGGTCCAGGCGCGGGATGCGGCCTCGCTCGCGGACGCGCACTACGAGACCGGGCGCGAGGGCGGCCGCCGCACGATCCTCGTCCCCTTCACGCAAAACGCGCCGACCACCGCGGCCGAGCTGCTCGGCCACGTGACCCCGGGGACGGGCACCCGGGCACGGGTGCTGCGCGGCGGGACGGCGATCGCCGACGACGAACCCGTCCGCGAGGGGGACGTCCTGTCCCTCACGAAGGCGGGGGCCGACGGCGTCGACTTCGAGATCGTCCCGAAGACGAGCTGGAGCTGGGTCGACGACTTCACCCTCGACCGTCAGGGCCCCATCTGGCATGGCCAGGTGCAGGATGCCGACGGGACCTGGTCGGATATCGCCGACATCGACCCGGTCTACCCCAACTGGGCGCACAACACCTTCTACGGCCCAGGCGTCGACTACGCCGACCATACCCTCCCCGCCGATCGCAGCGGTATCCACGGACTGCTCAGCGACGATCCGAAGACCGCGGGCGCCACGGCAATGAGCTGGCAGGCCCCGAAAGACGGGACCGTGAGGCTCTCCCTGCCCGAAGACGAGCCCTATCTGCGCCAGGCCGGCAACGCCGGGGCGGTGACGCTCTCGGTGTACCGCAACGGGGAGCTGCTGCACTCCGCCGTGATCGAGGACTCGCTCAAGCGCTCTGATGAGTTCGCGGCATGGCTCGAAGACGGCGGCCTCATTGACGTCGCCGACGGCGACTGGGTGCGCGTGACCCTCGAGGCGGCCCCGGGCACCACCAAGCCCTCCGTGCACGTCAGCCCCACGATCGCCTACCAGGATCCCGAACCCACAGGACCCGCCGATCCCGAGCAGCCGGGAACGGGCCCGGAGAAGCCGGGCGATGGGGCCGGCCGGGAAACCGGCGGCGCGGGCTCCGCGAACGGCGGTGCGCCGTCCGATGCGAAGCAGCCCGGCGCACCGAAGCCCAAGAGGGCCCCGGCGCGGGCCCTCCCCAAGACCGGCTCGCTCGTCTCGGGCATCGTGCTGCTCTCCATGTCGGCCTCGGTGGCATGCATCGCGACGAGCCTTGCGATCCACCGGTCCCGCAGGAACGAACGGTAGCGAGATGACCCCGGCCGCGTCGTGACCGACGCGGCCCCACCCGGACCGCCCGCAGCCCGCGCACCCCCGCCGGGCCGCGGGCGGTTCCCCTTCGACGTGAAAGGCCCTCCCATGACCCGCCCCAAACGGCGCGCGCCCCTCGTCGGCGCGCTCATCGCCGCCGTGGTCGCATCCGCGCTCCTCCTCGCCCTCTCGCCCGCCTTGACCGGCACGGCCCCGTCGGCGGGCCGGGGATCGGACGGGGGCGGGCAGCGGGCGGAGAGCCGCCCCGAACGGAATGGGGAGTCGGATGGCGCCCCTGCCCTCTCCCTCGGCGGCGAGCCCATCGATGAGACCGCCCTCATCCGTGAGATCCGCGCCCAGCAGGGGGCCGCATCGGCGCACTTCCTCAAGACGAGCGGCGTCAACCCTGCGAAAAACGGCTGGCGGGTGCTGGACACCGGGGACGACCCCGCCGGCTGGATCGCGCAGGAGGCCGTATCCTCCCTCGCTCGCCGGAAGGCGGCGCTCTCGATCGCCCAGGACGCCGGGCTCATGGACGACGCGTCGCTTGCCGGCACGGCCGCGCGCATGGACGCGCGCAACCGCGAGCTCGCCGAGGCGCGGGGGCGCGGCGAGGTTGCGGTCGGCAAGACCTCGTACGACATCGACTCCTGGATACCCTACGAGCTCGCCGCGATCGAGGCAGCCTACGAGCAGGACCCCTCGAACCCCGGCATGGATCCGACCGACCGGGAGATCGAGGCGTACTGGGAGGCGCACGATTGGACGGTCGAGGGGCACGAGGGGAAGGCGCCCCTCTCGAGCGTTCGGGCCAACGTGCGCGCCGCGCTCCTGCGCGAGCGCTACCGGGACCTCGTGGACGCGCGGACGCAGTCCCTCCTCGACGCCGCCAACATCCCCTGGGACGCGCTCGCCGACTTCGCCCGCGCGCAGCTGGCGGGATAAGACGCTGGAATCGGCGCCCGCGGACGGGACGCGGCACGGGCGGGCGTGAGGGCCGGGAGGGTCTGAAGCGCGGCCCGCATTCGAGTTGCGTTTTTTACCTTTGTGCATGGTTTTTTGAAACAACCTTGCGGCTCTGCACCCCGACGTGCAGAGCCGCACATTTTACAACCGCATCTACCTGCGGATGTTTTCTCTCTACTCAGGGTGGGGAAATCCCGCCATGCAAATCCGAAAGAAACGCAACTCGGATACCCCGGACGGCGGCCTGAAAAAGGGCCGCGGCCCCGAGAGACCCGATCCGGCCCGGCGAGGACAGGCGGCGCGGCGCGCACCGACGGCTCCCCGGGAGACGACGGGGGCGGTGGAGGCGGATGGCGCGGCCCGCACGCACCGGCCCGCGCGCGCGAACCGCACCCGCCGCCGCGGGCCGCGCCGACGCCCTACCCCAGCTTCACGATCGGCGCGAACCCCTTCATGAGCTTCTTGATCTGGCCCGTCTTCTCGAACTGGACCTCGATGATGTCGCCCTCGGCCGAGAGCACCTTGCCCGGACCGAAGGTCTTGTGACTCACGGCATCGCCCGCGGCGAAGACCTCGGCCGCCTTCGCGGCGTCGGGACGGCGCTGCTCCACCGCCGGTGACACGGCGCGCCGGGCGCTCCTGCCCTGACCGCCCCCGAAGGTCGCCGGGCCGAGACCGGCGTCGGCCGCGATGCCGCGATGCCGCTGCGCCCCGCCCGCCGAGCGCGTGTACGAGCCGAAGACGCTCCCACCGTACTCCGCGCCCGTGCCCGAGCCGAAGGTGCCGCGACGGTCGCCGCGCTTCTCCCAGCCCACACCCGAGAAACCTGAGGAGCCCACACCTGTGAACTCGACGTCCTCGTCGGGGATCTCGTTCATGAACCGCGAGCGCGGGTTCGCCTGCGTTGACCCGTAGGTGCGGCGGGTGGCCGCGTAGGTGAGGAAGAGCCGCTTTCTGGCGCGGGTGATCGCGACGTAAGCGAGGCGGCGCTCCTCCTCGAGCTTGCCCGGGTCGTCGGCGGCCGCGAAGCCGGCCACGTGGGGGAAGATCCCCTCCTCCATGCCGGCCACGAAGACGGCAGGGAACTCGAGGCCCTTCGAGGAGTGGACCGTCATCATCGTGATCGCCGAGCTGCCGCCGGCGAGGGAATCGAGGTCCGACCTGAGCGCCAGCCACTCCATGAGGGCCGGCAGCGCCTGGCAGGCGAGCGGGCCGTAGGTGCGCTCGATCTCGGCCGCGACGAGCGAGGCGGGCGGCGTCTCCACCGGCGCCGCCGCCCCCGCCTCGGGGACGACCACGTCCTCGACGCCGGCCGCGCGCAGCTCCTCCAAGCTCTCGAGCGTGCCCTCGATGTCCTCGTGCGTCTCCTCGAACTCCGCCGCAACGCCCAGAAACTCCTGGATGTTCTCCATGCGGCCCTCGGACTCCATCGTGCCCTCAGCGCGGAAGGCCTGGATGAGGCCGGACGCCTCGACGATAGCGTCCACCACGTCTTTGAGCTCGCCGTCCATGCGGCGGCCGTCGCGCACGATCTTCACGAAGCCGGCGAGGGCGTTGCGCACCTTGGCGCTGAAGAGCCCCGTCTCGGCGGTGGCGATCTCGCATGCCTGGAAGAAGCTGCAGGCGTTCTCGCGCGCGAGGTTCTCGATCTTGGCCACCGACGTGGAGCCGATGCCGCGCCGCGGCGTGTTGATCACGCGCTTGACGCTCATCTCGTCGGCTGGGTTCACGACCATCTTGAGGTAGGCCATGACGTCGCGGATCTCGGCGCGGTCGAAGAAGCGCGTGCCGCCGACGATGCGGTAGGGCACGCCGGCGCGCAGGAACATGTCCTCCAGGATGCGCGACTGGGCGTTCGTTCGGTAGAAGACCGCGATGTCCTCGTAGCTCATGCCGGCGCCGTGGAGCTTGTCGATCTCCCCGGCGATCCAGCGGCCCTCATCGCGCTCATCGGAGGCCTGGTAGGCGCGGATCTTCTCGCCGTCGCCGGCCGAGGTGAACAGGCGCTTGTCCTTGCGCTGGGAGTTGTGGCGCACCACGGCGTTGGCCGCCGACAGGATGTGACCGGTGCTGCGGTAGTTCTGCTCGAGCTTGACGACCTTGGCCGCGGGGAAGTCCTTCTCGAAATCGAGGATGTTCGAGATGTCCGCGCCGCGCCAGCTGTAGATGGACTGGTCGTCGTCGCCCACGACCATGAGGTTTTGGTACTTGGCCGCGAGCAGGTTGGCGATCATGTACTGCACGTGGTTGGTGTCTTGGTACTCGTCCACCGAGATGTAGCGGAAGCGCTCCTGGTACTTCTCGAGGACCTCGGGACGGGAGCGCAGGAGCTCCAGCGTGCGCACGAGGAGGTCGTCGAAGTCCATGGCGTTCGCGGCCCGCAGGCGGCGCTCGAGCTCGAGGTAGACGCGGGCGGCCGCGCGGTCGCGGTCGCCCTCGGCCTGCCGGGACATCTCCTCCGGGCCGACCATGGCGTTCTTCGCCGCGGAGATCTTGGAGCGGATCATGTTGAGCGGGAAGGTCTTCTGGTCGAGGTCGAGCGCCTGCATGATGTCGCGGACCATGCGGCGGGAGTCGTCGTCATCGTAAATGGTGAACTGGCCGGTGTATCCCAGGAGGTCGGCGTCCTCGCGCAGCATCCGCACGCACATGGCGTGGAAGGTGCAGACCCACATGCCGCGGGTGGACGCGGGCAGGAGGTCGGCGAGGCGCTCGCGCATCTCGGCGGCGGCCTTGTTGGTGAAGGTGATGGCGAGGATGCGCCAGGGGGGGACGCCCTGGTCGGCCACGATGTGGGCGATGCGGTACGTGAGCACGCGGGTCTTGCCCGACCCGGCGCCGGCGAGGACGAGCAGCGGCCCCTCGGTGGCGAGGACGGCCTCGCGCTGGGCCGGGTTCAGTGAGTCGATGTCGAGGACGGCGGGCATGGGGGACCTCTCTTGCAGGCGGTGTGCTGACGGCGGGCGACGCGGGCGGGCTGCCGTGCCCCATAGGGGGCAGGGGCCGACGCGTTCAAGGCTACCTAGTATAACCACGCGCGCGGACGAAGATGCGAAGCGCGTATGGGGGTGGCGCGCGAGGGCGGCCGCGATGGGGTGTGCGCCCGGGACGGAGCGCGGCGGCGGCCAGTTGGAGCGTTCACCCGGGGCTCAGCCCAGTGGTCAGTTGCGTTTTTGACGGCTGTGCACCCCACAGCGGGAAGACGCTGAGTATGGTTTGCGTTTCCGCAGGTCACAGCAGTTGCAAAACACTCGGCTATGCACCTCGAGGTGCATAGCCGCACGTTTGTTTGAGAAATCCATGCAAAGGCGTCAAAAACGCAACTGGGCTGAGGAGGACTGCGCGGGAACCGCGAGTTCGAGGCGGCCCCTCTGCCCGCAGGGCCCGAGACGACCGTCGAGGGGCCGTCGCCGGCAGGCGGGGGCGTGCGCGGTGGCGCGGCGCCACGCCCGCGCCCGGACGTTCCGCCAGGCCCACCGATCGACCGTCCGCCACGCCCACGCCACGGACAGCGGCGCCGCAAGAGGCGCCTGATGGGCAAGCGAGCGCCGCAGGCGGGCACCCGGAGACGTGCGGGCTGGGACCCTCACCCTGCACGCGCACCCCCACCGCGAGCGGGCGCCCGATGCGCCCGGCCGCCGGCCCGCATCTGCCTCAGCGCCGGCCCTTGTTCCGCATCATGGCCCGGCGCCCCGCCTTGCCGTCCCGGCTCGCGCCCCGCTCGGCCTCACGTGCGAGCCGGGCGTCCTGCCGAAGCTCGGTGCGGCGCGCCTCGCGTTGCATCCGCTCGTAGCGGTCAAGGGCCGCGACGTCCACGATCCCGTCCTCCACCGCCCGTATGACCGCGCACCCCGGCTCGGACGTGTGCGTGCAGTTCGAGAACCGGCAGGCGGCGGCGAGCTCGGCGATGTCGGGGAAGACGCGGTCGATGGAGTCGGGATCGGGCGCGGCGCCGATGGCGCGGATGCCGGGGTTGTCGATCACGACCAGGCGCTCACCGGAGATGAGGTGCCGCCCCGTCGTGGTGTGGCGCCCCTTGTGGTCCGACTCGCGCACCTGCTGCACGCGCTGGCTCGTCCCGAGCATGAGGTTGGTCAGCGTCGACTTCCCGCCGCCGGAACGGCCGAGGAGGATCGCCGTGGCGCCGTCGGGCAGATCCCGCAGGAGGGCCTGGACGGAACCGGGATCCCGGTCGGAGGTGACGCGGACGTTCCCGAAACGGCGCTCGAGCTCGCCTGCGAGGGGCCCGGGGACCTCCGGACCGACGAGATCGGCCTTCGTGAGGACGATCCACGGCTCGATTCCCGCGGAGAGCGCGATGGCGACGAGGCGCTCGATCCGCCCGAGCGACGGCTCGGGCACCAGGGGCTCGACGACGAGGGCGACGTCGACGTTCGCGGCGATGCGCTGGCGCACCGAGTCCCGCGAGACCGAGGGGCGCTCGAGCAGGGAGCGGCGCGGCAGGATGCGGCGGACGGCTCCCTCCCGGTCGAGAACCACCCAATCCCCCACCACCGGCGGCCACTCCTCCTGGTCGCGGGCATGGCGCGGATCGGAGAGCCCGACCTTCGCCACATCGCCGGGCGCACCCTGCGGGGAGGCCGCCATGACGTCGAACGCCCCGCGATGGACCCCCGACACGCGCGCGAGCGCGAGCTCGGCACCGGAAAGCGCGGCCTCGGCCCTCATCAGCGCATCCCAGCGCTCATCCCATCCCATGACAGGCATCTGCATCCCCCCTACGGCATGACCGCGCGCTGGCCGGCGCGGAAGCGGGCGACGGCGACGCGGACCGCGACCAGCCCGACCGCCGCCCAGACACCGGCGACGGCGAGGTCGAGGGCGGCGGCCGGCGCGATCGGCGCGGCCGCCTGGAGCGCCTGGATCAGCCGGGACATCGGCACGGCCGCGGCCACTGTCTGGAACCATGCGGGGGTGCTGGCCAGCGGCACGATGACGCCGCAGAGCACCGGCAGGAACACGCCGAGCACGGTCGCCCCCAGATAGGGGTCGGGCAGGCCGACGCCGATCCCGGCGGCGAACACCCCCATGAGGAACCCGCAGGCGATGACCGCGGGCACCGCCGCGCACGCGACGAGAAACAAAGACAGGCCCGCTCCCCCGGACAGCGCAAGGACCGCGCCGAGGCCGATCAGGGCGGTGACGAGCCCCAGGAGGGTCGGCATGAACGCGACGGAGAGCCAATACACGGGATCGACGCGGCGCCGGGTGTGGACCTCGGCGAAGATGCCGAGCATGCGGTCGGAGGCAACCGCGCCCACGACCCCGCCCGCGATCGAGACGCCGAGCGCCACCAAGGCCGCGGCGTAGCCGGTCGCGACCAGGTCGGGCGAGGAGAGGTCGGTGCCCATCACGATATCGAAGGCGATGTCGAGCACGGGCAGGATGACGAGGGTGGTCAGCGCGGTGCCCACCGACGCGAACGCGATCGAGGAGGACCACCCCACGCGGACGGCGGCCGCGAACCTCACCAACGGGCCCCTCATCTAGATCACCTCCAGCGTGGCGAGCACGCGCGCGGCGTACAGGGCGCGGCGGACGAGCACGAGGGAGAGGGCCGTCCACGCAGCGAGCGCGACGAGCCAGACCGCGGCGTCGGCCCACCCGACCGCGCGGCCGTACAGGAGGTCGACGGGAAAGCCGATGGGGATGGCCCGGCTCGCGAGGCGCACCGCATCCGGCATGGAGTCGCCCGAGAAGAGGACGCCGGAAAGAAGCATGATGGGCACGAGCAGGAGCCCCTCGTAGCTGATGGCGTTCGGGGTCAACACGAACAGCGACGCGACGGTGAACGAGAGGGCGAGGCTGCCCAGGAAGAGCAGGGCGACGCCGAGCGCGATGGCGCCGACAGCCGACGCGCCGACGGCGAGCGGCGCGCCCGCGAGCAGCGACCAGGCGGCCCAACCGACCGGAAAGGAGAGCACGCCGAAGCTCGCGGCGGCCGCGACCACCGAGAAGAGGGCGCGGGCGGAGTCCATCGGCGCGGTGACGAGGTAGGCGAGCGTCCCCTTCGCCCGCTCGAACCCGATGATCCCCGCCGAGCAGGTGCTCGTGGTCCACATGCCGATGATCCCCGCGCGCAGCCAGCCCGAGACGGGGTCGACGGAGCCCCAGGCCTGGTAGGCGAAGAGCTGAACGAGGACGTTGGCGAGTGTGGTGAAGGCCATGAGCTGCGCGAAATAGGGCACGGCGGCGAACTGGCGCACATGGAAGGCGAGGATCCTGAGCTGGCGCATCACGACCTCCCGCCAACCAGGGCCACATACGCTTCCTCGAGCGTCGCCGGGCGCGTCTGGGCCGCGGCGGCATAGGACGCATCGAGGGGATCGAGGGCCGACGAGAGCGCCTGCGCCCGGTCGGCGGCACCCATCGCCGCGTCCCAGAACACGGTGACGAGCCAGCGCCCGGCATGGGCGCGCCGCACCACCTTGGATCCCTCCCCGACCGCGGCGGCGAGGGCCTCCTCGGCCGCGCCGTGGCGAGCGTCGACGAGGACCGTCGTCACGGCCGACACGCCCGCGGACGCGGCGATGTCGGCCGCCTGCCCCCGCACGGACACGCGACCGCCGATGATCACCGAGATGGAGCTCGCCAGCTCCTCGACCTCCGCCATGATATGCGAGGTCAGAAGAATCGCTCGGCCCTCGGCGGCGAGGTCGTGGACGATGTCGCGCACCTGGAGGGCCACATCGGGGTCGAGGCCGGTCGTCGGCTCGTCGAGCAGCATGAGCGGGGCGTCGGCGAGCAGAGCGCGGGCGATGTGGAGGCGCTGGTACATGCCGCGCGAGAACGTCCCCGCGCGCCGGTCGGCGGCGTCCTCCAGGCGGACGCGCGTGAGCGCTCGTTCAACCGCCTCCCGGCGGGAGGCGGTTGGAACGCCCTGCATGTCGGCGAAGAACAGGAGGTTGTCGCGGGCGGTCGCGCGATGGTAGAAGCCGAGGTCGCCGCCGAGCACCAACCCGAGCTTCGACCGCGCCGCGCGCGGCCGGGCCACGACGTCCTCGCCGCAGATGCGGATGGAGCCGGCGGTCGGGGCGAGCAGCGTGGCACACATCTTCACCAGCGTGGTCTTGCCGGCGCCGTTCGGGCCGAGAAGGGCGTGCACCTCCCCCGGTCGGATCGCGAGCGACACGTCGTCGACCGCGACGAAGCGATCCCGCCCGAACTCACGACGCACGTGGGACACCTCGAGCACCGGGGCGTCATTCATCGATTCCATAGCGGCAAACCCTTCAATCCCAGAGGATCAGTTGAAATCAACTTTGCGATTCTCCCGGCTGCAGCATGATGCTCGGTCGCATACATACATGCAACGACCGTCTCGCGCACCGCGCGCATGCCAGAAAAAGCTCCAATCATGTTATAACGCCAAAAAGCTTCGGCTGAGACGTCAATCGCTAGCTCATATTCATTGGTGTATATGGATATGAAGTTTTCAAACTGGAATTTACTATTCCAGACAATTCAATTCGTATCTTTTGGCTCTGGAATAATAATTTCTTTTCCCTCTTTTTCCATCCGTTTTATAAAGTTGTCAAAATGGTCTGTCATACCATCAACAAAAAATGCTTTCTTCTTTCTTCCATTGACATACACATTCATACCACCGCGCTTCATTTTACAATAAGATATGTCTGATATTTTCCAATATCTTCTAAAAATAAACATTTTAATAACGGTGATATTATCTCCTTCAACTTTTATCTCCCACACTCCTTTTAGCGGAGCAATCATGCCAAAAAAAGTAACTCCAAACAAAATAATAGATAATGGGATAATAATCATCAAATATCTTTTAGAATAAAAATTATCAGGTTCACTCCAAGATCCCCAGATAAGAACGCCAAGCAGAAGCAAAGCACCTATTGCACATATAAATGATACATCTGATATTGTTCGAATAGAAAACTGATTTAAAGATTTTGTTGTTTTATGATTTCTTTTTTGCATTATAACTAAAATAAATACAACGATATATGCAACTAAAATTGTACCTAAATATTTCATGTCTTACATCCAAAACTTCATATTTCTCCGTTTCTTCATACCCACATTATAACAGTTACATGTACCCGCTACAATGAAAATCTATTCAGCAAGCCTATTTCTTCGGCTGTCCCTGCGGTGTATGGTTTTGTGGGCTGCCTGCGTTTTGGTTGCCTTTATATTACTGGAAGTCTTTTGCAGTTTCGCATTTCCGACATTCAGCTTCGCCCAGAATTGTCCCAATTCCTGCCCCTCGCCAGAGTAGATATAACCGCCACATTCATAGCGTCCTTTATTTTCTTTGACAAAGGCTCTTGCACCAGAGAAAACTTCGTCCTGCGTTGCCTTTGGAATTTCATCATAAGAAGCTCGCACGTTATCACACTGCCAGCCAAGATGTACGCTCAATCTCTGCCAGACTACAAGCTGTCTTAAAAGGTAAGCGTGTTTTTGCTTATTCCGCTGTGGCTGTCTGTGTACTGTTTTACATATTCGATAGATAAGGCAGCGTCGCTTATCTGGTCGGCACTCATGCGTGAGCTTGCGTCAGCTCTGGTCTTGCAGCCATTCTTAAAGTCAGTGTTAATGTCAATACAGTAAGCGTCCTCGCCCTCAACGGTTAAATGTCCCTCATTAAAGGTAGAACCAATCGAACCGTCATTCATTACTTTTTCAACGATACCGACACGCTTTTTGACTCCGCCCAGTATTGCTTGCTTTCTGCATGAACGGGTGTAGTCGGTAAAGCAGTAACAACAGTTGCAAGAGCTAATAAGCCCGTACACAATCGTTTCCATGTCTTTTTCATAAATCTAATGCTCCTTTCATTTTGGGTAATATAATAGCCGTCCAATAAGAACGGCTGAAAATAGAAAAGGAACGTCATTTTAGGCGTTCCATAGTCTATAAGTTATTCGATTTATTCTTGTTTCAATACTGATGTGCTGTACCATATCTTTGCATATCTAGGAAAACTTGCGTGTCAGGGCTCATTCATTAGTAGTAAATAAGTAATAAATTGATGTGTTTGCTTCCTTGAAAATGCTGATAGATACTGTATTTTAGCGGATAATCGGATTATTAGTGTGTTTTTCGATATAAAAACACACTATATTGATATTGACAATCATCACCTCAAACGCTAACTCATCCACGCAGACAACCCCCTCATACCCCCTTGGGCACCGGCAGGATGAGGTTCATGAGGATGCCCACGAGGGTGGAGGTCGCCATGCCGGGGAGCGTGTAGTCGCCCACCGGGATCGCGATGCCCGCGGTCTCCATGCCCACGCCGAGGATGATCACCACCGACGCGATCATGAGGTTGCGGTTCTGGTCGAAATCGACCCCGTTCGTCACGAGCATCCGCAGGCCGTTGCTCGCGATGAGCCCGAAGAGCAGCAGGCAGACGCCGCCCATGACCGGCCCGGGGATCGACTGCACGAGCGCCGCGAGTTTGGGGCAGAAGCCGCCCACGATGAGCGCGAACCCCGCCGCGTACCAGAAGATCTGCGTCGAGTACACGCGCGTCACGCTCATGACGCCGATGTTCTCCGCACAGGTGGTCGTGGGAGGCCCGCCCACGAAACCCGAGATGACCGTCGATAGGCCGTCGCCGGCGAGCGAGCGCGGCAGGAGCGCGCGGTAGTCCTTGCCGACGATCTCCCCCACGGCGAGCAGGTGCCCGATGTGCTCGATCACGGTGACGACGGCCACCGGGGCTATGAGCGCGATCGCGCCCGCGTCGAAGCGCGGGGCGGAGAGCTCGGGCAGGCCGACCCACGCAGCCTCGGCCACCGGGGCGAAATCGACGAGGCCGAGCGGAAGCGACACGAGGTAGCCCACGACGATGGAGAGCAGCACGGGAATCGTCCCCATGATGCCGCCCATGCTCGAGAACAGCACGGCGGAGACGAGCGTGACCGCCGCGACGACCGCTCCGATCGCGTAGAAGGACGCCGTCCCGTCCGCGGCCGTCTGCTCGAGCGCCATGCGCGCCGCGGTGGCCGAGAGCCCCACGCCGATAACGACCATAACGCTGGCCACGAGCACGGGCGGCAGCAGGCGGTCGAGCCAACCGGTGCCCACGAGCCGGATGATGCCGGCCACCACGAGGAAGACGGCGCCCGCCACGATGACGCCGCTCATGGCCGCGTCGAGGCCGCGGGTGGCTCCCACGGCGATGATCGGGCTGATGAAGGCAAAGGAGCTCCCCAGATAGCTCGGGATCTTGTTGCCCGTGACCAGGAGGTAGCAGATCGTGCCGATGCCGGAGCACATGATCGCGACGTTGGGATCGAGCCCCGTCAGGATCGGGACGAGCACCGTCGACCCGAACATGCTCATCATGTGCTGGATTCCCAACGGAATGGCGCGCCCGACCGACACCCGGTCGTCCACGCCGATGACTTCCTGTTCGTGCTTGGCCATGTGCGGCCTTCCTCTCCCTCGCGACGATACGGATGCAGGGCTGCGAACAGCGCCCCTAAGCGGCCCTCGACGAGGTCAAAGGCCCTGACCACTATAGCGGAAGCGGGGTGCGGAAGGGAGCTCGGCGGGGCGCCGGGCGGCTGCGAACGCGGGACGGCGGGCGGGAGCGGGGCTGCGGGCACGGCGCGTGACGGGTTTGAGACAGCAGGCGGGGGCGGCGGGGGCGGCACGTGACGGGTTCGGGGCAGCGGGCGCGAAGCGGGCGCGAAACGTGCGACAGGACGAGGCGGGGCGGGCTCGGAAACGGGCTGCGGCGGTCGCGCCCGTCCCCATCGACCATTCAGCGACCGTTTTCTCACGAAAAAAGAAGGCTCGGAGAGAAAAACCGTGATAAAACGGTCATTGAATGAAGTTGCGCGGAAGGGAACGGGGCGGAGGGCCGCGCGCTATCGCCCGTGCCGGCCGCGCACCCACCGCGCCGTCACCCGCGCCACACGCCCACCGCCGCGCCCCGCACCGCCCGCGCCGCCGCCCGGCGCACCGCCGCCCGCGCCCCGCACCGCCCGCGCCGCCGCCCGCGCCGCCGCCCGTGCCGCCGCCCGCGCTGCCGCGCACACGCATCCCCGCACGCGCTATCATGCTAGCTATGTAGTTGGCCCCGCGAGCCGGGGCAGCGAACCGTCAAGGAGGACCGCATGAGTGTTCCCACCCCGCACAACGCCGCCGGCGCGGGAGACATCGCCAAGACCGTCCTGATGCCCGGCGACCCGCTCCGCGCCAGGTTCATCGCCGAGACCTACCTAAAGGACGTCCGCTGCGTCAACGAGGTCCGCAACATGCTCGCCTACACGGGCACCTACCAGGGCGCGCCCGTGACCGTCATGGGCGGCGGCATGGGCATGCCGAGCATCGGCATCTACTCCTACGAGCTCTTCAACTTCTACGACGTGGACGCCATCATCCGCGTCGGCTCGGCGGGGGGCGTGGCCGAGGGCGCCGAGCTCCGCGACGTCGTTGCCGGCATGGGCGCCTGCACCGATTCCAACTTCGCCGACCAGTACGGCCTCCCCGGCACCTTCGCCCCGATCGCGAGCTTCGAGCTGCTCGAGCGGGCCGTGGCCGCCGCCCGGGCGCAAAACGTCCCCATCAAGGTGGGCAACATCCTCTCGAGCGACCACTTCTACCTCGACGACCCCGACTCCACCCGCAGCTGGCAGAAGATGGGCGTCCTCGCGGTGGAGATGGAGGCCGCCGCCCTCTACATGAACGCCGCGCGCGCCGGCAAGCAGGCGCTGTGCCTCCTCACCGTGTCCGACCTCCCGCTCACCGGCGCCTCGCTGCCGGCCGAGGAGCGCCAGACGAGCTTCACCCAGATGATGGAGGTCGCCCTCGCGCTCGCCGTGCCCGCTGCGTAACCCCGACCCCGGAGGCGCCGGGCGGCCGCGCGAACCTTTCCCGCGCGGCCATGAGGCCCCCGCCCCCGGATCCCCGTGCGCCGACGCGCCGCCCCGCAGACTCGACGGGGGGGTGCGCACCGGCCGCCACCTGCGTTCTTCACGCGCCCGGGCCGCGGCCCGCGGTCGCTGAAGATATAGTTGGGCGTCCCTGACACCAGGGCCGCCGCGCGATCATGCGACAGAAAGGATCAGCATGAAGAAGACGCGTTTCGCAAAGCTCGCCTCCGTCGGCGTCGCCGGCGTCCTGGCGCTCACGCTCGCCGGGTGCGGCGGGGGCAACGCCGCCTCCGACGGGAGCGCCGCGGCCGGCAGCTCCACCGCGGGCAGCGACTACCAGGTCTCCATGGTCACCGACATGGGCGGCGTGAACGACCAGTCGTTCAACCAGCTCGCCTGGGAGGGCCTGCAGCAGCTTCAGAAGGACACCGGCATCAAGGTCGGCTACACGGAGTCCAAGCAGGAGTCCGACTACGCCACCAACCTCGACAAGGCCGTCGACAACGAGGGCGACCTCATCTGGGGCATCGGCTTCGCCATGGCCGACGCCCTGCAGACCGCCGCGAAGCAGAACCCCGACGTCAGCTTCGCGATCATCGACAACGCCTACCCTGAGGCCGACCTCACCGACAACCTCACCGGCGTGGCCTTCCGCTCCCAGGAGCCCTCGTTCGTGGTGGGCTACATCGCGGCCATGACGAGCGAGACCGGCAAGGTCGGCTTCGTCGGCGGCATGAGGAGCGACATCATCGACACCTTCGAGTACGGCTACAAGGCCGGCGTCGCCTACGCGAACAAGGAGTCCGGCAAGAACGTCGAGGTCACGGTCCAGTACCTCGAGAGCTTCACCGACGCCGCCAAGGGCAAGGCCGCGGGCCAGAAGCTCTACTCCGACGGCTGCGACGTGGTCTTCCAGGCCGCGGGCAACGCCGGCAACGGCGTCATCGAGGCCGCGCAGGATGCCGGCAAGTACGTGATCGGCGTCGACAAGGACCAGTACAGCCAGGCGCCCGACAACATGCTCAGCTCGGCGCTCAAGAAGGTCGACAAGGCGGTCATCGAGATCTCCGAGAAGGCCAGCAAGGGTGAGAAGATCGGCGGGCAGAACATCGAGCTCGGCATGAGCGACGGCGCGGCCGGCATCTCCGAGCACCACGAGCACATGTCCGATGAGGTCTACGAGACCGCCCAGGACCTCGTGACCCAGATCAAGGACGGCAAGATCACGCCTCCGGGCTCCGAGGCCGACTACGACGCCTTCGTGGCCTCCCTCTAACAGCCATATTCCTGCGCGGGGCGCTCCGGTGGGGGCGCCCCGCGCCTTCGGAGCGCGAGCGGCCCGGACTCGAGATCCTCGGGCCGTCCCGCACGGGCGGCGCGGCGATGCGCGCCGTCCATCCGGGACGAAGCGTCAATCAGAAAGGAGAGGCGGATATGGAGCCCGATGCGAGCTTCGCGGTGCAGATGTGCGGCATCGTCAAGGAATTCGGAGCGTTTCGCGCCCTCGACCGGGTGGACCTCGCCGTCAAGCGCGGCAGCATCCACGCGGTCCTCGGCGAGAACGGCGCCGGCAAGAGCACGCTCATGAACGTGCTCTACGGCCTGTACCAGGCTGACGAGGGAGCGATCTTCCTCAACGGCGAGCGGGTCGAGATCAACAGCCCCACCGACGCCATCGCGCACGGCATCGGCATGGTCCACCAGCACTTCATGCTCGTGGACAACTTCACCGTCACGCAGAACATCATCTTGGGCGACGAGGCCTGCGGCGCGGCCGGCGTGCTCGACATGAGGCGCGCCCGCGAATCCGTCACGCGGATCATCGACGAGTACGGCCTCGAGGTCGACCCCGACGCCAAGATCGAGGAGATCTCCGTCGGGCAGCAGCAGCGCGTCGAGATCTTGAAGGCACTCTACCGCGGGGCCGACATCTTGATCCTCGACGAGCCCACCGCGGTGCTCACGCCCCAGGAGATCGAGCGGCTCATCAAGATCATGCGCGACCTCGCGGCCGCGGGGAAGACGATCATCATCATCACGCACAAGCTCAAGGAGATCAAAGCCTCCTCGGACGCGTGCACCATCATCCGGCGCGGCGCCCAGGTGGGAACCGTCTCCGTCGCCGACGTGGACGAGGGCGAGCTCGCCGAGAGGATGGTGGGGCACCACGTGAACCTCGTGGTCGAGAAGACCCCCGCCGAGCCGGGCGAGGTCGTCCTGTCGATCCGAGACCTCGTTGTCCGCGACGAGCGCGGCATCGACGCCGTGCGCGGACTCACGCTCAGCGTCCGCGCCGGCGAGATCGTCGGCCTCGCGGGCATCGACGGCAACGGCCAGCGCGAGCTCGTCGAGGCCATCACCTGCCTCACCCGCGCGGCGTCCGGCACCGTGTCCGTCAAGGGGGCGGAGATCCAGAACACGAGCGTGCGCAACGTCCACGCCCACAAGGTGGCGACCATCCACGAGGACCGTCAGCGGCGCGGCCTCGTGCTCCCCTTCTCCGTCGCCGAGAACGCCGTCCTCGAGCGGTACCGCGAGCCCGAGTTCGGGCGCCGCGGCGTCCTCGACCGCGACCGCATGCGCTCCTTCGCCGACGAGCTCATCCGCGCCTACGACGTCCGCCCCGCCGACTGCGCGGACCGCCCGGCCTCGGCGCTGTCCGGAGGCAACCAGCAGAAGGTCATCATCGCGCGCGAGGTCTCGGGCGACCCGGACGTGCTCATCGCCGTACAGCCCACCCGCGGGCTCGATGTGGGCGCGATCGAGTACGTGCACCGCGCGCTCGTGGCGGAGCGCGACCGCGGCACGGCGATCCTGCTCATCTCGCTCGAGCTCGACGAGGTCATGAGCGTGTCCGACACCATCGCGGTGATCTACAACGGCCGGATCACCGGCACATTCAAGCAGGGCGAGGTCGACGAGAACCGGCTCGGCCTCCTCATGGCGGGAGGTGAGGCCTGATGTCATCGACCACGCAGGCGGGAGGCGCCGGACGCATCCAGCGCATCCTGCACAAACCCATCACAGCGGCGCTGATCGCCATCGCCCTCGGCTTCGCCGTCGCGGCCGCGCTGCTCGCCGCCGCCGGCTACGACCCGGGGGCCTCGTTCGCCGCCCTGTTCGACGGCGTGCTCTCGAAGCCCAAGTACATCTCGAACACCGTCATCAAGGCCGCCCCCATCATCCTGACGGGCATCTCCGTGGCCTTCGCGTTCAAGACGGGCCTGTTCAACATCGGCGCCGAGGGCCAGTACATCGCGGGCACCGTCTGCGCCGTGCTCGTGGGCGTCAAGCTCGACCTGCCCATGCCGTTGCAGATCCCCGTCGTGGTGCTCGCCGGCGTCGCGGGCGGCGCCGCCGTGGGCGCGATCACGGGCGCGCTCAAGGCCCGCTTCGGGATCCACGAGGTCATCACCGCGATCATGCTCAACTGGACGATGCTCTACGTGAACAACTTCGTTGCCAACAGCGCCGCCTACCACCGCCCAAGCTCGACGGCGTCGCTGCCGGTGAACCCCTCGAGCTTCACGACGATCCTGCCCGAGTGGAAGGTCTCCGACGCGGGCCTCGAGGCGCTGCGCCAGGTCCCCTGGCTCTACGACTTCCTCGTGAAGACCGACGTCAACATCGCCTTCGCCGTGGCCGTGCTCGTGGCCGCGGGCATCTGGTTCGTGCTCTACCGCTCCAAGCTCGGCTACGAGCTGCGCGCCGTCGGGTTCAGCCGCGACGCGGCCGAGTTCGCCGGCATGCCCGTGGGGCGCAACACCCTCATCGCGATGACCATCGCCGGCGCCGTCTCGGGCCTCGCCGGCGCGCTCATGGTCACCGGCATCGAACCGCACAGCATCTCCACCCTGGCCGGCTTCGAGAACTACGGCTTCAACGGGTTCTCGGTGGCGCTCATCGCCGGCTCCTCGCCCATCGGCTGCATCTTCGCCGGCCTGCTGTTCGGCGGCCTGCTCTACGGCGGCCAGTCGGTGCAGATGGCCGTCGGTGCGCCCACCGACATCATCAACATCATGATCGGCACGATCGTCTTCTTCGTGGCCCTGGCGCGGGTGGTCCCCCTCCTCGCCGACCGCCTGGAGCGGCGCCGTGCGCAGAAGCGAGGTGCCCAGCATGCTTAACAACCTCCTGCTCCTCATCGGCATCACCCTCATGTACTCCACGCCGCTCGTCTTCGGGGCGCTCGGCGGCGTCATCTCCGAGCGCTCCGGCGTGGTGAACATCGGCATCGAGGGCATGATGACCATCGGCGCGCTCGCCGGCGCGGCCGTGTCGTTTCTCACCGGCAACGCCTGGCTCGGCTTTTTCGCCGCGGGCGCGGCCGGGGCCGCCTTCTCCGTGCTCCACGCCGTGGCCGCGGTGACGTTCAAGGCCGACCAGAACGTCTCCGGCATCGCGCTCAACCTGCTCGGGCCCGGCATCGCGCTGTTCGTCGCGCGCCTGATCTGGAACGGCGGCACGCAGTCGCCGAGCATCGAGACCCTGCCCAAGATCCTCGGCCGCGGCGCGCTCGCGGGCACGCCCTGGGCGAATCTCAACGTGGACGTGACGGTGCCCATCGGCATGGCGGCGGCGCTCGTCGTCTGGTTCGTGCTCTACCGCACGAAGTGGGGCCTGCGCGTGCGTGCCGTGGGCGAGCACCCGGCCGCGGCGGACACCCTGGGCATCAACGTGAGCCGCACGCGCTTCATCTGCGTGGTGCTCTCGGGCATGTTCGCCGGCTTCGGCGGCGCCTCCATCACCTTGGCGATCATCTCGCAGTTCACGCAGACCGCCGTGGCGGGCCAGGGCTTCATCGCGCTCGCCGCCGTGATCTTCGGCAAGTGGACGCCCCACGGCTCCTACGGCGCCTGTCTGCTCTTCGGCGCGGCCCAGGCCCTCGTCATCATCCTCGGCGGCGGCGTGGTGCCCATCCCAAGCGAGCTGCTCGCCTGCCTCCCCTACCTCATGACCCTCGTGATCCTCGTGCTCTTCGTGGGCCGCTCCGTCGCCCCCGCGGCCGACGGCGTGCCCTACGAGAAGGGGGCGCGCTAGGATGGAGGGAGCGAACGTGACCGATCTCGAGCTCGTGCGCGCGGCCGTCGCCGCGCGCGAGGACGCCTACGCGCCCTACTCGCACTTCGCCGTCGGCGCGGCGCTCCTGACCGCCGACGGCACCGTGTATCCGGGCTGCAACATCGAGAACGCCGCCTACACGCCGTCGAACTGCGCCGAGCGCACGGCGTTCTTCCAGGCCGTCCGCGAGGGGCGGCGCGCGTTCACCGCCATCGCCATCGTGGGCGGGCCGGCCGGCGAGCCCGTCTCGGGCCGCTGCGCGCCCTGCGGCGTCTGCCGCCAGGTGATGATGGAGTTCTGCGACCCCGCCTCCTTCCGCGTGCTGTTGGGCACCGGCGGCGACGCCTTCGAGGTCCACACCCTGGAGGAGCTGCTGCCCTGGGGCTTCGGCCCCGCCGACCTCGGGCACGGTAGCGCGGGCGAGGGGAGCTGCTGCTCATGAGGATGTACGACGTCATCGAGCGCAAGCGCGAGGGCGCCGAGCTCACCGAGGCCCAGATCCGCTTCGTCGTGGACGGCTACGTGGCCGGCGAGATCCCCGACTACCAGATGTCCGCCTGGCTCATGGCCGTGTTCCTTCGCGGCATGACCGACGAGGAGACGCGCCTGCTGACGCTCGCCATGATGCGCTCGGGCGACGTGGTGGACCTCTCCGGCCTTCCCGGCGCCACCCTGGACAAGCACTCCACCGGCGGCGTGGGCGACAAGACCTCGCTCGCCGTGGTCCCGATGCTCGCCGCGATGGCCCCGGGTGAGGCATTCGTCGCCAAGATGAGCGGCCGCGGCCTCGGTCACACCGGTGGCACCCTCGACAAGCTCGAGAGCATCCCCGGCTTCAACATCGCGCTCACCGAGGAGGAGTTCCTGGAAACCGTGCGCGCGCACGGCGGGGCGATCATCGGCCAGACGGGCAACCTCGCCCCGGCCGACAAGCTCATCTACGCCCTGCGCGACGTGACCGCCACCGTGGACTCGATCCCGCTCATCGCCTCGTCGATCATGAGCAAGAAGCTCGCCGCCGGCGCCCGGTGCATCCTGCTCGACGTGAAGGTGGGCTCCGGCGCCTTCATGAAGACGGTTCCCGAAGCCGTAAAGCTCGCCCGCGCCATGGTGGCGATCGGCGAGGGGATGGGTCGGCGCGTGAGCGCGCTCGTCACGAACATGGACCGCCCGCTCGGCCACGCGATCGGCAACGCCCTCGAGGTGGCCGAGGTGGTGGAGACGCTGCACGGGAGGGGGCCTGCCGACCTCACCCATGAGGCCGTCATGCTCGCCGGCGACCTGCTCGCCCTCAGCGGAATCGCGGGCGCCGAGGAGGCGCGGGCCCGGGCGCGTCGCGTGATCGAGGACGGGTCGGCCTTCGAGAAGCTCTGCGAGATCGTGCGCGCCCAGGGCGGGAACGACCGCGCGCTGCGCGACACGGTGCTGCTCGGTGCGGCCCCCATCCAACGCGAGCTCGCCGCGCCGGCCGACGGACACCTCACCGCCATCGACACCGAGCGGGTCGGCATCGCCAGCGCCGAGCTGGGCGCCGGCCGCCTCACACTCGACGACGCGATCGACCACACGGCGGGCATCGTGCTGCTGAAAAACGTCGGGGACGCCGTGCGCGCGGGCGAGCCCGTGGCGGTGCTCCACACGGCCACCGAGGCGCGGCTCGCCGACGGCATGAGGACGCTTTCCGGCGCCCTCGCCTTCGGCGATGAACCCCCGGCGCCGGCGCCGCTGCTCTACGCCACCGTCACCGCCGAGGGCGTGACCTACGCCGACGAAGCTGAAACCGCGTGACGCTCGCATGACCCCTCGAGAGAAAGGACTCCCATGAACCTCACGAAATCCGAGCTCGCCTCCTATATGGACCACACCCTGCTCAAGGCCGACGCCACGGCCGAGCGGATCGACGCCGTCATCGCCGAGGCGCGCGGGCTCGGCTGCGCGAGCGTGTGCGTGAACGGCGCCTGGGTGCCGCGCGTGGCCGCGGGGCTCGCGGGCAGCGCGGTCGCGACCTGCGCGGTGATCGGGTTCCCGCTCGGCGCCGGCAGCACCGCGGCCAAGGTCGCCGAGGCCCGCGACGTCGTGGCCACCGGCGCCGCCGAGGTGGACATGGTCATCAACATCGGCGCGCTCAAATCGGGCGCAGACGACGCCGTGCGCGACGATGTCGCCGCCGTGGCCGAGGCCTGCCATGCGGACGGCGCCCTCCTCAAGGTCATCATCGAGTGTTGCCTGCTCACAGACGATGAGAAGGTGCGCGCCTGCGAGCTTTCCCGCGAGGCGGGGGCCGACTTCGTGAAGACCTCCACGGGCTTCTCCACCGGCGGTGCGACCGTCGCCGACGTGACCCTCATGCGCCGGGTCGTCGGGCCTGAGATGGGTGTCAAAGCCGCGGGCGGCATCCGCACGCTCAAAGGCGCCCTCGCCATGATCGAGGCGGGCGCGAACCGCCTGGGCGTCTCGGCCGCGCCGGCGATCCTCGCCGAGCTGGAATCGTAAGGACGCGGATCGCGCCCGGGAGCAGGCGCGCGACCCGCTGCATCAACCCCGCGAGACAGGAGGTCCCATGGGCTTCAACCGCGTGCTCACGATCGTCATCGACTCCATCGGCGTGGGCGGCGCCCCGGACGCCGAGCGCTACGGCAGCGAGGGCGCCGACACCCTCGGACACACCGCCAGCTGGTTCGTCCGCGAGATGGCGCGACCGCTTGCCCTCCCCCACCTCGAGCGCCTGGGAATCGCGCTCACGCATCCCGGCGGGCTCGAGGGGATCGACGCGCCCGCGAAGCCGCTCGCGGCCCATGGGCGCATGCAGATCACGAGCTTCGGCAACGACTCGCTCGACGGCCACTGGGAGATGATGTGCCTGCCGGCCCGCTTCCACGTGGACTACTTCCCCGAAGGCTTCCCCGACGAGCTCCTGGATAAGATCCGCGCGTTCTCCGGCCGCGGGATCCTGTGCAACAGGCCCTACTCGGGCACCGAGGTCATCCGCGACTACGGCGAGGAGCAGCTGCGCACCGGGGATCTGATCGTCTACACCTCGGGCGACTCCGTCTTGCAGATCGCCGCCCACGAGGAGGTGATTCCGCTTGAGGAGCTCTATCGGATCTGCGAGTACGCGCGGACGCTCATCAACGGTCCCGAGATCACGATGGGGCGTGTGATCGCCCGCCCGTATGTGGGCGAGGACGCCCAGAGCTTCAAGCGGACCGCGAACCGCCACGACTACGGCCTCGAGCCCTACGGCCCCACCGTCGTGGACTTCCTGCACGAGGCCGGACTCCGCACGATCGCGGTCGGCAAGACCTACGACCTTCTCTGCGGCAACGGGTTCGACGAGGCCTTCCATAACGAGAGCAACCACAACGGCATGGAGCATGTGATCGAGGTCATGCGGCGCCGCGACTGGCAGGGGCTCTGCTTCACGAACCTCGTCGACTTCGATGCCGTCTACGGCCACCGACGCGACCCGGAAGGGGACGGCCTGGCGCTTGAGGACTTCGACGCGCAGCTTGGCGAGGTCATGGGGCTCATGGACGAGGGCGATCTGCTGCTCATCACCGCCGACCACGGCAACGACCCCACCTACCGGGGCACCGACCACACCCGCGAGCTCGTGCCGCTGCTCGCGTGGTCGCCGGTGATGAAGGCGCCCGGCGCGGAGCTCGGGCTCCGCACCACGGCCTCCGACCTCGGGGCGACCATCCTCGACAACTTCGGCGTGGCCGGCAACGGAGAGGGCCGGAGCTTCCTGGCAGATTTGCGGTAGGACGCGGCCGGAGACACTCTGGAGCTGGTAAAACACGAGGCCCCGCTGCCTGTGCAGCGGGGCCTCGCATGCTCGGGGGGAGGCGCTAGTACAGGGCCGGGGCCGCCGACATCGCGAGCTCGTCGACATGGGTGAGGAACCGGTCGCGGTCGGCGCGCGTGACGAGGGTGACCTCGCGGCCGTCCTCCGTGCGGAATGTGCGCCCCGACGCCTTGCCCTCGGTGATGACGTCGCAGCGGACCTGCTCTGATTCGACGACCTCGGGGTACATGCTCGCGATCGTGGTCAGCACGTCCCAGAGGTAGTAGACCGAATCCGCCTCGGCCGTGAGCACGAGGGCGTAGCCCTGACCGATCAAGTCGATGGCCGGATAGCGCCGGAGCTTGGCGAAGTGGTCGCGGAGCTCGACGTTCAACGGGATCTCCTCCGTGCTCTCAAGGCCCACCATCGTGATCGCGAGCGAGGAATCCCAGACCCGCTTGACTGCCTCGGGATCCCAGAAGGCGTTCCACTCGGCGGTGCCGTCGTAGCCGGGATCCCCGACGTTGCCGTGACCGTCGAGGGAGCCTCCCATCCAGTACAGGCGCTCGATGCGGTCCTCGATGGCGGGATCGGCGTCGAGGGCGCGGGCGAGATCGGTGAGGGGGCCGGTCATGACGAGGGCCGTCTTCCCTTCGGCGGCCTTGATCTTCTCAACCATGTCGAGGTGGGCCGGGAGCGCGGCGATCGGCGTCTTCGGGGCACCGTGCTCGTTCAAGATGGGGAAGGAATCGAAGGCGTACGCGCTCGTGCGCCATGCGCTGGGGAACTGGTGGCGGGCGCGCGAGGTGGAGAGCGCCACCTCAAGGCGGTGGCCGTGCTGGTTGAGCAGATCGATGATCTTGCGCGAGGCGTCCGCGGCGGGCTCCATCACGCCGTCGCCGTCGATCACGGAGACGCCGGTGAGGTTGATGTCCGGAACCTGCAACAGGAGCAGGAGGCTGACCAGGTCGTCCACGTTGCCGTCATGGTTGAAGTAGACGTTACGCATGGAACTCCTTCGCAACGGTGGCTTGACCCGTCCATTATGTACCATCGGCCCGGCAGGGGCACCTGGGCAGGAATGCGGCACCGCGGTCGAACAATAAAACTCGATCGATTCGGACTGAATCCGCGCCGCACTCGGCGAAAACTCGACGCGCTGGACAAAAATGACGTTTGTCGGTACTTTCCCGTTCATCTCGCTCAGCGTTTGCATATCTTTATATGTCTTAATTGAGCAAGCGCGCATACGGGGTCCTGTAATTAAAGCTATATATGTGCGCTGCAGAGGCGATTCAGCCCTTCGGGCCGCTTCAAATCACCGACTAACGTCATTTTTGTCCACGATGCGCGATCGCCATGCCAATCGGGGCTCCCCTGTGCGCCCGAGCGGTCCCAACGAACAAGTATCGTCGCCATGCACCGGGCCGGGAGGCGTTCGCGCGATAAAAAAGGGGGCCAGCGATGCCGGCCCCCTTTTCACGCGACACCGCGTCAGCGCAATGCCCTAGATCACCAGGAAGTAGACCAGGAAGGCGAGCGCCGCCACCCACATGAGCGGCTTGACCTTCTTGACCTGGCCGGTCACCACGGCCACGACCACATAAGCCAAGAAGCCGAAGCCGATGCCGTCGGAGATGGAGTAGGTGAACGGCATGCCGGCGGCGATCATGAACGCCGGGAAGCCCTCGAGCAGGTCGGACCAGTCGATCTCGCGCACCTCGCCCATCATGAGGAAGCCCACGAACACCAGGGCGCCGCAGGTGGCAGCGGAGCTGACCACGGCGATCACCGGCGAGAAGAACGCCGCAAGCAGGAAGAGCACACCGACCACGATGGAGGACAGGCCGGAGCGGGCGCCGTCGGCCGCGCCGGAGGTGGACTCCACGAACGTCGTGATGGAGGAGGCGCCCAGGAAACCGCCGACCGCGGCGGCCGCGGAATCGACGATCAGGATCGGCTTGATGTCCTCCACCGTGCCGTCCTCGTTCAGGAACTCGCCCTGATTGGCGACGGCCATGGCCGTGCCCATCGTGTCGAAGAAGTCCGACATCATGAGCGAGAACGCGAAGACGATCAGCGTCGGGTTCGTGAAGACCTTGACGATGCCCATCGTGCCGGCCTCATCGGTCTGGAAGGGAGCCGCGAAGGAGGAGAAGTCCAGGCCGGACACCAGGCCGGAGGGCATCTGGGTCACGCCGAGCGGGATGCCCGCGAGCACCGAGACGATGATGCCAACGAGCAGCGCACCGGGCACCTTCAGGGAGTACAGCACCACCGTGGCGATGATCGAGATCAGCGCCATGATGAACATGGGGTCGGAGACCTCGCCGAGCGCCACCATCGTGGCCTCGTCGGCGACGATGATGCCGCCGTTCTTCAGGCCGATCATCGCGATGAAGAGGCCGAGGCCCACCGAGATCGCGTGGCGCAGCGACACGGGGATCGCGTCCATGATGGCCTCGCGCAGACCGCAGAGCACGAGCAGCAGAATGGCGACGCCCTCGACGAAGATCACCGCGTTCGCCGCGTGCCAGTCGCCGCCGGCGAGCTGGGTGAGCGTGAAGGCCACCACCGCGTTGACGCCCATACCCGAGGCGCAGGCGAGCGGGCGGTTCGCGAACAGGCCCATCAGGATGGTCATGATGCCGGCACCCAGGCAGGTGGCCGTGACGGCCGCCGGCATCGGGATCCCCGCGGCCACGAGCAGCGACGGGTTGACCGCGATGATATAGCCCATCGCGAGGAACGTGGTCAGGCCGGCCCTCGCCTCCGTGCCGACGTCCGATCCGCGCTCCGAGAGCTTGAAGAACTGGTCCATGCATTCCCCTTCTCTATGCAACGAAAAAGCGCGCCGGATCGACACGCCAAGACCGTTCACAAGAATAGCAAATTTCACCGGGGGCCGCAGCCGCGAATGCCGGCCGAAACACCCCCTCAAGCAGGGGATCCGACCAAGATGAATATTTATATTTATCCTCTTGGGATCCCGGTGCAGCCGATCGCGCGGATCCAAGCGGGCGGCGCTCTTAGGCCAGCACGAAGAAGTACGCAAGCACCACGATGCCGAGCAGGATGCGGTAGACCCCGAACGCCTTGAAATCATGGCGCCGCACGAAGCCCATGAGCCAGCGGATCGCCAGCAGTGACACCACGAACGCCGTGACGCAGCCCACGAGCAGGATCGCCCACTCCCCCGTCCCGAAGGCGCCGCCCTTCAGGAAGAACTTCACGAGCTTGAGCAGGCTCGCACCGAACATGACGGGGATCGCCAGGAAGAACGTGAACTTGGAAGCCACCGTGCGCGTGCAGCCGAGCAGCAGGCCGCCGATGATGGTCGAGCCGGAGCGGGAGGTGCCGGGGATGAGCGAGAGCACCTGGAAGCAGCCGATGCCGAGGGCCGTCTTCCACGTGAGGTCGTCGAGCGTCGCGACGGCGCCGAAGTCGGCGTCATCGGTCGCGGGTGCGGGCGGGGCGGAGAAATGCGCCCCGGCCGGGCGGCCGCCATGCCAGTCGGCTCGAAGGCGGCGCGCGCGCCAGACCTCGATCGCGATGAAGGCCACACCGTACGCGATCAGCGCGATCGCCACGACGGTCGCGTTGTAGAAGTGCTCCTCCATCCAGTCGTTCAGCGGCAAGCCGATGGCGGCAGCCGGAATGCACCCGAGCATGATCTTGCCCCAGAGCCCCCAGGTGGCGCGGCGGCCCTCCGCCCCCTTCGAGGGACTGAACGGATTCAGCTCGTGGAAGAACAGGGCGCAGACCGCGAGGATGGCGCCGAGTTGGATGACCACGAGGTACATGTTCCAGAACGCCGGGGTGACATCGAGCTTCACGAATTCGTCGACCAAGATCATGTGGCCCGTGGACGACACGGGGAGCCACTCGGTGATCCCCTCGACCAGACCCATGAATGCCGACTTGAAAAGCTCGATGATATCCACGCGGTTCCCCTCATCTGCGCCGACGCCGTTGCGGTTCAGCCCATTATGGCCCGCGCCCGCGAGCGTCGCCACCCGCACCCCGAAAAACCAGACGTTCGCGGAATAGCCGGACCGAACCGGACTCTGGAGGGGTATATCTTGAGTATGGTTCGGCGCAGGGTATGCATCTTCGCATGCCCATGATGCAAGGAGGCAACCATGGCAGAGGTCTATCAGACGATTTTCGTCGCGCTTGACGGAACCGAGCAGCAGGACTTCGTGTTCTCCCGCGCCATCGAGATCGCCGCGCGCAACCACGCGAAGCTCGTGGTCGGTCACGTGATCGACTCGACGGCGCTCGAGGCGGCCGGGGCCTACCCCGCTGACCTGCTCGACGGGATCGAGCAGGCCTTCATGGAGTCCATCGCCGTCAAGGCCGAGGAGGCGCGCGGCAACGCCGACATCGCCGAGGTGCGCATCATGGTGCGCGCCGGCCGCATCCGCGAGACGCTCAAGGACGAGATGCTCAATGTGGTGAATCCCGACCTCGTGATCTGCGGAGCGCGCGGGCTGTCCGGCATCAAGTACGCGCTTTTGGGGTCAATCTCCTCGTTCTTGCTGCGCAACACCGAGTGCGACATCCTCGTCGTGAAGTAGAAGGGCAAACCTCCCCTCAGTTGTACCAGTTTTGGTGACGGCGATGAAAACCTTGCTCGACTTGTACCAGTTTTCCTCGCCGCGCTGAGTAGACGATTTTGGCGCGCGCTTTCTACGAGGCGATTTATCGCAGCCAAGATGCCGGCTACTTCGGCCGAGGCGCCAAACTGGTACAAAAGGCGCCAGGTTTTATCGCACGTCGCTCGAAGTGGTACAAGAGGCGCTTGTTTTCGTCGAAAACCGGCGGCGCAGCATGCAGCGACGCAAACAGGGGGCGGGCCGCGTGCGGCCCGCCCCCTGTCCTATCGAAATCCGGTAGGCGTGGCGTAAGAGGCTAGTCCTCCTCCACGTGGTTGATCACGGCACCCTTCGTCTTCACGAAATTGGGAACCACCGCCACGAGGATCAACGCAGCCAAGATGCCGTACACGCCCACATGGCCGAACCATTCGGCAGCGCGCCCCAGCACGATGCCGATGACGCCGAAGTCGAAGTCGCCGAACGTGGTGTTTTCGAAGCCGAAGACATCAAGCACCGGTAGCAGCAGAGCAGGGGCGAAGGTGATGAGCAGGCCGTTCACGAACGCACCGAGCGCGGCGCCCTTGCGTCCACCCGTGGCGTTTCCATACACGCCCGCCGTCGCACCGCAGAAGAAGTGAGGCACCATGCCGGGGATGATGAAGATGCCCATGGTGGCACCCACAATGAGCATACCCACCACACCGCCGATGAACGAGAACACGAAACCAAGGATGACCGCCGTCGGCGCATAAGGGAAGAACACCGCGCAGTCCACAGCCGGGATCGCGCCCGGGATGAGCTTGTTCGAGATGCCCTGGAACGCCGGAACGAGGTCGCCGAGAATCATGCGCACACCGTTGTAGACGATCGTGACGCCCACAGCGAAAGAGAGGGCACAGGTGAGCGCGTACACAAGCACGTTCATGTCGCCAGCGAGCTCGGTCACAACGGTGGGATCGGCGATGTAGGCCGCTACGACCGTCACGAGATAGAAGAACGCCATGGTCAGACCCGTGGAGATCGTGGTGTCGCGCAGGAAGGCGTACTGTTCAGGAACTTCGATCTTCTCGGTGTTGTTAGACTCAGCCTCATTCTTGAAGAGCGAGCCCACCGCCGCGGAGATGTAGTAAGCGAGGGACCCGAAGTGGCCCATCGCGATGCCGTCGCCCTCGGTCACCCGGTCGGTGAAATGCTGGCCCACGGCCGGAAGGATGGCGCTCACAAGACCCAGGAACAAGCCACCGATGATGCAGAGCTGCGCGCCCTCGAAGCCCGAGGCCTGGAGCACAGCCGAGAAGAGGCATGCCATGAACATGCTGTGATGCCCGGTCAGGAAGATGTACTTGAACTTGGTGAAGCGCGCCACGATGATGTTCACCACATAGCCGAGGATAAGAATCACCATCGTCTGGACCCCGAGCACGCTCTGCGCCATAGAGACGACGACCTCGTTGTTGGGCACGACGCCCGTGATGTGGAAGCCCGTCTCGATGAAGGTGCCGAGCGGCGCGAGGTTGGTCTGCACCACGCCGGCGCCGGCGGACAGCATCAAGTAGCCGAGGATCGGCTTCAAGGTGCCGGTCAGAATCTTATGACCCGGGCGCCGCAGAGCCACGAGCCCCACGAAGGCGAACAGACCCATGATCCAAGCGGGCTGGGTCAGGATGGACTGGAAGAACTCAAGAACAGGCAGCACCACGTTCATGGTCACTCCCCTTTCAATGCGCAGGTGCCGGGTGTTCCGGCGCCCTTTTCCAAAATTACAGCGGTTGTCAGGCGTTTGCAGCGGCAGCCTTGATGGCCTCGAGGGCGTCCTCGCGGATCTTCTTGGCGTTCACATAGCTGCGAACGATGACCACGTTGCCTGAGAGCTCGGGGGCGAGCTCCTTCACGGTCACGAACAGGTCGGGCTTGGCGGAAGAGGCGGCGTTCAGGTCCATGGATTCAACGTCGGCCTTGATGCCCTCGGCATCGCAGATCTCCTGGATCTTGCCGGCGAGCATGAGGCTCGAACCGATGCCGTTGCCGCACACGGTGATGATATGCATTGCGACTCCTTTGAAAACGTTGCTTGCATGATCGAAACGGACTGAGACAGGATATCCCCACGCCTCTCTCACGAGGAGAAAAACGACCCCATGACGGTGAGGATCTCCTCGGAGCTCTCGCAACCCATGAGCTTTGCGACCGCGTCCTCGTCATCGAACATCTGCGACAGCTCCGTGAGCCCCGCGAGATGGGCCGTGGGATCGGGGGCGCAGATGCCAATGAGGACCCCGACCGGGTCGAACTCCTCATGGCCGAAGGGGACGGGATCGGCAAGGGTGACCACGCAGATGGCCGGGCGGGAGACGTTGCCCGCGGCCTGCGCATGGGGCATCGCGATGCCCTCCTCGAGGACCATGTAGGGTCCGAACTTCTCGACGGAGGCGATCATCGACGCCGTATAGCTCGGATCGCAGGCACCGGCGCCCTCAAGAAGGCTGCCGGCAAGCCGGATCGCATCCTGCCAGCCATCCGCGTGGGCACGGCAGAGCACGAGATCGGAGGTGAGTTCATCCATCAGCATGCGAGGCCCCTTACGGCAGGATCTTGAAGCCGAGGGCCTGGATGTCACGGGCGAAGCCGCGCACGGTGTCGCGCGAGTACTCGAGCAGGTCGCGGCCCACGTTCTTGCGCTTGGCGAGGATGGAGTTGGGCACGGTGATGATCTGGCAGCCGATCTTCTCGGCCTGGTAGATGTTCAGCAGCTCGCGCGTGCTCGCCCACAGGATCTCGCAGGCGGCCTTGGGCGCCGCGTAGGCGATGGCGTCCTCCATGATCGGCATCGGATCCACGCCGGTGTCGGCGATGCGGCCGGCGAAGATCGAGATGATGGACGGCGTCTGGTCGCTCACGGCATCGATGAACTCGTGGTTCTGCTCGACGGTGAAGAGCGTGGTGACGTTGATCTTGACGCCGTCGGCCGAGAGCCGGCGCACGAGCTCGGAGGTTGAGGTGCCGTCGGTGGTCATCGCCGGGATCTTGACGTAGACGTTGTCGGCCCAGGTGGCGATCTCGCGGGCCTCGGCCTCCATGGACTCGAGGTCGTCGGCGAACACCTCGAACGAGACGGGCAGATCGGTGATCTCGCCGAGCACCTCGCGGGCGAAGGCGCGGTAGTCCGTCACGCCGCCCGCCTTCATGAGCGACGGGTTGGTGGTGAAGCCCTGGACGTCGCCCTCCCGGTACATCTCGAGCATGCCCTCGAGGTCGGCGCCGTCTGCGAAAACCTTGATCGCCATGAAACCCTCCTTTGCTTTCAGCTTCTGACAATAATTATGTTTATAAGTTATTTCATAAGTTTTGACAAGTGGGATGTTTCCGCGGCGGCAAGCGGTTGGTTTTCGGGCGCGAGCGGTTTTGGAAGATTGAAACCACCGCTACTATGAACTGCTGTTCAAAGGATCGAGAGCCGTGTGACCTCGCCTTTTCCACCCTGAAACCCCCCGTTTACCCCGCCCCACCCGCTCGCTTCGAAGCCCGCTATATACTTTGTTTCGAAACTTATCTATAGTGAGAGCATAGGAAACCTCGTGCGAAAGGCCGTCATGCCCCGGGACAACACCTCCGCCGCCGAGCGGCACCGCTTCATCATGAGCTGGCTCATCGACCATCCGAGCGTCGCGGTGTCCGACATCGCCGAGCGGTTCGGCGTATCCGAGGTCACGGCCCGCCACGACCTCGACGAGCTCGAGTCGAGCGGCCGCGTGCGCCGCGTGCGCGGGGGCGCCGTTTCCCGGGGACGATCGCTCGCCCTCAGCTACCCGGAGGAGCGCGCGAGCATCAACGCCGAGGCCAAGGACGCGATCGGCCGGGCGGCGGCAAAGTTCGTCTCAGATGGCGACGTCATCATCGCCGACATCGGGACGACGAGCTTCTCCTTCGTGCAGCGGCTCACCGACAAGCGCGGGATCACGATCATCACCGCCGACCTTGCGATCGCAAACTACGTCAGCTACAACCTGCCCGACGCCGAGGTGCTGCTGCTCGGGGGGATCCTGCGCAAGGGCCACCTCTACACGGCCGGGTCGCTCGCCCTCGACAGCATGACGCGCCTCTACGCCGACAAGGCCTTCGTGGGAGCCGACGGCTTCCATCCCGACCGCGGCTTCACCGTGGAGCACGACTTCAGTGTGAGCATCAAGCAGCGCTACCTCGCGAACGCGCGGCAGCGCCTCATGCTGCTCGACGCGAGCAAGGTCGGGAAGACGAGCTTCTTCCAGTTCGCGGGCCTCTCCGATTTCGACACGCTCGTGACCGACGCCGACCCGGAGGGCGCCTTCGAGCGCGCGATCGCCGTGGCGCACGACGGTCCGGAGCTCGTGGTAGCCTAGGTCCAAAGACCGGCGTGCGCACCCGCGGACGGAGCCGCGCCGGAACCCTCGAAGTAGTGGAACTTGTTCGTCGAGAACGAGAACGTCACGGTGAAGCCCGCGCCCTCGGCGGAGGCCGCCTCCACCTCGACGCCCATCTTGTCGCAGAGGCGCTTGACCAGGTAGAGGCCGATGCCCGTGGAGCGCTTGCCCTCGCGGCCGATCTCGCCGGTGAAGCCCTTGTCGAAGACGCGCGGCACGTCCGCCGCGGACACGCCGCGGCCGTTGTCGGCAACCGAGAGCTCGATGCGCTCGCTCGCCGTGCCCTCGTCCACCAGGCGCCCCTCGAACCGGATCGAGGCGCCCTCGGGCCGCGCGTACTTCACGCCGTTCTGGATCACCTGGCTCAAGATGAACTGCAGCCATTTCTCGTCGGTGAACACGGCGAGGTCGAGGCCGTCTCCGAGCACCGGGGACACGTGGGCCGAGATGAGCAGTCGAGCGTTGTCGCGCAGCGATGACGTCACCAGCTCGCGCAGGCGGTGGGTGCGGATCAGGTAGTCGCGGTCGACGGCCTCGGAGCGCGCGTAGAAGAGGGCCTGCTCGATATAGCCCTCGGTGCGGTCGAGCACGTCAGCGAGGCCCGTCACGCGGGCGCGCATCGCCTCGGGGTCAAGCTCGGCGTCGGCGGCCGAGAGTTCGGCGTCCAGGTTCTCGAGCATGAGGTGCGCGGCTGCGAGCGGGCTCTTCGCCTCGTGGACCCAAGTCTCGATGTACTCGCGGTACTCCTGCATCCGGCGGTTCGTGTCGGCCACGCGGTCGTTGGCGGCCTTGGTGATCATGCGGAGCGTGTCGAAGGCGATCTGCCCCTCGAGGTAATCCGGCCTATCGACGAGGTCCGTGGACCACAGGACCCGGTTTGGGTCGGCCGCGTAGCCTATGAGGTCGCGTGTGAACTCGCGCCGGCGGCCGTACTCGATCGCCGCCACGACGCCCACCGAGACGGCTCCGACGCCTACGACCAGCAGCGCCACCGCCCATCCCGCACCCGCGACGCGCAAGATCAGCCAGATTAGCAGAAGCGTCACCGCCGCGATGGAAAGCGAGAGGACGGCGTCTCGAAGATAGCGGACGGGGCCCATGGCTACACCGCGTACCCGCGGCCGCGATGCGTGGTGAGGTAGCCGGTCACACCGATCTTCTCAAGGGTGCCGCGCAGGCGGTTGATGTTGACGGTCAGGGTGTTGTCATCCACGAAGGCCTCGGAATCCCAGAGGTCGCGCATGATGGCCTCGCGCGAGACGATCGTGCCGGCACGCGAGATGAGCAGCGACAGGATGCGCATCTCGTTCTTGGTGAGCTCCACCTGCCGTCCGTTGGCGTAGGCGATGGAGCGCGCCGGGTCGATCTCGACGCCGTTATGGGAGAGGGTCGCGGGGACCTTGCTGCCGGCGGCGCGGCGGAGCAGGGCCTGGATGCGGGCCACGAGGACGCGCGTGCTGTAGGGCTTCGAGATGAAGTCGTCGGCGCCGAGGTTCATGCTCATGACCTCATCGATCTCCGTGACGCGGGAGGTCAAGACCACGATGGGAACGTTGCTCTCAGCGCGGACCTCGCGGCAGATGAACTGGCCGTCCGTGCCCGGCAGGGTGAGGTCGAGCAGGACGAGCGCCGGGGCGGCGGCCAAGATCTCCTCCGTCACATGCTCGAAGGAGATAGAGGCGGCCGTATCGAACCCGCTACGCTCGAGCGCGGCGATGAGCTCGCCTCGGATAGCGGCATCGTCCTCGACGATGTAGATCAGCGGCTGCGGCATGATTCCTCCTTCACATTCCCCCTGCATTATGCCATCGCCGCGCGGCGGGCGTGTGAATCCCGGCGTACCTTGCAGGGATGTAAGCGGGGCGGAGGGGCTCGGAGGGCCACCGGAGGGGCTCGAATCGCATAACGATCGCCGCCCATGGACAAAAATGACGTTAGTCGGTATTTCTGAGGCGGCTCGGAGCGCGGATCACGGCTTCCTCCCTCTACATGTGGCAGAATAGATTACCATTAGTTCAATTATGTACTTTAAAATGGAGCACAGGAACGCACCGGACGCCTGAACCCATGCCGAAAATACCGACTAACGTCATTTTTGTCCCGAGTCGCCAGAATTCATGTCGCATCGTGCGCATCTGACACGAAAATCGGCTTGCGCACTCGATGCGCGCAATGAAACGGGCCCCGGTTGGGGGCCCGCGACGTTCGGATCTGCGCGTCAAGGCTACTGGGCCTTCGCGCGAAGGCCCTCGTAGCCGGTGGCGCAGAGCGTGATGAAGGCGTCGTCGGCATCCGCTTCGGCGACGACGCCGTGCTCGTCGGACACGAGGAACCAGGCGCCACCCTCCGGAAGCGCGTCCGGCAGGTTGGCACGCGCCCAGGTGAGCCCGCGCGTGTCGGCAAGCTGCTCAATGAGGGTGAGCGTGCCCGCGGGCGCCGCCCCTTCAGCATGGAAGACGGTGAGCTCGGAGCCTGCGATGCGGCAGAGCGCCTCGGGCGCCACACCGGCCTCGCCCTCCTCGGCGGCGGCCATGCGGGCGCGTGCCTCGAGCCCAGCCAGCGAGGTGTCGGCCAGCCCCTCGTAGGGCCCCACCGACATCGCAGCATTGCCGTTCACATCGATCACGAGCATGAGGACACCGTCGCGTTCGGCGTAATCCCCCTCGGCAAGCGACCACTCGATGTGCTGCTTCGCCCAGGAGACCAGGTTCCGCGAGATCGGCTCCCCCATCACACGGCGGCGCGAGAGCGCGCGGATGTGCCGGTTCAGGAGAGGCACGTGCTTGCCGGCCATGCGCCAGCGGCACACGAGCGCGGGGCGGTCCAGATCGAAGGGCTCCATCCCCCGCTCCCGGGCGGCACAGAACTCCTCGTACGCGCGCCGGTCGTCGTCGTTGTCGAACAGCGCGCTCAGCTCGCTTTCCATGACCCCTCCTCATACGCGAGCGCGGGCGGGCGGCCCGCACCCCATGAACCGAGCTGCTTGAAAACTAGTGCCTGAAGTGGCGCGTCCCGGTGAAGACCATCGCGATGCCGTGCTCGTCGCAGGCTGCGATGCACTCGTCGTCGCGCTTGGATCCGCCCGGCTGGATGATCGCCGTCACGCCGTGCTCGGCGAACGTGTCCACGTTGTCGCGGAACGGGAAGAACGCGTCGCTCGCGCAGACGAAGCCGCCGGCCTCGACCCCGATACGCTCGCAGGCCTCCTCGGCGCGCTGGCAGGCCAGCAGCGAGGAGTCCACGCGGTTCGGCTGGCCCGGGCCCATGCCGAGGCCGGCGCCGTCCTTGGCGATCAGGATCGCGTTGCTCTTCACGCCCTTGCACACGCGCCAGGCGAAGAGCAGGTCGGTCATCTCGGCCTCGGTGGGCTGGCGCTTCGTGGGCACCGTGAAGCTGGCCGGGTCCTCCTCGACGCGATCGACGGTCTGCACGAGCATGCCGCCGTCGACGGAGCGGTACTCGAGCGCCGTGGGCGCGTCGATGCCGCCCGTGGCGAGCACGCGCAGGTTCGTGCGGCGCGCGAGGCGCTCGAGCGCCTCGGCGGTGTAGGACGGGGCGATCAGAACCTCCACGAACTGCTTGTTCTGGTCGGCGAAGTGCTCGACGAGCTCGAGCGGGACCTCGCGGTTGCAGGCGATGATACCGCCGAAGGCGCTCTTGGGATCGCACGCGAAGGCACGGTCGTAGGCCTCGGTGACGTCGGCCGCCACGGCGCTGCCGCAGGGGTTCTGGTGCTTCAGGATCACGCAGGCCGGCCCATCGAACTCGCGCACGAGATTCCAGGCGGCGTCGGTGTCGAGCAGGTTGTTGTAGGAAAGCTCCTTGCCCTGGAGCTGGCGGGCGTTCACGAGGGAGTGCTCGGGGGCGCCGGGGGTGCGGTAGAAGGCAGCGGTCTGGTGCGGGTTCTCGCCGTAGCGGAGGTCCTGCTGCTTCATCAGGGGGACCGCCATGAAGGACTCGGGCTCCTCGGCCCACGCCTCGGCGTTCACGGCCATGCCCTCGAGCACCTCGCGCTGCGCGGCCTCGTCCTCGGGGTCGACCTCCACGAGCGGCGAGAGGGCCACGCCTGCCAGGCCGCGATCCTGCGGGAGGTTGCCGGTGGCCGCGAGCTGGTCGGCGAGCCAGCCGGAGATCGCGCTGTCGTAGGCCGCGGTGCGCGCGTACACCTTGTACTGCAGGCCGCGACGGGTCTCGGCCGTGGTGGCGCCGTCGTGCTCGGCCATCTCGGCGAGGACGACCTGGTAATCCGACGGGTCCATGACCACGGTCACGGCGTCGGCGTTCTTGGCGGCGGAGCGGAGCATGGAGGGGCCGCCGATGTCGATGTGCTCGATCGCATCGGCGAAGGTGACGTCCGGGGAGGCCACGGTCTTCTCGAACTCGTAGAGGTTCACGACGACGAGGTCGATGAGGCGGATGCCGTGCTCCTCGGCCTCGGCCATGTGCCCGGGCAGGTCGCGGCGGGCGAGCAGCCCTCCGTGCACCAGCGGATGCAGGGTCTTCACGCGGCCGTCCATCATCTCGGGGAACCCGGTGAACTCCTCGATCGGCGTCACGGGCACGCCGCCCGCCACGAGCGCCGCCGCAGTGCCGCCCGTCGAGATGATCTCGACACCGTAGGTGTCCGCCAAGGCGCGCGCGAATTCGACCACGCCCGTCTTGTCCGTCACCGAGATCAACGCCCGTTCGATCTTCCTATCCCGCGACATAGACCCTCCTTGGGGTACGGCTTGCCGGAACGCCCGAATGCTTCACCGGCATGACGCCCTTAAATGTAGCGCACTTGCCCGAGCGAAGAGCGCCACGCGCGGGGCTCCGGCGGGAAAGCACACGCGGGCGGGGCGCACGGCCCGGCGAGCAGCCGGCCGCGGGCGCCGCTAGAACGTGCCGCCGCCCCCGCCGCCGACACCGGCCCCGCCGCCTCCCGAGAACCCGCCGCCGAAGCCGCTGCCCGAGCTGCTCGAGCTGCCCGCGAGCTCGGAGAGGGACAGCGGGCTCACCGCGCTGAGCTCCGAGGCCGGCGAGCCGAGCGACCCGTGGCTCGTCACCCACCACCAGGACGGGTAGTAGTATCCGCCCGCGTAGCCCTCCTCGAAGCGGCGCGGCGTGGCCGCCGCCAGCTCCTCGAGCACGCGGTCGGAGACACCGAGCGCCACGGCCAGCACGAGCAGCTTGTTCCACAGCACCACATCGCCCGGGACCGCCTCGCCGAGGCGGGTGAAGTCCTCGAGCCAGCGCTTGAGGGCCAGGCAGCGGGCATGCAACTCCGCCCCCTCCTGCGTGTAGCGGCGGAAGGAGCAGCCGACCACCATCCCCGCGATGCACAGCGGGATCCCGGCGAGCGGCAGGAGGCTCCCGGTGAAGCCGGTCGCGGCCGCGGTGAGCGCGTACCAGATGAGCATGAACAAGATAAGCCCGCCGATGAGGATCGCCGCCACCCCGGCCCCCACACCGGTGCTCGCCACGAGGCCGCGGGCCTCATAGCGCGCTTTCACCGCCACCTCAAAGGACTCCCACCGGGCCGCGTAGCCCTCCGGGTCGTCCTTGGCGCCATCGGTCATCTCGCTGAACGTCACCTGCGCGCGGTCCGAGAAATACACCTCGAGCGCCTTTCGGTCGATATCGTCCTCAAGCGCGGCACTCCTCGCGGGGTCGACCGCGAGCAGGTAGTCTTCCTCGATCTTGTCGCCGAACAGCCCGCGACGGGTCCGGCTCGTCTTCGAGATGGCCACGGCCTTGTCATCCGTGAGCTTCATGAGGGTCGAGACGATCGCCTCGTTGCCCACGCGGCCATCGTGCATGAACGCCGCGATCACCGCCGGGTGGTCGGCGGACGGGACGTCGCGGAAGTAGGTGTCGTCGAAGGCGGCCTTGGCCTTCTTGCCACGCGTGAGCTTCAGGAAGCCCACGATCGCGAGGAAGGCCGCCGGAAGCCCGATGCTCGCGGCGCTCGCGGCTCCGGTGGCCATCCGGGCTCTCTCACGGCGGCTGTTCGCCTCATCGGCCCAGGCCTGCTCCTCGGAGAGGATCTGGGGAAGGCGGCTCTCAGACGAGGCAGCAAGGCCGGGGACCCAGGCGGCCGGGAAGGCGATGCGCGCCTCGGCGAAGGTGCCCGGCCCGACCTCGGGAACCGTGTAGGTGACCGAGTTCGCGCCCGCGGCGAGCGAGACGTTGCCGTTGAGCGGGCCGTGCCCCCAGGCGCGCAGGTTCGCGTCGTCCGACCCCGTGGTGGCGGCCACGCCGGAGGCCGCGGCGCCTGCGAAGGTCACGGTGAGCGACACGTTCTCAGAGGGAGCGTCCCAGCCGTCGCCCACGTACTTCCAGTAGAGCTCGGCGGTGTCGGCCCAGCCCATGACGGCGCCGTCGAGCACGTAGCTGAGGGTGAAGGTCACCTGGTCCCCGTCCTTGTGCGGTGCGAAGACCTTGACCGTGAGGACGCCGTCCTCTTCGGTGACGCTGTAGACGCCGCGGTCGCCGCTGAGCGCGTCGTCCTCGCGCCGGTACTCCCGGGTCTCGACGCCGCCCGCCTCCGTCATGCCGGTGACAGAGACCGCCGACGTCCTCCCCTGCTGGTTGGTCCCGAGCGGGATTGTCCAGAACACGCCGTTGACGTCGTTTTCAAAGGTGAAGGTGCGCTCCTCGGTCACCTGGACGGTGCCGTCGGGCTCGACCGTGGCCTCGATGCCCACCGAGCGCATCGAGAAGCCGTCGGCCCAGGCGGCGGCCGGGACGAGGACGAGGGCGGCGATAAGCGATATGAGCGCGGCGAGGCGACGGGTTGGCATGGGGGACCCTTCGGTTGGAGACGGTTCTTTCCATTGTAGCCCTCAGCGGGGCGGGCAGGCCGGTCGGGCCGCCGAGGTTAACGAGGGGAGCGGGCGGCGGGCGCGGGGACGATGTCCTCGCGATGGGCGCGGACGAGGTCCCAGTTGAACCCGTCGGCGAGGCGCTCGGCGCTGACGGGGTCGGCGGCCGGGGCGAGGCCCGCCGCGAAGGCGAGGTGCCCGAGCAGGCGCTCGGCGGTGCCGAAGCGGGCGCGGAGCTCCCCCATGTCGAGATCGCGGTCGCGCTTGGAGAGGCGGCGGCCGTCGGGTGCTGTGAGCAGGGGGACGTGCGCATAGGCGGGATGCGCGAGGCCGAGGAGGTCTTGCAGGTAGAGCTGACGCGGCACCGAATCGAGGAGATCCCGGCCGCGGACGACCTCGGTGACGCCCATCTCGGCGTCGTCGACCACGACCGCGAGCTGGTAGGCGAAGACGCCGTCGGACCGGCGAACGAGAAAGTCGCCGCAGGCGGTGGCGAGCTCCTGTCGGTGCGCCCCGAAGGTGCGGTCGGTGAAGGCGTAGGCGCCGGCCGGATCGCCCGGCTCGGGCACGCGCAGGCGCCAGGCGGGCGGGCGGCCGGCGGAGCGCTCGGCCACCTGATCGGGGCTGAGGCCGCGGCAGGTGCCCGGGTAGAGCGGGGTGCCGTCGCTCGCGTGCGGCGCCGAGGCGGCATGGAGCTCGGCGCGCGTGCAGAAGCAGGGGTAGGTAAGGCCGCGCTCGCGCAGGCGGCAGACGGCCTCCTCGTACAGGTCGAGGCGGTCGTGCTGGTAGACGGCCTCGCCATCCCAGAGGAGCCCAAGCCAGCGCAGGTCGTCCATCAGCAGCTCCGTCCACGGGCCGCTCTTGGCGCGGGGGTCGAGGTCCTCGACGCGCATGACGACGCGTCCGCCCCGGGAGCGGGCGGAAAGCCAGGCCAGCAGGGCGGCGTACACGTTCCCCAGGTGCATGCGACCCGAGGGGGACGGCGCGAAGCGGCCGGTGGGGATCTGGGGATTCTCGATCATGCGACGAGTATAGCGCGGCCGCGCGGCATAGAGAAAACCCCGGGGCGCGAAGCCCCGGGGCCCTTAAGGAAAGGCGTGTTCTGCCGCTGTTACAGCGGAAGCGCGGTGAGCTGCTTGTAGGTGCGAGCCTGGTACTCGCGGTCGAGCCCGAAGAGGCCCTTGGGATCGCCGCCGAAGAGCTCCATGTCGGTGATCATATCGCGGGCATTGGTCTCCTCCTCGCCCTGCTCCTGGACGAACCAGTCGAGCATCCTCATGGTGCGGATATCGTGCACGGAGTGGGCGACGTGCACGCAGTTGTGGATGCACTCGGTGACGTGCTCCTCGTGCGCGAGGCCGGCCTTCAGGGCCGCGAGATCGTTCTCGAAGTGTACCGTCGGCTTGGCGATGGCCTCGAGCGTGGGGGTGTAGTCGTTATCGAGCAGGTAGCGGCGGATCGCCATGGCGTGGTCGAGCTCCTCCTTCGTCTGGATCATGTACCAGTTGGCGAAGCCCTTGAGGCCGCGGTCCTCGAAGTAGTCCGCGATCGCGAGGTAGAAGTAGGAGGAGAACAGCTCCTCGTTGATCTGCTTCTCAAGGATCTCAGAGACCTTCTCGTTCACTGCCATGGCGAATACCCTCTTTCTATCGAGACGAGCGCTCCCTGCGCTGTCGCTTGCTTTAGTTGTTATACCCCGTTTGAAGGTCTTATGCTGCGCGATCATTTTCCACACGTATCCGCGCCCCATCCGCGCGCCTCTGATGCCGAGCGTTCGTAACTCGGCAAAATAAGCCGCCAAAACGCCGAATTACGAACGCTCAGCATGTGGCGGGGGCCTGAGGAGGGGGATGTGAAGGAGATTCAAAAAAACCGGGCAGCCGAAGCCACCCGGTCTTGCGATCAACTGGTGCGGCGTACAGGATTCGAACCTGTGACGTTCTGATTCGTAGTCAGACCCTCTATCCAGCTGAGGTAACGCCGCAATGCAAGAGATATAATGGCATTGCGCCCCCACCCCGTCAAGCATCTTTTTTCTTTTTTGAGAAGTTTCCCCGCGAAACCGCATCGCGGCCGCGTGCGCCGCCGATTCACGGCGCATCCCTGCCGGCTTTCGGGAACAATAGGGGCCAGGCACCCATCGAGACCGAAACCGCGAGGACGCAGCATGCCCGAGGCATCCATCATCAAGCTCCCCCTCCTCTCCCGCCGACGGCGCCTGCCGCGCCTCGTCGGCCAGCCGGAAGGGACGAGCTACGGCATCGTCCAGCGCTCCTGCCCCGAGCCCGCCTCCTCACGCGGTTACGTGGTCGAGCACCTTCCCCGGTCGCGCGCGCGCCTGCTCGCCTGCATCACCGACGACGGCCGCGTGTTCCGGGTTGACGGCCCCCTCACCGCGCTCCCCGACCGCACCGCCGACCTCTCGATCGCCACCGAGGACCGTCCCGACCGCGGGGGCATCTTCGTCCAGGACGACATCGGCCGGCCCCGGCGCGTGGGCTCGTTCACGGGGACGGCATCGGGCCTGCTCACCGCCGAGGGCGACGACGCCCTGCCGGGACAGCGCGGCCTGCCTTACCGGGACTTCCTCGCCGTGCTCTACCTGAGGTTCTTCGTCTTCGCCGACACCGCGCCCGCGGAGGGCGACGAGAACGAGGGCGCCGAGGACGCCACCATCCGCGCAAGCATCGACCTCGAGCCGCTTGACGATCCGGTCGAGCTGTTCGAGGGGTTCCGCTCCCTCCCACTCGCCGACGCCATCGAGACGCTTCTGTTCCGCATCAGCGCGAAGGAGGATCCAAGCGGCATCGAGCGGTACGCCCAGCGCCTGCTCGCCCCCTTCGACCTCGACCGGCTGCGGGAGATAACCCTTCGCGGCGAGGTCGGTCTGGCGCGCATCGAGCGCACGGACAGCTTCTACATCATCTTCGACCGCAAGGGCTCCGATGATTCCGACATGGCGTTCATGCTCGCCATCGAGACGGCCATGAACCGCCTTTCGCGCATCCTCGACTTCCTCGGCGCGGGTTTGGAGCCGCTATCCTCCTCCCCCACCGAGGCCGGCTGCTCGCTCATAGATCAGCGGGTCCTGCGGGGCGCCGGATCCCAGGCACCCGCGGTGTTCAGCCTGGCGCAGCAACCGAACGCCTGGAGCAACCCGGGGTCCGTGACATGCGAGCCGGGCGGGGAATGGGACGTGCGCACGCGCATGGCGCACCTGCTTGAGGGGCTTGATCTCACAGCGAGCCTCGAGTGCATCTTCCGTTACGACGCGTCGAGGCACGCCATCGGCATCGAGTTCGCCGCCCCGACCGCCGCCTGCCTGCCGCGCGAGGTCTACGACGCCCGCGCCGGCGCGTGGCGCGCGATCGAGGCCGAGGTCGCCGCCGACATGGCCGAGGAGCTCTCCTGCCGCATGGCGCTCGCCCTTGCCGCAGCCGGTTTCGCGGCGGGCCTCGCCATCCGCCGCTGCACGGTGCGCATGCGGCCGCTCGACGGCGGGGCGCCTCGGTCGCTCGCGTTCTCCCGCGCCCCGTTCCTGGCGAGCCAGCTCGGCCTGGCCCGCTCGCTGGACCGGCGAGGCCTCGCCTCCCGCTTCCTCGCGAGCTCCCTGCAAGCCTGCGCCGTGTCCGAGGACGATGAGGCGAACGAGATCTTCCGACAGCCCGACCGCGGCCCCTACGTCGATCCGCGCCACGATCACCGAGCGCTTCCCGTGGCGCTCAGGGACATGCTGCTCGCCGACACCGCCGACGAGCTCGAGGTCATGGAGCCCGATGACGACCCCCATATGCTGCGCCTTGCCCGCTTGCGCGAGGTGGCCGCACGGGACCTTGAGGAAGCCGCGGAAGGGCTCCTGACGATGATCGAAGAGCTCCAGGCCTCCTGCGCCGCCGCCGAGGCCCTCTCCGATCGGCCCGTGGTCAGCCGCTACGCGGACGGGTACTTCGCGCGGATGCTCATGGGCCTCGACGAGGAGGACCGCGACCGCCGCATCCTGCGCGTGCCCGATGCGCTCTACTACGCGCAGCTTGAGGTGGCCACGATGCTCTCCCGTAGCGAGCGGTTCGAGGAGGCCGTCATCGAGACGAGGCGCCTGCTCGACATGGCGCCCACCTCGAGCGGCGCCCATTTCGCCCTGATCAACGCCCTTGCACGCCTGGAGCGCTACGACGAGGTCATCGAGGTCGCGCGGCACGGCCTCGCCTGCGCGTTCGAGCGCGATGCCGCGGAGTACTTCTTCTACCGCATGGCCTTCGCCTACTGGCATCGCGGGGATCGGGAGACGGGACTTGCCTGCTACCGTATGGTGCCAGCGCGCAGCGGACTGGGCGAGGCGGCGCGGATGGAGATGCGCCGGCTCATGGCTGAGATGGGCCGTGCCGAGGAGCCCAGCGAGGCCTGGGCGAGGGAGCGGCTGTCGCTCATGGAGATCAGCGCGCCGCCCACCGATCGGGTTCTGCGGTTCCTCTCCGACGCCGCCGTGCGCCTCTGCGATGCGGGGTTCCTGTTCCTTGCGGCGCGCTGCTGCTTCGAGATGTGGCGGGTGCGAAACGACGACGAGATCGGGATGGTCTGCAAATCACTCAACTGGTAGCTGGGAGAAGTTTCGTGAGTTGGAGACGGGCGCTTGTCTCTCCGGTGTCATCTGGGTTATGATGCTTGAGCTGTCACGGAGAGCTGACCGAGAGGCCGAAGGTGCTCGCCTGCTAAGCGAGTATTCCCCACAAGGGAATCTGGGGTTCGAATCCCCAGCTCTCCGCCAGTGAATCGCCCGGCTCCCATCCACTCAGGATGGGAGCCGTTTTGGTTTCTTTGAGTTCGATGGATCCGAGCGCGGCCCTCCATGCTCCAAGTGGCTCCTGCTCCAGCACGAAAGCGCTGTCTTGCATCTGCGGCAAAAGAAGCCTCCTATCACACACGCTCGGTGAGCTTGCTCACGATGGGGGCGGGGATGTGGCAGGCGAGGTTCTTGCAGGCGTAGTTGTTCATAAAGGGAAACGCGCGCATGCGAAACGCCAGGTTGCGCTGAAGGGGTTTCAATGAGCGCTCGTAGCGGGCGAGCGCATCTGAGGCGACACGCGAACCCGCCTTGACCGATTCCGCGACGGCGGCCCCGGCCATGCGCCCTGAATTCAGGGCGAAGGAGATGCCCTCCCCCGAGGTGCAGGAGAGGAACCCTCCGCCCTCGCCAGCGAGCAGGATGCGCCCCTGGCCGGCGACGAGGTCCGCCGGCCGCGTGAGATGCGCCGCGATCCAGGTTTCGCGCTTGACGGCCTCGCCGAACGGGTAGATGCCGCGCAGGATCGCGAGCACCTCCTCGTGCTTGCGGGCGCACTCCCGCGTTCCCGGGTAGAAGATGGACCCGATGATGGCGACCTCGCCCTTGGGGATGATGTAGCCGATGCCGTAATCACGCGAAAACCGGCGCGAGTAGATGCAATCGAAATAGGGCTCGAGCGCGCCCGGCTCGATGCGCACGTACTCTTGAACGGAGATGTAGCGGTTGAACGGCCGAAGCTGCAAGCGCTCGCGCACCGTGGCACGCGGGCCGTCCGCGGCGATGAGATGGCGGCATGAGATGTCTCTCCGGGCAGCCGGCCCGCCGGCCGTGGACGCGGCCCGAACCGTGACACCCACCGGAGACTGGGAGATCTCGGCGAGCCTCACCTGCGCCGCCACGTCGACGTTCGCCGGGAGCAGGCTCAGCAGCCAGGCGTCGAACATGCCCCGATCCACGTTCAGGAAACGCACATCCGTGGGCTTTCTCACCTCGCGGTCCATGTGGTAGTAGCGAAATGCGATCCACCGCGGATCGAGAACCATCTCCTCCGGCACGCCACCGAAGCGCTCGAGCGCGGCGAGGGAGTACTTGTTGAGCATGCCCCCGCAGCTCTTCTCGCGCGGCAGCGAGAAGGCCTCGAGGACCAGCACGCGATCGCAGGCGCTCGCGGCCTCGATGGCGGCCATGATGCCCGCAGGGCCCGCTCCCACCACAACCGTGTCATAGGTGGGGGCAAGACCCTCCACCGTGACCGGCCGATACCGTGTTGACCACCCTGCGCTCACCATGACCATCCCCGCCCTCGCTCGTTCGCCTGCCAGTATAGCGCCGACCGGGACCGAGCCGGTGCGCCGCGGCTATCGGACGATGGGGCGCTCGCGCACCTCGTAGGGGACGCCGAGCTCGCGCAGGAGCGCGTGGATCTGCGAGCAGACGTCATAGCCCAGGTAGGAGGCGCCGATCAGGCACGGGAGCTGGGCGGGCTCGACGGCTCCGAAATGGGCTGCGAGGGCGACGGCACCCGATGCCCCCACCTCGGTGACGACCCGGTGCGGCGACTCCTCGAAGCACCACTGCGTGAGCGCCCCTGCGCTCACCTGCTCGATCAGCAGGTGGCCCGCCTCGGTCACATAGCACTCGATCTTGAGGGACTCATCGTTCTCGTGGCTCTCGAAAAGCACCTCGGCGGTCTTGAACAACTCCATGTCGACTCCCCTTTCTCATCATCGGCTGTTGGTTATGATGATACCATAAAAACAGAACATATGTTCGTATTTTATGGGGAGCTTGGGTCATTCAGCGCGAAATCTCAGTCCAAAGCCCCGGCGCGCGAGATCCACGAGCTCGAGGTCCTCGGGAATCACCTGGCCAATCACATTCTGCCGCTCGTCTCCGTCCAAATCGGCGCGGGCGATCTCAATCTCCCCCTCATAACGCAGGTACCCCGTGTTCGCGATCGAGATGCTGCCCCGGCGGCGCGCCCGGCCCGCGCCGGCATCGGGGGCGACGGGCGCCTCGGGGCGGAGTGCCGCCCGCGACTCCTGCGAGCGGAACAGCAACGTGCTCGAGTCGGGTCGATCATGGTGGACCTGCCCGAAAAGGTGGCGGTAGCCCTCCTCGAGACGGCAGCGGATATCGACGTAGCCGACTGCCACCTGGCTCAGGGCCTCCCAACCGGAGGCGGTGAGGTCGACGTCGCCCACCAGCACCCCGTCGCACCCTCCGGAGATCCCGAGCTCGAGCATGTTCCGTGCGATCTCAGTGCGGCGGGCGCGGTGCTCCTCGATCGTCGGCAGCCCCTCGTGAAGCGGGCCGCGGAGCGCCCCGTCGCCGGGAACGAAGCCCAGGACCTCGACCCCCTGCGTGGAGAGCAGGTCGTTCATGCGACGGACCTCTTCGAGATCGAGGCCCGTCCCCGGTTTGGGATAGTAGTTATGGCAGGCGGTGAAGCGGGCGAGGTCCGCGCCGGCGGCGCGCCATGACGCGATGTCCGCCTTCGTGACGGTCGAGGCGTTGCACACGACGTGGAAGGTGCGGGCGAGGGAGGCCGTCTCGGCCGCCGTGAACCCGTAATCGAGGCGGAGGTGCGTGACGCCGAGGTCGGCCAGGCCCTCAAGGGACTCGCAGCCGAGCTTGGCGCAGGTCTCCGGCCCCACGTCGACGATGGCGCCGATCCCCGCCTCGCGGAGCATGCCGAGCAGGTGGCGGGCATCGCCCGCGAGGGCGGCGCCGTCCTCCTCCGGGATGTGCATCGAGGTGAACGCGTAATCGACCCCGGCTTGCGCGGCGCGCGCGATGACGCGCTCGCTCACCGCGATTCCGCTTCCGAAGTAGATCGAGATCCCTGTCCTCATCCATCCTCCCCTTCCATACGCCGCGGCCCCACGGAGCGATCCGGGGGCCGCTGGCGTCGCACCTCACCGCCGACTTGCGGCGCTACTCGCCGTAGAACTCGTTGATGCGATCCTCATCGACTCCGAAGAACCAGGTGAGGATGAATCCGCCGGCATAGGCCGCGAGCATCGCGATCACGTAGAAGAGCTGCTGCCCGGGAACGACGATCAAAAGGCCGAAAAGGCCCGAGACGCCCTGGGAGACCGTCCCCACGTGGAAGAGGGCGGCGAGGATGCCTCCGAAGCCGGCCCCGAGGCACGCGGTCACGAAGGGGCGCATCAGCGGCAGGGTCACGGCGTACATGAGCGGCTCGCCCACGCCGAGGATGCCCACCGGGATCGACTCGGAGATGAACTTCTTGAGGCGGCGGTTGCGCGTCTTGAAGTAGAGCGCGAGGCCGGCGCCCACTTGCCCTCCACCGGCCATCATCAGGATCGGAAGCAGGTAGTTCACGCCCTCCGTGGCCCCATTCGGATCGTTCAGCAGGGCGTGGATCGGGGTGAGGGCCTGGTGCAGGCCGACAGCCACGAGAGGCAGGAAGCCCGCGGAGAGGGTGTAGCCGCCCACGACCCCCAGCTGCTCGTACACGAAGCTCAGCACCGTGAAGATGCCCGTGGTGAGCCATGCGCCGAGGGGCTGGATCACCAGCATCATCGCGAGGGCACCGATCAGGAGAACCAGGAGCGGGCTGATGAACGTGTCGAGCATATCGGGCATGACCTTGCGGATCTGGCGCTCGAGCACCGCGAAGAACGCGCCGGCGATGAGCGCGGCGATCATGCCGCCCGCTGCCGGGTTATACGCGGCGTTCGTGAGCGGGAGCAGAATCGCCTGGGCCGGATCGGCCGCTCCAGGGGCGAGCAACGGCATGCCGGCGTTCGCGATGCACATGGCGCCCGCGATGCCGCCGAGCGAGGCGGAGCCGCCGAACTCGCGCGCGGCGTTGTAGCCCACCAGGATCGGCAGGTAGGCGAAGAGGGCCCAGCCCATCGAGCGGATTCCCTGATACCACCAGACATCGGCGAAGGCATTGCCCGAGGCCACGTTGATCACGTTGCAGATGCCGTTGATGAGGCCCGCTGCGATGATGCCCGGCAGCAGGGCGACGAAGATGTTCGCGATCTTCTTCAGGAAGGCCTGCACGGGCTTCTGGCTGTACTTCGCCTTCTGAGCCGCCTTGTTCTCCGCGGCCGCCTGGACGACGTCATCGTCCGCCACGCCCTTCGCGAGCCCCGTGAGCTTCGCGAATTCCTCAAGGACCTTGTTGACCTTGCCGGGTCCGAGCACGATCTGCATCGTCTCGTCCTCGACCACACCCATCACGCCGTCGAGCGCTTTGATGCCCTCGACGTCCACCAGCTTCGCATCGCGCGTTCCCACGCGCAGCCGCGTCATGCAGGCCGCGTTCGATGTCACGTTCCCGCGTCCTCCCAGCAACTCGAGCAGCTGCCGACTGAGCTCCCTATCGTTCATCTTTCTTCCTTTCCCCACCGAGCCGGTGGAACCGATATAACCGCGCCGCCTGCGGGCGGCGGAGCTACCTCAATGGCCGGCGGCGAGCGCGGCCCTCACATGGCCCTTCGACGCCTCGAGCGCGCGGCGGGCCCGCTTTGCGTCCATGCCGCCGAGCACCATGACGACCGCTGTCTTGACATGGCCTGCGGCCTCCTGAAGCGCGTCGACGGCGGTTGCGCGGTCGCAGCCCGTCGCCTCCATCACGATGTTCTGGCCGCGGACGGTCAGCTTCTCGTTCGTCTGCTGAACGTCGACCATCAGGTTCTGGTACGCCTTGCCGAGCCCCACCATCGTCGCGGTGGAGATCATGTTGAGCACGAGTTTCTGAACGGTTCCCGCCTTCAACCTCGTGGAACCCGTGAGGACCTCGGGGCCAGGGACCGCCTCGATCGCGAGGTCCGCCTCGGCGCCGATCGCGGAGTTCCGGTTGCAGGCGATCGCCACGGTCTTGCAGCCGCGGGATCGGGCATGGCGAAGGCCGTGCACCACATACGGGGTGCGTCCGCTCGCCGCGAGCCCCACAACGATATCGGCTGCGCCGAGCCCGATGGCATCGAGCTCTTCGGCGGCCAGCGTCTCGCTGTCCTCGGCCCCCTCGACGGCCGTGAGCAGGGCACCCTCCCCGCCGGCGATCAGGCCGACCACGAGATCGGGCGACACGCCGAACGTGGGCGGGCACTCCGCGGCGTCGAGCACGCCGAGACGGCCGCTCGTCCCCGCGCCGAGGTAGATGAGGCGCCCACCCGCCCGCAGCGCCTCGGTGGCCCATGTGATCGCCCGCGCCACGGCGGGCAGCACCTCGGTGATCGACTGCACCGCGCGCGCGTCCTCCCGGTTCATCACCCGGGCGATCTCGAGCGGCGTCATCTCATCGAGGTCCACGGTCTCCGGATTCCGGGACTCCGTGGACAGGCCGGTCAGGTCAATCATCTGTTTTCGCCTTTCGGTCGCTTTTCATCGTAGTTCTGCAGCATCGTCTTCGCGCAGCGGTCGTAATCGCGCGCGACGTAGAGGGCGTACAGGGCGTCCACGACGGCGAGCTGCGACATGCGCGAGGCCATGGCCCCGCTCCGCACCAGGGGCTCGCTCGTCGCGAGGCCGAGCACCCAGTCCGCCTGCTCGGCAAGCTCGCTGCCCACGATGCGCGTCACGGCGATCAGCCGGGCTCCCCGCTGGCGAACGAGGCGTGCCACCTCCACCATCTCACGTGTCAGGCCTGAATAGCTGAACACGAGGGCGAGGTCGTCGGCGTGGATGTTGCGCGCGCAGAGCATCTGGCTGTGCCAGTCCTCGTAGACGTGACACTGCTTGTCGACGCGGTTCAGCTTGAGCTCGAGATCGCGGGCCACGAGCAGCGACGCCCCGACCCCGAACAGGTTCACGACGCGGGCCGAGGCGATGGCCGCCACGCAGTCCTCGAGGACGCCGGGGTCCAACAGCCGTTCTAGCGCCTCCAATGAGCGAATATCGCTCTGCACCACCTTCCGAAGGATCCGGTCCGCCCCATCGGCGGAGGAGATGTCCTCGATCGCCATGTCGTTCGCATCCTCCATGGACGCGAGCTCGTAGACCAGCTCGCGCTGGAACTCCTTGTAGCCGCTGCATCCGAGCTTCCGGCAGAACCGCACGACCGTGGAGGCCGAGGCATGGCTCATGTCAGCGAGGTCGCGGATCGTGCAGGCCACCGCAGCCCGAGGATCGCGGCTGATGTTCTCAGCGAGGCTCCGCACGGCAGGGCACGTGCTCTGGCTCAGCTCCTTGATCCGCAGCAACAGGCCTCTCATCAGCATCACCGCCCTCCATTCGCCTTCATTTAACACGCGCTGCACAAATATGTCATGCAATGGAGCAAACTGTAGTACTTTGTTTCACCGATGAACAAAATCACAGCGGCGCTCGACCGCTGAGCGGCCAAAACCAACCGTTGACGCGATATCAGGCCCCAGTTGTGCCACGTTCCGCGCACGGGATCGAGAGGGCCTTGCCCCCTACGCAGCCTTCCCCAGCATGCCGAACATGATCGCCGCGGCGATGAGGAGCGCCAGGCAGGCCGCTGCGGGGCCGGCGAACGACAGCACGCCCGCGGCCACCGCGGTTCCCAAGACGCCCGCCGCCGTGGAGGGACGGCGCCGCGCCGCCGGAACCTCGATCGCGTCGAGGGTCGCCGCCAACGAGAAGCAGACGATGAGCAGAAGGCCGCAGGCGACGGCGGGGGGCGCTCGCCGTGCCCGGGACCGCGAGCGCCCCCGCGGCGAGATACAGCATGAAGAGCGCGACGGCCGCCCCCGTCGGCACCAGCCCGTCGAGAAGCGCCAGGGAGCGCGTGGAGAACGGCAGGGCGTCGCGCACGAGCCGTACGCGCATGTCCTCGCGAAACGCGCCGGCGAGTTCGGCCACCGCCCCGTGAGACATGATGCAGAGCAGCCCCCACACGAGGAGTGTGACCGGATGCGGGCCTCCCGTCAGCGCGACCGACCCCAGGGGCGCGAGCACCAGCCCAACGGTCAGGAGCCTGCTCGCATCGCGCCACCGCCTCAGATGCGTGACGGCGGATCGGGAGACGGGCGCCGCCCAGCCCTCGCCGATCGCGGGCACCAGCCTCAGCGGTCGGTGGCGGGCCATGCGGTAGCGACGGCGCAGGTCGCGGTAGACGGTCGGCGCGGTGAGCGCGAGGTGCCGGACGCCATGCAGCGTGGCGAAGGCCCCGCTCTCCTCGATCGCCCGGATGAGATCGGCCCGGCGCGCGACGAGGACGAGGATGCCGAGCATGCCGATGAGGAGGACGGCGAGACCCCCGGCGAGGAAGGGTGCGAGAGCGGAGAGCGCGGCGGGGTCCACGGGAGGGGTAGGAGGCCGCACGCCCCCTCCGAACGCCGCCGAAGCAGCCGGGGCGAGCGCCCCCAGCGAAGCCGCCGCCACGGCGGCGCCCAGGCAGACGCGAAGCGCCCGCCGGCGGCGCGTTGCCCGCAAGCCCAGGCAGCCAACGGCATCGGCGGCAACTACGGCCACCGCGCCCGCAAGCCCGTCAAGCGCCGCGACGGCCCCCGCGTGCAACCCCGTACCGGCCGCTGCCAGACCCGATCCCGCCATGAAGGCCGCGAGCGCCGAGGCCGAGCCCCAGCCGAGCGCGGGCCCCGCCGCGCCCGTCAACGCGAGCTCGGAGCCCGCGAACGCGCCCGATGCGATATGCCCCGCATCGGGGGCCGTCAGCTTGAGCGGCGAGGAGCGCAGGCCCGCGAGCGCGCGGGCCGCGAACAGCGCGACCGGCGCCTATGAGCAGGAAGGAGAAGAGGGGCACCAGAACGGGCCCGAGCAGTCTGAAGGATTCCTCGACGCGCGCGAGGAGCATGGCCCAGGCCGCGAGGGCGCTCCCGCCCGCTATGAGGACGAGGTACATCTGGTAGATCCGCTCCAGGAGGTCGGCGCGCTCGGCGAGATCGGTGCCGAAGGCGTACCCCCACCAGGCGAGCTCGGTCCTGAGATGGCGGAGGCGCAGCCGCATGAGCTGGCCCAGATGCCCGGCGTCGAGCATCGGCTCCGCTGCGAACCGCGGCGCCGGGACACCGGCCGCGCGCTTGGAGCGCCCCCTAGAGCCCATCGTCATCGACCTCGCGCGCCGTTCCGCCCGCGAGCTCGTACACCACCGCCGGCTCAACCCCGGGCAGGCCGTGATGACAGCTCATGAGCACCGCCGTGCCCGATGCGGCCGCGTCGCGCACGAGCTCGCCCAAGAGCTCCCGCGACGTCGGGTCCAACGGGCCCGTCGCCTCATCGAGGAGGAGGATCCGAGGGTGGACTGAGAAGGCGATCGTGAGGGCGAGCTTCTGGCGCATGCCTCGAGAGAACGCCGAGGGATAGGCGTCACAGGCGTCACGGATTCCAAACCGGTCGAGCAGGTCATCCACCTCGCGCCGACGATCCGCTGCGGCGCGGTTCGCGCGGAGCACGAAGTCAAGGTGCTCCCGCGCCGTGAGATCGTCGTAGAAGGCGGGGACGTCGGCGACGAAGGCCACCTGGCGCCGCAGATCGCCCCGTATCCCCGTCATGCGCTCACCGGCGACGCGGATCTCACCGGCCGCCGGGCTCATCCACCCGGCGAGGCATTTGAGCAGGGTCGTCTTGCCCGCCCCGTTCGGGCCCACGAGGAAGGCCACGTCGCCCTCGTAGAGAGCCACGTCAACGTGGTCCCACACGGGCACGCCCCCGTAGCCGAACGAGAGGTCGTAGGCATCGAGCAGAGGCACCGGACCAGTGGCGGCCTGAGCGTCCGCCGGGGCGCGCCGAGGGTCCTGATCGGTCATGACGGCCTCCTTCCGCGCAGAGTCAAACGGGCCGTCGCAGGGCGGGCCTCCCGAGATGCCGCCCGGGAACCGTAACCGCCCCGGAAATCGAAGCCCTCACGCCTCGGGGACGATCCTATCGCAGCCCATATAGGGGCGCAGGACCTCGGGCACCGTGACGGTTCCGTCCTCGTTCTGGTAGTTCTCGAGGATGGCGGCCATCGTGCGGCCCGCGGGCAAGCCGGAGCCGTTCAGCGTGTGCAGGAAGCGCGAGCCCTTGAAGCTCTCGGGGTCGCGGTACTTGATGTTGGCGCGGCGCGCCTGGAAGTCGCCGCAGTTGGAGCACGAGGAGATCTCCTTGTACGCGTCGTAGCTCGGCAGCCACACCTCGACGTCGTAGGTCTGGCGGGCGGAGAAGCCGAGGTCGCCCGTGCACAGCGAGATCACGCGGTAGGGCAGGCCCAGCTGCTGCAGCAGGTACTCGGCCTCAGCCGTCATGCTCTCGAGCTCCTCGTCGGACTGCTCGGGCGTGGCGAACTTCACCATCTCCACCTTGTCGAACTGGTGCTGGCGGATGATGCCGCGCGTGTCGCGACCGGCCGAACCCGCCTCCTCGCGGAAGCAGGGCGTGAAGGCCGTGTAGCGGCGCGGCAGGCTCTCGGCCTCGAGGACCTCGCCGGCGTGCAGGTTCGTGAGGACCACCTCGGCCGTGGGGATCAGGAAGTTGTCGCCGCTCACATGGTAGGCGTCGTCTTCGAACTTCGGGAGCTGGCCCGTGCCGTACATGGTCTGGCGCTTGACGACGATGGGCGGCCACCACTCCTTGAAGCCGCGGCTCGCGTGCGTGTCGAGGAAGTAGTTGATGAGGGCGCGCTCGAGGCGGGCGCCGGCGCCCCCGAGCACGGTGAAGCGGCTGCCCGAGAGCTTGTTGCCGCGCTCGAAATCGAGGATGTCGAGGTCGGTGCCAAGATCCCAGTGGGCCTTCGGCTCGAAGCCCTCAGCGGCGAAGTCGCGCGGCACGCCCCAGCGGCGGCGCTCGGGGTTCTCGGACTCATCGGCGCCCACGGGCGTGGCCTCGCCGGGGATGTTCGGGAGGTGCGCCATGAAGGTCTCGAGCTCGGCCTCGAGCGAGCCGCGGCGCTCGGAGAGCCCCTCGATCTGCTCGTTCACCTGGCGCACGGCCTCCTTGGCGTCCTCGGCCTCGTCTTTCTTCCCCTCGCGCATGAGCGCGCCGATCTTCTTGGACTCGGCGTTGCGCGTGGCCTGGAGCTCCTCGACCTCGGCGATAACGGAGCGGCGCTCGCCATCGAGCTCGAAAAACCGCTCGCGGTCCCACGAGGTCTGGCGATTGGCCATGGCGGCGTCGACCGCGTCGGGGTTCTCACGGACGAATTTGATGTCGAGCATGCGGGCCTCCGGTTCATGCGCTCTGATCTACTTTGGCCAGTATATACTTGTGGGGACCAAGACCATAGGTTCGAAACCGAGAAGGCAAGATGGACGCTCTCTTCAGCTTTTTGTTCGACACCCGCGAGGGACTCGCCGTCCTGTTCGTGAGCGGCATCGTGATCTTCGCCCTCGCCGCCTTCGTGCTGGAGCGGCGCACGCACAGGCTCTACGTCGACCGCGGTCCCCGTGAGGACGGCGAGGACGACGGCTTTTGGGACTAGCCTCCGCCGCAGCATCGGACCCGGGCCCCGCCGCTGCTTAGACCAGCGCGTACCCGAGCTGCTCGGCCGCCGCCGACACGTCGGGCTCCCACGCCCCGTCCTTCAAAACGAATTGCAGGCTCGCCGACTTGTACACCTCGGTAGAGGTCACCGAAGCGAGCGTCTCCTCGAACAGCTGCGCGACTGCCGCGCGCTGCTCGTCGGACAAGGTGGACGTGCCGACGAACGCGTCGATACCCTGCTCGTGGAAGTAGGGGAGCGTTCGATCGAGGAGCTCCTCGATGAGTTGGAAGGTGTCCCGCGCGGTCACATCGAAGTAGGCGTATGCCTCAGCCGGGATGCCGTCGTAGGGGCTGTAGACGTAGATGCCGGTGATCTCGTAGCTGGATCCCTCGAAGGCCCAGGTCAAAAACGCGTTGATATCAATGCCGAGCTCATCTGCGCTGTAGCCGAGCGCCGACTCGACCCGCTCCGCGAACTGGCTGGAGACCGCTTCGACCACCTGGTCGCTCTCAGCCATGCCATCGAGGAAGGCGGTCATCTCCTCGCGGACCCGCCCCCTCTCGGCGTCCTCGTCGAAGTCGTCGGGGCTGACCTGAGAATCGGACCCGGCCACACCCTCGAGTACGGTGGGCGGCTCCTCCGCGATCAGCGTGTCCATGAGGACCCCGACGCGCCAGCCCTCCGTGATCAGCAACCAAATAGCGAGGATGATAAGGCCGACGATGAGGCAGCCACCGCATCCCATCCGGGCTTTCGGAGCCGGCTCCCCGGCGCCGCCCGCGGCGCCGGACGGGGTCGCCGTGCGCCTCGACCGCCCGGCGCGCCCGCGACGACCTCGCCCTTGCTGGGGATGCGGGGGCCTGTAGGCGTCGGGCACCTCTTCCGGCGCCCGGTAGCCGCCGGCGGGCTCGCGCTCCTCCAAAACCTGCGAGGGCTCGTCCCACGGCAGGACGGGCTCGCCGGCGTTGAACGGGTCGATATTCGATTCACGTCGGGCCATCGCGGTCCCCTTCGCTCGGTACGGGCGCCAGCTGCTACTTCTGCGGCTTCACCGACGGGGCCTGGATGCTCCCGCCCACCTGCTCGGCGGTGATGATCTGCTCGAACATGCTCGTCGAGTCGCGGAAGTCGGTGGGCAGCACGACGGTGGCCGCCTTGCCGCTCTTCGCGAACTCGTTCATCATCTCGGTCCACTGCGTGAACATGAAGAGCTGGTTGGCCTCGTCGTTGCCGACGCCCGTCTCCTGGATGGTCTCAAGCGAGTCCTTGATGCCGATCGCGATGGCCTTGCGCTGGTTCGCGATACCCTCGCCGGCCTTCTCCATGGCCTCGGCCTCGGCCTTGGCCTCGGTCACGCGGCGGATGCGGTCGGCCTCGGCGAGGTCCTGCGCGGCGGCCTTGGTGCGCTGGGCCGCGTTGATCTGGTTCATGGAGTCCTCGACCTCGGCGGGGAGCGCGATCTTGGTGATCAGCGTCGAGACGAGCGTGAAGCCGTAGGCGGCCATCTGCTCGGAGACCGTGGCGTTCACGTCCTTGGCGATGTCATCCTTCTTGGCGAAGACCTCATCGAGCGTATAGACGGGGATCGAGGAGCGCAGCGCGTCGGTGATGAAGTCGCGCATCTGGGCGACCGGCTGCTGGAGCATGTAGTAGCTCTTGTAGACGCCCGAGTCCTCCGGGCCGGCGCCCATCTCGTAGCTCACGTGGTACTGGGCGGAGACCTCGAGGCCGATGGTGACGTTGTCCTCGGTCTTCACGTCGATATCGAAGCCGTTCTTCATCGTGCGGAGGCTCACCGTGGCCGCCCGGCGGTCGATGATGGGGATCTTGACATGGAAGCCCGCAGGGACGATGCGGCTGAACTTGCCGAGCCGCTCGATGATCACCGCATGCTGTTGCTTGACCACGAAGAACGAGTTCAGCCCCACGATGACCAGGATGAAGATCACAAGGATGGGGACGACGAGACCGACGGTTGAGAAGGGGCTGGGCTCTAGCAGGTCAAACACGATAGCTCCTATCAGCGGTGGGGTATTTTTTATCAGTATATATCAGTATACTCAGACGGCCGCGGGCCGCTGGCGCCAGTCTTTACGCAAACGTAATCTAACGTAGGGTGAACGGCGCGTTTCGCTTATCGTGGCGACAAAAAAGTCGATTGTAGGGGCTTTTTTCAAGATCTCCAAGTAGCCGGGCTTTTTCGTCGGTTTTTTGACCCCAAAAGACCAGGAAAGCACTTCGCTATAGTGGAGTGTACTGACCTGTTCCGGAAAAAAGCCCCTACAATCGACTTTTTCGTTTTGAGCCTCGCCCAAACGGGACGCATCGCGTCCGAAACGGCAGCCCCGGGCGCGATGCCGATGAGAAACGCGGTGCCCGCGGCGTCCTACAGCGCCGGATACAGCGGATGCGCGGCGAGGAGCTCGTCCACGCGGGCGCGGACCTGGCCGAGGACGGCCTCGTCATCGACCGCGAACGCGACCTTGGCGATGAGCTGGCCGATCTCATGGAACTCGTCGGCGCAGAACCCGCGCGTCGTGCCCGCCGCCGAGCCCACGCGGATGCCGCTCGTCACGAACGGGGACCGCGGCTCGCCGGGGATCGAGTTCTTGTTGACCGTGAGCCCCGCCTCATCGAGCAGGCGCTCCGCGTCTTTGCCGGTGATGTCGGCCGGTGTGAGGTCCACCAGGCAGAGATGGTTATCCGTGCCGCCCGAGACAAGGCGCAGGCCTCCCTCAGCAAGCCCCTCCCCCATCGCCGCCGCGTTCTTCACGACGTCATCGATGTAGGTTGAGAACTCGGGGCGCAGCGCCTCGCCGAAGGCCACGGCCTTGCCGGCGATCACGTGCATGAGCGGGCCGCCTTGGGTCCCCGGGAACACGGCCTTGTTGATTGCGCGGTACAGTTCCTCGTCGTTGGTGAGGATGAAGCCGCCGCGGGGGCCGCGCAGCGTCTTGTGGCTTGTGGAGGTGACCACGTCGGCGTGCGGCACCGGCGAGGGGTGCGCGCCGGTTGCCACCAGGCCGGCGATATGGGCCATGTCCACCATGAGGCGGGCGCCCACGCCGTGCGCGATGGCGGCCATGCGCTCGAAGTCGATCGTGCGAGGATAGGCCGACGCGCCACCCACGATGAGGGCCGGGCGCTCCTTTTGGGCGAGGCGCTCGAGCTCGTCGTAGTCGATGGTCTCCGTCTCGAGGTCGAGGTCGTAGGGCACGAAGCGGTAGAGCTTGCCCGAGAAATTGACCGGGCTGCCGTGCGTGAGATGTCCGCCCTGGTCGAGGCTCATGCCGAGCACCGTGTCGCCGGGGTTGATGAGGGAGGCGTAGGCCGCGAGGTTGGCGTTGGCGCCGCAATGGGGCTGGACGTTCGCGAAGGAGCAGCCGAAGAGCTCGCAGGCCCGCTCGCGGGCGAGGTCCTCGACGATGTCGACCTTCTCGCACCCGCCGTAATACCGATGGCGCGGATAGCCCTCGGCGTACTTGTTCGTGAGCACGCTGCCCACGGCCTCGAGCACCGCGGGGCTCACGATGTTCTCGGAGGCGATGAGCTCGATGGTGTCGCGCTGGCGCTCGAGCTCCTGATCGAGCGCGGACGCGACGGCGGGGTCCTCCTGGCGAAGCTGTTCAAGGGTCATGTGGGATCCTCCTCATATGGTTGCGCGGGTAAGACAGCCCGCAGAGCTCACTATGCCCGGTGGAGCGAAGATGCGCCATGGCATTTCGGCGGAAGGCGGGGTGGCGTCGCGGGCCCGCAGGTCATCGGCGCATCTGGGGCGGGCGGACCTGTCATCCGAAACAGTTCCGAAAAAAGAAAGCTCCCCGAAGGGAGCTTCAAGATTCAATGGTGCGGGCGAAAGGACTTGAACCTTCACGAGCCGGAGCTCATATGGACCTGAACCATACGCGTCTGCCAATTCCGCCACGCCCGCAAGCACAGGAAACTATACACTACCCTGCACCGGTTGGCTAGAGAAAAATCGTGCGCGGTGCCGGGCGTTCGTAATTCGGCGTTTTTGCCAACTAAAATGGCGTATTACGAACGCTCGGCATCATGCAGCGACGGGAAGGGGAGCGGTCGACGGCACCGTCGGCTCGGCCGGCGCTCGACGTCGCGACGCCCGATCCGCAGGCGAGGACGATCTTCTTCATATCCTTCTCCTCTCGAGCTCACATCAACCGGCCCCAGTGTACACCGCATCGCGCGGGCCGACGACGCGGCGCCTGCGCGCGCTCCCGGACGCCGTGGTAGACTGGATGCTCTGGGGGCGTGGCGGAATTGGCATACGCAGGAGACTTAAAATCTTCGGCCTTCGGGATTGTGGGTTCGAGTCCCACCGCCCCTACCAGCATGGCTCAATCGAATACCCACGCAACGCGAACCAGGCGGTGAAGCAGCGCCTATGAGAGCTCAGGAACCCACCCGATACTCGTCGCGCCGCGCTCGAGCGTCTCAGTCATCGTAACCGCCATGCCGGTGAGCAGCCCGTTCTCGCTGACCGTCAGCTCCTCGTAGCCGCCGGCGCGCAAAAGCTCCCGTATCACGACGGCACCCGCGAGGATCACCGGGGCCCGCTTGGGCTGCACCCCCGGCAGCTCAGCGATCTGATCGGCCGTGCATCCTTCCATGAGCGCGATCATCGCCTCCACATCTCCTTGCGTCAGGGAGGCGAGGTGCACGCGCGCGGAGTCGTAGACGGCCATGCGCTCCCGCATCGCGACCAGCGTCGTGACGGTTCCGCCCACGGCGATCAGCCGATCGGGGGCGGGGTGTGCGCAACCGACGCGGCCCCAATACCGCCCGAAAGCCTCCGCCGCGAACGAGGAGGCGCGGTCCAGCCGCTGGGCGTCAGGGGGCGACGGCAGCAGGAAGCGGTCCGTCACCCGCCGGCACCCGATGTCGAGCGATTCGACCGCATCGAGGCGCAAGCAGCCCGGCTCCCCCGTCTCCGGCGCCGGATCGAGGCGACCGCAGGCGATCTCCGTGGAGCCGCCGCCGGAGTCGGCCACGGCGATGCGCTGCCCGGGGAAGTCGTGGGCGACACCGAAGAAGGTGAGCCGCGCCTCGACCTCGCCGGGGATGACGATCGGGCATAGGCCGAGGTCGGCGAGGCCCGCGAGCAGCACGCCGCCGTTCTCCGCGTCACGCGCCGCGCTCGTGAGCGTCGTGCAGGTGCCGTCGGGCGCGAACGCCGAGGCCTCGGCCGCGAACTCCCGGCAGGCGGCGAGGACGCGCTCGATCGCGGCGTCTGAGAGCCGACTCGTCGCATCAACCCCCTCACCCAGATCGGTGATGACCGTGCGCTTCTTGTGCGAGGTCACCGCCCCGTCGCGAACGACCGCGAGCGCGAGGCGGGAGGAGACGGTTCCGATGTCGATGGCGGCGACGCGGGCGACCATCCTACGCGCCCGCCGATCCCGGATCACCAGTGGAGACCACCGCCTGGCCCTCGGGGCCCCGGAACAGGAACAGCCCATCGAGCACCTTGAGATACCAGGGGGAGTCATCGTAGACCTCGGCCATCGCCTGCTCGACCTCCGCGGAGGAGCGGGGGTCGCCGGTCGATGCGCCGGCGTCGGCGGCGGCACCGGCCTGCGGGCCCTTTGAGGCCGAGGTCACATCCGCGCTCGCGCCGGCGTCTGCGACAGGGCCTTCGCCAGAGGAGCCTACAGGGGCATCGGCGGCAGCGCCGGCCTCATCCTCGGTCTTGACGACCGGGTCGCCGTTCTCGTCCGTGCCCGTGACGACGATGCGGCGCTCGCCCTGCTCGACCATGCCGAGCTCCTTGCGCGCCGCGTCCTCCAGCCCCTCATTCGACGTGTACGACTCAACCTGCTTCTCCAGCCGCTCGTTGTAGCGCTCGCGGATGGCCAGCTGCTCGGTGAGGATCCCCTGTGTGCGGCGGGCGATGTAGAGGTCACGGACCGGGAAGTAGAGACCGAGGGCGACCGCCGCGATCACCGCCGCGTAGAACGCGAAGCGGAAAGGACCCGTGAGCAGGGCGTGGACGGCTTGGATCGCGCGGTTGTCGTTCGCGTAGCGCATGAAGGCCGCGGAGCGGTCGGAGCGGGGTTTCTGGCCGGAGGGCGGCTTGCGGTCGGAGCGAGACTTGCGGTCGGAGCGCTCAACCCGCGCGCCCGACGCCGTGCGATCCGCCGATCGACCGCGCCGGGTCTCGGCGGTGCGGGAGGATCGGGAGGCAGAGGCGGCTTTCGCCGCGCGCTCCCCCTTAGAGGCGCCCGAGGCCGCGGCGCGAGGACGGCGCAGGCGGCGGGAGGCTTCGGAGAGGTCGCTCGTGGCAGCCGCGGACGAACCCGCCCGGCCGGCTTTGGCCGTGCGGCCCGCCGTGCCGTCATGCACGGAGAAATCCCTGTTGTTTTGAGTGCTCACCATATGCGCCTTGTATGTTTTGAATGCGGTCGCGCTTGCTCGAACAGCTTACCACAAGGTCAGACGGGGCCTTCGAATCCCCACGGGGCAACGGGGGCAACGGGCACGCAGGGGTTCGTGGCCGCCATGCAGCGCAGGGCCCGCGAGGGCTTTGCAAACGCCGTGCGGGGCGGGACCCGTGCGAGCTTCGCGGACGCCGTGTGGCGCAGCTCCGCAAGCGGCCTTTCGAACGTCGCGAGATCGCGCCCCGCATGCGGCCCTCGGTCACACCCGCCGCTGGCTAGGCCGAGGGCGCCGCACCGCACCCCGCTCCCACCTCTCGGTACCGCAAGGCGACCGAAAACGCAGAGGACCCCGGCACCCACCCGCAGCGCGATCGCGAAACCGCGCGAGGGATGAGTGCCGGGGTCCCCGTTAGGAGTCACATGCCCCGCGTGCTACCTACTTGATGTTGTAGAACGCGTCCTTGCCGGCGTACTTGGCGCTGCCGAAGAGCTCGTCCTCGATGCGGATGAGCTGGTTGTACTTGGCGATGCGGTCGGAGCGGCAGGGGGCGCCGGACTTGATCTGGCCGGCGTTGGTGGCCACCACGAGGTCGGCGATGGTGCTGTCCTCGGTCTCACCGGAGCGGTGGGACACGATGCAGGCGTAACCGGCCTCCTTGGCGGTCTCGATGGCCTCGAGGGACTCGGTGAGCGTACCGATCTGGTTCACCTTCACCAGGATGGCGTTGGCGGCGCCGAGCTCGATGCCCTTCTTCAGGCGCTCGGTGTTGGTGACGAAGAGGTCGTCGCCGACGAGCTGCACCTTGTTGCCGATGCGCTTGGTGAGCTCGACCCAGCCGTCCCAGTCCTCCTCGGCCATGCCGTCCTCGATGGAGATGATGGGGTACTTCTCAACGAGGTCGCACCAGTAGTCGACCATCTCGGCGGAGGTCAGGGTGCGGCCCTCGCCCTTGAGCTCGTAGTTGCCGGTCTCGGCGTTGTAGAACTCGGTGGAGGCGGGGTCCATGGCGTACATGAAGTCCTCGCCGGGCTTGAAGCCGGCCTTCTCCACAGCCTTCGTGATGTACTCGAAGGGCTCGGCGTTGGTCTTCAGGTTGGGGGCGAAGCCGCCCTCATCGCCCACGCCACCGCCGAGGCCGGCCTCGTGGAGGACGCCCTTGAGCGTGTGGTAGACCTCAGCGCACCAGCGCAGGCCCTCGGTGAAGCTGGGGGCGCCGACGGGCATGATCATGAACTCCTGGAAGTCCACGTTGTTGTCCGCGTGCACGCCGCCGTTCAGGATGTTCATCATGGGCGTGGGGAGCAGGTGGGCGTTGACGCCTCCGAGGTACTGGTAGAGCTCCAGACCGGCGGACTGGGCGGCAGCGCGGGCCACGGCGAGGGAGACGCCGAGGATGGCGTTGGCGCCGAGGTTGGTCTTGTTGGGGGTGCCGTCGGCCTCGAGCAGGGCGGCGTCGACCGCGCGCTGGTCGAAGGCATCCATACCGATGACGGCGTCGGCGCACTCCTTGTTCACGTGGTCGACTGCCTTGGAAACGCCCTTGCCGAGGTAGCGGTCCTTGTCACCGTCGCGAAGCTCGCAGGCCTCGAACGCGCCGGTGGAGGCACCGGAGGGCACCATGGCGCGGCCGAAGGAGCCGTCGTCCAGGACAACCTCGACCTCGACGGTGGGGTTGCCACGCGAATCGAGGACCTCACGGCCGTAGACATCCAGAATCTCACTCATACAAGTCTCCTTTTCCTTGGAGTACGCGGCCCGGCACTTCCGGTACGCCGGGTTGAACTCATCCCATTATGGCCCAACCGGGGCAGGCGGGCAGTCGGTTTTTGGCCCGAGCGCCCATTGCGCGGAAAAACACCATGGTGGGCTGCCCCGGGGGGCGGCGCAGGTGCGAACGGGCCGTTCGCGGCATAAAATAGCGCCACCGATTCGCGCGGCGACGCCAACTGGAAATGCGTTGAGACAGCTGTGGAAGATACCCTGCCGGCTTTTCGAGGCGCTCGTAAGCGATGCTTTTGTGGAGAGTCGGCGGAAGGCGCGGGTCGCGGAACCGTGACGTCGGCACGGCCATGTGGCGGCCGCAACGCCGATTGCGCGCGGTGCAGCGACGCCGACGGTCTCGCCCACAGCGCCAGCGCCGGCCACCCCGCACTCGGTCACCTATGCCGAGCGTTCGCAATACGGCCTTTTCCGCGCCAAAAGCGGCGATCACGAACGCTCGGCATACGGGCGGGAGGAGGGCGAGGGGCAGGTGCGGAGGGTGGCGAGGAGCGGGCGGGCGGCGCGTGGGCGAGGGGGGGGGCGAGGGCGGGCGGCTCGTGGGCGAAACGCTCGGGGCGACGGGGCCGGCGGGCGAGGACGCGGCAGACGTCGGCATGCGCGGGGCGGCCGCGCGCCGCTGCCGCACGCGGGGCGACCCATCGCGTCGCGTTTCGGCGGAAGTGCATCGATTCGGCGTCGAGATGTCGCGGAAGTGCTCGATCGATGCACTTGCGGGAAAAGGCGACGCGCCCTGGCCTGCGGTTCCATCGAGCCACTCCGCGGGGACGGGTTTCGGCGGTGCACTTCCGCCGAAACGCGACATAACCCCGCCCTCAGACCGCGCGCCCCCGACCCGCCGATGCCGAGCGTTCGCAATTCGGCCTTTTTCCGCGCCAAAAGCGGCGATCACGAACGCTCGGCATATGGGCGTTGCGAACGCTCGGCATACGGACGTGCGGATGATGAGGTGGGTGATTGGCCGGGCGCGTCTGCATGGCGGCCCCCGCGTTCTGGAATTGCAGAAATGTACGAATTCGCCGTTTCAAACATGCGGAAATGTACGATTCGCCCATCTCCGTCAAAATGGACGCTTCTTGACCTGCGGTTTTCCGCACATCCGCACCGGACCCGCATTCGCCCGTACAAAAGAGTCAAACCGGTGCGCTGCGCCATGGGCTCCAAGCAGGCCGGAGGAGGGAAACCGGGGAGAGTTGCCGGCTCAGGGCCTCTGACCAGGCGATCTGCACCTGCCCCACTACGCGATACCGCGCGCGGCCGCACGGCGGCGACCTCAATCGCAGCCCGCCTCGACCGCGCGGCGCACCGCGGCGAGCGGCAGCCCCTCGCGGCGGGCGATCGCGGCCAGGTCGTCGTGCTCGGGTTTCGCGCGCTCGCTCCCGTCCGGCAGCGTCACGACCTTCACCCGCACCGGCCCGAACGGCGTCTCGACCGACGCCTCCCGGCGCGCGAGCACGACGCGCTCCATCAGCTGGCGCCGCACGCCGATTGTGGGCGTCTCGGTGAGCACGACCTCCTCGAGCCGCGTGGCATCCGCAGCCAGGCAGATCACCTGCAGCTGGTATGCCGGCCTCCCCTTCTTGGTGTAGATCGGCAGCCAGTGAACCTCGCGCGCGCCGGCCTCGAGCAGGCGATCGGCCGCGTAGGCGAGCTCTTCGGCCGTGGCATCATCGATATCGCACTCGAGCTTCGCGACCAGGCGCTCGTCACGCACAGCGACCCCGTCACCAACATCCTCGATGAGCGACGCCCGCACGAGCGAGGGCACCGCATAGCGCCGCTTGCCCGCTCCCACGCCCGCGGCGCGGATGAGATAGCGCGGCGGCAGCGCGAACGACGGCTCGAGCGCGGCCACGATCGCGGCTCCCGTGGGGGTGACGAGTTCGCCCTCGACATCCACGTGGGCGAACGGAACCCCCTGCTGCAGGCAGACGTTGCGCACCGCCGGCACCGGCACGGGGATGATCCCGTGCTGGCAGCGCACCGTGCCGCACCCGTCCGGCAGCGGCGTGGCGAAGATCCGCTCGGGGGCGAGGTCATCGACGAGCACGGCTGCGGCCACGATGTCGACGATCGAATCCACGGCCCCGACCTCGTGGAACCCCACTTCCTCGGGCGCCGTCCCGTGCGCGGCGCCCTCGGCCTCGGCGAGGATCGAGAACGCCTTGTGCGCGAGGGCGCGAGCGCCGTCCGTGAGGTCGGCGGCGTCGATGATCGCGGCGATGTCGGCGAGGCGGCGGTGCGCGTGACCTCCGTGTTCGTGGACGCCGTGCGCGTGACCTCCGTGCGCGTGGGCCCCATGCCCATGCGCCGCCCCCTCATGATGACCGGGGCCGCCGTGGTGCACGTCGGGCACGTCGGAGGCACCGCACGCACCCCCGGCCCCGTGGGCCCCAGACACCTCCTCGCAGCACGGCAGCACGGCCCCGCCACCGGTCACATCGTCACCATCCGCCGGCAGGGCCCCAGCCGCCGCCCCTTCTCCTCCCGCAGGCGCAGCCGCGATCACCGCGTACCCGTGCAAGTAGGCCATATCGTGATCGCGGTTCACCCCAGCCCGCCGGCGCACGTCGAAATCGCAGGCAGAGACCCCCGACACCTCGGCGCGGCTCACGGCGATGTCGAACTCGTCGACCATCGGCAGGCTCGCGAGCGCGAGACGCAGCCGCTCCTCGCTCGCCCCGAGGTCGAGCAGGGCGGCCACGATCATGTCCCCGCTCGCGCCAAACGAGCAATCCAGATACAGGCTTCCCGCCATGCGCAACCCCCTAGGAGAGATGGTTGATCAGCGACGCCTGGAACGCCGCACCGAACCCGTTGTCGATGTTCACCACGGAGACGCCGCTCGCGCAGCTGTTGAGCATCGCGAGGAGCGCCGTCACCCCGCCGAAGCTCGCCCCGTAGCCCACGCTCGTGGGCACAGCGATGACCGGGCACGAGGCCAGGCCCGCCACCACGCTCGCGAGCGCCCCCTCCATGCCGGCGACCGCGATGACCACGCGCGCACGGCTCACGGCGTCCACCTGGGAGAGCAGGCGATGGATGCCGGCGACGCCCACATCGTACAGGAGCTCGACCCTGTTGCCGAGGAACTCGGCCGTCAACGCCGCCTCCTCCGCCACCGGCAGGTCGCTCGTGCCCGCGCAGGCCACGAGGATCGTGCCCGCGCCGTCCTCGGGCTTCATGCCGCCCAGGATGCCCAGCCGAGCCGACGGGCGCACGTCGAAGGCCGCGGCGCGCTCGGCGGGCAGCAGCGCCCGGACGGCCTCGGCCTTCTCGGGGTCGAGTCGCGTGATGAGGACCCGCTCCTGACCGGCCTCGCACATGGCCCCCAGGATGCCCGCGATCTGCTCGGGCGTCTTCCCCTCGCCGTACACCACCTCGGACGCGCCCGTGCGCATGCCGCGGTCGGTGTCCACGCGGGCGTAGCCCAGATCGCTCACGGCCGACGTCTGCAGGCGCCGCACCAGCTCATCGGGGGCAAGCGTCCCCGCGGCGACCTGCTCGGCCAGCCGCAATGCCTCGGATCTCTCCATGGTCCTCCTTCTGCTCCTCCGTATCTTCCCATAAATGATGGCACCGTGTCGCTTCGACGTGCGCGAAACGGATGCGGGCGGGTAGGATGGACAACGTGCACGAAGACGCCCCGTTCAGGGAGAGGATTCCATGTCTCAGACCACCCAGCCCGCCGGTGCCCCCCGCGCGGCGGCCCCCGACGTCAACGATGCCGGCTTCCAGCAGAAGCTCGCCGACCTCGAGGACCTCCTCCGCTCGTACGGCTCGATCGCCATCGCCTGCTCCGGCGGGGTCGACAGCTCGTTTTTGGCCGCTGTCTGCGACCGCTGCATGCCCGACCGCACGGTGCTCGTGCACGTGCGGTCGGCGATGGTGCCTGCCGTGGAGCGCCGCGGCTTCGAGGACCTGCGCGGGCGCCTGAGCCTTCCGGCCATCGAGATCGAGGAGGACGCCTTCGACGACCCGCAGGTGACAAAAAACAGCCCGCATCGCTGCTATTTCTGCAAGTTCACCGAGTTCGGCGGCGTGATCGACGTCGCACGCGAGCGCGGCATCGAGACCGTGATCGACGGCAGCCACAGCGAAGACGAGGGCGACTATCGCCCCGGCCTCAAGGCGACGGCCGAGCTCGGCGTGCGATCGCCGCTGCGCGAGGCCGGCTGGACCAAAGCCGAGGAGCGCGCATGGCTCGAGGCCTGGGGCATGCCGGCGGCCAAGCAGGCGTCGAGCGCGTGCCTGGCGTCGCGCATCCCCTACGGCGAAAAGATCACGCGCGAGAAGGTCGAGCTTGTGGCGAGGTGCGAGTCCTACCTCGAGGAGCTGGGGTTCTCGGTGGTGCGCGTGCGGCTGTCGAACTTCCGCGCCGCGATCGAGGTGGGGCCCGATGAGCGCGCCCGGCTCTTCGACGTGGACCTGCTCGACCGGATCGACGCGGCGTTTCGCGAGCTCGGCTGCAAGGACGTGCTCGTGCGCGCCCGCGGCTACAGCCAAGGCAGCATGAACAGTGCCCTCAGCGCGGAGACGATCGCCGCCTCGACGCTGACCTAGGGGCGGGGCGGACGGCCCCGCCGTCGCCCGTCGCCACCCGCGCTTTCACCGGATGCCGAGCGTTCGTAATACAGCGTTTTCGCCGCGTTTTATGCCGAGTTACGAACGCTCGGCGTCAGCGCTCGGCGTCAGGGCTCGGCATCAGCGCTCGGCGTCCGAGGGCTGCGGCTCCACGCGCTTGGCGGCGTCCCAAAGGTCGTTCAGCTCCGATGTCGAGTGGTCCTCGATCGGCCGGCCCTCCCGCGCGGCCTCGTCCTCCATCGCCGCCCACCGGCGCCGGAACTTGCGCGTGCTCGCCCGCAGCGCGCTCTCGGCGTCGATGCCCTCCTTGCGCGCGACGTTGACCAGCGCGAAGAGCAAATCGCCGAACTCCATCTCCCGCGCCTCGCTGCCCGGCTCCTCGCGCTCGAACTCGGCGCGCTCCTCGGCGACCTGAGTCCAGACCTCCTCGACGCGCTCCCATTCGAACCCTGCCGACGCCGCCTTCCGCGACACCTTCTGCGCCTGCATGAGCGCCGGGAGGCCCTGCGGCACGTCGTCGAGCAGGCCCGCCGGGGCCGCGTTGCCCGGGGCCGCGTCGCGCGCCTCCTTCTCCGCGAGCTTCACCTGATCCCAGACGGCGAGGGCCTCCCCGGCGTCGGCGGCCGGCACCTTGCCGAACACGTGCGGGTGCCGCCTGATCAGCTTCTCGTTGATTCCCGCGACCACGTCGGCGCAGGTGAACTCCCCCGCATCTGCCGCGATCTGCGCGTGGAGCACCACCTGCATGAGGACGTCGCCGAGCTCCTCGGCCAGATGCCCCGCACCGCCGGCCTCGATGCAGTCGACGGCCTCGTAGGCCTCCTCGATCATGTTCTTCGCGATGCTCGCATGCGTCTGCTTGCGGTCCCACGGGCAGCCGTCGGGCTGACGCAGGCGCCAGATCGTGTTCACGAGCTCCTGGAACGCCTCCGCGGCGTCCACGGGCGCGGAGGCGGGGGTGCGCTCAACGGCCATGGCCCTCACATCCCTTCCGTGAGGACGATATGGCGGAAGGCGCCGTCCTCGTACACGCCGCAGCTGTTCGAGCCGTCTTTTGGGATGGACACGCTCCCGGGGTTGAACGCCCAGATCCCGGGATGGGCGTCGCAGGCCTGGTTCACCTTCACGTGCGTGTGCCCGAAAACCACGGCCGCGCCCGGCGCCAGATGCGGCAGCCGGTCGACGCTGTTGTGGAACCCGGCGCCGAACACGTGGCCGTGCGTGAGGAGGATCTCGCGGCCGCGGGCGTCGACGATCTGGGCGAAATCGGCCATGAGCGGGAAATCGAGGACCATCTGATCGACCTCGGAGTCGCAGTTCCCGCGCACCGCCGTGAGCGGGATGCTAGACGCGAGGTCGTTCAGCAGCGGGATCACGCGGCTGGGATCGTACTCGCGCGGCAGGTTGTTGCGCGGGCCGTGGTAGAGCAGGTCTCCGAGGAGCGCGATGCGGTCGGGTCGCTCCCGCTCGACGGCGGTCATGAGGCGCTCGGCCCAAAAAGCCGAGCCGTGGATATCCGAGGCGATGAGAATCTTCATGGGCTTCCTTTCCGTCGCGGGACCGGTGCGCGGCCCCGGACCCATCCTAGCGCACAGGGCTCCCCCAAACGCAAGACGCCTCCCGTCCCTGGCTGCACACGGGGACGGGAGGCTCAGAGGATGGGTCATCGGTCCGGATGCCCGGGCCGCTGATACCTTAGCGGTTGGCGCGGCGGCGGATCGTCACCGCAGCGCAGATCGAGGCGGCGGAGGCCACGGCGGCCACGCCAATAAGGATGAGGGAGGCGTCTCCGGTCTTGGGGAGCGCGGAGCGGACGGGCTTGCGCGGGCCGCGCGTCTTGGGCGCGGTGGACTTGGTCGTCTCATCCGAGGTCGGGGCCTTGGTGCTGTCAGAGTCCGCGGGGTCGCGGTCGTCCTGATCGCCCGTGGTGCCGGGGCCCTTCGGGTCCTCGGAGCCGGTGCCGGGGTTCTCGGGGTCGACGCTCCTCACGCGCACCGTGAAGTCGTGGACGTTCGTCGTGCCCGTGTATGCTCCTGTGCCGCGTGCGACCACGGTGGCCGGGCCCTCGTCGGTGTTGCCGTCGTACTCGAGGGTGTAATCCTCCCCGTAGGTGAGGACCGTGCCGGAAGAGGCGTCAGCCGCGCGGAAGGCCGCGCCCTCGCCCGCGAGCGTGACCGTGAGCTGGCCGGGCTCGAACGTCGCCGGGTGCTCGGCGTTGACGGCATCCACCTCGAGCACCGCGGGGCCGGTGAGCGTCGCCGCCGAGAGATTGATCGGCTCCGGCTCGGGCTCGGGCGCAGGAGCCACCGTGACCGTGACCTTATCGCTCACCGTCTGGCCGGACGCCGTGAACGTCACAGTGCCCCCGTGCGTGCCTTCCCCGGGCAGCTCCGCCAAGACGAGCTCCCAGATGCCGTTCTGAGCGCGATTGTTGTTGTTATCCGGATTCGGAGCCCGATAGGGCCTGTCCTGCTTGACCGTGAGGTCAGACGTGGTCCCGTCATCCCAGGTGATCGTTGCGGACACCGCGTCAGCCGCGGTCATCGGCAGGTAGCCGTAGGCAACCGTCAGGCCGCCCTCGTCGCCGACCTGCGCCGTGGCGTCGGTGGCGGCGAGCACCGCCTTGTTCACCAGGCCGTCCTCCGCGTAGAAGTCGGCCCCGTGCAGGGTGAGCGCGGGCACCGTGGCGGCGAGGCGACGCTTGAGATCGGCGAGCTTGCCGGTGCGGCGCGCCTGCGGGGTCCACGCGACCTCGGCGAGCGCCATGGCGCGCGGGTAGGACGGCATGAAGAAGTCCTGGATACCGCGGACGTGCTCGTTCCACATCGCGCCCTCGACGCCGCGCATCGCGGCCTCCTCGACGCCCATCATCGCCACGGGGTCGTAATCGTAGAAGCCGGAGAGGTTCGCGTTCCCCGCCCAGGTGGCGCCCCAGATCGACGCGCCGGCCTTTTGCGGGAAGTACGCCTGCGCGGCCTTGGAGAAGATCACCTTCGCGCCCTTGGTGCGGGTGGCCTCGACCGTCTGCCTCATATCCGAGGTCCAGTACTGGATGGTGTCGTTCTCCTTGATCTCACCGCCGCCCGTGGGCCACTCGTTCCATCCGATGGGAGTGAGCCCCTTGCCGCGCAGCATCTCGCCCGCCTTGGTGAGGAAGCGGCCGGCAGCGCCGGGGTGCTTTTTGTCCATCACATGCGTCTCGTCGCCTCCCATGTGGAAGTAGCCGGAGCCCGTGATCTGGGACACCTGATCCACCACATGGTTGAGGAAGGTCCAGGTCGCGTCGCTCGTGGGGTCGAGGTAGGAGTTGCCCACGTCGCCCGTGCTCTGCGTCGGCGCCGTGATGTAGCGCGTCGGGTCGGTGATCGCCTCGCCCGTGGCCGGGTCGACCGTCCCGTTATGGGAGGAGCCCGCGGTGTTCAGCTCGGGGATCGCGTGCAGGATGGCCTGGGAGTGCCCGGGCATGTCGATCTCGGGGACGACCTTGATATGGTGCTCCGCCGCATGGGCGACGATCGCACGGAGGTCATCTTGGGTGTAGTACCCGGGGATGCCGGGGTTGGCCTGCTGCTTGGTGGTTCCCATCGCCGTCTTGCTCGAAATCGCGGTGAGGCGCGTGTAGTCGATGGTGTCGCCCTCGGCGCGGCCCTCGTTGGTGATCTCGATGCGCCAGCCCTGGTCGTCGGCCAGGTGCAGGTGCAGGTAGGAGAGCTTGTACATCGCCATGACGTCGATGGCCTGCTTGACCTCGTCCACCGTGAAGAACGAGCGGGCGGGGTCGAGCATGATGCCGCGGTACTCGAAGCGCGGCGCGTCCTCGATGGCGAGCGCCGGCACCGTCCACGGGCCGTTCGTGACGAAGGAGGCCACCGAGAAGGGGCCGAAGAGCTGGTAGATGGTCTGGGCACCATTGAACAGGCCATGCGCGGAGTGGGCTGTGAGGCTCATGCCCGCGTTCGTGACCTCGATCGCGTACGCCTCGCTCGCAGCGTCGGGGGCGACGATGGAGAGCGTGATGTCAGCCACGTCGTCAGAGGAGGACGCGACGACCGGGAGCTTGTAGCCGGTGGAGGCGCGCAGCGTCGCGGCGAGCTTCTCGGCCTCGGCGGCCGCCTCTCCGGAAGCGACGATCTCGGATGCGGGATCGAGCGTGAAGCCCTCGCCCTCGCCCGGCGTGTAGGTCGCCGGAGCCGGGACGACCGCCGGCAGGTCGGACGCCGTCATCGGGGGCTTGGCCTCCCAGGCGCCGTGGATCTCGACCTCCCAGATACCCACCGACCACTGGCTGTTGCGCGCCGTCACGTGCACGCGCACATGGCGGGCCACCGCGCCGGAGAGGTCCGTCTTGACCGTCTCGGAGGGGCTGGTCTGCTTCACCGCGGGCGCGGCGGGGGTCCACACGACGCCGTCGTCCGACGTCTCGATCGTGTAGCTCGTGCCGTACTGCTTGCCCCAAGTGACCGTCACGTCGTCGATCTTGGCGCGGGCGCCCAGGTCGACGGCGAGCCAGACCTCGTCGGCCTTGTCAGCCGACCAACGGCTCGCATCCGGGGCGCGGAAGTTGGCCCCCGCCTCGCGGAAGGCGCGGTCGCCGCCGACGTTGCCGTCGATCGCGAGCTCGGGACCCCATTGGCCGGGGAGCTCCTGCCCCGAGGCCGTGGCCGTGGCGGCCTCGGTCACCAGGTTCTGACTGCCGCCTTCTGCCCGGGCGCTTGGGATGAACCCGGGTAGGGAGAGGATCAGGACGCCCAGCAGGGCGGCGACCACCCCCAGGATTGATCGGCGGATCGAGAGATGCCTCATGCGCGGCTCCTTCCAGACGTGCGGGCAAACAGCGGACCAGTGGTTGTCGTCATGGACAATGAACACGTATTCCGAAAAATTCTCCTCATACGTGTTGCTATTGTCCGGTGGCTTCACTTAATCGGTTAAGTAATCAGCGGTTTTCTCGGCAGGAGGTACGAAAACCCCGGTGATCGGCATGGGCGTATAACAATGGTATCGGCATGTTGAGGCCCGCGCGGCGCGAGGGGGGCGGGGTTGGCATTCTGCGCCCGTGCGGTATGCGGGGAGAAGCGGCGCCGGCGATGCGGCGGCGGCGCGGCGGGCAGAGACTCGATGGCGGTGCGGTGGCCCGCCGCGGAGCGGTCGGCGGTTCGATGACGGCGTGGCGTGGTGACAAGATGCAAGCGACAACGGACCGGGGCGTTGAGCTCATCGGCAACGGTGTGGCGAATGGCGATGCGGTGCCCCGGGTATTCTGCGCCCGTGCGGTATGCGTGCCGAAATGGCGTCTCAGACGGCACCGCCCCCTACCGCCCGGTTTTCTCACGCGTGCGCTATGCGGAACGCGCCTCCCGATCGACCAGGTGCGCCGCGGCGGCGATGCCCACCGTGACGAGCGCTGCCGCGCAGACCGCGAAGAGCCCCATCCCCGACCGGATCGCGAGCGCGACGTTCGCGGCGCTCAACAGGAGTCCGAGGATGATGAGGGGAAGGAGCCTCACCGCCCATGAGGGGACCACGGCGATCTTGATGCCGAAGCCACCGAGGATGACGCCGACCAGGATCTGCACAGCCATGGCTGCGAGCTGCAGCGTCTCGGGTGCGTTCCCTCCCGCGAGGAGCACGATGAGCGTCGCGACGAGGTTCGCCGCCCCCACGAGCGAGAGCGCCGAAAGCATGCGCAGGCCTTTTTGAGCTGATGACATGGACGCTCCCCCACAAGACGACATCGGAACGTTTTCCATTGTACCTACGACGGCCTCGATCGCATGCCCCGCCTCCGGCCCGCCGACGCCGAGCACTCCCGCGGCAGGCGCGGCGGCCTATGCCGTCCGTCACCGCCGCGCCCGCGGCGGCCCATGCCGAGCGTTCGCAATACGGCCTTTTTCCGCGCCAGAAGCGGCGATCACGAACGCTCGGCACAAGGGCGGGCTGGGAGCGAGGGGCAGGTGCGGAGGGTGGCGAGGAGCGGGCGGTCGGCTCGTGGGCGAAGCGTTCGGGGCGGCGGGGCCGGCGGGCGAGGACGCGGCAGACGTCGGCATGCGCGGGGCGGCCGCGCGCCGCTGCCGCACGCGGGGCGACCCATCGCGTCGCGTTTCGGCGGAAGTGCATCGATTCGGCGTCGAGATATCGCGGAAGTGCTCGATCTATGCACCTGCGGGAAAAGGCGACGCGCCCTGACCCGCGGTCTCATCGGGCCGCTCCGCGGAGACGGGTTTCGGCGGCGCACTTCCGCCAGAACTCGACATAATCCCGCCCGCGAGCCGCGCGCTTCCCGACCCGCCGATGCCGAGCGTTCGCAATTCGGCCTTTTTCCGCGCCAAAAGCGGCGATCACGAACGCTCGGCATCTGGCGCGCGGCGGCGAGCGGGGCTCGGCCGGGGCGCGGTGGGCGGGCGAACAGAGCGGACAGGCAGCGATGCGCGGATGCGGCTGGCGGCAGGCGACGTGGGGAGGGGCATCTGGCGGGCGGCGGAGAGTGGGGAGGCGACGTGGGTGCGAGTGCGGAGGGTCGCGACTCGTGGGCGAAGCGGAAACGCGCCGGCGTCCGATACGGTCCGCGACGAGCAGGCGTCGGCATCGTCTGCTAGGCTAGGTTCTTCGAGACGAAAGGAGGCCGGATGGTCCAAACGGCGGACAGCCCGCGCGCCGCTCGGAGGCGCGAGCGGGAGCAGACGGTCATCTCGCAGATGATCGCCCTCTACTGCGCCGGCCATCACGATGCCGGATCGCGCCGTGAGCGGGCGCACTGCGGTGAGCCTGTCTGCCCCGCCTGCGCTGCCCTCGACGAGGCCGCCGTCCGCCACACCGCTCGCTGCCGCCGCATGGAGACGAAGACCTCCTGCCGCGCCTGCGAGCACCACTGCTATCCACCTGCAGAAGCTGAGCAGATCCGCGCCGTCATGCGCTACGCCGGGCCGAGGATGCTGCTGCGCCACCCCGTCGCGGCCATGCGCCACCTGCTGGGTCGATAGACCACGGACGGCGCCCATCGCAGCGGGGGCCATCGGTGACGCCTGACCGCGCAAGGCCCTGCGCAGGACCCTGCGTCCTCTTATGCGATGAGGCATCGCGCCCTCGCACTCGATAGCCCCCCCCCGACAGCCCCATGCTTGATGAGAGAGAGTGGGTCGGTCTGACAGAAGTCCCCGTCGTGCACGTGCACAGCGGGGACTTCTGGCATTCAACACGCGCAAAAGCGCAATCTGGCTATCTTTGTTTAGGCAAACACCCATTTATTGACGCGTGAGGAGATCCGCCCGTTCACAGCGGGGACATCTGTCAGACCGACCCCCTGCCGGAAGCGAAGACGGAGCGTCCCAACGCGTGCTCAGCAGCAATCGCGCCGCAAACGGACCCGCGCCCGCTTACAGCAGCGTCTCCTCCCAGGCCGCCTCCTTGAAGCCCACGAGCACGGTCTTCCCGCCGTCGACGATGACGAGCGGCCGCTTCACGAGCATGCCGTCGGTGGCGAGGAGCGCGAACGCGTCCTCGTCGGACATGCCGGCGTCGAGCTGGGCCTTCACGTTGAGCTCGCGGTACTTCATGCCGCTCGTGTTGAAGAAGCGCCGCAGCGGCAGCCCCGAGGCCTCCTGCCAGGAGGCGAGCTCGTCGGCGGTGGGGTTCTCCTCCACGATGTGGCGATCCGTGTAGGAGATGCCGTGCTCGTCGAGCCACTTCTTCGCCTTCTTGCAGGTGGAGCACTTGGGGTATTCGATGAACAGGATGGATGCGCTCATGGTGTCTTCCTTTCTCATACGGGCGCCGCAGATGGCCCGAGCCGGGGTGGCCGAACCGGGCGGGAAAGAATCAGGCCAGGCGGAAGGCCGCGCCCGTGGCGTCGAACTCCGTCCGCATGCCCCGCACGAGGAAGGCCGCCGTCACGGCCTCCTGCACGCGCTCGAGCTCGACGCACGGATCCGGCTCCACCCACAAGGACTGCGCCCCGCAGGCGTCGCTCAGATGCACATGGGCATTGATGCCCGCTGCCTGGAGCTCGTCGTTCACCTCTGCTACCTGGAAGGGCGTCACGATCGGGCGCGCCATGGGAACCACCTGCCTCATCTTGATGCCATGACCAACGCGCCGCGAACCGAGGCCGCGGGCGCCGCATGAGCCTATGGTACCCGACCGCGGGCGTCTGAGAACCAATCGCAGCCGAGCGGCCGTCACCATGATGCCGAGCGTTCGTAATACGCCATTTTCGCAGTAAAAAAGGCCGAATTACGAACGCTCGGCATCGGGAGCGCATGGGACGGGGCACCGCGCGAGCACCGCAGGCGCAAGCGCGCGCCAGCGTCCACGCCGTGCGTCAGGCACAAGCGCGCCGGCCGCCGGATGCACGCAGGCACGAGCGCCGCTCGCACGCCCGCCGGCCGCACGCCGCACGCCGGCCGCGCGCCGCCGGTCAGTCGCTGAAGACGCCCTTGATCTGCTCGATCACGGCCCCGGCATCCATATGGGCGAACGCGTTGAAGTCGATGACCTCGACCCGGGTCTCGGGATACAGTGCGCGGATGAGCTCGAGCTCGAACCTCACCTGAGGCGTGAGGAGCAAAAGCTCCGCGCCCGTGCGGTTCTCCTTCGCCTGCGCCACCGACCACGCGCTCACGCGGGCCCCGTAGCCCTCTTCGTCGATCGCGGCCTGAATCTTCTCGGCGAACAGGTGCGTCGAGGTCCCCGCCGCGCACAGCATGACAACGGTATGCATAGCCAGTCCTTTCCTTCGGGTAGCGTCCCCGCTACCGGGCTCCCTTTCCGAGAGCGCGAAACATCAGCGCCTTGTACGCCTCGACCCCGGGCTGGTCGAAGGGGTTGACCCCGAGCAGCCGCCCCGAGACCGTGCAGGCGAAGGCGAACCAATAGAACAACATGCCGAGATGGCGTTCGTCAAGCCGGTCAATCTCGAGGGTCAGGCACGGGAGCACCTCGGCGTGGGCCGCGCGGGTCGCGCGGAAGCTCGCCTTGTTGATGTCCCAGAAGTCCACCCCGTCGAGGTAGCCGAAGCCGTCCGCCACATCCGTGCCACCGAGCACGAGCGAGTCGCCCGGCCCGGGCCCCGCCACATCGAGGAAGGTCTCGAACAGCAGGTGCGTGCCGTCCTGCACGAACTGGCCGAGGCTGTGGAGCTCCTCGCTATACTCAGCGGCCGAGGGGAAGAGCCCCCGCCCGTCCTTGCCCTCGCTCTCGGCGAAGAGCTGCTCGAACCACTTCGAGAACCAGCGGAACCGCGGCTCGAAGAAGCCCAGCAGCTCCATGCGGTACCCGCGCTCCCACAGGATGTTGCGGCAGGCGGCGTAGCGGTAGGCCTCGTTCTCGAGCGGGCCGTCCCCGCGGCAGGCGCGCTCCGCCTCGCGGGCGCCGTCGACGAGCGCGCGGATGTCCACCCCGCCCACGGCGAGCGGGAGCAGGTGCACCTCGGTCAGGGCCGTGAAGCGCCCTCCCACGTCCGTGGCGAACGGCACGAAGGTGTAGCCCTCATCGCGGCAGAGGTCCTCGAGCGGGCTGCCGATCGTGCCGGTGCAGACGATCCGGCGCGCGGCCTCCTCGGCCCCGTAGCGCTCGACCAGGTACTGCCGCAGCAGGCGAAACGACGAGCCCGGCTCGAGAGTCTCGAAGTTCTTCGCCACGCAGTCGATCACCACGTCGTGCCCCTCGAGGGACGCGATCACGCGGTTGAGCTCCCAGGCCGACAGCGTGTTGCCGGCGAAGACCACCCGCGCGCCGACCTCGGGCGCGAGCGCCGCCAGGGCCGCGCGCGTGGCGTTGTTGGAGCCACCGACGCCGATGAGCACGAAGGTGTCGGCGCAGGCGCGGATGCGCTCGGCAAGGGCGCAGGTCCGCTCGAGCACCTCATCGCCCGCCCAAGCGCTAACCGAGAGCCAGCCGAGCGAGTCAGCGAAGCCCTCCTCCCCCTCCTGGCAGCGGGCGAGCACGTCGGCGTGCGCGCGCCGGTAGTCATCGAGCTCGGCGGGGCTCACGAACCCTTCCGCGAACTCGGTGTTGAACCGAAGCATCGGACGCTCCTAGCAGCCGCAGGGATGCGCCGGCGCGTCATCGCGGAAATGGCTATTCTGCGCCGGGTCCTTCATGCACAGGTGCGGCACGGCGCTCACGTAGGCGCCCGGGAGCGCGAGGATGTTGGGGTCGCCGTCGGTGTACTTGCGCGTGGCGTCGGCGATGGCCTCCTCGAAGGTCGACCGGGTCTTGAGGCCCATCGTGCGCGCGATGCCCGGCTGGCGCGCCCCGACGATGTAGGTCGCCGAGAGGTACTTCTCCGCGAGGTTGCCGCAGCTCATCATCGAGAAGCCGTGGAAGGGGTGGAAGGCCCCGGCGAAGCGGTACTTGCGGATGTACTCCTCGTTCGTGGCGAAGTACTCGCCGTACTTGATCATGTCGTTCAAGGTGTTCATCTGGTCGGACTGCCACAGCTCCCACTGCTCGCGCAGGTAGGGCCAGCGCTCGTCGTGGAACCACCCGTCGCAGGCGCTCGCGATCACGAAGACCGCGTGATCGGAGAGGATGCGCTTGTGGCGGATGACCATAGCCGACACCGCCTGCATCATCATGATGGGGTTCGTGCCCATGCCGTCGCCGTAGTGGAAGTTCGTGGGCATGCCCATGACCACGATGTCGTACTTCTTCTCGGCCCAGTGCACGTAGGTGCGCGCGTCGGCCGTCTTCCACGCCACGGGCTGCATCTCATGCGCCCAGCCGGAGTTGATCTCAATCTGGCGGCTCCAGGTGTCGAGCACCGCGTCCACGCAGAAGAACTTCTTCCCCATCTTCTCTTCCATGTACATGCCCTGGGAGTCGAACTTCGAGCGCATGAGGCTCGAGGTCGAGACCGGCACGAAGTCGGGTCGGCTCATGACGCGCGGCACGTGGTGGGCGCCGATGGAGCGCCAGTGCGTGATGCCCGTGGCGCAGTGCTTGTAGCCGCCCGAGTAGCCGCCGTAGGGGTTGCCCTGCGTGTGCCCGATGAGGATCGCGATGTCGGCCTCGTAGACGCGCTTGTTCATGATGACGTGGTCGCCCTGCTCGGTGAAGCCGAGGTCGACGAGGTCGTCGTAGTTCTCGGAGTCGTGGGCGTCGATCTGGCCGCTCTCGTAGAACTCGTCGAAGAGCTCCGCGCCCAGGATCTTCTTGGCCTCCTCGGTGCTCGTGCGCGGGTGCAGGCCGTTGGAGAACAGCAGGAGCACGTCGCTTTTGCGCACGCCGTGGGCCATGAGCTCGTCCAAGCAGGCGCGGATCGCCACCCGGCGGTGCGCCGTGGGCTGGGTGCCGCCCTTCACGATGTCGGGGATGATGAGCACCGCCGTGGCGCCCGGCCGGGCAAAGGAGGCCAGCGGCTCCATGCCGATGGGGTTCCTGATGCTCGCGAGGGTGGCCTCGTAGAGCGCGTCCCAGGTCTGCTCCAGGCACGGGGGGTCCGCCACCGTCTCACCCGTGACGAACACGTCGGTGCCCTCGGGCAGCTCGGCCGCCATCTTGCCGACCCCGTACTCGAATTCCAGCTTCATCTTCTCACTGCCTTTCCAAACCGCCCGCGGCGGCCTTGATCACGCGTTCAGATACCGATCGACGATCTCCAGGTACTCATCAGGGTAGAACCCGATCTCCCCCGCGAACCGGGTGAGCGCGATGAGGCCGCCGTCGATCTCGGTGATCCCGGCAAGCATCTTCGCGTTGTCGGCCTTGAGGCCGCCGCCGTAGACCACGTCCGCGCCGCCTGTGCGCTCCTTCACGAAGCGGGCGATCTTTTGGATGTAGGGGGCGTCGGCCGGCGTCTTGCCCGGCCCGATGCTCCACACCGGCTCGTAGGCGATGACGACCTGCGAGGCGTCCGCGCCGTCGAGGCCCGCGTCGAGCTGATGGCCGAGGACCTCCTCCCATGCGCCCTGCTCCTCGGCGTGCTCGCCGATGCACAAAAGCACCGAGAGCCCGGCCGCCTGGGCGGCGCGCACCTCGGCGCCGAGCAGCGCGTCGACAGTCTCGCGGGCGCGATCGGGCGCGACCCCGGCCGCATCGAGGACGGCGCGGAGGTTGCCGCGCTCCTCGCAGTGGCCGATGATCGCCGCGCCGCAGCCGATCTGCGCCATGGCCGACGCGGGGCGCAGCGACGTCATCGCGCCGAAGTTCCCGCCCGGGGCCACGTCCTCGCGGTGGACGCCCTGCGGCCCGATCGCGAGGGGAGAATCAGGCCGGCGCGCGCCGAGAGCCGACGCGAGCTGGGACTCGGGCAGGAAGGCCGCGAACGAGGCGGCGCCCGTGTAGGGCTCGATCCCCTCCTGGATCGCCGAGACCACCGCGGCGCCCCAGTCGAGCGGTGCCGCGAGGCGGTTCACGCCGCCGCGCTCGGGCACGACGTCGAACCGCTTGAGGTTGAGGTAGATGTGCTTCATGCGCGCTCCCATCGAGAAGGCTCCTATACAAAGCTCACGAGACGCGGCAACGGCGCGCCGAGCAGCGGCCGGCACCAGGTGCGGAAGGCCTCGGTGACCCCGTTGCCCCGCTCGTTGATGAACTCGTCGGGGACATGGCGCTCCTCGAGCATGACCTGCTCGAGCGGCAACAGCGTCGTCCGGACGGCGTACGTGCTCTCCGTGCGCTCGAAGCCCACCATCTTGCCCGACTCCCCCGCGAGCGCCGCGCGCACGGCCGCGCGCCCGGCGAGGACGGCCTCGTCGCGGTCGACCTCGCTTTGATAGGCGATGGAGGCCCGCCCCACGAGGCCCGGCTTCTCCGCGCGGGCCTTGTAGCCGAGCTCGCGCATGATGAGGCGGGCCAGGTGCGCCGAGACGTCACCGAAGTAGGTGGCCCGCCCCACGGTCATGACCGGCTCGACGATCGGGTCGCCGGCGGCGTTTGTGAGGCCCTCGCTCGCCACGACCACACCCGAACCGGACCGGTCGATGAGCCGCTGCACGTCCTCGAGGAACGTCCCCTCATCGAAGGCGCGCTCAGGCAGGTAGATGAGGTCGGGCCCGTAGCCGGCGTCGGCGGCGAGCGACGAGGCGGCCGCGACCCAGCCCGACGAGCGGCCCATGAGCTCCACCACGGAGATGTGTATGGGGAGCCCCCGCACGTCGCAGCAGACCTCGGAGACCGCCTGGGCGGCGAAGCGGGCCGCGCTGCCGTAACCCGGGGCGTGATCGGTCACTGCGAGGTCGTTGTCCATGGTCTTCGGGATGCCGATGACGCCCACCTCGACGCCGGCACGCTCACAGGCCGCGAAGAGGCGGCCGCAGGTGTCCATCGTGCCGTTGCCGCCGTTCATGAGCACCCAGCGCACGCGGTTGCGCGCGAGCGCACGGGCGAGTCGGTCGTAGCCCGCCTCATCGACGGCGTCGCGGCCGGTGCCGATCGCGGAGGACGGCGTGGCGGGAAGGAGCGCGAGCTGCGCCTCGGGCACCGCACCCAGATCGATGAAGTCTCCCGCCTCGAGCCCGGCGACCCCGAACCGGGCGCCGAGGACGCGCCCCACCGACGAGGACCCCCGTGCCTCGTCGACGGCCCCGAACAGCGAGGCATTGATCACGGCCGTCGGGCCGCCCCCGTGGATGATGAGGAGGCTGTCGGCGCCGGCGCCCATCACAGCCCCGCCGCCTCGTAGCGCTCGGCCATCTCGGCGAGGCCCGCCCGCTCCACAAGCGGGGCGCGGCCCACGCTGCCGAAGGTCACGACGAGCGAGCCCACGGCCTCCTTGACGCCGGCCTCGATCGCGGCCACAACGGCGGCGACGTCCTCGTCGGGCACCTCCCCGCGCATCACGGTCGGGTAGATCGGGGGCAAAAAGGCGCGCGGGTCGACCTGCGCGGGCTGCTGCTCGATGAGCTCGCCGACGGCGCCCACCGACGCGGAGCGCATGAGCTCGGGGCGGGAGCGGAAGAGCTCGCGGAGGTTGCGCGTGACCGCGAGGCGGATGTCCGTGTCGACGTTGATCTTGCTGATGCCGGCCGGTATCGCGGCCGTGAGCTCGGCGACCGGGATGCCGTGGGCGCCCGCGACCGAGCCGCCGAGCCGGTTGATCTCCTCCACCAGGTGGGCCGGGACGGTCGAGGAGCCGTGGCTCACGAGCGCGCACTCGATCCCGGCGTGGAGCAGGCACTCGCGGATCGCCGTGGGGATCTCCCGGCGCAGCTTGACGTCCTTCCCCTTCGCCGGGCCGTGCATGGTGCCGTAGCTGATCGCGAGCGCGTCGACCTTGGTGTCCCGGATGAACTCGACGGCGGCCAGCGGATCGGTGTAGGTGCTCGTGAGCGAGGAGACGTCGTCCTCCACGCCGGCGAGCACGCCGAGCTCGCCCTCGACCGAGACGCCGCGCGCATGCGCGTAGCGCACCACCTCGCGCGTCAGCTCCTTGTTCTCCTCGAAGGGAAGGGCCGAGCCGTCGATCATCACCGAGGTGTAGCCGCCGTCGATGGCGGCAATGACGCTCTTGAGGTCGTGGCCGTGGTCGAGGTGGAGCACCACGGGCACCGGCGAGGCCTCAGCGAAGCGCCTGACGGCGGCGCCGATGTTCGCCGCACCGCGGATCTTGTCCTCGATCGTGCCGTTCGCGAAGTCGGCGCGGCCGCCCATGAAGGCATTGGCGAGGTCGGCCCCCTGCAAGATCGCGGGGCTGCGGAACATCTCGTGCACCTCGATGGCGGCCTTGGCCTGGCAGACCGCGTTCACGTTGAACGCGCCCTGGGCGTAGCCGTGGGCGCGGGCGGCGTCGAGAACCGGCTTCAAGGGGATGAGTGGCATGATCGGGCTCCTTCGGCTGGAAGCGGATAGATGCGGGCGCTCGGCCGGGCGGCTAAGCGCGGGAGACCTCGGTGAGGCGCATGATGCGCGAGCTCGGGGGGTTGCCTTCCATGAGCGAGAGGAGCTCCCGCGCGCAGACGGTCCCGACCTCGTAGTTGGGCAGGCGCATGTAGAAATCAGGATGGAAATGGCTCTCGCCGTTGTTCGCAAGCTCGGCGGTGACCAGGCGCTTGGAGGTGATGCGCTGCAGCGGATCCGTCCAGCCCGACCAGCTCGCCACCACGGCGTCGCCGTCCTCCAAGGGCTCGCAGGCCGCCCGCATCGCCTCGAGGAAGCGCTCGGTGAGCGCGTCTCCCTCCTCGGTGGTGCCCACGGAGTAGCGGAGGTCCCAGGTCTCGAGGTTCTGCAGGGTCACCGGCATGTCGGCCACGATCAGCTCGACGCCGGGGGCGGCGCCGAGCGCCCCGGTGACCCCGGCCAGGCGCTGGCGCTCCTGGGCGGTGCCGGTCTGCGGCTGCAGGTAGAGCACGCGCCGCGGGCCGCGCTCGAGCACCTCGGCCACAACATGCTGGGCGCTCCCGCGGTAGTCGAGGTCGACGGTGCTGTAGGTGTCCGACTCCTCGAGGCAGTCGTAGGAGACGAAGGGGATCTTGCCGCGGCGGATCTGGTCGACGCTGTCCTTGCCCGGTCCGATGTTGTCGCGCCCGAGGAAGATGACGCCGTCCACGCGGCCCTCGCAGAAGGCGCCCACGTAGTCGGTCATGCCATCCCGGCGCAGCCGGTTGGTGCACAGCAGCAGCGACATGTCCTGCTGCTCCAGGACGCTTTGGATGCCCCGGATGGTCTGGCTGAAGCGCGGGACCGCGAGGTTCTTCCGCGCGACCACGCCGATGGTGCCCGAGCGCTTGCTTCGAAGCGAGCGGGCGGCGCTCGAGGGGACGTAGTTCAGGTCGCGGGCGATGGTGAGGATGCGCTCGCGCGTGGCGGGGGCGATCTTCTGCCCCGGCGTGCGGTTGAACACGTAGGAGACGGTCGCCGTGGTCACATGCGCGGCAGCGGCGATGTCTTTGAGGGTTGCGCGCTTGCCCATGGACCTTCCCTTCCGTGCTCTCATGCGAGCCCGCGGCGCGGGCGTGTCTGACGTGCTCCGACGCGATACGTCGATGCGGCCATCATATAACTTATACGTTTAAGTTACCAGTTCATTTTGCTGAACTCGGCGAACGGTATCGGGGTGGGTTTCCGTACCGTCCACGCTTCATTTTCGACCGTTTACGGAGTAACACGTTTTACTAATTATGTAATACTTCATGCGACGGGGGCCGAAAAGAGCGTAATTTCAGCAGGTAAACAGCGTTTGCTTCACACGCTGGCCTTCGAGGGAAACCCCCGAATCCACTGCCTGACCGCCTGCGGAATGAGCGGAAACCCCGTCAGCTCGGTGTAATGTGTAGGCCGATCATAACTTACACGTTTAAGTTATCTGCCGGCCTCCTGGAACCCTGCGAGAGAAAGGACCGCCCATGCCGCAAGAACAGAAGGTCCCTCTGTGGTCGAGGATCCCCAATGGCGTGTGGGTGCTCGTGTCAGCGGCCTGCGCCGTCGCGCTCTGGCTCGTGGCATCCCACCAGCTGCCCGCCGTGTTCGCCCCGCCCCAGGAGGTGTGGGCGGCGCTCATCTCGAAGGCCGAGAGCGGCGTCTTGCTCCAGCACGTCTGGGCCTCGCTCTCCCGCGTGCTCGTGGGCTTCGGCCTGGCCTTTGTGACCTCGATCCCCGTCGCTTTCCTCATGGCGTGGTACGAGCCCTTCCGCCACGTGGTCGAGCCCTGGATCCAGTTCATCCGCAACATCCCGCCGCTCGCCTACGTCTTCCTGCTCATCGCCTGGCTCGGCATCGGCCAGCAGAGCAAGATCGCCGTCATCTTCATCGCGGCTTTCCTCGTGATGGTCGTGACCATCTACCAGGGCGTCAAGGGCGTCGACGTGACGCTCATCAAGGCCGCCCGCGTGCTCGGCGCCCGCCAGCGCGACATCTTCTTCAAGGTCACGATCCCCGCGTCCACCCCGTTCATCCTGGTGGCGGCCCGCCTCGGCCTGTCCACCTCCCTCACCACGCTCATGGCCTCCGAGATCGTCGGCGGCGACCGCGGCATCGGCATGATGATCCAGCAGGCGAGCGGTTACTACGAGATGGATGTGGTGCTGCTCGGCATCATCATGCTCGGCATCATCGGCATCTGCTTCGAGAAGATCGTCCGCTACCTTGAGAGGAGGTTCACCGGATGGCAGGAGAGCGTGCAGCAGTAAAGGTCCACGTCGACCATGTGGTGAAGAAGTTCGAGACCCGTAAAGGTGAGATGACCGCGCTCAACGGCGTCGACCTCGACATCCATGAGAACGAGTTCATCACCGTGGTGGGCCCGTCCGGATGCGGCAAGTCCACGCTGCTGAACATCATCGGCGGCTTGGAGAAGCCCACCGAGGGGCGCGTGCTCGTGGACGGCCAGCCCGTCACGGGGCCCGGACCCGACCGCGGCATCGTGTTCCAGCAATACGCCCTGTTCCCTTGGCTCACCGTGGAGAAGAACGTCGAGTTCGGCCTCAAGCTCCAGGGCAAGTCCAAGGAGGAGGCGTCTGAGATCGCCCACAGGTACCTCAAGATGGTCGAGCTCGAGGACTTCGCCAAGCACTACCCCAAGGAGCTCTCGGGCGGCATGAAGCAGCGCGTCGCGATCGCGCGCGCCTACGCCACGAACCCCAAGGTCCTGCTCATGGACGAGCCCTTCGGCGCCCTCGACGCGCAGACGCGCACCCAGCTTCAGCAGGAGCTGCTCACCACCTGGGAGAAGGAGCAGAAGACTTGCTTCTTCATCACCCACGACGTCGAGGAGGCCATCATCTTGGGACAGCGCGTCGTCATCATGTGCGCCCGCCCCGGCCGCGTGAAGGACATCATCGACATCGACATCCCCTACCCCCGCGACCAGTCCACCAAGATGAGCCCGCGGTTCCTCGAGCTCAAAAACGAGATCTGGAGCCAGGTCTACCAGGAGTACCTGTCCGTGCGGAAATAACCGCCGCGCGTTTCCCTGTTGGCAATCGCGTCCGATCCGCGGATGCAATGTAGCTTTAAGGAGAGCACCATGTCCCGTATCAACGACCTCCCCCTCAGCCGTCGCGGATTCCTTGCTGGAATCGCCGGCCTCGGCCTCACCGCGGCCGGCCTGGCCGGCTGCACGAACGGCGGCGGCGCCTCCAAGGGCTCGGCCGCCGGCTCCGCGCCCGCCAAGAGCGCGTCCAAGTTCGAGCCCGTCACGCTCCGCGTGGCCTTCATGCCCAACCTCGGCTCTGCGAGCTCGCTGTTCACCGGCATCGAGCAGGGCTTCTTCGAGAAGATGGGGATCACGGTCGAGACCCAGCAGTTCCAGGGCGGCCCGGCTGAGATCACCGCCATGCAGTCCGGCGATATCGACATCGCCCAGATCGGCCACGGCGCGCACGCGCTGTGCATCGGCGGGGACGCCAAGGTCTTCGCCTTCGACCAGCTCTCGAAGGCCGACGCCGTCGTGGTGAACAAATCCAAGGTCGCCGATGCGAAGGCGCTCAAGGGCAAGAAGGTGGGCGTCGCCTCCGGCACCTCCTCCGAGATCATCCTGAACCTGCTCCTGCGCGACGCCGGCCTCACCGAGTCCGACATCGAGAAGGTCGAGATGGACGTCTCCGGCATGACGACGGCCCTCATCGCCGGCCAGATCGACGCCGCCGCCACCTGGTCGCCCAACACCGTCACCATCGAGGAGAAGCTCGGCGACGACTACCTCGTCCTCGCCGACAACTCCGACTACGCCGACGAGGTCGCCTTCCCCGGCAGCTTCGTGTGCCTGCCCGACTACGCCGACAAGAACGCCGAGGTCCTCGAGCGCTTCGCGGCCGCCATCAACATGGCCCAGGCCTACCGCGCCGAGCACATCGACGACGTGGCGAAGCTCCTCGCCAAGAAGCTCGACCTGCCCGAGGAGACGCTGCTGCAGTCCACAGGCGAGGGCGACTGGGAGGGTGCCGCCAAGGCCATCGGCGACATGGACACGATCAAGGGCTACTACGAGGCCCAGCAGAAGGTCTTCCTCGACAGCGGCAAGGTGGAGGCCGCCGTGCCGGTCGACGACTACGTGCTGTTCGACGTCATGGAGAAGGGCGCCACGCTCTACGACGAGAACAAGTAGCGAGCTGACCCCGCGCGCCGCCGCCTGCTGCCCCGGGCGGCGGCGCCCTCATGCGGGCCGCCCTCCCCGCCTTCATGCTGACCGTTCGTCTTTCGGCATTTTTCAGCCCGAGAATGGTGAAAGACGGCCTGTCAGCGCGAGATATTGGTGCCGACAGGCCGTCTCTTAGCGCCGGACCCCCTATCCGTGCTAAGAGACGGCCTGCCGGCACCGTAAGTCGCCAAGAGAATGGGAGACGCCATGGAGTACTACCACATCGATGCCGAGCACCTCGGCGAGGACGCGCTCGTTCCGCTCTCCGTCCTGGGGAGCTCGGGCGAGATCTTCTACGAGCTCGCCCTCGAGATGATTCGCCAGATCCGCGCGGGCAACGAGGCGGGCCGCGACACCGTCATCATCTGCCCGGTGGGACCCGTGGGCCACTACCCCATCTTCGTGCGCCTTGTGAACGAGGAGCGCCTGTCGCTCAAGCGCTGCTGGTTCATCAACATGGACGAGTACCTCACCGACGAGGACGCGTGGATCGACGCGGACGACGGCCTCTCCTTCCGCGGCTTCATGCAGCGCGAGGTGTACGGCAAGATCGACCCCGCGCTCCTCATGCCCGAGGAGCAGCGGATCTTCCCCGACCCCGCCGCGCCCGAGCGCGTGGGCGAGGTGATCGAGCGGCTGGGCGGCGTCGACCTCGTGATCGGCGGCATCGGGATCACCGGGCACCTCGCCTTCAACGAGCCCGACGCGGCGCTCACGCCCGATCAGTTCGCCGACCTCCCCTGTCGCGTGCTCGACATCCACCCCGAGACCCTCGCCACCAACGGGGCCGCCGACCTCGGCGGGGCCCTCGAGGACATGCCCCGCCGCTGCGTGACCGTCGGCATGCGCGAGATCCTCGGCGCGCGCCGGATCCGCCTCGGGGTCTTCCGCGACTGGCACCGCGCCGCGGTGCGCCGCGCCGCGTACGGCGAGGTCACCTCGGCCTTCCCCGCGACCCTGCTCCAGCGCCACGCCGACGCCCTCATCTACGTGAACGACGTCGCCGCGCGGCGCGCCTACTAGGGGGCGAGGGCCATGCAGAACCAGGCGTCGCTGTATCTGAAGGGCGGCTCGGTCGCGACACCCGCGGGGACGGTATCCTGCGACGTCGTCATCGAGAACGGGAGCATCACGGGCCTGCCGCGGGCCTACGCGAACGTGCGGGGGCTTCCCGAGGTGGACGCCGCGGGGATGACCGTCTTGCCGGGGTTCATCGACGTCCACACCCACGGGGCGGCGGGCGTCGACGTGAACGCCGCGGACGCCGAGGGACTGCGCCGCATCGGGCGTTTCTTCGCGAGCCAGGGCGTGACCGGCTGGCTGTGCTCGATCCTCACCGACACACCCGAGCAGACGCGCTGGTGCCTGCGGCAGGCGCGCGAGGTCATCGAGGGCGGACCCTACGACGGTGCGCCGCTGCTCGGCATCCACCTCGAGGGGCCGTGCCTGGCCTGCGAGTACAAGGGCGCCATGCCCGAGCACCTGCTCATGCACGAGGCCGACTTCGAGCTGTTTCGCAGCTACCAGGAGGAGTCGGGCGGACACGTGCGCTACGTGACGCTCGCACCGGAGGTTCCCGGTGCGGAAGGGATGGTGCCCCAGCTCAACGCCATCGGCATCACGGCGGCGATCGGGCACAGCGGCGCGGGCTACGACTGCGCGCGGGCAAGCCTGGGAGCCGGGGCACGCGCGGCGACGCACCTCGGCAACGCGATGCGCCTCTTCCACCAGCACGACCCGGCGATCTTCGGCGCGGCGCTCGAGGGCGATGCGTTCGTCGAGGCCATCTGCGACGGGCGACACCTGCATCCCGCGAGCGTGCGGCTCTACCTGAAGTGCAAGGGCTGGGACCACGTGGTGGCCGTCACGGACTCGATCATGGCGGCGGGGCTCCCCGACGGTTCGTACAAGCTGGGCGTGAACGACGTGGTGGTCGAGGATGGCGACGCGAAGCTCGCCGACACCGGCGTGCGCGCCGGCTCGACGCTCACGATGGCGCAGGCGGTGCGGAACATCATGCGCTTCGCCGACGTGGGCGTGGACACGGCCGCACGGCTCGCCTCCGCGAACCCGGCAGCGCTGATCGGGCTGCCGCTCAAGGGGCGCATCGAGGTTGGCTGCGACGGCGACCTCGTGCTCATGGACGCCGGGCAGAACGTGGTGCGGACGATCGTCGGCGGCCGGACGGTGTACGAGGGCTAGTTGCCCCGGTGCCCCCTGATGCCGAGCGTGCATGATTACCGCTTTTCCGCGCTGGAAAGGCCGGGTTGCGCACGCTCGGCGACGCAGCAGCGCGCAAGGCGCAAGAGCCGCGCGCTGCTGCGTGCCGAAATGGCCGCAATGAACGAATCGTGCACGACGGCCATTTCAGTACGCGGGCAGACGCTGGGCCTGCGCGACTACCGTCGCCCCGTCCGCGCAGGAAGGCCCGACCGATTCGCCGCACCCGCGGGAGATCCTGTTATGCGCTGCTCCGCCCGTATCGGCCTCAACATGCTAAGGTCACACTGTATGGAACGTCAATGGGCTCTTGCGGGCTGCACTGGGTCGTTAGCGATGCGTCTATCGGGATGCACGTCTGAAAGGAGGAGTTGAGGGCATGGACGATCAGTTCCCCCACTTTGACTGGATCGATCGGTTCACATGGGAGCTCAGGGCGTGCTCAACGGGTGTTTCCATCACCTTCAGCCGCACGCCCTCGGATTTCCTGCGATATCTGGTGAGCTCCTTTATCGGCCAGCGAGTGGATTGCGAGGGTGCAACAGGGTCGGCGCGCTTCGACGACAGTTTTGGCAGCGAGCTCGGCCGCCTGTTCGAGAATGGCCTCATCTCGCCGCCGTCGTTGGCGAGGCTCACCGGATTCAGCGAATCGGAGATCAGGGACATCGCGTCGGGGAAGATGCGGGGGACATCCGAGTATGCGAAGGCGGCCACCCTCTTGGGGATAGTCGACCTTCTTTCCGGCGAGGAGTCCTGAGAACTGGGGGCATCCGGTTTTCGGATGCCCCGTCCGCCCGCGGCGCGGGGCGTCTCCTCAAGCGGCGCTCCTTGACCGCGCTATACTGGTGCGCATGAGAGACGAGCGCACACCGCAGACCCCCCTCGCCCCGGCGCAGCCCCCCGCCGCAGGCGGCCGGAACGCCTCCGCCGGACGGCGCGCCGCGCTCTACGGCGTGCTCGTCGCACTCGCCCTCGTCGCGGGATACGTTGAGATGCTCGTCCCCGTCCCCCTCGCCGTTCCCGGCGTGAAGCTCGGTCTCGGCAACATCGTGGTCCTCTTCGCCCTCGCCCGCCTCGGAGCTCGGCCCGCCTTCGCCGTCATGGCCGCGAAGGTGCTCGCCTCATCCATCCTGTTCGCAAACCCGCAGGTGCTCGCCTTCAGCGCCGCCGGCGGCGCGCTCTCATGGGCCGTCATGGCGCTCGCGTGGCGGAGCCGCTTCTTCTCGACGGTCGCCGTCTCGGTGCTCGGCGGCGTCTCGCATAACGCGGGGCAGCTCCTCATGGTGGCGATCGTCCTCACACCGCAGGTCGCGCTCGCCGTCGCCCCCGTGCTCGCGGTGACCGGCCTTGTGACCGGCGCCGCCATCGGCGTCGCCACGGCAGCGATCCTCGCCGCCCTGCCCCCGGAGGAAGCCCATGTCTGACGCCCTTGAGCCTCTGCCCTGCGACGCCCCCAAGGGGCAGTCGCCTGCAAACCAGCTCTCCTCGCCGGACGAGCCGCACCAGGACAACACCGAGGTGGCCGCGGCGTCACCCGTGTCCGATGCGACCCGACGCCCCCTCATCACCCGCCGGCAAGCCCTCGTCGCCGCCGGCCTCGCAACCGGTGCGGGGCTCGCGGTCCTCACCGGGACCGGACCCGCCCTCGTGAACCTGGTGCAGGCCGCCCGACGGCCCCGGCCCGTCACCGGCTCGACCTTCGCCTTCGACACGTACTGCAGCTTCACGGTGTACGGGGACGATACGGCCCCGGCCAAGCTCTCCGCCGCCTGCGCTCGCTACGACGCGCTCTTCAACCTCTATGACGAGGGGAGCGACATCGCCCGCATCAACCGCGCCGGCGGGGCGCCGACCGTCGTCGATCCGGAGACCGCCGCGGTCATCGCCCGCGCACTCGAGCTCTCAACCCATCTCGACGGCCTCTTCGATATCAGCATCGGCGCCGTCTCGACGCTTTGGGACTTCCACACCGGAATCCGGCCGAGCGACGAGGCGATCGCCGCCGCCCTCCCCCATGTGGGGTGGCGCGGCATCCATGTGGACGAGCCGGTCGCGACCGTCACCCTCGACGATCCGGCCGCCAAACTCGACCTCGGCGGCATCGCGAAGGGGTTCGTAGCCGATCGCCTCTGCGAGCTGATTCGGACGGAGACCGACGCGTCCGCGGCGGTGATCTCCCTCGGCGGGAACATCGCCTACGTCGGCGGGAGACCCGACGGCTCGCCGTGGACCACGGGCATCCGCGACCCCAACGAACCGGGCGGCGACGCCACCGTCGGAACGGCCCGCACCGCGGGCGGCACCTTTGTGACCAGCGGCCTGTACGAGCGGACGTTCTCGGACGGCGGGGCCACGTACTGGCATATCCTTGATCCCAACACCGGCAGGCCCGTTCAGACCGACGTGGTGAGCGACACGGTCTTCGGGCCGTCCTCCACCGCGGCGGATGCGCTGTCCACGGCCCTTTTCGTCGCCGGCAGCGCGCGCGGGGCGAAACTCGTGGACAGCATCGGCGAAACCGCGGCCTACTTCATCCTCGCCGACGGCGACGTCGCCGAGAGCAGTCGATGGCAGGAGCTCACCGGCTTCGAGGCATGAGGGCCGGATGGCCCCGTCCCCGTGCGGTCCACAGGGACGGGGCCGCAGGGCAGCCGGCCACATGGCCTGCCACCCGACCCGTGCCGCCTAATAGGGGCGCGCGTTTCGCATGCTCAACGCGACCGTCGTGCCGTTGTGCACGAGCGCGCTCGCCTGCGGCGTGACAAGGCCCGTCACACCTCCGGCCAGAAGAGCCGAGTTGATGGCGATAACCTGGTGGAACGAGGAGCCCATCCGCCGCACGAGGCCCTGCGAGAGCCGCCGCAGCGCCACGAGCGAGGCGAGGTCGCCTTCGGACAGCGTGATGTCGGCCACCTCCTTGGCGATCGCGGTGCCCGATCCCATCGCGATGCCCACGTCTGCCGCCGAGAGCGCCGGGGAATCGTTCACGCCGTCGCCGACCATGACCACGCGGCTGCCCCCGGCCCGCAGCTCCTCCACGATCGTGTGCTTGCACTCGGGCAGCAGGTTCGCGCGAAACTCGGTGATCCCGGCCGCGGTCGCCACGCGGGCCGCCGCGCGCTCGTTGTCCCCCGTGAGCATGACGAGCCGCCTGAACCCGAGCGCCCGGAGCTCGGCGAGGGCCTCGACGGCCCCCTCGCGCAGCGGGTCCTCGATACCGATCGCACCGCGCAGCTCACCGTCGACGGCCAGGTAGAGCGTCGAGAGCCCGTCCATCGTCCGCGCGATCTCGGCCGCCGCGTCCTCAGGGATCGCCACGTGCTCATCCTGCACAACGAAGTGCTCGGAGCCGATCACCACGCGCGCGCCGTTGAGCGCGCTCGCGATGCCGTGCGCGACGATGTACTCCACCTCGGCGTGGCGCTCACGGTGCTTGAGCCCGGCCTCCGCCGCCGCGTTCACCACGGCGCGGGCCACGGGATGCGGGAAGTGCTCCTCCAGGCAGGCCGAGAACCGCAGCACCTCCTCGGTGGACCAGCCGTCGAAACCGAGGATCTCCCGCACCTTCGGCGTGGCGGCGGTGAGCGTGCCCGTCTTGTCGAAGACGATGGTGTCGGCCGTGGCGAAGGCCTCGAAATGCTTGGACCCCTTGACGATGAAGCCCTCCCGGGCGCTTTGGCTCATGGCCGTGAGCACCGAGATGGCCCCCGTCAGCTTGAGCGCGCAGGAGTAGTCGACCATGAGGGCGGCCGAGGTGCGCTCGAGGTTGCGCGTTGTGATCGCAATGATGCCCGCAAGCAGGAAGTTCCAGGGAACGATCTTGTCGGCGAGGCTCTCGCGGCGCGCGAGGGACGCCGCCTTCAGGCGCTCGGACTGCTCCACGAGGCTCACGATCGAGCGGAGCTTCGTGTTCTCAGCCGCAGCGCGGACGCGCACATAGATCTCCCCGTCCTCGACCGCGGTGCCGGCGAAGACATCGTCGCCCGCGCCGCGCTCGAGCGCGAGCGGCTCGCCGGTGAGCGTGGACTGGTTGACCATCGCGATGCCGTGCTCGACGCTACCGTCAACCGGGACGGGCATACCCGTGCGCACGACGATGAGATCCCCTGCGACGAGGTCCTCCGCGCGCACGCGCCGCTCCTCGGCCCCGCGCTCGTCTGGATCCCCTCCGGGAATGAGCTGCGCGAAGTCGGGCACCTCGAGCAGCGAGTAGATGAGCTCGTTCTGGGAGCTCACGCGCGTGTAGTCCTCGAGCAGGCCGCCGAGGCCCAGCAGGAGCATCGTGCCGGCCGCGGTTTTGAAGTCGCCCTTCGCGAAGGAGATCCCGATGGCGGAGGCGTCGAGCACGGGGACATCGAGACGGCCGGCGGCGAGCGAGCGGATCGCATCGACCAGGAATCCGCGGTAGCTCCAGACGGCGTAGGCCGCCGAGAGGGGGGCCGGCAGGAACCAGCGGCGAGCGAGGTGGGCGCCGATCAGCCAGGCGACATCGGCCAGAAGGTTGTGGATGCGCGGCGCCGCGCTCCCGGGATGGGAGCGGCGCGCCTCCCCCACGGAGGCGGCATCGACCGCGGCGAGGGCGGCGAGGGCCTCGGCGCGTCCGGGAACGAGGGCGAAGGGGTCTTCAAAGGCGGCGTCCGCTGCGGCGGGCGGTACGGGAAGGGGATCGTCTGCGAGCGCCGTGTAGCGGACCGCGATCGAGGCGGCGCGCGGGTAGATGCTCACCTGCGTGATATGCGGCTCGGCGGCAAGCAGGCGGCCCAGGGCCCCGACGTCGCCCTCGGGGACGCGGCCGGCGAGCCTCACGCGGACGCGGCCGGGGACCTCGTGCTCGATGGTGAATTGCATGGTGGTACCGCTTCCTCATGGAAGCAGCCGCGGGCCCGGACGGCTCGCGGCTGCCGCGACGGGCACAGCAGGCCCGAGGGCTACTCGGACGCCGTCTCACCCTCCCGGCCGTTCAGGTAGCCGGCCTCGGCGACGATATCGTCGACCTCGGCCTTCGCCTGCTCGACGATGTCCTCATAGCCGGCCTTGGCGCGCATGCCCGCAGCAACGCCCTGCACGGCGAGGTTGCGGACGCGATCGCTCTTGAGCAGCTTGGCGCCGAGGACGCCTGCGAGGGCGCCGGCGCCGACGAGCAGGGCGTGGGTCTTGGAGAACGGGATCATGATGTGAGCTCCTCTCAGCTATGGGTGCGGCCGCACGGGGATGCGCCCATATGCGAGCGCTTTGCCGATCTTTCACAGTCTACCGTCTTCCCCCGCAGGGAAACGGTAAAATCCACAACCGAGTCCCATTTTCAAGGAGGTACCCGTGAAGCAGCACAGGTTCTGGGCGTACGCCATGGTCTTCTGCGCCGTCATGGCCATCTACACCGGCCGCAAGCGCGCGTAGGGCGCAGGGCGGGGCGGCATCGCCTGGCGCCCTTGCGCGCCGGCGCCGTGCCCTTTGCGCCGGGCGTGCGCGATCGCCGCTCAAACGGCTGAGGAGGCCGGATCGCGCGCGCCCGGCATAGCGCCCCCCCTACACCAGCCCCGAGCGGCTCCGCACATCGCGCCCGATGTGGCGCAGGTCGTACGGGGTCGTCTGGTACACGTAGTAGTTCAGCCAATTCGTATAGAGCAGCTGCGCGTGGCTCCGCCAGGTGTTCGGCGGCTCCCTGGCGGGATCGTCCCCCGGGAAGTAGTGCTTCGGCATCTCGACCGGGATCTGGCGACGGCGATCGCGCTCGTACTCGAGACGCAGGGTCTCCGCATCGTACTCGGGATGCCCGAACACGAAGAAGCGCCTGCTATCGGTGCTCTTCACGATATAGAGCCCGGCCTCCTCGGAGTCGGCGATGATCTCGAGCTCCGGCACGGCCTCCACATCCTCCGCGCGTACCTCGGTGTTGCGCGAGTGCACGGCCATGAAGCGGTCGTCGATCCCGCGGACGAGCGGCGAGTGCGGCTTCAGCAACCGGTGCTCGAAGACCCCCGACGCCTTCTCGGGGAGGGGGTGCTTCTGGATCCCGTAATGGTGGTAGAGCCCCGCCTGCGCGCCCCAGCAGATATGCAGGGTGGAATGCACGTTCTCAGTCGACCAGTCCATGATCCGCGTGAGCTCGTCCCAGTAATCGACCTCCTCGAACTCGAGCTGCTCCACCGGGGCGCCGGTGATGATCAGGCCGTCGTAGTGGTCGAACTCAACCTCGCGGAAGGTGCGGTAGAAGGTCTCGAGATGGCTCGCCGAGACGTTCTTGGCCTCGTGGCTCCGCGTGCGCAGCAGCTCGACCTCGACCTGCAGCGGCGTGTTGGAGAGCTTGCGCATGATCTGGGTCTCGGTGGCGAGCTTCGTGGGCATGAGGTTCAGGATGAGGACCCGAAGCGGGCGGATGTCTTGATGGAGGGCCCGGAACTCGGTCATGACGAAGATGTTCTCGCGCTCGAGCTCGGCGGTGGCGGGCAAGGCATCTGGAATGCGGATGGGCATGGCTACCTCGTGATTTCCAATTGTGGGTGCTGCGGCCCATCTTGGCACGCGGGGCGCGCGACCGTCAAGCAGGCGTAGGGGCTCGTTCACCGATGCGCAACCTTTGGCGCCGGAATCAGGATAGCGGGGACGGTGCGATTGGTGCCTGACGCCGCAGCAGGGGCTGCGACGCCAGCGCATGGCAGGCTGCCGACGAGCGCGCTCGCTCGCATGCCCGGCCCTCGAGGCATTGATCCCTTGACGCCGGCCCCTGTTCCCAACAGGTCAATCCCAGCTCCTTGGCGCCGCCCCGACGCGAGCGGCCTGAAACCCGGGGCGGACGGCTTGCCCGACCGAGGGCCTGCCCCCGAGCGCGGCCTTCGGCCCGAACGTGCCGGCCGGTGTGGGGGTCATCTTCGGCGGGCACGAGGCGTCGGGCAAGCTGCCGGTGGACGTGCACGCGATCAGGGCCGTGGGCGGCGTGTCTAAGATCGACACGTCCCAGGTGGTCTACCCGCTTGGCACGAGCCTCACGTATCCGAAGGTCACCGATGCCGCCGCGGTGGACAAGAGCGCGCTTGAGGCGGCCGTCGCCGACGCGGACGCGAACGTGGTGGCGTGCCAGGACGCGTACGCGGCGGAGAGCTATGCGGCGCTCGCTGCGGCGCTCGAGCGGGCGCGCGCCGTGCTGGGAAGCGATGACGCCACGCAGGATGAGGTCGACGCCGCGGTGAAGGCGCTCGCCGGCGCGAAGGCGGACCTCATGGGCAAGGGGGCGGGAAAGCCCGACCCGATGGAGGACGTTGAACCCGGTCGCAACGGCAAGAAGAAGGGTGCCGGCAAGCGGACGCCCGGCCGTCTGCCGAGGACCGGCGACGCCGCGGGCATGATGATCGCAGCCGCCGCCGTGGCCGGCGCCGCGCGACGCTGCCGCTGGCAACAAGACCCCTCAACAAGGGAAACCTCGCTGAGGGGCCTTTTCGGCTCGCGGGCATCGCATCGCAGGGCGCCGATTCTGTCCAGCGTGTAAACAATATCGGCCGCGGCAGGGACCCGAGCACCCAGACACGACGGCGGCCCTACAATGGGCGGACGTACTCATACGAGGAAAGGTGGCAACATGACGCAGGCGCGAACAGTCGGAATCGTCGGACTCGGACACGTGGGGGCTCATGTTGCGAACAGCATTCTGCTCCAGGGCCTCGCCGACGAACTCCTCCTTTGCGACATCGACACGCAAAAGACCGCCTCGGAGACGCAGGACCTGCGCGACTCCCTCACCTTCTGCCCCTACAACACCGCGATCCACGACTGCGGCGACCGCTACGAGGAGCTGGCCGGCTGCGACATCATCGTGAACGCCGCGGGCAAGGTCGCCCTCGCCGCGAACGGCCGCGACGGCGAGCTCTTCTACACCACCGACGCCTGCCGCTCCTTCGCCGAGCGCATCGCGAACGCCGGCTTCGACGGCATCTGGGTCTCGATCGCCAACCCCTGCGACGTGGTCTGCACCGAGATCTGGCACCTCACCGGCCACGACCCCAAGCGCATCATCGGCTCCGGCACCGGCCTCGACTCCGCGCGCCTGCGCTCGCAGATCTCGCTCGCCTGCAAGCTCGACCCGAAGTCCATCAACGCCTACATGATCGGCGAGCACGGCGCCTCGATGCTCGCCGCCTGGAAGGCCGCCAGCATCTCGGGCGTCCTCCTGTCCGAGCTCGCCGAGCGCGACCCCGATCGCTTCGCCTTCGACCTCGCCGAGATGGAGGACAAGGCGCGCCAGGGCGGATACGTGACCTACGCGGGCAAGCAGTGCACCGAGTATGCGGTGGCCAACGCCGCGGTGCGCGTGATCGCGGCCGTCTTCCACGACGAGCACGCGGTCATGGGCGCCTCGACGCTCATGGAGGGCCAGTACGGCGAGGAGGGCATCTTCACCTCGCTGCCCTGCATCATCGGGCGCAACGGCGTGGAGCAGGTGCTGGAGCTCGACCTCTCCGAGGATGAGCGCGCCGGCTTCCATGCGAGCTGCGAGCACATCCGCGAGAACATCGGGCGTCTGACCTGGTGGTAAGCGGGGGCGCCTCGCTCGGCGCGCGGCGCTGCCACCGCGTTTTGATTCGCTGAGGGGCTGCGCGTGTCTGCCTTCCGCTTTCGCTGCCATGGGGGCCGGTGTGGAACCGGCCCCCTTTTTCATCTCGCTCGGCTCGTTTTCCCGGGTTTTGCCTGATGCGCGAGGGGGCGCCCGGAGCCGGGGCGGGCGGGCGCTCTTACACGGGCCCGTGGTCGTGAGGGGCGTCTGCTCGAGCGTGCTTTGGTGCGGCCGCCGGTCTGGGGCGGGCGGGACGTGCGAAATAGTGTCGAGAAGGCGCGGAAGTGCATTTCGAAATGCGGCAGCGGCCGGATCGCTCGATAGAAGCGCAGGTCAAAGCAGGTATCAAAATGCAGGAAGTGCATTGATCGAGCACTTGCGCGATTTCTCGACGCGGAATCGATGCACTTCCGCCAAAAGGCGACGAAATCCGGGGCGGCCATCCGCGTTTCGGGCCCGCGCCCCGCTCCCCTACCGAGCGCCCTCGAACGCGGCGATCTCGGCGAGAAACCGCTCGCCGAGGTCGTCAGCCTTCTTCTCGCCAATGCCCGACACCGCGAGCAGCCCCTCGCGATCATGCGGCCGCTGGCGGCAGAGCGCCCGCAGCGTCTTGTCGGAGAACACCATGTACGGCGCCCACTGGCGGTCCCGCGCGATTTCCGTGCGCACCTCGCGCAGCCGCTCGAAAAGCTCCGCGTCGTCCTCGTGAGAGGCGCCGAGCCCGCCGGCCGCCTCTCCGTCGCGCACCAGATCGACCGCGCGGCGCACCCGCTGCGAAGCCCCGCGTGACCGGCGACGCACCGAGAACGAGAACCCCTCGTCCGTGAGCGCCTGCACGGCGAGCGGGCCCAGCCCCACCGTAGGGTACTGCCCCTGGCCCTGCATGAGGTAGCCGCGCCCCACGAGCTGGTCGATCACGCCCTTGATCTGCGCCGACGGCACGTCCGCGAGGTCCCCGTACCCAGGGGCCTCGTCAAGGCGCATCTGGCGGATCCGCTCGGTGTTGGCCCCGTGGAGCACGTCCGCCACGAGCGACTTCCCGAATCGCCCGTTCAACCGCTGCACCAGGCGCACTGCGGCGCGCGCGGCGACCGTCACGTCCTCAACCTCGAACGACGTGAGGCAGCTCCCGCAGTTTCCGCACCCGTGCGGCGCGGCGCCGTCGGCGTCCGCGTCCGCCGCAGCCGGCGAGCCCGCCACGCCCAGCGCCCCCTCGTCCCCGAAATACCGCAGGATGTACGCGCGCAGGCACCCCGTCGTCTGGCAGTACCCCTCCATCTGGGCGAGCAGCCGATACCGGTTCTGCCGCGAGAACTCGCGCTGCTCGGCGGCGTCCTCCGGACCCGACCCGTCGTTCGGGTCGCGGTCGATCAAAAACCGCCTGAGCCGGAAGTCGTTGCCGTTCCACAGCAGGTGGCAGCTGGCCGGGTCCCCGTCGCGGCCCGCGCGGCCCGCCTCCTGGTAGTAGGCCTCGATGCTCTCCGGCACGTTGTTGTGGATCACGTAGCGGACGTTCGGCTTGTCGATCCCCATGCCGAAGGCGTTGGTGGCCACCATGATGGGCACGCGATCCTCGATGAACGCCTCCTGGCTGGCCCGGCGGTCGGCGTCGGCCATGCCCGCGTGGTAGCGGCCGACGGAGATGCCGAGCGGCATGAGCTCCAGGGCGAGCGAGGCGGAGAGCTCGTCCACGGCACGGCGCGTGGAGCAGTAGATGATACCGCTCTGGTCGGCGTGCCCGCGCGCATACCGGGCGATCCAAGCGGCCTTGGCCTTGTCCCCCAGCTCCTCCACGCCGAAGTAGAGATTCGCGCGGTCAAACCCCGTGACCACCGAGGCCGGGTGCGTGAGCCCGAGCATCCCCACGATGTCCGCGCGCACGCGGTCGGTTGCCGTGGCCGTGAAGGCCGCCACCACGGGGCGCGTGGGCAGGCTCGCGATGAACTCGGAGATGCCCAGGTAGGACGGGCGGAAGTCCTGGCCCCATTGCGAAACGCAATGCGCCTCGTCCACGGCCACGAGCGGGATGCCGAGGCCTCCCGGGGCGGCGAGGGCCTGCGCGAAGGCGATGAACCGCGGATCGCCCAGGCGCTCCGGCGCCACGTACATGATCTGGTACCAGCCCTCGGATGCACGCTTGAGCACGGTGTTCTGCTGCGCGGGTGTGAGAGACGAGTTGAGGTAGGCCGGGCGGGCGCCGGCGGCCTTGAGGGCGCGGACCTGGTCGCCCATGAGGGAGACGAGCGGGCTGACCACCAAGGTGAGGCCGCCGAGCATGAGGGCCGGCACCTGGTAGCAGATGGACTTGCCCGCGCCGGTGGGCATGACGCCCAGGGCGTCGCGGCCGGCGAGGATGGCGGAGACCATGCGGTCCTGGCCGGGACGGAAGGAGTCGTAGCCGAAGTAGCGGTGAAGGGTATCGAGGGCGGCCGGGGGAACGGGGCCGGAGGACGGGATGGGAGCCGCCTTAGGGCCGGCGCCGCGCAGGGCGCGTCCGCCCATCGAATTCGCCGCCATCGAGCCCTCCCATCGTCTGCGTCGTTCGCACCAGTATAGTGCGCCGCGCGGACGGAGTCGGAGCGGGGCGGGCATGATGGCGCAGCTTCATGCCGAGCGTTCGCAATACGCCATTTTGCGCCGTTCTCATGCCGTATTACGAACGCTCGGCATCCACCGGCGGCCGTTGCAACCGACGGCAGCCCCCGCACCGCCGGCGGCCACGCGCCCTACTCGCTGCTCAAATCCACCGCGTAGACGTTGGTGGGAAGCGCCCCCCCGCTCGTGTCGCCCTTCATCTTGGCCACGCCGTTGCGCGCGCGCTCGACGGCCAGGGCCTCGAGCTCCTCCTCGCTCACGCGGCGGATGATATCGCCCGGTTGGCAGTCAAGCTCCTCGCAGATGTCGAGCAGCGTCTTGAGGCGGATGGCCTTCACCTTGCCGTTGCGCAGTTTGGAGATGTTCGCCGGTGTGTGCCCCGTGGCGCGAATGAGATCGGCGTTCGATTTCCCGGCCTTGAGCAGCAGGGTCTCGAGCTCGATAATGAGGTAGTCGGCCATGGGCTACACCAGGTCTTCCGTCTGCTCCTGGAGCAGGGCACCGTAGCGCCAGATGGCTGCGAGCGCGAAGCACCCAAGGGCCGCGAGCAGCGACCCCACGTCGACGGGGATCGGGCGGGGACCCAGGAAGAGGAGAACGGAGTTCAGGCACGCCAAGAACCGCACCGACCCATCTGCTCCCAGCTCGATTGTCCCCCAGGCGCCGAAGAACCCCGCTATGAAATTCACAATGAACAGCCCGCCGATCACATTGATTCCCCGGGCATGGGCCATCGTGAACGGGGAGACCCCTCGCGCCATATCCGAGCTGATGGAGCGCAGCACGAGCAACGTGAGCACGATGATGGTGAACCAGACCACCGCGATGGGCACCAAAAGCCTGAACCCCGTGTCATCCGTGATCCACGGCATATCAAACACGACGTCACGAGAAAACAGGGTGAAGAGCACAGATACCAGGGCGAGGAGGACCAGCAGAAGCAAGCCCGTGAAGAGGACGGACAAGCCCTTGCCGACGCGCTGCATCCCCCGGAGCGAGCGATCGATCCGCTCGGCCTTTTTCGCCATGTTTTCCTCCCTGGCCATGTTCATCATCTCCATCATATCAATTTGCATCATGCTGCAACATCCGAGCCGTCAGAGCGCGCGGGCCTCGATGCGCCCCGCCGTCTCGTCCGACATGACCGTTTTCCGCTGACCTTTTTCGTAGCGTGTTGTGGAAGATCGTCTCCTCCCCATCGCGATGAATCATGTTGAATTCAGACAGCTTCATGACAAATGCCTCCTATGAGATGCGAGTTTTCACAGCGGTGAATGCTCCGGCCGCAAGCAGGGCGAGCACGATGCCGCTCACAGCGAAGGTGTAGACCCATTCCCCTCCGTTGTATAGCGGCGCAGGAGAGCAAATTCGGCCCAGGCAGCCGATATACAAAGGTAAGTCGATATTGTCAAAAAGCACTCCTGCCAAATAATCGAGGTTTGTCACGAGCAGGAGAAATGCCATCACAGAACCCCCGCTGCCGAAGAGGGTCACGATCACTGAGACTGTCACGGCAAGAGAGCCACATATTACAAGAGCTGCTTGAAGACGCCGCAGAAACGCCGGCAAGGTCCCCATATCAATTCCCAACCCAGACCATAACGGCATGATGGCTGCATATACGAAGGTGTATAGAATGAACCCCAGTAACATATAGGCAGCCGCCGCCAATGCCCTTACCGTCACGATCTCAAAGGGTTGTGACCCTCGTGCGAGCATGACAGCACCAGTCCCGCTAGAGTCCCTCACGTTGCGCCCAACCAATGGAGACTACCGTAAAGACAGGAAGATACAGGGCGTGGGCAAGCGGGGCTACCACCTCCATTCGTTCGGAGCCCGTAAATGCAAAGGCAAACGCGCCGACATATCGAGGGTCTGGGAAAAACCTTTCCAGTCCCCCACGGCATTAACCGCATCCATCCAAGACCGTGGCATCGGATGCGTCACGGTTGACAGGACGGTGTACACCGTAAGGCTGGCGTAGCAAAGAGCCAGCAATGGGATGATTCCGCATTGACGCAAGCGGCGCATCTCAGCAATAAAGAGGTTGATCGTTTTCACTGGCGCACCTCGCGAATCTTCAACAGGGCCATAGATGCTAAGATCGAAATACAAATGGTAATAATGCTATAGATAGATATAGATATCGGTGTTATATTCGAAATAATATACTCTTCAGTCGCAAATGCATGAAATGAAAGACTGGACGCGTGCATGAGGTACATACCTGGTAAGAAGTAAACGTATCGATCGTCGCCTAGGTGTTCAGTGCCAAGACGTTGTTTACGCCCGGAGGGTGACAGATAGGGATGGCTCCCGCATGCTGTGAGTTGTCTAGGCTTACGGCAGAGGGGGCCATCCCATGTCACAGCATCCTAACGCAAGGCTCACCCCGCGCGGCCGGGAGCTGCTGTGCAGCTGGGTCGCCGGCGGCATGCGCGTCTCCGAGGCGGCGCGGCAGGCGGGCGTGAGCCGCCAGACCGCCTCGAAGTGGCTCGCCCGCGCGAGGCGCGGCGAGCCGATGTCCGACCGCCCGAGCAGGCCCCGCAGGCTCGCCAGGCTGACGCCGCCCGGAGCCGAGGCGCGCGTCCTCGAGGCCCGCCGATCCATGCTGCTCGCGCCCCTCGCGCTCGCCGCGGAGACGGGCGTCCCCGCGCGCACCTGTGCCAGGATCGTCGCGCGCTCCGGGCTGCCGAGGCTCGCCGACGTCGACCGCGTGACCGGCGAGGTCCGGCGGAGGGGCCCCGTCACGCCCGTGCGCTACGAGCGGGAGCGCCCCGGCGAGCTCCTGCACGTCGACGTCAAGAAGGTCGCGCGCATCCCGGACGGGGGCGGCTGGAGGGCGCTCGGGCGCGGCAACGACCCCTCCGGGGGGCACTCCGGCCTCGGCTCGTCGTGCCTGCACGTCGCGGTGGACGACTTCTCCCGCGTCGCCTACGCGGAGCTGCTCCCCGACGAGAGGAGGGGGACCTGCTCGGCGTTCGCGGACCGCTGCCTCTCCTTCTTCGCCGGCCTCGGCGCCCCCGTCGAGCGCGTGATGACCGACAACGGCCCCGGCTACCGCAGCCGCGACTTCAACGCGCTGCTCGAGTCCCGGGGCGTCCGCCACCTGTACACGAGGCCCTACAGCCCCTGGCAGAACGGCAAGGTGGAGAGGATGAACAGGACGCTGGCGCAGGAGTGGCAGTACGGGCGCGCGTGGGAGAGCGAGGCGGGCAGGGCCGATGCCCTGCCCGCCTATCTGGAGCACTACAATTGGGAGCGTCCGCACAGCGCGTGCGGGGGCCTCCCGCCCATGTCGCGCATCGTCGGCGTAAACAACCTATTGGCACACAACA
>SUUG01000019.1 GCA_015062655.1 Coriobacteriaceae bacterium
GCGCGCATGGCGGTGAACGCCTCGTGTCCCGGGGTGTCGACGAAGGTGATGACGCGGTCGTTGATCGTGACCTGCGAGGCGCCGATGTGCTGGGTGATGCCGCCGGCCTCGGTGCGGGTGACGCCGGTGTGGCGAATCGCGTCGAGCAGCGACGTCTTGCCGTGGTCGACGTGGCCCATGACGGTGACCACGGGCGGGCGCGGCTTGAGGTCGGCCGGGTCGTCGTAGAACGTGAAGGAGTTCTCCTCCTCGGGCGTGATGATGCGAATCTGGCGGCCCATGTCGTCGGCGACGAGCTCGACGAGGTCGTTGGACATGGACTGCGTCATCGTCAGCGGGGTGCCGAGCAGGAAGAGTCGCTTGATGATGTCGTTCGCGCTGACGTCGAGGGCTTCGGCGAGCTCCTGGACGGTCACGCCCTCGGAGACGCGCACGGCGTCGAGCTCCTCGGGGTTGATGCCCTGGGCGATGGCCTCCTCGATCTTCTTCTCCTGCTGCGCCTGGGCGGCCTCGCGCTCGCGCTTCTCCTTGCGCTTCTTGCGGCGGCCGGTGCTCTCGCGGCTGGCCTCCTCGACGGCGGCGCGGGCCTCCTCGAGCACCTTCTCGCGGCTGTACTCCTCCGCCTCGCGGGCCATGCGGCTGTAGTGGTCCTCGCTCTCCTGGGCGTGGCCGCCGCGGCGCTTCTTGCCCTTGCCGGCCTTGTCGGGGTTGGGAACGTCCATGCCGGCGGGCACCTGCGGAGCGGAGCTGCGGCGGTGCGAGGACTCGCCGCGCCGTCCGCGGCGCGGGCGCTCCTCGGCGGCCGGAGCGGCGGCGGCCTCGGCCTGCTTCTTCTCCTTGAGGACCTCCTCCTGGGCCGCGATCTGGTCGAGCAGAGACCGGAAGCGCGAGCCGGAGTCGCTCGCGGGGACGGCGCGGCGCTTGGCCTCGAGCTCGGCCTCACGGCGCTCCTCCTCCGCGCGGCGACGGGCCTCGGCCTCGGCGGCCGCCTCGGCGGCGCGGGCGGCCTCCTCGGCCGTGCGGGCCGCGGAGCTGAGCCGGCGCTCCTCCTCGCGGCGCGCCTCAGCGGCCAGGCGCTCGGCCTCTGCCTCTGCGGCGCGGGCGGCCTCCTCGGCGCGCTCGGCCTCGGCCTCGGCGGCCTTCTTGGCCTCGACCTCGGCGGCGCGGGCGGCGAGCACCGGGGCAAGCTTCTTCTTCACCATGGAAACGTACGCGTCCTCGAGCGTCGAGGAGGCGGACTTCGCGGGGATCTTCATCTCCGCGAGGTGTCCCATGAGCTCCTTCGACGTCATGCCGAAGTCCTTAGCAAGGCTGGAAATGCGGACCTTCGCCATACGTGTCACCTACCTCTCAAGCACATCCCGTGCTCACGTGAATCAAAACGAACAGGGCGCGATGACGCTTAGATCAGGTCCTCGACACCGGCGACGGCGTCCTCGCCGGCCTCCTCGGGCTCATGCACGCCGCAGAAGCGCGACCCGGGGCGGGCCTGGTTGCGGCAACGCACGCCGAACTCGCTCACGTGGGCGCAGCGCTCGGGCTCGAGGTCGCCCTCGCCCGAGTCGAGCAGGTCCTCGGTGGTCTCGGCCTGGACCGCCACGTTCTTCAGGATGTCGGCGGCGAGCGTCTCGTTCTTGATGTCGATGTGCCAGCCGGTCAGGCGCGCGGCGAGGCGGGCGTTTTGGCCCTCCTTGCCGATCGCGAGCGAGAGCTGGTCGTCGGGGACGATCACGCCGGCGTAGTTCTTCTCCTCGTCGATGAGGACGCGGGAGACCTTCGCCGGGGAGAGCGCGTTGGCGACGTAGACCGCCGGGTCCTCGTCCCACAAGATGACGTCCACGCGCTCGCCGCGCAGCTCGCCCACGACGGCGCGGACGCGGCTGCCCTTCGGGCCCACGCAAGCGCCCACCGGGTCGAGCCGGTCGTCGAGCGAGTTGACGGCCACCTTGGAGCGCTGGCCGGGCTCGCGGGCGATGGAGCGCACCTCGACGGTGCCCTCGTAGATCTCGGGCACCTCCTGCTCGAAGAGGCGCTTGATGAGCGCCGGGTGCGTGCGGGAGATCACGATGGGCGGGCGGCTGTGCTCGCCGCGGACGGGCGGGAGCGTGGAGTTCGGGTCGCGCACGTCGATGATCACGGCCTTGATGCGCTGGTTGTGCATGTAGCGCTCGCCCTGGGGCCGCTCGTTGCGCTCGTTCTCGAAGCGGCGCTGATCGAAGTGGGGCAGCTCGGCCTCGACGCCCTCGCGGATCTTGACGATCGTGAAGTCGGAGGTGGACTGCAGGACGGTGCCGTTGATGAGGTCGCCGATGCGGCTCGAGAACTCCTCGTAGATCTGCTCGCGGGCGGAGTTGCGCACGATGGCGTTGATCTCGGCCTTGGCGTGCTGGGCGGCGATGCGGGAGGTGTCGCGCGGGGTGACGTCGACCTCCTCGAACTCGGTGAAGTTGCCCTCCTCGTCCATCGAGTCGTCGATGGGAATGAGCTTGTAGACGTAGATCTTGCCGGTCGCGCGGTCGATCGTGACCTTCGCACCCCAGTCGAGGTGCAGGATCTCGGCGTAGCTCTTGGCGAGCGACTGCTCCAGGCGGTCGATCAGGTAGAGCTGGTCGATATGCTTCTCCTGGCAGAGCTCGAGGAGGGCCTCAATCATCTCGGATGCCATGCTAGTTTCCTTCCTTCACGCCCTTGAAGTCGTAGACCGGCTTCAAGGTGCACTTCTTGACCTCGTCAAAGGGGATCGTCGCCGTCTCGGAGCCGTCGAGCGCGAGGGTGACGCCGGCATCGTCGGCCGCCTCGATCACGCCCTTGTAGCGACGGCGCCCCTCGGTCGCGGTGGTGGTGAGCTCCACGGCCTCGCCCACATGCCGGGCGAAATCGACCGCACGGCGCAGCGGGCGCGCCATGCCGGGGCTCGAGACCTCCAAGGTGTAGCTCCCCGTGAAGGGGTCGACGCCCTCCACGACCTCGGACACCCAGCCGCTCTCGGCGCTCACCTCGTCGAGCGTGATGCCGCCCTCGTCCGGGTGGTCGATGCGGACGCGGACGCAGGGCGCCTTGGTGGCGCCGACGACCTCGACGTCGACGACGTCGATGCCGTGCTCGGCGGCGCGCGCCTCGAGCGCCTCGATGATGCGGGCCTCAAGCGGGCTCTTGACCATAGGGCACCTCCCCAATCATGAAAAAGGAGCGGGGTCGAAACCCCACTCCCTTCACAGCTTGCTCCAGTTACGTTTGGATATAGTATCACACGCAGCTCAGGGCCGGCGATTCCTAATCCACGCGACCGGGCGTATACACCCATCCCCCACGGAATCTACACGAGGGAACCCTCTGAGCGGCGCTTCACCGGAATCGGGCGCGGCGGCGTGCGGGGCTTGCCGGCCCCGGCCGTGACGATGGCGCCCTCCTCGCAGGCCTTTACGCAGGCCCCGCAGCGGGTGCAGGCCTTCTGGTCGATCGCGTGCACGAAGTGCGGCTTGCCGGCGATCGCGTCCTTCTCGCAGGCGCCGAGCCAGTCCGTGCGGCCCATGATGCGGCCGCCCGGCGTTTCACCGGACGGCCCCCTCTCGAGACGAGATGGTGCGGCGAGCCGGGCGGCCTACTTCACCACGAGGTTCACGAGCTTGCCCGGGATGCAGATGGCCTTCACGACCGTCTTGCCCTCGAGCCAGCGCACGGCGGCGGCCTCGGCGGCGGCGCGCATCTCGTCCTGGCCGGCATCGGCCGCAACGCTCACGTGCGCGCGGACACGCCCGAGCACCTGCACGGCGATCTCCACCTCGTCGGTGGCCGCCTCGGCGATGTCGAAGGCGGGCCAGGGCGCGCGGTAGACGCTCTCGGCGTGGCCGAGCGCCTCGTGCCAGAGCTCGTCGGCCATGAAGGGGCAGATCGGCGCCAGGACGCTCACGATATCGGTCGCGACCAGATGACCCAGCGCCGCGTCGCGCGACGCCGGCTCGGTGGCGCCGAGATAGGCCACGGCCGCGTTCACGAGCTCCATGATCGCCGAGATCGCGGTGTTGAACTGCTGGCGGTCGAAGTCCTCGGTGCATTTGGCGAGCGTGCGGTGGCGCTCGCGGTAGAGCTCCTGCGCGGGGGCGTCGAGGGAGGCCTTGTCGAGCGTGCCCTCGACGGCGCCCTCGGCGAGCTGCCAGACCGTGCGCCAGGCGCGCTTGATGAAGCGGTTCGTGCCCGCCACGGCGTCCTCGTCCCAGTCGAAGTCCTTCTCGGGCGGGGCGATGAAGAGGATTGCGAGGCGCATGGTGTCGGCGCCGAACGGCTCGATCACGCTCGCGGGCGGCACGACGTTGCCCTTCGACTTCGACATCGTCTCGCCGTTCGCGTCCTTCACCATGCCCTGGCACAGCAGGTTGGTGAAGGGCTCGTCGGCCGCGAGCATGCCCATATCGCGCAGGGCCTTGGTGAAGAAGCGCGAGTAGAGCAGGTGCAGGATCGCGTGCTCGATGCCGCCGACGTAGTTGTCGACGGGCATCCAGCGGTCGGCCGCCTCGCGGGAGAACGGCAGCTCGGTGTTGTGCGGGTCGGTGTAGCGCAGGTAGTACCAGCTCGAGCACGTGAAGGTGTCCATGGTGTCGGTCTCGCGGTGCGCGGGCCCGCCGCAGACCGGGCAGGTCGTTTCATAGAACGAGGGGATCTGGGCCAAGGTCTCCCCCGCCGCCAGATCGAGGTCCTCAGGCAGCACCACCGGCAGCTCGTCCTCGGGAACGGGCACGATGCCGCAGCGGTCGCAGTGGATCGCGGGGATGGGGTTGCCCCAGTAGCGCTGCCGGGAGATGAGCCAGTCGCGCAGGCGGTACTGGACCGAGCGGCGGCCGCAACCGGCCTTATCGAGCGCGGCCACGATCGCGGCCTCGCCCTCGGAATGCTTGCCGCCGGGCATGCCGGTGAAGCGGCCGGACTGCACGAGGGTGCCCTCGGCGGCGTAGGCAGCCTCCCAATCGACGCTCGTGACCTCGCGGCCGGTGACGCCCTTCAGGCGCTCGTAGAGGGGGTCGTCATCGCCCAAGATGATCGGGACGATCGGCAGGCCGTACTTCTTCGCGAACTCGAAGTCGCGCTGGTCCCCGCAGGGGACGGCCATGACGGCGCCGGTGCCGTAGTCTGAGATCACGTAGTCGGCGACCCAGACCGGCACCTTCTCGCCGCTCACCGGGTTCACGACGTAGCGACCCGTGAACGCGCCGTGCTTCTCGAGCTCGCCCTGGGCGCGCTCGACGGCCGAGATGTGCTTGGCGGCCTCCACGACCTCCCTGACGGCGTCCTCCTGACCGGTGCCGGCCACAAGCTCCATGAGGCCCTCGTACTCGGGGGCGAGCAGGAAGAAGCTGCAGCCGAACAGCGTGTCGGCGCGGGTGGTGAAGACCGTGATCTTGCCGGCGTCGCCCTCGATGGGCTCGCCGTCGGCGTCGCAGAGGGTGAAGTCGACCTCGGCGCCCTCGGAGCGGCCGATCCAGTTGGCCTGCATCTGCTTCACGCGCTCGGGCCAGCCGGGCAGGGTCTCGAGGTCGGCCAAGAGCTCCTCGGAGTACGCGGTGATCTTGATGTACCACTGCTCGAGGTCGCGCTTCTCGACCACGCTGCCGCAGCGCCAGCAGTGCCCGTCGATGACCTGCTCGTTGGCGAGCACGGTCTTGCAGGTGGGGCACCAGTTGACGGGGTTGTTCTTGCGGTAGACGAGGCCGCGCTCCCAGAGCTTCTCGAAGATCCACTGTCCCCAGCGGTAGTAGTCGGGGTCGCAGGTCTTGACGAGGCGGTCCATGTCGTAGGAGAAGCCCATGCGGCGCATCGTGGCGAGCGCCTGGTCCATGTTCTTGTACGTCCAGGCCGCGGCCTGGGTGCGGTGCTTGATCGCGGCGTTCTCGGCGGGCAGGCCGAAGGCGTCGAACCCGATGGGATGCAAGACGTCGAAACCGCGCATATGGGCCTGGCGCGCCATCGCGTCGCCGATGGTGTAGTTGCGGGCATGACCCATGTGGAGGTCGCCCGAGGGGTACGGGAACATCTCGAGGACGTACTTCTTGGGACGCGTGCCCGCGGCCGGGTCAGAGGCCTCGGAGAAGAGGTTTTCCTCCTCCCAGGCCCGCATCCACTTCTCCTCGATGGCCTGGGCGTCGTAGGCGGGGACGGACCCCGCCGGACGGTTGCGGTTATCGCACATGCGCGCTCCTCACTGCGGTCTTATCGGTAGCTGACGCTTTGCTGACTGTCCTTTACCACGACGTCGTGGGCGCCGCCCTCGACGATGGAGGTCGCCGACACCAGGGTCAGGCGCGCCTTGTCCTGAAGCTCCTTGATGGAGAGGGCGCCGCAGTTGCACATCGTGGACTTCACCTTGTACAGGGTGCCGCCGACGCCGTCCTTGAGCGAGCCGGCGTAGGGCACGTAGGAGTCGACGCCCTCGACGAAGGAGAGCTTCTGGGCGCCGCCGAGGTCGTAGCGCTGCCAGTTGCGGGCGCGGGCGGACCCCTCGCCCCAGTACTCCTTCATGTACTGGCCGTTCACGTTGACGCGGCTCGTGGGGCTCTCGTCGAAGCGGGCGAAGTAGCGGCCGAGCATCATGAAGTCGGCGCCCATGGCGAGCGCGAGCGTCATGTGGTAGTCGTACACGATGCCGCCGTCGGAGCAGACCGGCACGTAGAGACCCGTCTTTTCGAAGTACTCGTCGCGCGCGCGGCAGACGTCGATGAGCGCCGTGGCCTGGCCGCGCCCGATGCCCTTGGTCTCGCGGGTGATGCAGATGGAGCCGCCGCCGATGCCGACCTTGATGAAGTCGGCGCCGCAATCAGCGAGGAAGCGGAAGCCCTCGGCGTCCACGACGTTGCCGGCGCCCACCTTCACCGTATCGCCGTAGTTCGCGCGGATCCACTCGATCGTGAGCTTCTGCCACTCGGAGAAGCCCTCGGAGGAGTCGATGCACAAGACGTCGGCGCCGGCCTCCACGAGCAGCGGCACGCGCTCGGCGTAGTCGCGGGTGTTGATACCCGCGCCCACCATGTAGCGCTTGTTGGCGTCGAGCAGCTCGTTGGGGTTGGTCTTGTGGCTGTCGTAGTCCTTGCGGAAGACGATGCCGAAAAGGTGGTCGTTCTCATCGACGACAGGCAGGGCGTTCAGCTTCTTCTCCCAGATGATGTCGTTCGCCTCGGACAGGGTGATGTCCTTGTCGCCCACGATGAGATCCTCGCGCGGGGTCATGAAGTCCTTGACGAGCATCTGCGGGTCGTCGCGGCTCGGGCGGTAGTCGCGGCTCGTGACGATGCCGAGCAGCCGCCCGCGCGGGGTGCCGTCCTGGGTGACCGGCATGGTGGAGTGGCCGGTGCGGTCCTTCATGGCCATGACCTGCTCCATCGTCATGTCGGGCGTGAGGGTCGAATCCGACTCGACGAAGCCGGCCTTGTGATCCTTGACGGCCTTGACCATGGCCGCCTCGGACTCGGGCGCCTGCGAGCCGTAGATGAAGGAGAGGCCGCCCTCGGTGGCGAGCGCCACGCCCATGTCGACGCCGGAGACGGACTGCATGATGGCCGACACCATGGGGATGTTCAGCGTGATGGCCGGCTCCTCGCCGCGCTTGAAGCGCGTCAGCGGGGTCTTGAGCGACACGTTGGCGGGCACGCACTCCGACGATGAGTAACCGGGGACGAGCAGGTACTCTGAGAACGTATGGGACTCACCGGGGAAGAACGTGGCCATGGTGCTCCTTTGCGACGGCAGGGTATACGTGCGGGTTATTGTAGCGCAGGTGGCCCTGCTACAATGGTGGCATGAGAAGTCCACGATGGCTCCGTCTCAGGCGGGCCCGGGGGAGGTGTGCCATGTCGCTCGAGGGCCATGCGCGGTTGGTCGTCCAGGGGGAACCGGAGGCGCCCGGGGCCTTCGGCCGCGGCTGCGCGCTGCTGCTCGAGGGGGTCGAGGCCGAGCGCTCCCTCAACCGTGCGGCGAAGCGCCTCGGCATGGCCTACTCGAAGGCCTGGCGGCTCGTGAACGAGGCCGAGGACCAGGTCGGCTTCAAGCTCATCGACCGCGACGGCGCGCGCGGCTCGACGCTCACGCCCGAGGGGCGCCGGGCGCTCGCGGGCTACCGCACCCTGCAGGCCGAGATCGACGAGCTGGTGAGCCGGCGGCTGCCGGAGCTGCTCTGCTAGCGCGGTGCCGCGAGAGAGCGCCCGGGGCGCCGGCGCCTATCAGGACAGGAACGCGCGGATCCCGATGAGGATCAACACCACACCGCCAGCCAGCTGGGCGTGGGCGCCGAAGCGCTCGCCGACGCGGCGTCCCAAGACGAGGACCGCGAGGCAGCACGCGAGGGTCGTCGCGCCGATCGCCGCCCCGTACAGCGCGATGCCCTTGCCCGTCGCGGCGAGCGAGACGCCCACGATGAGCGCGTCGATGGAGGTGGCCAGCGCCTCGAGGGCGATCTCGGCATAGGTGAGCCGCGCGGTCGAGCAGGCTTCCGGCTCGCGGAGCTCGCGGGCGGCCTCGGCGATCATCTTGCCGCCCACGACGCCGAGGATGACGAGCGACACCGCGCCCGCGTAGGCGTCGATGAGGTCGGCCACGAGCACGCCGCCGAAGTAGCCCGCCACCGGCATCGCGGCCTGGAAGAGCGCGAACAGCGCCGGCATCGCGAGCTTCTTGCCGCGCGGCATGTCGGGTTCGCACAGCGCGTTCGACAAGGTGACGGCCATCGCGTCCATGGAGAGCGCGAGGCCGAGCACCAACGCCTCGATGAGGTTGGGGATATCAAAGGAGCCCACGGCACCCTCCCTGATGCATGGCGTTCGATCCGTTCGAGTTCGATGGGCAAGACGGGCCTCAGGCGGTGCCCCGGGCGCGCCCCGGTCCCCCTCACGGCTCGGGAGGGTTGCAGAAGAGGCGGAGCGCCTGGTCAAGGCTGTCGACGATCTCAAGGGGGTCGTCGAGCCCCGCGAACAGGCGCACGAGGCGCGCCTCGCCGCCGGCCGGCGCGGACAGGCGCGTGAGGGGGCCGCCCGCCGGCGCCTCGCGATGGGCGGCCGCGCAGGACGCGATGAAGCGCCCCGCGGGGACGGGGGCCGTGAAGTCGACGGCCGGGCCGAAGCCGTGCTCGAGCACGCCCGCGGCGCAGACGCGGTCGGGATGGCCCTCCAGACCCGGGTAGGACACCTCCCCCACCGCGTGGTGGCAAAAGAGGTAGGAGGCGATGGCCCGGGCGTTGTCCATATGCCGCTGCATGCGCGCGGGCAGGCTTGTGAGGCCGGCGTCGATCGCTTCGAGGTCAACGGCGGCGAGCGCGCAGGCGCCCGATGCGAGCCGCATCGAGAGCAGGCGATGCGCCTCGACCGCCAGCGGGTCCGTGCGCCGGCGGCGTCCGCGCCCGGTGGCCGCGGGCGCCACGCTCACGGCGACCGCGGGGCGCTTCAGCTCGCCCGCCGCGACGCGGTCGAGCGATTCGAACGAGACCTGGGCGCCCGCTGCGAGCGGTCGGCATCCGAACAGCGAGGCGACGGTGTTGTCGACCATGAGGATCGCGCCGGCGCTCGCCGCCGCGTTCGCGAGGGCCCGCAGGTCGGGGACGCGCAGGCCGCGCCCACCGATCGAGTTGACGAACCAAAACGTCCGCTCCGCCGCGCGGTCGGGCTCGACGGCGTAGGAGGCGGGCGTCCCCTGCTCGAACCGCGCCGGCGCGGCCGCGGCGGCGGCGCGCGCGAACGCCTCGGGGGTGGGGGCGGCTGCGAAGGCGAGGCAGGAGCGCGGGAAGCGCGAAAGGAACGCGTCGGCGAAGTCGTCCGCGAAGAGCACGAGGCGGTCCGCGCGGCCGATGACGCCCAGCTTCGCGAGGAGGTCGGGCACATGCGACGCGGCCACGATCCAGCTCTGCCGCGCGCCCGCCATCGAGCTCACGCGCTCGGACAGCATCGCGGCGTCAACTCGCATCTCGGCTCATCCTCTCCTTTGGGCCCCAAAGGGCGTCTGCTCACGCTGCCCAGTATACCCCGCCGCGGATGCCCGCGCGGCCGTGGGGCCGCGCCTTGCGCCCTCACGCCAGCGGCCAAAAAGAGATGCGCCCCGAAAGGGCCGTGACGTCCAGCGCGCGGGCGCCCGGATAGCGGCGCGTGCTCGTGCACACGTTTGCACAGGCGGGTGAGAGGTTGGAACGAGCCGGTGAGCGGTAGGAGCGCGATGGGTTCTCAGGGGATGATCAGCTCGTAGCCGAGCTGCACGCGCCTCGTCGCCGCATCGGAGGCGTCGATCGCGTCGAGCAGGGTCGTCGCCCCCTCGATGCCGCTCGTCAGGTAGCTGAAATGCGCCGTGATGATCCCGCCGGTGATCGCGCGCAGAAACTCGTTGTCACCGAAGCCGCTGACCGAGCGTTCGCAATACGGCATCGCGGCGTCAAAAAATCGGCGATCGCGCACGCTCGGCGCAAACGAATGATGCCGACCGTTCGCAACACCGCCTTTTCGAGCGAAAAAAGGCCGTATTGCGAGCGGTCGGCATCTCGGTGCCGGTCGCTAGCGCGCGGTCGCCTGCGGGCGTTAGAGGCGCTCGGCGATCTCGCGGGAGATGTCGGCGATGAACTCGCCCAGCTCGCGCTGGACCGTCTCGTTCGTGCGGTCGCGCACGGAGATGTTGTTCGCCTCGACCTCCTTCTCGCCGATGATCAGCATGTAGGGCACGCGGTCGACGCCGCGGGCCTCGCGGATCTTGTAGCCGATCTTCTCGTCGCGCTCGTCGAGTTTGACGCGGACGCCGGTGGCGCGCAGCTCGTCGGTGATAGCGCGGGCGTAGTCGCGGGTCTTCTCGGACACCGGCAGGACCTTCACCTGGCACGGCGACAGCCAGGTGGGGAACTTGCCCGCGTACTGCTCAGTGAGCATGCCGATGAAGCGCTCGAAGGAGCCGAAGCCTGCGCGGTGGATCATGATCGGCTGCTTCTTGGCGCCGTCCGAGTCCACGTACTCAAGCTCGAAGTTGTGCGGCAGCTGGAAGTCGAGCTGGATCGTGCCGCACTGCCAGGTGCGACCCAGGCAGTCGGTGAGGTGGAAGTCGATCTTGGGGCCGTAGAAGGCGCCGTCGCCGGGGTTCACGGTGTACTCGAGCCCCATGGAGTCGAGCGCGTCCTTGAGCCCCTGCTCGGCGCGCTCCCAATCCTCATCGGAGCCCATCGAGTCCTCGGGACGGGTGGAGAGCTCCACGCGGTAAGGGAAGCCGAACTGCGCGTAATAGGCCGTGATCAGGTGCACGGTGTCGGTGACCTGCTCGGTGATCTGGTCGGGGCGAATGAAGAGGTGGGCGTCGTCCTGCGTGAACTCGCGCACGCGGAACAGGCCGTGTAGAGCCCCCTTGAGCTCGTGACGGTGGTCGAGGCCGGCCTCGGCGAGCTTGAGCGGCAGGTCGCGGTAGGAGCGCGGGCGGCTCTTGTAGATGAGGCAGGCGCCGGGGCAGTTCATCGGCTTGATGGCGAAGTCCTCCTCATCGATCTGGGTCGTGTACATGTTGTCCTTGTAGTGGTCCCAGTGGCCCGAGGTCTCCCACAGCGAACGGGAGAGGATCACGGGCGTCTGGATCTGCTCGTACCCGTGCTTCTCCTGCATCTCCTGCCAGTACTGCATGAGGGCGTTGCGCACGCGCATGCCGTTGGGGAGCCAGAACGGGAAGCCCGGGCCCGCCTCGGACATCATGAAGAGCTCCATCTCGCGGCCGATGCGGCGGTGGTCGCGCTTCTCGGCCTCGGCGAGCATGCGCTCGTGCTCGGCGAGCTCCTCCTTGGTGGCGAAGGCCGTGCCCGAGACGCGGGTGAGCATCTTGTTCTTGGCGTCGGCCTTCCAGTAAGCGCCGGAGACACCCGTGAGCTTGAAGGCCTTGAGGCCCTTCGTGTAGGTGAGGTGCGGTCCGACGCACATGTCGATGTACTCGCCCTGGCGGTAGAAGGTGATGCGCGCGTCAGACGGCAGGTCGTCGATGTGCTCGACCTTGTACTTCTCGCCGCGCTCGCTCATGAGCTCGACGGCCTCGGCGCGGGGCAGCTCGAAGGTCTCGAACTTGAGGTTCTCCTTGACGATCTTCCTCATCTCGGCCTCGATGGCGGGGAGGTCGTCGTCGGAGATCTTGGCGTCGCCCGGATCGACATCGTAGTAGAAGCCGTTCTCGTTGGCGGGGCCGTAGGCGAAGGTGGCCTCGGGGTACAGGCGCTTGATGGCCTGGGCGAGGATGTGGGCGGCCGAATGGCGGATGACGTGGGTGACCTCGCCCTCGGGGACCTCGGCCACGGTTCCGTCGTTGTACAGTGCCTTCATGGGGTGAGCCTTTCGATCGTCGGGCGGATGGGGCGCCGGGGGCGCCCCGGCAAGCGCGTACCCGCCTGCCCGGGGGCAGGCGGGTACGTCATGCATGCGCGCGTCACCGGCTAGCGCCGGGCGGCATGCCTTACTGGATGTGCGTTCGGCAGTACGGGCAGACCTTCCAGTGCGCGTCGAGCGGCTTGTGACAGCTCGGGCAGACGTTGCGGACCTGGGTGTTGCAGACCGGGCAGACGACAAAATCCTTCTCGATCGCGGTGCCGCACTGGGGGCAGCTGCCGTACTGGGCGAGCTCGCGCTCGCGAAGCGCCATGTCGAGCTCTTGCTCCTCGCGGTCAGAGAGGTAGGAGTTGGGGCGGAGCACCAGGTAGGCCACGAGCCCCACGAACGGGACGAGGGCGATGAGGCCCCACAGCCACCACATCTGGGCCCCGCGGCGCCGCGCGTCGATGAAGACGTATGCGACGGCCAAAAGGTAGAGGGCGGCGATGAACGCGATGAAGAGATACACGACGGCCATCAGCTGCGGCGACATGAGCTCTTGGAGGAACCTCTGCATGGTTTTCGCACCTTTCCGGTAGTGTCGACTTTGTGAATTATAGCGGGTGGTGGCGGGCTTCCCCGCGCGGACACGCGATGAACATAGAAGCGCGCACCGCGGGCGGCGTGGCCGCCTTGAAATGGTAGCTCGATGTAACCTTGAAGCTCAACTTGAGGTTGAGATCTCGGCCCCCTACCATGGTCGGGAACGCAGGCCCATCCCCGATTCGCACCGCGAGGCCCCCATGGACGACCACCCGCACAAAGCACCCATCCTTCCCCGGCGCGCCCGGCGCGTCGTCTGCGCGGCGGGCCTCGCGGCCGCGCTCGCGTGGAGCGGCTCCCCCATCCCCGCCGCCGTCGCCGCGAGCACCGAGACGGCCGATGGGCTCACCCGGCTCAGCGCCGAGGTGGACGAGGCGACGCGGTCCTACGCGGGATCCATGGCCCGCTCGCGAGAGCTCGCCGACGAGGTCGACCGCCTCGCCGACGAGGTCCTCGCCCTGGAGCAGGAGGCGCTGCCGGCCGCCCGCGACCGCGCGGGCGAGGCGGCCGTCAACCTCTACAAGATGAGGAACGGATCCGCCGACCTGCTCGCCGCCCTGCTCTCCGTCGACAGCCTGTCCTCCCTCGCCGATTTCGACACGTACCTCGGTGCGATCCAGGACGCCTACGTGGACGACCTCGAGGAGCTCATGGAGGTGCACGACACGGTCGCGGCGAAGCTCGCGGCCGTCTCCGCCGCGAAGGACGAGGCCGAGGCCGAGCGGTCCCGGGCCGCCGAGGCGCTCGGGCGCGCCCAGGACGCGCAGCGGGCCATGGAGGAGCGGGCGGCCTCCGAGGACGCCGCCGAGGCCGAGGCGGCGCGGCGGGCCGCTGAGAAGGCCGCGGCCGAGGTCGCGCGGGTGCAGGCCGAGCATGCGGATGCGGGCGGCGCGGGCGCGGGTCCGGTCCCCGAGGCGCCGGCAAACGAGGGCGACGGCTCGCCGCAACCCGCCGAGACCGAAGGCGCAAACGATGGCGCGGCCGCGGGCGGCGAGGGAGACGGGGCGCCGGCGTCCTCGGGCTGGCGCTCGGGGGTGGCCTCCTACTATGGCATCGGCGACGGCTTCATGGGCGGCACGACAGCCAGCGGCGAGACGGTGACGGAGACCTCCATGGGCGTCGCGATGCTGAACGTGCCCTTCGGGACCCGCGTCGAGATATCCTTCGGCGGCCGCTCCGTCATCGCCTACGTGAACGACCGCGGGCCCTACGTGCACGGCCGCGTGATCGACATGCAGCCCGCCGTGGCCCGCGCGCTCGGCTTCATCAACACGGGCGTGGGAACGGTGCGCTACCGCTTCCTGTAATCGGGACGTCTTCCGCCGTCGCACGCGTCACCGACGATGCCGAGCGTTCGTAATACGGCATCATCACGCTAAAAAAGCGGCGATCACGAACGCTCGGCAGAGCACCCCGGTAGAACGGCGGCGCTGCCGTCATGACCCACGCGCCGTCAGATGAGATGCTGAGCGTTCGTAATACGGCAAAAAACGCGACGGATATGCCGGATTGCGAACGCTCGGCATCCCGGTTCTCGTCCGGGGCGCCTAGGCGGTGAGGAACCGCACGACGTTGTAGGCGCTGATCGCGATGATGAGCAGAAGCGAGGCCCAGTAGAGCCTGTCCACGGCCGCCGAGTCGAGCCTGGCCTGCAGGCGGCGCCCCACCACGGAGCCGGCCACCGCCATCGCGCACATGCCGCCAAGCGCGGCCAGCGACACCGCGGGGACGGAGGCGGTCGCGATCAGGTAGGCCAGGCTCGCCGTCTGCGAGCAGGCGATGATGAACAGCGACGCCCGCGCGGCAGGCTTGCTCGACATCCCGAAGAAGAACGCGAGGATCGCCACGTTGAAAGGTCCCCCGCCGATGCCGAGAAACGCCCAGCACGCGCCCGCGGCGGCCCCCGCCACCGCCTTCGCGGCCGCGCCCGTGAGCTTTGGCGCCTCGATCCGGTCGCGGCGGCTCAGGTAGACGAGGACCAGCACCGCGCAGCAGATCAGCGTCACCGCCTGCACGGCCCCCACGAGCTCGGCGTCGGGAAGCGCCGACGCGATGCGCCCGAAGGCGAACTTCCCCGCCACGCCGCCGGCCGCGGACCCGAGGGCGAAGGGCGCGAGCGATCGGAAGGAGGGGGCGTCCTCCCCCGCCGCCGGGCCGCGGCGGCTGGCGCGGGCGAGGGCGTCCTGCCCAAGCGTCGCGAGCGACATCGTGAGCACCGACATGCCGGAGAGGAACGACACCTCGGCCACCGGCAGGATGCCCAGGGCGTCGACCACGGGTTTTATGATCACACCGCCGCCGATGCCGCACAGCGGTCCGAGCAGCGACGCGAGGAAGGTGACCGCGAGCATGATCAATATGGTGGGCGACACGTCGTCTCCTTACCGTGGGATCCCCGTCACCGGACGCGCAGCGCGCCGGCGTGATTCTCGGTATGTTATCAGAACAACAGTTACTGTGTCGACACTTCGATATACTGGCCGCGGCTGGAACCCGCGCCGCCCGGCGCCGCGAGAAAGGATGAGCCATGTCTGACAAGACCATCGATCTGGACGCTTCGGTATATGGGCTGCACCGCATACCCTGAGGTCAAGGATATCATGGCCGCGGTCGGCTTCGACGAGATCGCCAAACCGGGCCGCTTGGCCACCATGGGGTGCTTCATGACGATTCCGAAGGGCTGCGAGCACAAGAAGATCGACCTGCTCACGGTCGTGGAGGCGCTGCGGGAGGCCGGGTTCGCCGTCTCGGGCTCGTACGCCCCTGAGGCCCCTGAGGCGGCGGATGCGCCCTCCGCCGCCACCCCCCGAGGAGCGACAGGAGCTCATCAAGAGCCTCCTTCAGCGCCTCGGCGCCGGCGAGAGCGTCGACGATGTCCGAGAGGACTTCCGCCGCAACTTCGAATCGGTGTCCGGCAGCGAGATCGCGGCGGCCGAACAGGCCCTCATCCGTGGCGGCGTCCCGGTCGAGGAGGTGCAGCGCCTCTGCGACGTCCACGCCACCCTGTTCGAGGGCGGCGTCTCCTGCGCGGCCCCGACCGGCGCCGCCGAGGGGCAGCCGGGCCATCCGGTGCGGGTCATGCGCGAGGAGAACGAGCGCGTTCTCGCCTTCGCCGACCACGTGACCGAGCACCTCGGGGTCGCCCGCAACCTTTCGGAGGACGTCGCGATCGAGGACATGGCCGCGCTGCTCAACGAGGACGCCGCCGGCTTCGCTGCGGTCTTCGTTCACTACAAGCCCAAGGAGGAGCTGCTCTTCCCCCACCTCGAGCGGCATGAGATCACGGGGCCGTCGAAGGTGATGTGGGGCAAGGACGACGAGGTGCGCGACCTCGTGTCGCGCGCGCGGCGCGATGCCGCTGAATCTCGCAATCGATGCCCGTTTTCTCACATCTAGAAAGCGATTCATCGCCGATTCCGTAAGAAAACGGTCACACAACGGCCGGGATGGGCGGAGCGGCGGGGGCGGACGGCCCGGACCGCTCCGCCCGTCTCCACCGCCCGACTCCGGCGATCCTCCGCGCTAGCCCCGCACGATGCCGGCGACCTCGCCGGCCAGCGTGATCGTGCCCGCGGCCACGAGCGGGGCCCCCTCCTGCGCGAAGGCGCCGAGTGCGCCGGCGACCGTGGGGTAGACGCGCACCGGCGCGTCGGCGCGGCCCTCGCGGGCGAGCTCCTCGCGCAGGAGCCGCGCGAGCTCGTCGACGGGCAGCGCGCGCTCGGAGGCGGTGGCGGTGACCGCGAAGGCCGGGAAGGCCGGGGCGAGCACCCGTAGGATCCCCACGACGTCCTTGTCGGAGAGGGCCGCGATCAGCGCCCAGGGCCTCTCGTCTCGCGAAGGGGCGATCTCCTCGAGCGAGGCGACGAAGTTCTCGCAGCTCTGAGGGTTGTGACAGGCGTCCACAAGCAACAGGGGCTCGCGGCGGAGCACGTCGAAGCGCCCCGGTGTGGGGCAGGAGCCCACGCTCGCCGCAAGGCGGACGTCGTCGAGGGCGCGCGCCCGGTACGCCTCGGCGAGCAGGACGGCGCAGGCGATGTTTTGCGCCTGGTAGGCGGGCTTCGCTGCCCCGACCTCGTAGACGGCGTGAGCGCCCGGCACCCGCAGGCGCAGCTCGCCGCCGAGACGCTGCGGCAGCCGCACGATCTCGTGGGAGACGACGACGGGGCTCACGCCCGCCTCGCGGCAGCGTGCGTCCATGACCGCCTGGACGCTCGGCTCGTGCGTGCCCTCGCCGAGCACCACCGCGCGGCCGGGCTTGATGATCGCGGCCTTCTCCCCCGCGATCTCGGCAAGCGTGCTCCCGAGGATCCTCATGTGGTCCAAGCCGATCCCCGTGACGGCGACGGCGACGGGATCCGTGGCGCTCGTGGCGTCCCAGCGGCCGCCGAGCCCCACCTCGAGCACCGCGACGTCGACCCGCGCCTCGGCGAACACCACGAGCGCGGCGACCGTGAGCAGGTCGAAGGGGGTGATCGTGTAGGCGGGCTCCCCGTCCGCGACACGGCGGGCGTTGACCCGCGAGCCGGCCTCGAAGGCCGCCGAGACCCCGTGCGCGAAGGCGGCGTCCGCCACGGGCGACCCCTCGACCTCCATGCGCTCGGGGTAGCGCACGAGCTGCGGCGAGGTGTACAGCGCGGTCCGCAGCCCCTCGCCGGCGAGGATCGCGGCCGTGAAGCGCGCCGTGGACGTCTTGCCGTTCGTTCCCGCCACCTGGATGCAGTCAATATGGGCGTCGGGGCGGTCGAGCTCGTCGAGCATCGCGATGACGGTCTCGAGCAGCGGGCCGGCGTCACCGGGGATCGTGCCCGTGTCGGCCGCGCGGTCGACGGCCTCGATGAAGCCGAGCTCGGGGACGGCGAAGGGGACGCGGTACGGGGCGCGCGAGGCGGCGCGGGACATGGCGGTCATCGAGCGGTCAGCTCCTTGCTTCAGAAGGTGGGATGGAATGCCGAGCGTTCGCAATTCGGCATTTCGAAGCTGAAAAAGGCCGTATTACGAACGCTCGGCATGTCGGACACGGGAGCGCGGGGGACGCGGGGGCGCGGGGCGGGAGCACGGGGGCTCGGCACGTCCGTGCGGGCTGCGCCGTGGTGATGGTAGCACGGCGGCGCGTCAGACCGGCGCGTCAGAGAACGCCCGATGAGCCCAAAGGCCCCGCCGGCGCCCCGTCCGCCGTGAACCGAGGGCCGTCCTCGCCGACCACGACATCGACCGCGCGGTCGTGCCCCTCGCGTGCCCCGAGCGCGGCCAGGTCATCGACGCGCTGCGCCACTCGGCACAAGCCGATCGAGACGCCGGCAAAGCCCGAGAGGAAGGCGTCGTAGAACCCTCCCCCGTAGCCCAAGCGAAAGCCCCGCCCGTCGAAGGCCAGGCCGGGCACGAGGGCGACGGCGGACGAGTCGAGGCCCGGGTCGATCGGCGGCGTCGAACCGTCCGGCTCGTCCATCCCGAAGGAGCTCGGGACAAGGTCGGCGAGGTCTGAGACCGCGTGCCAGGTGAGGGCGCGGCGCCCGGCCACCCGGGGCAGGGCCACCGTCTTTCCGGCCGCCTGCGCGGCAGCGATGAGCGCGCGGGTGTCGACCTCGGGACCGAACGAGAGGTAGGTGAAGACCGTTCCGGCGGCGGCGAAAGCGGGGAGTTCCCGCACGCGCCGGGCGATCCGCGCGTCGGCGTCCGCGCGCGCGGCCGCGGGGATCGCGAGGCGCAGCGCGAGCATCCGCCGCCGAAGGGCCCCCTTGGGCGTCTCCACCGTCCCGCTCATGGGGCGAGCGTGCGCTCGGCGGCCATGACGACGTGCTTCGCGAGCACCGCCGTCGTCACCGCGCCGACACCGCCCGGAACCGGCGTGATCGCCCCCACGATCGGCTCCACGGCGTCGAAGGAGACGTCGCCCACGAGCGCTCCCGCCTCCTCATCCCAGTTGATGCCCACGTCGACGACCGTCTGGCCCGCCCTTGCGGCATCGGCGCCGATCACGCCCGCATGGCCGGCGGCCGCCACGACGATGTCGGCCCGGCGGCAGGCGGCGGCGAGGTCCCTCGTGCGCGTGTGGCACATCGTGACCGTGGCGTCGCGCGCCTGGAGCATGAGCGAGACGGGCTTGCCGATCACGAGCGAGCGGCCGACGACCGCCACCTCTGCGCCTGCGAGCGCGACACCGTAGTGGTCGAGCAGCTCGATGACGGCCGCGGCCGTGGCGGGCGGGAAGCCCACGGGTTCCCCGCGAAGCACGCCGAGAAGCGAGCCCGCCGTGGCGCCGTCGACGTCTTTCGCCGGGTCGAGCGCCGCGGCGGCCGCGGCCTCGTCGAGATGGGCCGGCAGCGGTCGGAAGAGCAGGCAGCCGTGGATGGAGTCATCGGCGCTCACCCGCGCGGTCGCCGCCATGAGGTCGGCCTGCGAGCAGTCGGCGGGAAGGACGGTCCGGCGCAGGGCCACCCCCACCCGTTCGCAGCGCTTGACCGCGCCCCGCTCGTAGGCGAGGTCGTCGGCGCGCTCGCCCACCCGAACGATCGCAAGGGTGGGCGTGACGCCCCGCGCGGCGAGGGCCTCCGTGCGCGCGGCGAGGCGCTCGGTGAGCGCCGCCGCCACCGGGGCCCCGCGCATCAGCTCGGCCATCCTACTCCCGTCCCCGGATCGTATCCGTGATCGCGGCCGCGAGCCTCTCGGCACGCGGCACGTACTCGGCGAGGTAGTCGTCCGCCTCCGCCTCGAGCGCGGACGCGAAGGCGCGGTCGGCAAGCGCCGCCGTGTTCACGAAGACGTTCACGCTCGCCGACTTCAGCGCCGCGGCCGCGAGCACGGCGCCGCAGGCGACGTCGGCGATGAGCAGGCGGCTGCCCTTCTTTCCCATCTCCTCGAGGAGGATCACGGTGTGGGCGAGGTTGCGGATCATCTCGAGCGGCGCCTCGGCCGCCCCGGCCGTCGCCGTATCGATGCGGGCGCGGCGGGTCGGGTCCGCCCGGGGGATCTCGTAGGCCGCGGCGACCGGCTCGAAGGCGGCCGCGTCGGCGTCGATGAGCGCCAGCAGCGCGCCGCGGAGCCGCTCGCCCTCGGCGATCATGCGCTCGATATCGGCCTCGAGCTCGGCGTCGTCGCTCTTGCCGCGCGTGAACCCGCCGCACATCATCGCCAGCGACGCGGCCAAGGCCCCGACGAGCGCCGATGCGCCCCCGCCGCCCGGCGTCGGCGTGCGCGCCGCCACGCCGCGCGTGAACGCCTCAAGGGAGAGCTCGGGCAACACAAAGCCCGCATCCAGTTCTGCCATGTCATCCTCCTTCATACGGCTGAGTAGGGCTTTCGGCTGAGCGGATCAGAACAGCCCCGTGATCTTGCCGTCCTTCGTGACGTCGATGTTGAGCGCCGCCGGGCGCTTCGGCAGGCCCGGCATCGTCATGATGGAGCCCGTGAGCGCCACGATGAAGCCGGCGCCGGCCGAGACCTTGAGGTTTCGCACCGTGACCGTGAAGCCCTCGGGCGCGCCGAGCAACGCCTGGTCGTCCGAGAACGAGTACTGCGTCTTCGCCATGCAGATCGGCAGGCCGCCGAAGCCCTGGCGCTCGAGGGCGGCCATCTGCTTGCGGGCGGCCGGCGTGAGCTCAACGCCGTCGGCGCGGTAGACGCGCCGGGCGATCGCGTCGAGCTTCTCCTGGATCGTGGTGTCGAGCGCGTAGGAGGGCTCGAAGCGCGCCGTTCCCTCCTCGCACAGGCGCACGACCTCGCGCGCGAGCGCCTCACCGCCCGCGCCGCCGCGCGCCCACACCTCGGACAGGGCCACGTTCACGCCGAGCTCACGGCACTTCGCCTCGACAAGCGCGAGCTCGTCGGGGGTGTCCGTGGGGAACGCGTTGATGGCGACGACCACGGGCAGGCCGAAGACCTCGCGCATGTTGGAGACGTGGCGCAGCAGGTTGGGCAGGCCGCGCTCGAGGGCCGCGAGGTCCTCGTGGGCGAGCTCCGTCTTCGCCTTGCCGCCGTGCATCTTGAGGGCGCGCACCGTGGCGACGACCACGCAGGCGTCCGGGGACAGCCCTGCCATGCGGCACTTGATGTCGCAAAACTTCTCGGCGCCCAGATCGGCGCCGAAGCCCGCCTCGGTGACGACGTACTCGCCGAGCTTCATGGCCGTCTTCGTGGCGATCACGGAGTTGCAGCCGTGCGCGATGTTCGCGAAGGGCCCGCCGTGCACGAGGGCCGGCGTGTGCTCGAGCGTCTGCACGAGGTTGGGTTTGATCGCGTCCTTCAGAAGCGCCGTCATGGCCCCGGCCGCGCCGAGCTCGCCGGCCGTGACCGGCTCCTGGTCGAAGGTGTAGGCGACGACCATGTGGGCCAGGCGCTCCTTCAGGTCGGCGATGTCGGTGGCCAGGCAGAACACGGCCATGACCTCGGAGGCGACCGTGATATCGAAGCCGTCCTCGCGGGGCATGCCGTTCGCCGGCCCGCCGAGGCCGTCTACGATGTTGCGCAGCTGGCGGTCGTTCATGTCGACCGCACGGCGCCAGGTGATCCGGCGCGGGTCGATGTTGAGCTCGTTACCCTGCTTGATGTGGTTGTCGAGCATGGCGGCGAGCAAGTTGTTGGCCGCGCCGATGGCGTGGAAGTCGCCGGTGAAGTGCAGGTTGATGTCCTCCATGGGAACCACCTGGGCGTGCCCGCCGCCGGCGGCGCCCCCCTTCACGCCGAAGACCGGGCCGAGCGAGGGCTCGCGAAGGGCCAGCACGGCGTCCTTGCCGATATGGCGCAGGCCGTCGGCGAGGCCCACGGAGGTGGTGGTCTTCCCCTCGCCGGCCGGCGTGGGCGTGATAGCCGTCACGAGGACGAGGCGGGCGCGCTCGGGCCGGTCGGCCAGCGCGTGGATATCGACCTTCGCCTTGTACTTGCCGTAGTGCTCGAGCTGCTCGTCCGCAAGCCCGATGGACGCGGCGACCTGGGAGATGGGAAGCATCTCCGATTCCTGGGCGATCTCGATATCCGACTTGAATTCCGCCATGGGCACATCACCTTTCATCCGATCGGAACCCGCCGCTTTGATGCGTACGTCCAGTATGCCGAGAAAACGACCCGGCGTCGAGATGGGGTGCCGCTGATACCGAGCGTTCGTGACACGGCGTTCTCACACGCGCCCTCAGGCGATCGCGAACGCCCGGCCCGCGACAAGCGATGCCGAGCGTTCGCGATCGCCCATTTTCGAAGCGAAAAAGGCCGTATTACGAACGCTCGGCATCTGGCATCTGGCGTCCGGCGACGGGCGGCAGGCACCGGGGTCGGGCGTCCGGCGAGCGCTACGGCATCACGGCTCGCGGCGCGCGAGGGAGCGGGCGGCCACCACGAACACGAACCAGGCAAGCCCGGCGAGGACGAGCAGTTGTATCCCGAGGGCGCCGAGCAGGGCGATCTCGGGCGCGAGCTCGATCTCGAAGAAGATCGGGCAGGCCAGCACGAGCCCCGGCAGCGCGCACACGACGGCGCCGAAGATCATCGTGAGATACACCGAGATGACGGCCGAGCCGCCCTTGACCAGTTGCGCCTCGTTCTCCCAGTGGAGCCTGGGGAAGAGCGCCCCCTGCGCGAGCGAGAAGAGGGACAGCGAGATCGACGAGGCCGCGAGAAGCACCAGCAGGTACGCGATGGAGACGAGCGGCACCTGCGCGACGAGAAGGATGACGGCGACGAACACGAGCAGCACGGCGTCGCCGGGCAAGGAGGTCAACAGCTTCGAGGCGAGATAGGGACGCCACCTCATCGGCAGGGAACGCAGGTAGAAGAAGTCCGCGCCCTCGCGGCTCACCGCGAGGGTCGTCACGTACCCGTTCATGCTCATGAACACCCGGAACACGAGGACCGCGAACGCCGCCACCGTGAGGGGGAAGCTGCCGAAGGTGAGCATCGAGGAGAACGCCCCCACCTGCTCGAGCGCCGCCATGGGGTCGACCCCGGCGCGGGACAAGCCGATGAAGACCACGACGGCGAAGATCGCGATCAGGTACACGGGCATGAGCAGCGGCCCGAGCACGAACTGGTTGAAGAAGACCGGCGTGCGCACCATCACCTTCCAGTCGCGCGCGAGAAACGCCGCCAGCCCGGAGCGCGACGACACGAGCCCGCGGAGCTCGGACTCGTCGAAGACGCGGGTGCTGCGGCGTCCGCCGGATCCCGTGAAGCTCCGCATGCCCTCGAGGTACCAGCGGCTGGCGAGCACCGAGATGACGACGCACCACGCGGCGAGCGCGAGGGCCGATCCCGCGAGGCCGAGCGCCGCCGTGAGCGGGGCAGCCGAGAAGATCAGGTCGGCGAGGAGGACCGGGGCGCAGACGACGCCGAGCGCGATGGCGAGGGGCCCTTCGGCGAAGACACCCGAGGCCGCCGCGATGGCGCTCCCCCCAGCCGCTCCCTGCGCCACGAACTGGATGCCCACGCCGAACGAGAGGGCGAGCACCATCACGATGACGCCGAAGAAACGGGAGAAGCGGTCCTTGTCGTGGGCGAAGCGCGAGAAGCGCATGAGCACGATCGTTAAGGCCGTGACCACGAGGTTGATGATGGCCGTGGCGATGAGGAAGGCGACGGTGAGGAGCACCCACTCAGACGGCGGGGCGAAGCGCGCCCAGAGCGCACCGAACCCCATCGGCAGCAGGATGAGGCTGCCGAGCGCGGCCTTCGTGAGGTAGTTCGCGAGCTTCGCCCACATCAGGGCCGTCGGCGCGACGGGAAGCGTCAGGTAGTAGGCGTTGTCCCGGGCGAAGTAGAGCAGGTTCACCGCCGCGTAGACGCCGGTGAGCAGCTCGATTATCAGCAGGACGCCCGCAAGGAAGCGGAAAAGCTCCGGCGCGGACAGGGACTCGAGGCCCACACCCATGAAGAAGAAGACCACGGCAAGCCCTGCGAACACGAGGACCTGGAGCGCCTTTTGCGCTATGGGCGGCAGCTTGGGGAGCCGGCCGCGCCTCTTGGAGCTGGCGCCCGCACCCAGCCCGCTGAACCCGAGGTCGTCGACGCTGTCCTCGCCCTTGCGGATCGCGCGGAAGAGCACGCGGAACTGCGACCAGGTGAAGCCGTCGGTCGAGCGCGGGCGACGTGAGGTCTCCCCCATCCTAGCGCACCTCCTCGGGCTCCGCCGGACCGTCCGCCGCCGCGAGCGGCGACGCGTCGGCGGTGAGCTCCAGGAACATCTCCTCGAGCGAGCCCTCGGAGTGGAAGTGCTCGCGCATCTCAGCCACCGTGCCCACGAAAATGAGCTCGCCGTGCGAGATCACGCCCACACGGTCGACGACCTTCTCGGCCACGTCGAGCACGTGGGTGGAGAAGAGCACCGTCTTGCCGGCGTCCGCGTGCTCGCGCATGCTCTGCTTGAGCTTCCAGGCGGCGGTGGGGTCGAGGCCCGTCATGGGCTCGTCGAGGATCCAGTTGTCGGGGTCTGGCAGGAGCGCGCCCATGACCATGATCTTCTGGCGCATGCCGTGGGAGTAGGACTGAATCTGGTTATCGAGCTCGCCCGCCATGCCGTAGGTCTCGGCCAGGCGCTCGATGCGCTCGGCGCGCAGAGCGTCGGGCACCTCGTAGAGGTCGGCGATGAAGCGCAGGAACTCATGGCCCTTCAGGCGGAGCAGGTGGTCGGGCGAGTCGCCCACGAAGCCCATGCGGCGCTTCGCCGAGAGCGGCTGGGTCGCCATGTCCTCCCCGTCCACCAGGATCGTGCCCTCCGTGGGCGCGAGCACGCCCACGATCATATTGAGCAGCGTCGACTTGCCCGCGCCGTTGTGCCCGAGCAGACCGAAGATCTCGCCGGCGCGGATCTCGAGCGTGAGGTCGCTGACCGCACGCGTGGCCCCGCCGTCGTAGCTCTTGCTGACATGGTTGATCTCAATCAACGTGATCCTCCTTCGTCTTGGCTTGAAGCCGTTGTCCCACCTATAAAAAGATGCCGGTCCGGATTCTTGGGCCGGCATCGTATACATGCCGTTAAGCGCTGAAATCGGCGAGCTGCTCTTTGAGCGTCGCGACCGTTGCCGTGAGCTCGGCCACGCGGTCCCGCTTCTTCTGGATGATCTCGGGCGCCGCCTTGGCGATGAAGCCCTCGTTGGAGAGCGTGCGCTCGGTCGCGGCGAGCTCCTTCTCGCCCTTGGCGATCTCGCGCTCCAGGCGGGCGCGCTCGGCGGCGAGATCGACCTTGCCCTCGAGCACCACGTGGGCCTCGACGCCGCCCTCGACGACGGCGACGCTGCCCGCGGGCTTCGCAAGGTCAGCGCCGACCTCGAGGTCGATGTTGGCAAGCGAGGACGCGAGCGCGTCGAGCGTGGCGAAGCGCGCGGTGTCGGCCCCATCCATCAAGACGGTGACCGCGAGGCGCTCCTTCGGGCTCACGCGGTAGCGCGCGCGGGTGGAGCGCGCGGCGGACACGACGGTGCGCAGCAGCTCGAAGGAGCGCTCGGCTTCCTCATCCACGAAGCGCGCGTAGCGCTCGGGTTCGGGCCATGCGGCGACCATCAGGGCCTCGGCGCGGCGGTTCTCCCCCGTCTCGGGATCGGTGTCGAGCCAGCTCTTCGGCATGGTGTCCCAGACCGCCTCGGTCACGAAGGGCATGAGCGGGTGCATGAGGCGCAGGCTCGTGTCGAGCACGAAGATGAGGTTGCGCTGCGCCTGCGCGCGGGAGCCGGCATCTGCCAAGCGGGCCTTCGACACCTCGATGTACCAGTCGCAGACCTCGTTCCAGAAGAAGGCCTGGACGTTTCGGGCCATGTCACCGAAGGTGTAGTTCTCGATGCCCTCGGTGACCATCCGGACGGCCCGCGCGAGGCGCGAGAACATCCAGGCGTCGGCCGCCGTCTCGGCGACGGGTTCGCCGGGCGTGTAGCCCTCCATGTTCATGAGCAAAAAGCGGCTCGCGTTCCAGATCTTGGTCACGAAGGAGCGCGCCTGCTCGGTGCGGGCCGAGCCCAAGAACTCATGGGTCTTGGGGTCGATGTCGGCGTCGAACTTCACGTCCTGGTTCGTGGTGCACAGCGTGAGCAGGTTGAAGCGCATGGCGTCGGCGCCGTAGCGCTCGATGAGCTCCATCGGGTCCACGCCGTTGCCCTTGGACTTGGACATGCGGCTGCCGTCCTTGGCGAGGATCGTGGGGTAGATCACGACATCGTTAAACGGCACCTCGTCGAGGAAATACAGAGAGCTCATGACCATGCGCGCCACCCACAGCGCGATGATGTCGCGGGCGGTGACGAGCGCCGTGGTGGGATGGTGCTCCGCCAGCTCGGCGGTGCTTCGCGGCCAACCCTGCGTGGCGAAGGTCCACAGCTGGGAGGAGAACCAGGTGTCGAGCACGCTCTCATCCTGAAAGACATGCGAGCTCCCGCAGACCGGGCACGTGTGGGCGTCCTCCATCAGGGCGTCCTCCCACCCGCAGTCCTCGCAGTAGAAGACCGGGATGCGGTGGCCCCACCACAGCTGGCGCGAGATGCACCAGTCCTTCAGGTTGTCCATCCAGGTGGTGTAGGTCTGGGTCCAGCGGGCGGGGTGGAAGGTCACGCGCCCGTCCTCGACAGCGGCGAGCGCCGGCTCCTTCAGGCGATCCACCGCCACGAACCACTGCTCGGAGAGCCAGGGCTCGAGGGCCGTGCCGCAGCGGTAGCAGTGCATGACCGAGTGCTCGTGATCCTCCACGTGGTCGAGCAGGCCGTGCTCGTCGAACCACGCGACGATCGCCTCGCGGCACTCCTCGCGCGTGAGCCCCGAGAACTCGCCGTAGCCGTCGACGACGACGGCGTGCTCGTCGAAGATGTTGATCTGCGGCAGGTCGTGGGCCTCCCCCATCGCGAAGTCGTTGGGGTCGTGCGCGGGCGTGACCTTCACGAAACCGGAGCCGAAATCGGCGTCGACGTGCCAGTCGGCGAAGATGGGGATCTCGCGGCCGACGATGGGCAGCTTCACGGTCTTGCCCACGAAGGGGGCCTTTTCCGGGTCTTTCGGGGAGACCGCGATGCCGGTGTCGCCGAGCATGGTCTCGGGGCGGGTGGTCGCGATGACGATGTAGTCCTGGCCGTTCACCGGCTCGCTCAGCGGGTAGCGCAGGTGCCACAGGTGGCCGACCTCGTCCTCGTACTCCGCCTCGTCGTCCGAGATGGCGGTGGTGCAGCTCGGGCACCAGTTGACGATGCGCTCGCCGCGGTAGATGAGGTCGTCGTGGTACCAGTCGACGAAGACGCGGCGCACGGCCTCGGCGTAGTCCTCGTCCATCGTGAAGCGCTCGTGATCGAAGTCGATGGAGCAGCCCATGCGCTTGATCTGCTCGACGATGATGCCGCCGTACTCGCGCGTCCAGTCCCAGCAGGCGTCGATGAACTTCTCGCGCCCGATGTCGAGCCGGCTCACGCCCTCGGCCTTGAGCTTCTTGTCGACCTTGGTCTGCGTGGCGATCCCCGCGTGGTCGGTGCCGAGGATCCAGCGCGTGGAGCGGCCGCGCATGCGGGCCATGCGCACGATGGCGTCCTGGATGGAGTCGTCGGTGGCGTGGCCCATGTGGAGCTTGCCAGTGACGTTGGGAGGCGGGATCGTGACCGTGCAGTCCCCCACGCCCGGACGGCGCTGGTAGTAGCCTCCGTCTAGCCACTTCTGAAGGATAGCCGGCTCAAAGATGGCCGGGTCGTAGATCTTGGGGCTTTCAGCCATAGATGACACCTCGATCGTCGTTGTACAGATAGTCAACTATACCGCAGCGGGCAGGAGACGCAAGGGAGCGCGCGACGTAACGCGCCCGTGCAAATGGCACCATTAATCGCAACAGCGCGAGCTGTTGCCGGAGGTCGATAGGCCTCCCGATTTTGGTAGGGCGCGGCGGTGCGACTCCGCCGCGCCCGTCGCACCAAGCAGCTGCTCTCGCTCAGCCAAAACCGGGAGTTGCAATGCACGGAAGAAGACCGCCGGACCAAACCGTAGTCATAATAGAACCCTGGATGAACTCCATAGCCTCGAGGCCGATAGACCGCCTCGCCCTCGCGTACATCTCGGCGAGATGCCGGATATGCGGCGGAACCTACATCGATGGGGTGCAGGGCATCTCAGGCTATCTGAATTGCGATCGAAAGACCGCATCGCAATCGCTCCGGCGGCTTTGCGAGGCGGGTGCCATCGTCTCCGCCGGGTCGCTCGGGCGCGTCGAGACCTACATGATCAACGGGGAGACCGCGCCCGCCGGGGATGCCCCGCGCGCGATCCACCATGGGCAAATACCACCCATCGATGGGGAGAAACCACCCATAGGCGAAGCGGATGGGACGGGCGCTGAAGAGGAGATTCGCCCCATTGATGGGGAGAATCTACGCATCGCCGCATCGATCGAGGGATACAGCCATGGAAGGAGAATACCCATCAATGGGGCGAATCTCCCCATTGATGGGCAGGGGGAACCCATAAATGGGGAGAAACCACCCATCGATGGGGAGAATCTACGCATCAGGCCCCATATGGATGGATTGAAGGATGGATTGAAATATATCCATCCATCCGATCCATCAACCGGATACGCCCCTCAGGTCGCATCGGAGGCCGAGATCGCGACGGCGCTGGCCCGGCTCAAGGGGCTCACGGAGAACCCCAACCGCCTGCGGCAGGCCGAAGCGCCCTACCGCGCACTCA
>SUUG01000025.1 GCA_015062655.1 Coriobacteriaceae bacterium
GGCTCCTGGTACCACCTGTCGGCCTCGGGCGCCATGGACACCGGCTGGCTCTCCGAGGGCGGCTCCTGGTACTGGCTGCGGCCCTCCGGGGCGATGGCCACCGGCTGGGCGACCGTGGACGGGGCTGCGAGGTTCTTCGACCAGAGTGGAAGGTGGATTGCAAACCCGGACGACATGTCCGTGAAGGCTCAGGGTTACAACAGCGCTTCCAGCTGGCTTATCTTGGTTGACACGTCTCGTAACCAGGTTGGTGTCTACTGGGGACGTCAGGGGGCTTGGCAAAAAAAGAAAAGCATGGCGTGCACCTCGGGAGCACGGGCTACGCCGACTGTTTTGGGACAGTACACCGTGACTGGAAAGGGATACTCATTCGGTCGTGGCTATACGTGCTACTACTACACGCAGTTTTACGGTGATTACCTATTCCATTCGGTGCTGTATAACCAGGGAACCTTTCAGATCCAAGACGGCAGATTGGGACAGAATCTCTCTCACGGGTGCGTCCGGCTCGCGCTTCCCGATGCGAAATGGATTTATGACAACATCCCCTATGGAACCAAAGTCGTCACGTATCGATAGGGGTTGTCTCACTGCGCCTCTTTGTGTCTGAATATGGGAGCCAACTCTCTTAAATCGCAGGCGGCGCCAATGGTTCCCACTAGTATTGCAGCGCAACACACCAGGGGCAGCGGATCCAAGGAGTTGCCAAGGAGGATGACACCGAAGATCACCGCCCAGGCAGAATAGGAGATGTTCAATGCCATGGCTTTTGCGGGCCCAATGACCGAGATCCCTTTGTAGTAGAACAGGTATGAAGAGACCCCGGCGAGTCCAGCTGCGGCGACAAGCGCAGTCGCCGGGGTCGCGAAGGCGCGCGCGGCGAAGCCCCAGCCCCCGAATAGGGGAATGACGACGAGCGCGTACGCGATAGATGAAACGGTTTCTCGAATCTGCAGGGCAGTCTCATTATTCATTGCGTCCTCTGCGCGCATTCCCCAAGCGCAGAGGACGGCTTCGGAACCCCAGCCGACGACCGTGATACAGGCGCCCGCGAGTCCCAGCACAGGATTTCCCGAGGAGTCCGCACCTGCCTGAGACCATCCCATGACCATGATGCCGATGAGTGCTAGGCAGAGAAAAAGGATCTGACTCGGTTTCATGCGTTCCTTCAGCAAGATAAAAGATAGGATTGCCCCAAAGGCTGGATAGAATGCTGAAATAATTGCCGTATATGCAGGGCCGATGTTACTGATGGCAAGTAGATAGCCTGTCATGCCGATCGGTCCGCCAAGTAGGGCGCCAATGGCGACGACCGCTGCGCTCCGAGTCTTCAACGCCTTGAGCGTAAGCTTAAGTTGGCCGCGGACCAGCATGTAGAGCATCATCCAGACGGCACAGGCTGCATCGTGGAACAGTGAGCTGACAACTGCTGCAAATGCAAGCGCTTCTGCAGTGCCAAAATAGGGCGCCATGGATAGGGCCATTCCCAGGACTACCGTATCGAGTCCCCATAGCACCCCGCTTGCAACCCCAAATCTCATCGCCGAACCTCACCTTTATATAGATTGAGCGATTGGTCTAAATACGTAACAGCGTATCGATAGTAGATATACAGCCATTCTCCTACGGCATCGCCTTCCGCCTCCTTGAGAAGCGACCAGTTATACCAACACCAGCCTGCAAATGCGATAAGTGCAAGATTGTGACGATGTTCTTCAGGGGTCGGTTTTCGTTCGAAATAGAATTCGAGGGCTTGGTCAACCTCTGAGCCGTCCAGTTGACAGCAAACGGCGAACGTGCCGAAGTCGTTTGCATAGTCACCCATGCCCGCATATTCCCAGTCAATAAGGTTGTAATGGTCATACTGGTCAATGAGGAAGTTCAAGCTGAAGAAATCGTTGTGGCAAAGACATACACGCGCCTGATCGGCTTCGATGAACCCCGCCAGCTCATCAAACTTCTCGCTGAGTTCGCGATAATCAGGAATTTCGATCTCAGCCTTCTCGGTGAGGAGAGACTTGTACCGCTCGGTTTCTGTGATGAAGCTAAATGACCGGTCGACTTTGCGATCGGTTGCGTGGAGCTCACGGCAGATTTGCATGGCTCTTTTTAGATCCACGGGATCGTGGGGGTCAAGCTGTCGAGCGTTCGGAATGAAGCGAGAGATCTTCCACCCTCTACCTGCATCCATATATAGAAACGTTGTGTCTAGGGAAAGCTCCTTGGCAAGCTTGAGCGCGCTGTGCTCGGCAGACCGGTCGATGAGGAGCTCGGTTCCAATGCCGGGGTGCCGGTACACCCACTCGCCTGAATCCGTAGTAAAGTGACACGATAGATTCGTCAAACCTTGCTTCAGTGGGTACACATTGCGAATTTCGGAGCGGTCGCACCCTAAGACCTCAGAGATATTGTCGAAAATATTCGAATCAACGTTTTCAATGAAGCTTTCATCAAAGTCGCGCAGCTCATCAAGGGAATCAAATTCTTTAATCTGGCCGGACGGATAGTGGCGTGCCTCCATATTAAGCTCAGCCAGATGGTCTTTGAAAATATCTTCCCAGAGTTTGGAGTCCGTTTCTGGATTGCTGATCTCTTGCTCTAAGATTGCCTTGAAGGCTTGGGAAAACGCCTGGTCGAAATATACATGTCCCAGCATGATCCATGAATCGTTTCCACCGATCGTAATGCCCGTGATTCGATTTGCAGACCCGGTCGTGACACACCATTCTTCTGTGGCGCCATGAGCAAATTCTGTTGCGTAGTATGCCTTCCATACATATCGTTCAAAAGGGTTCTCAACGAAATAGTTATCAGAAGAGCAAATATAGGTGTTTGAAAGCGAACTGGAGGCAAGCCAAAGCGACCAGCTATTGTTTTTTGTGGCGTATTCGGAATTGACTACGATGGAGACGCCATATTTTGCTGCAAGGTAAAAAAAGTACTCTTTTTTATATCCTACGACGACAGTGATTTTGTCGATGCCGGCCTCGCGCAGTTGCCGGATTTGCCGCTCGATGAGGATCTCGCCTTTGACCTTGAGAACGCCTTTTGGCCGCTCGTAGGAGATAGGGGCGAATCTCGAAGAAAGGCCGGCGGCGAGTATAATCGCATTTTGAACGCGGAACGGCTCAAGTACTGTGATGCCGTGGGGTGTGATGCGTCCATCTTTTAGACAACCAGTCTTTTCGAGTTCTTGCACAGCCTTGTTGATGGTTCCGAGCGACAGGGATGCCAGTCCGGCAAGAGTTCGCTGTGAGAGACGGTCGGCAGATTTCGAAAGTGCATGCAGCACTTTAAATTGGCTTCGAGTCAGCGTCACGGTTCCTCCGATGTTCAGAATTCCTCTGATAGAATTGAGATTAGAACAAATGAATGCGATTTGAAGCAGCGTTCTAGTTCTAAAAAAACAAAATAAAATCTGAACACATATCACGTGTCCGGTTGCATTCCGTTCATATGTATTACATGAGGTTGGGCTACGATGTTCTGCCCATATTGGCGAAGGCGCTGAGATCGGAACACAGGGATCGTTGCTTTGTGTATTGAACCACGTGTTCAGACGTGCTCCGATCGCCGCCGATGTCGATGGGTGCCATCGTGACGATGTTTCAACTTGAGGAGAGGGCCATGGCTGAGAAACCAATCCGGGTTCTGCATGTCATAGGGGGAATGAACCGCGGTGGCGCGGAGACGATGGTCATGAACCTCTTCCGCGCCGTAGATCGCTCACGAATCCAGTTCGACTTCCTGGTGCATGCTGAGGGTCCGTGCGATTACGACGAGGAAATTGAGGAGCTCGGCGGGAGAATATACCGTATCAGTCGATTTACGGGTCGGAACATCATCGAATACCGTCGTGCTTGCCGTGTTTTTTTCACTGCTCATGATGAGATTAGGATAGTGCACGGGCATATTGGGTCCTCTGCGGCCCTCTATCTTTCTGAAGCGAAACGTGCGGGAAAATTCACGATTGCGCACAGCCACGCACAGAACTACCCCATTTCACTCGAGGAGATCGCATTTCGTATCGTCTCGTTTCCTACGAGGCATATTGCCGATTACCTTATCGCCTGCTCAGAGCAGGCTGGCATTGACCGCTTTGGACGGAGCTTTCAACGAGAGGGGCATCGTTCGATTTTGAAAAATGGCGTCGATCTTGCGCAATTCAGATTCAGTCTTGAGAATCGAAAAGAGATACGCAGCGAGCTTTCCATCCCAATGGGTGCGAGGGTGTTCGGTCATGTTGGACGTTTTGATCCCATCAAGAACCATGTGTTTCTATTGGACGTATTCAAGAAGATCCTGTCTGCTGACCCGGAGTCGCACCTGATCTTGGTGGGCAGGGAAGATGATGAGGGCAGTGTTCGAAAACGCTGCGAGCTTCTGGGGATGGAGGAGCGCGTCCATATAATCGGACTTCGTGATGACACCCATCGCGTGCTCTCAGCGCTGGATGTCTTCTTGTTCCCATCGCTCAAAGAGGGGCTGCCGATGGCATGCGTAGAGGCGCAGGCTTCCGGGTTGCCGTGCGTTATATCGACAGGGGTCCCGAAACTGGCGATCATCACAGACACGGCGTACCATCTGGCTCTTTCAGAAGGGGCGGACGCATGGGCTTCGACGGCATCTGCGATCGCGCGGAAATGCGGGGCTTCTTATCTAGCGGAGAGAGGGCCGCGATCCGAGCAAGTGCGTTCGGCCGGTTTCGATGTGGGCGAATCAGCACGATGGCTCCAAGATTTCTATCAGGCGAGATATTCTGAAATGATGGGTGGTCGTGATGAATAAAGGAACCTCCGAAACCGCATCGGGATCAGCGGCGGGGAAGATGGATGTCCTGAGACGTCTTCAGCTGACGGAGCTGGAGATATTGCAGGCGTTGTCAGCGTTTTGCGAGGAGCATGAGATATGTTGGTTCATGGATTCCGGTACCGTTCTTGGCGCTATGAGACACGGAGGTTTCATCCCGTGGGACGATGATATCGACGTAGGCATGCTGCGCGCCGACTACGATCGGTTCCTAAAACTTGCAAAGGAATCCTTCCCCCAAGGTTATTCTGTTCACACTGCGGAGGATACGGATGGCTTTGCGGGAATGTTTGCGAAAGTGTATAAGGACGGCACGAGGTTCGAAACGGCTGAAACCCGTCTCGCCGGCTTGAGACAGGGCATTTTCATTGATATCTTCCCATGGGACCCGCTTGATAGGAATCCCAAGGTGAGTCGTCGGCAGCGTGCCCGCGCGCGCTTCTGGCAGAGCGTATCCTACCTATACCATTCCTCATGGGTCACCCTTCCAAGCATGAACCGCATACTGCATGGTTTTGCGCGGCTGCTGGCATGGATAGCCCATCACGTCGTGAAGCTGATATTCAATCCTCGGATTATCAGCAGGCAGTTCAAAAGGGCGCTTGAAACAGAGTGTCCAGGAGAATTGCTTATTCCCTTTGCATGGCCTCAGATCGAAGGTGTGCCAGCTGATGTTTTGACGCCTCCCGCGCAAGTTGAATTCGAAGGGTCTTCCTATCCGGCGCCGGCAGATCCTGAAACGTATCTAACAATTATGTATGGCGATTGGCGAAAGCTGCCGCCGTCTGAGCAAAGACGAACGCATTTGCCCTTGCTGATCGATTTTGCAGATGAAACTCCGGTCTGGCGTGATGCAGGGTTCTCTTCACTGCAGGAAGGCAGCTGATTATGGTGGCATCGCGACGTATTGCGGTTTTTTCGGCAAACTACCTTCCTTCATTGGGAGGCGTGGAGGTGTATACAAACGGGTTGGCCCATGAGCTCGCTCGCCAGGGGCATCAGGTGACGATCGTCACAAACGATGTTTCCAACCTCGGCCCCCGTGCGGTTGAGCGTAATGGCGTGAGGATCGTTCGCCTTCCGTGTTTTCCGCTTCTTAACGGGCGGTTGCCCCTTCCAAGATTGAGTCATCTGCGTAAGGCGTTATGGGCGGAGCTCTCTGTGGAAAAATATGATGGCGTGTTGGTCAATACGAGGTTCTACCCTCACTCGCTCTCGGGCGTGCGATTCGCTGAGATGAAGGGACTCCATGCGGTCGTCCTCGACCATGGATCCGCTTACCTTACGTTTGGGTCCGCTCTACTCGATCTTGCTGTTCGAGCCTGGGAACATGGCATGACAGCGCTTGTCAAATCTAAAAAAGTATCATTTTGGGGTATCTCGCAATCCAGTGTGCGGTGGCTCGAGACATTCGGAATTCGAGCGCATGGGGTTCTCCCGAATGCGATTGATGCCGATGGATTTCGGGGCCAGTCCTCGAATCGTGATTTTCGGAAAGAGCTGGGAATTGGGTCCGGTCCCTTTGTTATGTGTTTCGCCGGCCGCTTAGTTCCGGAAAAAGGGATTGACGCACTGCTCCAGGCAATGGATGCGCTGGACGGGAGGCCGGTCCACCTGATCATAGCGGGGGATGGCCCATTGAAGCGCGAAGTTGAGCGAAAGCGGAGTGACCATGTCTCGTATGTTGGTCGTCTGCAGCGCCCTGATCTTGCTGCATTGTTCGATCAGTGTGATGTGCTCTGCCTTCCAACGCGCTCTGAAGGTTTTTCCACTACGTTGCTTGAGGCGGCCTCCTGTGGCACCCCAGCGCTGATCACGCACGTGGGCGGTGTAGATGAGCTTATCCCAAGCGCGGAATTCGGAACGGTGCTGCGCTCGGCCTCTTCGAATGAGATTGCTCTTCAAGTTCTTCGCTTGTGCGAGAATCGATCTCTGCTCAAGCGGCAGGCCGAAAATGTTTCGAAGCGAGTGCGGCATGAGTATAGCTGGAACCAAGCTGCTGCAAAGGTGCTCTCCGCAATGCATCTCGTGTGAGTCGATGAGGCGCCGGTCTATTTCGGAGTGTTGTGGGCGTGATAGAAAGGGGTCAGGGGCTTTCATCTGCTATGATTGATCAGCTGGAAACAGGTAGTGCATCAGGAGGTAGTGAGCGTGGGTTCGAGGGTGCTCGCGATTATACCAGCTTATAATGAAGAGGAATGCATCGTAGATACCGTTTCTGAACTGCGCGCCACGGTTCCTGATGTCGATTTTCTCGTGGTTAATGATGGCTCCAGCGATGCTACGGCAGACCTGTGCCGTCAACACGGTTACCCGCTGCTTGATCTCCCAATAAACGGAGGCCTTGCGGTGGGATTTCAAGCCGGCATGAAGTATGCGAACCGCGCTGGATATGACTATGCGATTCAATTTGATGCAGATGGTCAGCATGAACCTGTCTACATCCCATCTTTAGTAGACCGGGCGATACAATCGTCCGCAGATATTGTTATCGCTTCTCGGTTTCTGTCGGAACCGAAAGGGACATCGGCACGCATGCTGGGCTCCCGTGTTATCACGGCCATTATCGAGTTGACAACGGGGAAGCGTATCAACGATCCCACATCGGGAATGCGTTTGTTTAACCGAGCAATGATTCATCGCTTTGCGGTTGACGACCGCGCCAACCCGGAGCCCGAAACGCTCGCCTTGCTTATCCATGAAGGGAAACGCGTGGAAGAGGTCCAGGTCACCATGAGGGAGAGACAGGGGGGCGAAAGCTACCTTACGCTTTCCCGCTCAATGAGCTATATGCTCCGCGCTTGCTTTTCTATCCTTTTCGTTCGCTGGTTTAGGTGATTGCGATGTCGGGAACTCTCCGGTTCTTTCTATTGTCGGGTGCGTTGCTCACGCTTTTCCTGTCGGTTCGCAGGTTGCGACGTGCGCAGCTCCAGACGCTCGACTCCATTCCATGGCTTTGCGTTGCCTGCCTGTTTGTGGTTACAGCCATCTTTCCCCAGATTGCTTTTGCGGCATCGGCTCTTTTTGGATTCGAGTCCCCTTCGAATTTCGTGTTCCTGGCGGTTATCACACTCCTTCTTGTTCAAAACTTCTCTGCAACGATACGGATTTCGGAGCTTCAGCGAAAAGTCGACTCACTCAGCCAAGAGATTGCGATCCGAACCTCCCATCTGAATCGTCGGTCGTCAGCCCCTGCTGCTCCGGATGACAGGAAGCTCTAATGCCAACTGTATGCATCTTCACGCCCACGTACAATCGAGCCCATACGCTCCCGCGGCTCTATCAAAGTCTTGTCGGGCAGACATGTGAGGATTTCCTTTGGATGGTTGTCGATGACGGATCCGAAGATGGCACAGAGGAGCTTGTAAATAGCTGGAAACGCGAAGGAGCTATTCAGGTCTGCTACTTCCGTGTTGTCAATGGGGGCAAGCCTAGGGCAGTGAATCTGGGCGTTAGTCGTTGCGAGTGCCCGCTTTTCTACGTGGTCGATTCGGATGATTATCTCGTTCCAACAGCTATTGAGCATATTGTGGGTCTATCTTCTGATCTTTATGCAGATAAATCGCTCGCGGGTATCGTGGCCTTAAACGGCTCAGATGAGTTGACCCCGCTAGGGACTTGGATGCCGGAAGCCCTTTCACGTGTTAAATGCTGGGATCTGTCTGAGCGGTATCGTTTTCAGGGGGACGCTTCTCTCATTTACAAGACAGATGTTTTAAAGCAGCATCCCTTCGAGGTTGCAGCGGGGGAGAAATTCGTCGCAGAGACGTCAGTGTATTATCGGCTTGACGACGAGTATGATCTGCATGTCGATAACACGGTTTTAAAAATATGCTGTTACCTTGAGGACGGTCTGACAAAAAATTTCGTGGCAAATGCGAAGGCGAATCCGATCGGGTATTGGAAGCATAAGAAGTATTGCGCCGCTCGTTCTAGGACGTTGGTCAGCAAGATGCGAGAAACGACGCTATATTTGGTGGGATGCATGCTCGCCGGAGAGAAGGGTGCGGTTCGGCGCGCACCGAATCCGCTTATCGCTCTCGTGTGCACCCCCCTTGCTTTCGCTCTTCGGTATATGGTCTTTCGATAGGTGATCATATGTCCAGCACGTCACATAAGCTGTCACTGAAAAGAAATATCGCCTGGACCTCTGCGGGGTCGATGGTTCGATTGGCGTGTAACTACCTCATCACAATTGCAGTCGTCCGTCTTTCGCACGGGTTCGATGCGGCCGGTGCGTTGGCGCTTGCGATGTCGGTTTCTAATCTCGTGCTGCCGTTTGCCGATTTTCGTATGAGGACTATACAGGTAACCGATGTGCATGGTGAGCATAGTACGGGGGAGTATCTCGGGATTAGGGTATTAACGACGGCCCTATCGTTTTTGGTGGGTGTCGTTTACGCGGTGCTCACCTGTGCGCCTGAGGCGCTTGTCTCAATTATCTTGTATCTCGCCTCCTCGCTCGGCTCGAGTTTTATAGAGGGTCTCCATGCGGTGGACCAAAGGAATTTGCGCATGGATTATATCGGAAGATCATATATTCTTCAGGGACTGAGCAGCTTGTTGAGCTTTTCCCTCGTTCTTTACCTCTCGAATTCAATTGAATGGGCATGTGGGGCTATGGCCATTTCAATTTGGTCCGTCTGCGCTCTTTACGATTATCCTCGCACGAAGCAGTTTGAGCCCATTGTCCCTCAAATAGATTTTCGTTCTGCCCTACACACCCTTGTGCGTCTTTCGCCTCTTGTCGTTGCGCAAGTTTGCAGTAGCGCCGCGCTGACCTTTCCGAGGCAAATACTTGCGACAGAGTTAGGATCGGCTGCGCTTGGTATCTATTCCTCGGTCGCCGCCCCGTCAACAATCGTTCAAATGGGTGCAACATACATTTACAGCCCTCTAATGGGGGAGTTCGCGAGTCGGTTTAAGCAGGGGAGGGAAGAAGGAATGAAGCTGTTCAAGAAGACCAGCTTAGCGATCCTCCTCACCTCGCTAATGTTCTCAGTGGTCATTCTTGTCGCAGGTGATTGGTTTTTACTTCTTTTATACGGAAACGATATCGTTGCCTATGATTACCTCTTGCTGCCGGCGGTCCTCTGCACACTCATCACGGCATTTGCTTGGTTCTTTAATGATCTGCTGTTGACCTTGAGAGATTTTCGAGGCAGCTTTCTTGGCAACGTATCGTCAAGCGTGATCTCCCTTGCGATTTCATTTCCTATGGTGTGTGCTTTTGGGATGAACGGCGTAAGCTTCACCGGCATCCTTTCTTACTCTCTGACCCTACTTATCCTAGCCGGGTTCTTTAATAGCGTGATTAATAGTAAATTCAAAAAGAACTCCGATTGACATTTGAGGATGCTGTTGCCCCAGGGAAAATAATCTCGTAGATATGTAGGTAAGAATAGTTTACTTCGAAACGGATGGAACATGGTGGACGGCCTCATATTATTCTATTGCGCGGTGTTCTTGGCGGCGTTTTTATTTATCGCTCCGGGATTTATTGTGGCACGAGCGCTCGGGCTCGACCATATCGAAAGCATGGGTGTCGGTGGCGCGCTGACGGCATGCATCATCACCATTGACGCTTCTCTTCTGGCGTATATAGAGAAGCCCGTTTTTGGCGTCCGTTTCATCGCGATCTGCGGCCTCACTGCCCTGCTCGTTGCAGTGCCCTTCCTTGTATTTAATAAAAGGCTGCATCTTGATGCTCCCGATAGAATTGCGCCTTCATGTTACGCGCTGCTGATCATGACGGTTTTGATAGGGCTGATCGTGGTCGACCGCACCTATGTCATTTCACTGGGCGATCCGAACAACTTCTTTCAGATGCCGGACAACACCGCACATCTAGGCGGAATTATTAACCAAAGCAGTACGGGTCTATATAGCCCCTTCATTTCGAGTTCATATAGTCAAGTTGCCGATCAAAACCAAGCTCCCTATCACAGTCTTGGGTTTTATCCCATGGTCTGGCATACGCTTTGCTCGATTGTTTCTCAGGTCTTGGACACCACGCCGTCACTCGCTGAGAACGCTGTCAATGTGGCTGTCGCGTCTATCGTTGCCCCGATTGGCTTTTTTGCTTTGGTTAGACGCCTCAGCAATTCTCATCAGATTGCTCTTATGGCCGTTGCGCCGCTTGCATCGGCGTGTGCGTCATTCCCAATCGGCCTCTTCGTGTTTGGCCCTCTGTACCCGAATGCTATGGCGCTTGCATGCCTTCCTGCGATTGCGACGGTTTTCATTAAGGGGGTCGACGGCCTCATGAAGGGGGTTAAGAGCGTCTCTTCAATTATCGCCTTCGTGCTCTCTATCATCGGAATCGTTTTCATCCATCCTAATGGGGTCTTTACCCTTGCAGTCTTGTTGGCGCCGTATTGCATCCAGCGTTCTGGTAGTTTCGCTGCATCGCATTTTGGTTCGAGCGAAAGGGGCGGAAATCCGCCTTATCGTGTTCTAGGCTGGCTGATTGCCTTTTTTGCGATTGGGGCAATCTGGGTTGGCCTGTATTTTGCACCGCCGTTTCAATCGGTTGTCAATTTTGAGTGGCCAGCGGTGTATAACGTATCCAGCGGGATTCTGAGCCTTCTTCTCTATAAGCTAAGGCTCGGTGGAATACAGATCGGCTTTTCAGCACTGGTCCTCATAGGGCTTTTCGAAATTGCTGCCCATAAGCCAGGTTTAAGGTGGCTCATTGGCTCGTGGTTCTTCGCTGCCGTGATTTACCTTGTTGATGTGGTGGGAAATGGCTTTCCCAAGCACCTTCTCGCGGGCTTCTGGTACACAGATCCATGGAGGACATCGGCGAATCTTGCAATCATTTCTATCCCCATCGCAGTCTTCGGAGTATGTGGGATAGTTGATCTGATTGCGAGAGCGAATATAAAAACAAGGTGGTTTGGTGCCGTCTGTCGGTCTGCGGCGGTCGCTGCGCTCGTCTGCATAGTTTTTTTCCAAGCGGTGAATCCGAATTCTGGATTCGGCGTCGCATCTCGGTGGCTTAGGGAGTGGTCAGACCTATACTCTTCTTCGGTGATTTACACGGATGAAGAAAATGCTTTTGTCGAAAAGGCTCTGAAAATCACAGGGGACAGCTCCATGATTATCAACTTCCCATTTGACGGCAGTATTTATGCTAGCTCGTTTCACCGTATCTCGGAGTATTACAAGTCATATTCAGGTAGTAAGGAGACTGAGGAGAGCAAGCAGATTCGGCTAAATTTAAATAAATATGCATCAAATCCGGCCGTCGCTCAGGCGGTTGATAAGACCCGTGCGGAATATGTGCTTCTGCTTGATAGAAGCGGATACAGTCTAAATGGAGCGGGCGTCATGTGGTCTTTGGGCGGTGACTATCGTATCGAAGACTGGAAAGGAATCCTTGATATAAACGATCAGACCCCCGGATTCACGGCTGTATTAAGCGAAGGCTCGATGAGACTATATAAGATTAATTGAGCTGCCTGTAGATCACTTTATTGAATGCTGTTCAACATAGGGGTGCAAATATGCTGGAGGAAAAACAACGGGGGAGTGTCCAGGCCCGTATCTTCGCGTATGACTTGATTCGATCGGTTGCGATCTGTTCGGTGGTCCTTTGCCACGCTGTTGAATTTGTATATGCCGGCACCGCAGGAGGTTTTGCATACTCGCTCTTGCACGCTCTTGGTCGTATCGGAGTACCGCTTTTCCTTTTTCTGACTGGGGCACTTCTCATTAAGAGGGACTTTACAGATGAATCTTCTATAAAAGCTTTCTACAAGAAAAACCTGTTCACGCTATTTGTATCATGTGAGCTCTGGATTATCATATATGCAATATATTTTGGTGTTCTAACATCCTTCAACCGCGATCTGTTTGTTCAGTATTTAAAATGGGCGACTTTTCAGGAACTCGTGCCGTTGACGCACTGGTGGTATATGCCTTTCATTATCGTCACCTACGTGACCCTGCCTTTCTTGAGTCGCATGGTGAGCGGTATCAGTTTTAAAACCTTCGTGTTCCCGGGCATGCTTCTTTTGGTTTTGACTTTCATATTGCCGACATACAACGGCCTCTACGCAAACGCTATTGGGAGAGGACCGTGGGATACTGTCCTTGATGCAACGTTTTTGGGGAGATATTCGATTTTCTATCTCGTGATCGGTTACTTCATTTTGGAGAAAAAAGAGCTGAAGCGAGTTCCACTCAGGCTGCTGCTGATCTTGGGTTCAATAAGTTTGGCTGGTTGCGTGCATGCTGGGCTGAGATGGGATTTGCTTTGGTATGACAGCTTCTGGGTTCTATTGTTCTCGATTGTCGTGTGCGAGCTGCTTTTTCGCGTGTGCTGCTCTACGGCGTCCGCATCCTTTTTCAATGCGAGGCGAGGGCCATCGCGACTGGTGACAATCACGGCGCGGATGTCATTTGGAGTGTTTTTAGTTCATACTCTTCTTCTTCCAGTGGTTGGGAGGGTGCCGTACCCGTTCGGTAGCCATGCAGCCGCTGCATTGCTATATGGCGTCGTTTTACTACTCCTTAGCCTCTTGGTTGTAATTGTCATATTCTGGATGCTTCGTAAAACCCCGAAGCTTCGAGCCTTGATTGTGCATGCGTAGGGCGGACGGTTCGCGGGGTGCGACCAATTTAGGTCTTTGATGCGCATCACCTGCTCGCGCGGATAGCGCATTCTTGGCAACGTATACTGGTTTCGATAAAGACCGGTTGGGAGATGTCCTCCCTTGTCGATGGAGAGTTACGTGCCTCGGTTTACTATTTGCATCCCTTCGTATCGCGATCTCGAGTACCTGCCTGCCTGTCTGGACAGCGTGCTCACCCAATCGTTCGCGGATGTTGAGGCGGTCGTGGTCGACGACGGGAGTGGAGATGGGACGGCGGAGTTCCTTCAAACACGTGCGAAAGAGGACACGCGGCTTCGTCTCATACTGAAAACCGAGAACGCGGGCCTCCATCGAGCGCGTATCGCCGCCGTCGAACAAGCTCAGGGCGACTACATCCTCTTCCTCGACTCGGATGATGAGCTCCCCGCAGGATTTCTAAAAAAGCTGGATGAGGCGCTCGAGACGTGTCCCGCTGAGGTGCTGCACTACGGAATCGATGTCATCGGCTCGGGCTTTAGCGAGCAGGAGTGCTCCTCCTTCGAAGGCTATGTCAATAGAGATGTGGAATGGCTGAAGGGTCATGACATCTTGCGGGCAGCATTCAGTCCAAGTGCTGGTTTTCGGCAGGATTGGCGGATCACGCAACGTGCATATAGCCGCGAGCTCGCACAGCGTGCCTTCGCGTCTATGAGTGATCTGCGCTTGGAGCATGCGGAGGATGCATATGAGAGCTTCGTTCTTCTCGCGTTTGCAACCGATCAGGTCACGCGAAACGACCTGATCGGCTTGAAGTATTTTTACGGACGAGGCCTCAACAACGCTGAGATCCTGACTGTTGAGGATTTTGCTTCCATTGTTGGGCATTTTTGGGAGTGCTTGGGTGAGATCGAGCGCTTCGTTGTCGAGAATCCTCAAATGGAGTGGACGGACACGCTTGCAGGGGCGCGTATGAAGCTGCGCGAGCTCCTGTTCAACGAATGGCATGTCAGAATCCCCAATGATAAGAAAATCGAGGCCGCCCAGCAGGTCTCCAAGATTATGGGAGGCCTCGATGTCGGCATCGAGCTCATGCGACTGACCCGTGATGCCGCGTACGCCATTTGGGATGCGGGTGAGGTCATGGGGGAGGGCGAGCCCTTCCACGCTTGGTTCGAAGCTGCAAAAGAGCTTGCAGGCAATGAGAGCGCGATCTCCCCTGAGTTCCAAAAGGTCTATGAGGCGGCAAAGCTTCACATCTCCGAGCTTCGCGAGCGCGCGCTCGTGCGTGATTACGAGAAGCAGGACATTCGCATCTTCGTCTCGACGCACAAGCGCGTCGACCTGTTTGACAGCAAGGTCCTTCAGCCGGTCCAGGTTGGCGCCGCCATGCGCGACAACCGTTTCTCCTGGACGCTTCATGATGACGAGGGCGAGAATATCTCGACGCTCAACCCCATGTACTGTGAGTTGACCACGCAATATTGGGCTTGGAAGAACGTCGATGCCCCTTATATCGGATTTTGCCACTACCGTCGCTACTTTGATTTCAGCGATGACCACCATAAGGAGAACCTGTACGGCGAGGTTATGGACGATCGAATCAACGCGATCACCCAATCTCGGTACCAGCTCGATGACGCTTCGATTGCCCGCACCCTTGAAGGGGTCGACGTGGTGACCACGACCGTGAACGATGTGCGTCCGTTTGCCGGGCAGAGTGTGACGATGCGGTCCCAGTACGACCTTGCTGACCAACTTTACGTTGAAGACCTCGATCGGGTCATGGATATTCTGGTCGCCCGCCACCCCGAGTATCGAGAGGACGTTCAGACGTTCCTCAGCGGCCACACCTCCTGCTTCTGCAACATGTTCATCATGAGGCGGGATATCTTCCGCGCGTATTGCGAGTGGCTTTTCCCCTTGCTCGAGGAGTTCGTGGAGAAGACCGATATGTCCTGCTACAGCCGTGAGGGAGTTCGAACTCCGGGTCACCTCTCCGAGCGTTTGCTGAACGTGTATCTGCTGCATCATGAGCGTATCGGCTCCGGCTGGGTCCGGAAGCAGCTGCAGTGTGTGCATTTCGAGCGGCCCGACTACCATCCCGAGCCGAAAATGCTCGGAATCGATTCTGAGCACCGGCCCGTGATACCTGTTGTCCTCGCATCGGACAACGCGTACGTCCCTATGCTGACCACCACGATCTTCTCTGCGCTGGCAAACGCCTCCACGGCCTACCGCTATGACGTTGTTGTTTTGCACCGAGGGATCTCTGGGGAGAACCAGCATCAGATGCGGATGTTCTTATCGCAGTTTGATAATGCCAACCTGCGATTCTGCGACGTTACGGAGGTCATCGCAGACTATCATCTCACGACGAACAACCCGCATATCAGCGTCGAGACGTACTACCGCTTCCTGATCCAGAAGTTGCTTCCGTTTTACGATAAGGTCCTCTACCTTGATTCCGACCTCATCGTGAAGGGTGATATCTCAGAGCTGTTTGTGACGGACCTCGGTGACAACCTGCTCGGAGCGGTGCGGGATATCGACTTCGCAGGAAATGTGAATATGAAGCGCGGGGATCGTCGCGCCTACGCTGAGAGCGTTCTTGGGATGAAGGAACCGTTTGACTACTTTCAGGCGGGTGTGCTCCTGTTGAACACGCGCGCCATGCGTGCCCTGCATCCCATTGAGGAGTGGCTTGAGCTTGCTGCCGACGAGCGCTACATCTACAACGATCAGGATGTCCTCAACGCATGTTGTGAAGGGCGGGTGACATTCCTGCCCTGGGACTGGAACGTCATGATCGATTGTGCCGGGCGTATCGGCTCGGTGTTCAGCTTCGCACCCGCGTCCTTCTACGATGCGTTCCTTGATTCTCGGGGCCATGAGAAAATCGTTCATTACGCCGGCTTTGAAAAGCCGTGGAAGATGGCCGACTGCGATCGCTCCGAACTGTACTGGAACTACGCGCGTGAAACTCCGTTTTACGAGCGTCTGCTATCCAAGCTCGTGGGTGCGGAAGGCTCGTCAATTGAGAAGGCCGCGCCATGGCTCCTCCACGATCCTTCGATCTCCCCGGACAATAAGCTCATTCGCGGGATCTTTGATCCGTTGCTGCCGATGGGTTCGGCGCGGCGTGAGTTCGTGAAGAGCGTCGCCCGTCGGCTCCGGGGAATCCGGTAGTCCGTATGGCTGGAGGGTCATCCTTTGCAGATGCGACGGTCTCCGTCATCATCCCGGTCTACAACGCGCAGGAGACGCTTGACCAATGCCTGCGAAGCGTGAGGGGGCAGAGCCACTCGTCGCTCGACATAATCTGCCTGAACGATGGCAGTACGGACAGCTCCCTTGCCATCATGCGCCGTCATGAGAGCGAGGACCCGCGTATCCGCGTGGTTGACAAGGCCAACGAGGGCTACGGCGCGACCTGCAATCGCGGACTCGATCTGGCCCGAGGCTCTTGGATCGCGATCGTGGAGCCAGACGACTGGATCGGCGCGAAGGCCTTCAGCACCATGCTCTCCGCCGCGTACGGCGCGGAGCGCATGATCGATATCGTCAAGACGCCCTGGTTCGACGTCTCGACAGGGGAGGGTGGCAACGAGGCGGAGCGCCCGTGCGTGCTCGCGGGACGGATGAGCGCCTCTTCATCGAAGACCTTCTCCATCTCAGAGCATCCCATCCTCCTCCGCGTCCATCCCGCGATCTGGTCTGCGCTGTATCGGACGGGGTTTCTGAGGGACCGTAGGATCAGGTTCAGAGAGTTCCCCGGTGCCGGCTGGGCCGACAACCCCTTCCTTATCGAGACGATGTGCCAAGCCGACCGCATCCTGTACGTGGATGAACCCTTCTATCGCTATCGCGTGGACAACCCCGCGTCGAGTTCGCACGACGTGCGCCCTGAGGCGGTGGCGATACCGTTCGATCGCTGGACGGAGATGCTCGAGGTCCTCGACCGCCTCGGCATCGAGGATCGACGGATCCTGTCGGCGCATTACGCGCGCGGCTTCAATTACGCCGATGATGCCCGAAGGCGGTTCGGTTCTGACAATGAGCTGGTGAAGAGGGGTGTCGTGCAGATGTTCACGCGCATGGACCCCTCCATCGTGCGTAGGATCCCGCACCTCTCCCCGGCCCGAAGGCGCATGTTCTTCGATGTTCGAGGAGAGCGCGCCCCCTATATCCCGCGTCTGGGGTGGTGCGCGCATGTGATGGGGGAGCTGGTGGCGACATTCAAAGCCGCAGGCCCCATCTCCGTCCTGCATCGCATCATCCGTCGCTGACGCCGCACTCCTCCCGCACCCCGTCCGCGCTCCTGCCATATAATTGGGTCGCTTTTGAATCCCTTGCTCCAAGGAGGCCCTGTGTCCGCGTTCATCCTCTCCGCCTGCTCCACCGCCGACCATCCGCGCTCGTTCTTCGAGGAGCGCGGCATCCTCTGCACGCTCTTCCACTACCAGATGGATGGCTGCACCCTGGCGGACGACCTGTACGAGAGCATCTCACCGCATGACTTCTTCGCGAAGATCAAGGCCGGTTCCGAGCCCACCACCTCCCAGCCCTCGGCAGGTGAGTACGCCGACGCCTGGGAGCCCCATCTGCGCGCCGGCGAGGACGTGCTGCACGTCACGCTCTCCTCAGGCATCTCGGGCGCCTATAACTCGGCCTGCGTCGCACGCGACCAGCTCAGCGCCTCATACCCCGACCGCACGATCGTCGTCATCGACTCGCTCGCCGCGAGCGCCGGCTACGGCATGCTCCTCGAGTACCTGGCCGACCTGCGCGACGAGGGCCGCGGCATCGACGAGGTCGCCGCCTGGGCCGAGGAGCACAAGCTGGACCTCAACTCCTGGTTCTTCGTGTCCGACCTCGAGTGCCTGAAGCGCGGCGGCCGCGTCTCGAAGACCAGCGCGCTCATGGCCACGGCGCTCAAGATCTGCCCGGTGCTCGACATCGACTCCACGGGACACCTCATCCCGCGTGCCAAGATCCGCACCAAGAGGAAGGCGACCGCCGAGCTCGCGCGCATCTGCCTGGAGCGCGTCCAGGACGGTCCCGCCTACACGGGCCGCTGCTGCATCTCGCACTCCGACTGCCGTGAGGACGCCGAGGAGGTGGCTCGCCTCGTGGCCGAGCGCATCCCGGCCCTTGCCGGCAAGATCGCCATCTACGATATTGGAACGGTGATCGGCAGCCACACCGGCCCGGGGACCGTGGCCCTCTTCTTCATGGGCGCCCGCCGGGAGGGCTAGCGGCCTGCCCGTATGCCCGTGCGCACGCGCACGGCCCGCGCGAACGAGGAGCCGCCCGGCGGGAGCGCTCCCGCCGGGCGGTTCTTTGTCTCATAGGGGTCCTGAGGGAGGGGAGAGGTCCTAAGGGCCCCGTCCTACTTCCCCCTGTTCTTCTTCGCGAAGAAGAACCCGAGCTTCTCGCGGCGCTTCGCCCGCTTTTGACGCGCGTTGTGCACGCGGGCGATGAGCTCGTCGGGGATGGGCACGTCGGCCCGCGCGCTCTCGAGCGGGTTCACGTCGGCCGCGGTGACGGGGTCGAACACCGCCGAGGTCGGATCGGGGCCGGGCGCCTCCTCTGCCTCGCGGTAGCGCTTCATCATGTCCGCCTGGAGCTGCTGCGCCGAGGGCGGGGTCCAGATCACGGCGTTGGCTCCGGCCGCGATCGTCTCGCGCACCGACAGCGAGCTGCGGCCGCCCGAGGCGATGAGCGGCAGGTTGGGGTAGCGCTCGCGCAGGGCGCGCAGCACCGCGGGCGTCTCCTTGCCGGCTGCGACGTTCAAGATCTTCGCCCCGGCCGCCACCTTCTTGTGGGCGCTGGCGTCGCATCGCACGACGGTTGCCACCACCGGGATGTCGACCATCGACGCGATCTGCTCGACGAGCTCAGGCGTGGCGGGGGAGTTCACGATGACGCCCGCCGCGCCCTGCATCTCGGAGACGGCGGCCAGCTGGACCGAGCGCTTGCCGCTTGTGGTGCCGCCGCCCACGCCCACGAAGACCGGGCACTCGGCGACGGTCAGCAGGGCCTGGGTGATCGCCGGCTGGCCGGTGAAGGGGTAGACCGCGAAGATCGCGTCGGCGTTCGAGTTCTTGATGACCGCCACGTCGGTGGTGTAGAGCAGCGAGCGGATACGGCGCCCGAAGAGCGTGAAGCCGCCCGACTCCGCCATCTCCTCGGGCACGCTGAGCGCGGCGCGGCGCAGGCGCCCCTCGATGGGCGCGGGGTCGAGCGAGAGCACGCCGGAGGGCGTGATGATCGAGGAGGGTTCGGCGAGCTCGTCAGCGATCTCGACCTCTGAGAAGTCGATCGAGGCGTCCACGTCGCCCGGGACCTCGGCGGGAACGGGCACGGAGGGCCCCGGTTCGGGGGCGCGGGGGAATACGCCGGTGGGATCAAGGAGATCGTCGATGGCCATAGGCCCTCCTTCGCTGGTTCGATGGATGAGAAGAAAGTTGATACGTTGTACCCGCGCGGCGGCGCGATAAACACGGCCGCGCCCATGTTCGCGCGGATGACGCTTTTGTAAGTCGCACGCCCGCTTCAGGGCCGCAGCGCCTGCGTCTGGTAAGCTGGATACGGTACGGACGAACAAAGGAGAGGGGGCACGCATGAACTTCGCAGGGGTCGTGGGACCGGTGCTGATCTGCGTGGCCGCCATCATCGCCGTCGCCGGTGTCTACTTCGCGGTCACCGCGCTCAAGGACCGCCGTCGCGCCCGTGAGGACTCCCGCCCGTCGGGACCGCGGGGCGGGGCGGCAGGCGATGGACGGCCCCGTCACGCCCGCTGAGCATGTGAAGCATGGAGCCGGTGACCGCGCGGTCACCGGCTTCTTTTTCACCGGGACCGCGTGATCCTCACGATGAAGAACCCCTCGAAGAGCCGGCTCGGCGCGATGGAGAGCGCGCCCTCGAGGTCCGTTGCGAGGAGCCGCGGCGCGAGCGGGCCGCCCGGCGCACCCGCGGGCAGCGAGACCGGCGCGAGCTCGCAGTCGCGGTGCCGGCGCATCCCCAAGACGCTGCGGACCTGTTCCTCGTTCTCCTCGGGTAGCACCGAGCAGGTCGAGTAGATGAGCGAGCCACCCGGCTTCAAGACGGTGAGCGCCCGGTCGAGAAGGGCCCGCTGCGATCTCATCACGCGCTCGAGCAGCTTCGCCGTGATGCGGCCCGCCGCCCGCTCGTCGCCGGCCCGGAAGGTGCCAGAGCCGGTGCAGGGCGCATCGAGCAGGACCTGGTCGAAGGAGAAGAACTCGTCGAGCTTGCGGGCGTCGGTGCGCATGACGCGCACGTTTGTCGCGCCCAGCTTGGCGAGGTTGTGGTCGAGCCGCTCCGCCCGCGGCGCGCTCAGCTCGCAGGCGCAGATGTGAGCCCCGGGGGCCAGGGCGGCCATCTGCGAGGTCTTGCCGCCGGGCGCGGCGCACATGTCGAGGATCTCGGCCCGGTCGGCGGGCTTCATCACGAGCGGAGGCAGCATGGAGGAGAGGCTCTGGAGGTAGACCTCGCCTCGCTGGTAGACGGAAAGCTCCCACAGGTCGCGCTCGCGGACCCCCTCGCCCATGACGAAGGCGTCCGGGTACCAGCCGACGCGCTCGAAGGGCAGGCCGGCCCCGGTGAGTGCGGCCTCGATGTCCGCGGCGCCGGCGCGCAGGGTGTTCGCGCGCAGCGTGACGGGCCGCCCGGCGGCCTCGCGCCAGCCGGTGCGCACAAGCTCGGCGTCATCGGGGTTCAAGGAGGCGCTCACGCGCTCCTCGAGAAAGGGTGGGATGCCTGACATGGGGGGCTCCTTCGGTTGCCGCTGCCCAGCAGCTTAGCAAAAAGCCGGCCCCCGCGGCGCCCCTGGCCGGCCCGCCCGGCCCCGCGGACGGAAACAAATTAGAAACGGATGGGTCTTTCGCACCGCCTCGCCGCTGCGCTGTGCTATAGTGCAGCCCAATGACTGACTTCGAGTATCCGAGAGGAGCCGCCTCCATGAAGAGCAACACCGCACTCAACAACTGGTGGTGGCGTGATGCGATCTCGATCGGTCGACGGTGAGACCCCTCGCTCCTGAACCCAGGTAGCCTCAGGCCTCCGGTTTGACCGGGGGCCTTTTCTTATGCCTCGCGCCCCCGCGCCAGCCGTCCTCCCGATCCGCATCACGCGCCACCGCCACCCATCCCACCGCAGGCATCAAGAAAGGATCCCTCCCATGTCTCAGACCCCCGCCTCCCAGCCCCGCACCGTCGCCGTCGTCGACCGCGGCAAGCTCGACATCAAGGCCCTCGTCCTCCTCGCCATCCTCCTCGCCGCCGGATTCATCCTGAACTTCACCGTGGGTAAGTCGATCTACACGCTCACGGGCGGCGCGATCGGCCCCGAGTTCATCATCTCGGCCTTCTGCCTGACGATCCTCGCGATCCGTCCCACGGTTCCCCAGGCGCTCGTCATCGGCCTCATCTCCGCCGCCGTGATCCAGCTGACCACCTCGGCCCCCGGTGTCGACTTCGTCGCCGAGGGCGTGGCCGCCATGGTCATGACCGTGCTGGTGGACGCCGGCATGCGCACGCCGGCCGCGAAGGCGGTGCCGCTCGTTGCGACCTTCATCACCACGGTGCTCTCGGGCGTCATCTTCATGGTGATCAAGCTCGCGATCATGGGCTTCTCCCCTGAGATCGTCTCCGTGCTCCCGGCGGCCATGCTGCCGGTCGTCTTCGCCACGGCCGCCTTCAACGCGGTGCTCGTCGCCGCCCTCTACCTGCCCATCCGCCGCGCGCTCAAGCTCGCCGACTAGCTTCGTCCCCGTCTGACCCCGCCCCTTCTGCCGGGAATGAAAGGGTACGCATGACCGCCCAGTCCCAACAGACGCCGGATCCGATCATCCGCCTCGACGGCGTCTCCTTCAGTTACGGATCCGGCTCGCCGCGCGCGCTCGACGCCGTGAGCCTCGATATCGCCCCCGGTGAGTTCCTCGGCGTGATCGGCCCCTCGGGCGCCGGCAAGTCCACGCTCGCCGCGGCGCTCTCGGGCGCCATCCCGCACCACTACCGCGGCGAGCTCTACGGCTCCGTGCTCGTGGGGGGCGCCGACACCTGCGAGGTCAGCCTCACGGACATCTCGCGCACGGTCGGCAGCGTCTTACAGGACATCGACACGCAGATGGTCGCCTCGGTCGTCGAGGACGAGCTGCTCTTCGGCCTGGAGAACTTCGGCGTGCCCCACACCGAGATCGAGCGCAGGCTCGCGGGCGCCCTCGAGACCGTGGGCATCGCCGACCTGCGCGACCGCGAGATCGCGACGCTCTCGGGCGGGCAGAAGCAGAAGGTCGCGATCGCGGCCATCCTCGCGCTCGCCCCGCGCGTGCTCGTGCTCGACGAGCCCACCGCCGCGCTCGACCCGGAGTCCTCGCGGATGGTCTTCGAGACGCTCAAGCGCGTGAACGAGGCGTCCGGCGTGACCGTCGTCGTGGTGGAGCAGAAGGTCGCGCTGCTCTCGCGCCACTGCAGCCGCATCGCGGTGATGGGGGAGGGTCGCATCAGGATCGAGGGGACCCCGCATGAGGTGTTCGGCCGCAGCGAGGAGCTGCGGCGGCTCGGGGTCGACAGCCCGCGCACGGTCCGGATCTCGAACAGCCTGGCGGCGCGCGGTCTCGTGGGCCCCGACGCCCGCCCGTGCCTGGACGTCGACGAGGCGCGAGCCCTCATCGGCCGCGTCGTCAGCGCCTCTGGGGGCGCGCCGGCGCCCGCGCCCGCCCCGAGCGCCTCGCCGCACGCCCCGGCCCCGCGCCCGCGTGCTGAGGGATCCGAGCCCGTGGTGGAGCTTGCGGGCGTCGCCTTCTCCTATGGGCCCCATGCCGCGGCCGTCACCGACCTCGACCTCGCGGTGTACCCCGGTGAGCTCGTGGGCGTCGTGGGCCAAAACGGCGCCGGAAAGACGACCCTCACCAAGCTTTTGTGCGGCCTGCTGCGGCCGAGCGCGGGTGTTGTCAGGATTGCCGGAACAAACACGGCCGAGGTCCCGACGAGCCGGATCGCCGCCCACGTGGCGACCCTCTTCCAGAACCCGGACCGGCAGATCTGCAAGGACACGGTGCTCGAGGAGGTCGCCTTCGGGCTCGAGCTCACCGGCGTGGCGACCGGGGAGGCCCGCCGCCGCGCCCGCGCGGTCGCCGAGCGTTTCGGGCTGCCGCTCGAGGAGTCGCCGTTCTCGCTCTCCCGCGGCCAGCGGCAGATGGTCGCCCTGGCGAGCGTCGTGGTGATGGAGCCCGAGGTGGTCCTGTTGGACGAGCCCACGAGCGGGCTGGACTACCGCGAGTGCATGACCGTCATGGAGACGGTGCGCGAGATGGCCGAGCGCGGATGCGCGGTGATCATGGTCTGCCACGATATGGAGGTCGTCTCGGACTTCGCGGAGCGCATCGTCGTGATGGCCGGCGGCCGCATCATCCGACGCGGCGCGACCGCCGAGATCTTCGCCGACGAGCCGCTCATGCGCGAGGCGAGCGTCGAGGCGCCCCAGGTCATTCGGCTCGCCCGCGCGCTCGCCGCCGAGGTGTCGCCCGCCTACGCTGGGGTGAGCGAGGTCGCGGACATCGTGCGCATCACCGAGGAGGCGGTTCGCCGTGGTTAACGTCATCGACTACCATCCGGGGACGAGCCTGCTGCATCGGCTGAACCCGGTCGCGAAGCTCGCGCTCGCCGTCGGCATCATCGCGGGGATCTTCCTGGCCGACTCGTATCTTTTGCTCGTGGGGTTGATCGCGCTCACGATCGCCCTCGCGGCCGTCGCCGGTGTCGCCGACCGTATGCTCCGCCTCCTGAAGCTCCTCGTGCCGATCGCCCTGTTCATGCTCGCGATCCAGGTCCTGCTTGTGCACGAGGGCGAGCCGATCTTGGGCCCCGTCACCGACGAGGGGCTCTCCATCGGCGGGAAGGCGTGCCTGCGCCTGCTCGGCGTGGCCCTGCCGCTCATGCTGATCCTCATGGTCACGAAGCTGACCGATCTCGCGAACGCCTGCGTGGAGCACCTGCACATCCCGTACCGCTATGCGTTCACGTTCACGACGGCCCTACGGTTCGTGCCCGTTTTCTCGCAGGAGATGGATTCGATCATCGAGGCGCAGACGGCGCGGGGCGTGGAGTACGACTCGAGGAACCCTATGAAACGCCTGCGCCTCATGCTGCCGCTGTGCATCCCGCTGCTGATCTCCTCGGTGGGGAAGGCCGACGCCTCGGCGCTCGCAGCCGAGCAGCGCGGGTTCTACCTGCGAACGCGCGACAGCAGCTTCAAGCGCTACCCGTTCGCTGCGATGGACCTGGTGACCCTTGCCGCAGCCGTGGCCCTCATCGTGCTCGGGATCCTCTTTTAAAAGGCGCGCCCGGAAAACCCCGGGCGCTGCGGCGCATCGAATGGAAAACGGCCACCGATGCCGGGGCCGTCTGTCACGAGAGCTTCGAGAACCCGTCGACGATGATGTCCAGGCACTGGGGGAGCGCCCGCGCCGAGAAGGACCCCGGCGTGCCGGGGATGAGCTCGCCGTCGAACTCCATGCCGAGCGAGGGCGTGGCGCTCACATGCACCTCGCGGGCCTGGAAGAGCTTGAACTGCGGCCGCCCGAGCGGCCCCTTGCCGGTCGGGTCGAGCACGCTGGCGATGACGGTGGGCAAGAGCTCCACGGTCTTGGCGGGCTCGATCACGGCGATGTCGATGAGGCCGTCATCCATGCGGCAGTTGGGGAAGAGGTTGGTCTCGTTTTGGATGAGCGCGGTGTTGCCCACCATGCAACCGATGCCGTCGAGCTCGTCGACCTCGCCGTCGTGCTCGATCACGAAGTGGGCGACCTTGGGGGCGGGGGAGGTGATCGCGGCCAGGACGTAGGCGATTTCGCCGAACTCGCCGTGGCTCGCCTCGGCCCGGCGCATGATATCGGCGTCGAAGCCGGTGCCCGCTATGATGATGAACCCGTGTCGGCGCTCGGTGCCGTCCTCGTCGGTCCAGGCGAGCTCGCCCATGTCGACCTTCGCGGTGCGCCCCGCACGGCAGGCTCGCGCGAGCGCGGCGGGCTCGGGGGCGTTGCCGATGTTGTTGAAGAAGAGGTTCGCCGTCCCGGAGGGGAAGACCAGCACCGGGACCCCGGTGTCGCGCAGGCAGTCCAAAAGGTTCGAGACGGTCCCGTCCCCGCCCGAGACCACCACGCGGTCGAAGGACCGCGCGTCGGCTGTCGCCTCATCCGACTCCATGCCCTCGCCGAGGAAGCGGAAGACCATCTCGTCGCCGGCGCTCGAGAGCGCGTGGGCGAAGGCGAAGATCTCGTCTGAACGGGGGCCGGAGGAGGGGTTGTGGATGATGAGGCAGCGCATGCGGCATTTCCTATCTGAGCGGAGCCGGGTATAGTGATTGTTGACAATAATCCCACCCGCCCGAGCGCGGGGCAAGCCCGCCCAAGGTGAAGCATGTACATTTCCACACTGCCCGATCTCACGGCGTTCTGCGACCGCGCCGCCGCGCACGCGGCCATCGCGATCGACACCGAGTTCCTGCGCGAGCGCACCTACCACCCCCGGCTCTGCCTCGTGCAGGCGGCCACCCCCGACGAGTGCGCCGTGATCGACCCGTTGGCGCTCGACGACGTCTCGCCGCTCGCGGCCCTGCTCGAGAACCCGGCTGTGACGAAGGTCTTCCACGCTTGCAGCCAGGACATGGAGGTCCTCCACCACGCCCTCGGGGTCCTGCCGGCCCCCATCTTCGACACCCAGGTCGCGGCCGCCTTCCTCGGCGAGCGCCTGCAGATCTCCTACAACGGGCTCGTACACGCCTTTTGCGGGGTCGACCTGCCGAAAAGCGAGTCGCTGACCGATTGGAGCCGCCGCCCCCTCAGCCCCGAGCAGGTGGAGTACGCCCTCGACGACGTCCGCTACCTCATCGAGGCGTACGCGGTGATCGAGGAGCGCCTGGGCGCCCAGGGGCGTATGGGGTGGGTGGCCGACGAGATCGCGCCACTCACGCGCCTCGAGCATTACGTCACGGATCCGCGCGCGGCCTACCAGCGCGTCAAGCGTGTGAACTCGCTCACCCGGCGCCAGCAGGCTGTGGCGCGCGAACTCGCGGCCTGGCGCGAGGCCCGCGCCGAGGCGATGGACATCCCGCGCAAATGGGTGATCTCCGACGAGGTCCTGGTCGCCCTCGCCCGGCGCCCGCCCAAGACGGCCGCCGACCTCAAGCGGGTCCGCGGCACCGACCAGCTGTCCGAGCGCGATGTTGAGGTCGCCCTCGCCGCCGTGGCGCGCGGAACCCGCTGCCCCGCCGCGAACCTGCCCAACGTCGTCCGCTCGCGGCGCGGCTCCTCACCCGAGCTCGAGAGCGTGACGGACCTCATGTTCGCCCTGCTCCGCCTCGTCTCCAAGCGCTCGGGCGTGGCCACGGCGATCATCGCCTCCCGCGACGACCTCCTCGACTACATCGATCGCCCCGAGCGCAGCCCGCTGCGCGACGGCTGGCGTTTCGAGCTGGTGGGCACCCTCATGGACGACCTGTTGGCCGGCAACATCGGGCTCACCGTGAAGGACGGCGGGATCGAGATCCTGTAGGGGTCGGCGAACTTCTTCCGGTCCGGTCCGGTCCGCGCGCCGCTTTGGTGGGTACAAGAGCGGACATATGACGATGCGACCGAAGGAGCGCCGATGTTCGGATACGGTATGGGGTACATGGGGTACGGCTACGGGATCGACCCGGCCTACCTGCTGCTGGTGGTGGTCTCCCTTGTGCTGGGGCTCGCCACGCAAGCCTATATCAACAAGACCTACAAGGTGTGGGCGCAGGTCCCCTCGGATGGCGACACCGGGGCCGACGTCGCCCGCCGCATGCTCGACCAGAACGGATGCGCCGCCGTGGGCATCAAGTCCGTCGCCGGCACGCTCACCGACCATTACGACCCCCGGGACAACAACCTCTACCTCTCGGCCTCCAACCGCTCGGGCGGATCGGTGGCGAGCGTCGCCGTCGCCTGCCATGAGGCGGGCCACGCGATCCAGCGCGAGAGCGGCTTCTTCATGATGAAGGTGCGCCACGCGCTCGTGCCCGTGGTGAACTTCTCCCAAAACGCCTGGATGCTCATCTTCATCCTCGGCGTGGCCATGAACATCGCCGGCCTCACCTACCTCGCGGTCGCCCTGTTCGCCTTCTCCGTCCTCTTCCAGCTGGTGACCTTGCCGGTTGAGTTCGACGCGAGCCGCCGCGCCGCCGCCTACATCGAGGCGTCGGGGATGAGCCCGGTCAACGTCCGCGGGGCCCGAAAGGTGCTCACCGCGGCGGCGCTGACCTACGTGGCCGCGGCGCTCACGAGCATCCTGCAGCTCGTGTACCTGCTCTCTCGCACGCGCTCCAGCAGGGACTGAGAACCATCGGCGCCGTTTGCGACTTATGTCCGCACGGCGCGGTATTCTTTTCGAGACAACAGCGAGGAGAAAGGAGGGCGCGGTGAGCGGATGGGATCTGACGGGAACCTCCCCGGCCGCCCGCGATGAGGGCGCCGACGGCGCGCTATCGGTCTCGCGGGCCGTCGGGATCGCATCGGGCGCGCTCGACGCCCTGCCCGAGATGACGGTCTTGGGCGAGGTCACCGGGTTCAGGGGCCCGAACGCCCGAAGCGGGCACTGCTACTTTCAGGTGAAGGACGATTCGGCGGCCATGGACTGCGCGATCTGGAAGTTCGCCTACGCCAAGCGCAGCTTCGATCTGCGCGACGGCATGCAGGTGAACCTCAAGGGCCGCTTCAACATCTACAAGCCCACGGGCAAGATGAGCTTCATAGCCCAGTCGTTCTCGCTGGCGGGGGAGGGGCTCTTGCGCCAGCAGGTCGCCGAGCTCGCCGAGCGCCTGCGCCGCGAGGGGCTCATGGAGCCCGCACGCAAGCGGCGCATCCCGCTGTTCTGCAGCCGCGTCGCGGTGGTGACCTCGCTTTCCGGTGCGGTCATCGACGACGTGAAGCGCACCCTGCGCCGGCGCAACCCCCTGGTGGAGCTCATCTGCGTGGGGTCGAAGGTGCAAGGCGAGGGCGCACCGGCCGAGCTCATCGAGGGGCTTAGACGTGCGGCGGCTATCACCCCGGCGCCCGACTGCATCCTGTTGGCGCGCGGCGGCGGCTCATTCGAGGACCTCATGACCTTCAACGACGAGGGGCTGGCGCGCGCCGTCGCGGCCTCGCCGGTGCCCGTCGTCACCGGAATCGGCCACGAGCCCGACACCTCCATATGCGACATGGTGAGCGACCGCCGCTGCTCCACGCCCACGGCCGCGGCCGAGTCCGTCGCGCCGGCCGTCACCGACCTCGCTGACAAGCTGGCGGAGCGGGAGGCGCGCCTCATGAAGTCCCTCACCGCGTCGGTCAAGGAGGGCCGCGCGGAGCTCGATGGCTTCGGCGGCCGCCTGAACCGCTCGATGGGGGGCGTGCTCGAGCGGGCCCGCGCCGCCGTGGCGTCGGCTGCCTCGCATGCGGTGCTCACGCGCCCTGCGGCTACGCTCGAGCGCCGCGCCGCCGAGCTCAACCAGACGGCCGAGCGCCTGGCGGGGGCCGGCTCCCGCCTGCGCGAGCGCCACGGCTCCGCCCTGGCGCACCAGTCCGAGCGGCTCATCGCGGCCGGTGCGGGCTGCATGGCCGCCCGCGGGCACGGGCTCGCGCTTTTGAGCTCGCGGCTCCGTGCGACGGCCTCGGGCATCACGCGGCACCCGGCCGCCGAGCTCGCGGCCTCCGCGGCCGCTCTTGACGCGCTCTCGCCCTTGAAGGTGCTCGGGCGCGGATACTCCATCGCCTACAGCGGCGACCGCGTCGCCACCTCCGCCGAGGTGTTCGCTCCCGGGTCCGAGCTGCGCGTGCGCCTCGCGGACGGCGACGTCCTCGGTACCGTGACCGCCGTGCAACCCGCATCGCGCTGACACAGAGAAAGGAAGATACCATGGCAGAGAACAAGAAGATCGAGGACATGAGCTACAAGGAGGCCTCCCAGGAGCTGGAGCTCATCATCCGCAACCTCGAGTCCGGAGACCTCGAGCTCGAGGATTCGCTCGCGAGCTACACCCGCGGCGTCGAGCTTCTGAAGAGCCTGCGCGAGCGGCTCGCGACGGCCGAGCAGAAGGTCTCCATGCTCGTGAAAGACGTTGACGGCGCCGACGCCCTCGCGGCCGGCGAGGCCGCCGACACGAGCGATGACCTGCCCTTCTAGGGAACCGTATCGAGAGGAGAGCCCCATGTGCAAGGACCCCGATTGCATCTTCTGCAAGATCGCCGACCACGAGATCCCCTCCACGGTCGTCTACGAGGATGACCAGGTCATCGCCTTCGACGATCTGAGCCCGCAGGCGCCCGTCCACACCCTCGTCGTGCCGAAGGCGCACTATCAAGACGTCACCGCGGACATCCCGGGTGAGACCCTCGTCGCCATCACGAAGGCCATCCGCGAGGTCGCTGCCGCGAAGGGCCTTGACGACGGCTTCCGGGTGATCTCCAACAAGGGCGAGCACGCCGGCCAGACGGTCATGCACCTGCATTTCCACGTGCTCGGCGGCAAACCCCTCGGCGAGGGCCTGATCTAGCCTCGACCGGACCGCGCAGCTCATACGGGGCTCCCAAGACCGGGATGTGTCACGGGAGCCCCCGAGTCACCCTTCGGGCCCAAACCCCCGGCCTCACCTCCTGTTGGGCCGAGGTGCGCAACGGCCTATCCCAAAACCGTTGCAGCGGCTCGCTGAAGCTGTGATCCAAATGGCGTAATGACCCCCTTTCGGTGCCTCCGCAGCGAAGCGAGGACCGCGCCGAAAGGGGGTCATCACGCCAACTACGGGATCAGGGGCTCCAGACGCTGCCCCACGTGCGAAGGTAGTAGAATAGTGGAGTTCTGTACCGAGAGCGCAAAGGAGCCCCATGAACGTACTGGTTGTCAACGCAGGCAGCTCGACCCTCAAGTATCAACTCATCGACACCGTGACGCATGAGGTCTTCGCCAAGGGCTCCTGCGAGCGCGTCGGGTTCACGGGCGGCACCTTCACCCATGCGGCCGCGGGGGAGAAGAAGGTCACCGAGAAGGTCGAGTTCCCCGATCACAAGCGCGCGATCGAGGTCGTCCTCGCCGACCTGACCAAGCACGACGCCCAGATCGACGGCATCGGCCACCGCATCGTGCAGGGCGGCTGGTACTTCGGCGACTCCACGCTCGTGGACGCCGACATCCTCGCCAAGATCCGCGAGGTGGCCCCGCTCGCCCCGCTCCACAACAATCCCGAGGCCGACGTCATCGAGTACTGCCTCTCCGAGTACCCCGATCTCCCCAACGTCACGGTCTACGACACAGCCTTCCACTTCGATATGCCGAAGGTCGCGAGCACCTACGCGCTGCCGCGCGAGGTCTGCGAGAAGCTGCACATCCGCAAGTACGGCGCGCACGGCACGAGCTACCGCTACATCGCCGGCAAGGTCGCCGAGATGACCGCCGGCGCCGCCCGCCGCGTCGTCGTCTGCCATATCGGCTCCGGCGCCTCCCTCGCCGCGATCCAGGACGGCAAGTGCATGGACACCACGATGGGCCTCACGCCGCTCGACGGCATCATGATGGGCACCCGTTGCGGTTCCATCGATCCGGCCACGGTCATCTACCTGCAGCGCGAGGGCGGCTACACCTTCGACGAGGTCGACGAGATGATGAACAAGCGCTCGGGCCTGCTCGCGGTCACGGGCGAGACCAACGACGTACGCGACGTCGAGGCCGGCGCCGCCGCGGGCGACCCGGACTACGTCCTCGCCTTCGACATGTTCGTCTACA
>SUUG01000020.1 GCA_015062655.1 Coriobacteriaceae bacterium
GACTACGACGAGTTCTACACCTCTACCTTCCACGATTGGGAGAAGCCCGCGCGTACCATCAGCTTCCACGCAGAAGGCGCCCTCTCCTACGACGCGCTGCTCTTCATTCCGTCCAGGGCTCCCTTTGACCTGTACAGCAAGGATTACGAGAAGGGCCTCGCGCTGTACTCTTCCAACGTCATGATTCAGGAGAAGTGCGCCGAGCTCGTGCCAGACTACTTCAACTTCGTCCGCGGTATCGTCGACTCGGCCGACATCACGCTGAACATCAGCCGCGAGACCCTGCAGCACGACCGCCAGCTCCGCGCAATCGCAAGTCGCGTGGAGAAGAAGATCGCCGCCGACCTCGCCGATATGCGCGACAACGACCGCGCGTCCTTTGAGACCTTCTTCGAGAACTTCGGCCGCGGCCTCAAGTACGGCATCTACGCGAGCTACGGCATGAAGAAGGACGACCTCGCCGACCTGCTGCTCTTCTACTCCGCCAAGCAGGAGAAGCTCGTCACCCTGAAGGAGTATCGCGAGGCCGCTCCCGAGGATCAGAAGGCCATCTACTACGCGGCCGGTGAGAGCACCGAGCGCCTCGCGCACATGCCGATGGTCACAAGCGTCCTCGCGCGCGGCTACGACGTGCTCCTGTGCACCCAGGACGTGGACGACTTCTGCTTCCAGGCCATGCAGTCCTACGACGAGCAGCAGCTCAAGAACGTGGCGGGCGGCAACCTCGACCTCGAGACCGAGGATGACAAGAAGGCCGCCGAGGAGGCCGCGAACGAGAACGAGGCCCTGCTCGGCGCCATGAAGGACGCGCTCGGCGACAAGGTCGTGAGGGTGTCCGTCTCCCCGGTGCTCACGGACGCGCCCTCGGCGCTCTCCTCCGAGGGCCCGATCAGCCTCGAGATGGAGAAGGTCATGGCCGGGCAGGCCGGGGCCGAGGACGTCAAGAGCCAGCGCGTGCTCGAGCTCAACGCCAAGCACCCGGTCTTCGAGACGCTGCGCGCGGCAGAGGAGGCGGGCGATACCGAGAAGATCGCCTCATACACCGACCTGCTCTACAACCAGGCCCTCCTCGTGGCGGGGCTCCCTGTCGAGGACCCGGTCGCGTTCGCCCAGGCGGTCTGCGAGCTCATGAAATAACCCGCTTTCCAGGGTGCGCCGGGTTCTAGGCCCCCGGTCCGCGCGGCGTCAGGCGCCTCGCGGACCGGGAGGCCTCTTGTCTCTGTGCACGATCTCTCCCGCACATCTATATTAAATCCCATACAACCCATTGATTTAATGGGATGAATGTGATTAACTCAATCCTCAACGGCACGGGAGCGCCGTGTGACGACCGAGCAGGGGGGCTTTATGGTCGAAGGACATCAGCACGAGGACGTAGAGGCAGGGGAGCGACCGGATGGCACGGGCGGCGAGCGCGGCGAGCGCGGCGAGCGCGGCGAGCGCGGCGAGCGCGGCGAGCGCGGCGAGCGCGGGCTCGCGCACATTCATGCGCATCGCAACCTGATCGGATTCGATGAGAACGGCGTCTCGACCGTCACGCTCGCGGCCGACCACGGGGCCGATGACCCCGAGGCCTTCATCCGCGATTACAACGCCGCGATCAAGGCATACCGCAAGACCTTCCCCTCAAAGGACGAGGTGGTGGAGCAGACGCCCGACCCGGCGGTCAGCGAGATGATCCGCCATATGGACGAGCAAGGGCTCGAGACCACCTTCCATCGCTTCGACCTGCAGCAGCCCCAGTGCGGCTTCGGTCTCGCGGGGACGTGCTGCAAGATCTGCAACATGGGCCCCTGCCGGATCACGCCCAAGTCCCCGCGCGGTGTGTGCGGCGCCGATGCCGACCTCATCGTGGCCCGGAACCTCCTGCGTGCCGCGGCCGCCGGCGTATCCCAGCATGGCATGCACGCCCGCGAGGTGATCCTCTCGCTCAAATGGGCCGCCGAGGGCACGCTCGACCTCCCGATCCTCGGCGCGCAGAAGGTCATCGACACGGCCCGCGCCTTCGGGATCGAGACCGAGGGCCGCGCGCTGGAGGAGGTGGCGGTCGATCTGGCGGACACGCTCCTCGACGACCTCTCGAAGTCCGATCCGCATCGGCCCTACCAGACGATCGACGCGCTGGCCCCCGCCGAGCGCCGCGCGGTCTGGAAGGAGCTCGACATCCTCCCCATCAGCGCTTACCACGAGGTCTTCGATGCCATGCATCGCACGGGCTGCGCGGTAGACGGCGACTGGCGCAGCGTCATGCAGGAGTTCCTGCGCTGCGGGCTCGCGTTCACGTTCTCGGGCGTCGTGGGCGCGAACATCGCCACCGACGCGCTCTTCGGCGTGGGCGACCGCGTGACCTCCAAGGTGAACCTCGGGGCGCTGAAAGACGGCTACGTGAACATCGCCGTCCACGGGCACCTGCCGACACTCGTCTCCGAGGTCGTGCGCGTGGGCCGCGACGAGGCCTTCCTCGCCCGCGCCCGCGAGGCCGGGGCCCGGGGCATCCGCTTCTACGGCATCTGCTGCTCGGGCCTGGCTGCTATGTACCGCTACGGCGGGGTCATCCCGCTCTCCAACGCGGTCTCGGCCGAGCTCGTCCTCGGCACGGGCGCGCTCGACCTCTGGATCGCCGACGTGCAGGATGTGTTCCCGGCGATCATGGACGTCGCACGCTGCTATCGGACGACGGTGGTGACCACGAGCGACAACGCGCGCCTCCCGGGGGCGGAGCGCATGGAGTACGATCACCACCACGCGAACATCGGCGAGACGCGGGCCCTCGCCGAGCGGATCGTCAACCGAGCGATCGAGAGTTTCGCCGCCCGCCGCGACGTGCCGCGCCATATCCCGGCGTATGAGGTGGAGGCCGAGGTCGGGTTCTCCGTCGAGTACGTGCACCGCCGCTTCGGCGGCATGGCGCCGCTCGCCGAGGCCGTCCGCGACGGGCGGATCCTCGGCATCGTGAACCTCGTGGGGTGCAACAACCCGAAGGTGCCCTTCGAGCGCTGCATCGTGGACGTGGTCGACGCGCTCCTTGCCGAGAACGTGCTCGTGATCACCAACGGCTGCGCGTCCTTCCCGCTCATGAAGCTCGGGTACTGCCAGGCCGCAGCCGCCGAGCGGTGCGGGGCGGGCCTCGCCTCCTTCCTTGAGGGCGACCTGCCGCCGGTCTGGCATGTGGGCGAGTGCATCGACAACACGCGCTCCTCGAACATCCTCGCCGGCGTGGCCGCCGCGCTCGGCGAGCGCGTGGCCGACATGCCCTACGCCTTCTCCTCGCCGGAGTGGTCCAACGAGAAGTCCGTGGACGCCGCACTCGGATTCCGTCTCATGGGCATCAGCTCCTATCATTGCGTGGAGCCGCAGATCTTCGGCTCGAAGAACGTGATTGAGTTCCTGAAGCAGGGCACGCTCGAGACGCTCGGCAGCCGCATGGTGGTCGATGTGGATCCGCAGGCGCTGGCGGCGAAGATCGTGGCCGACATGCGCGCCGCCCGCCGCGCGCTTCGCTGGGACGCCTGAGGGCGGGTGCTGAGGGGGTGCTTGCGCCGCCGACCCGTCGGGTGGCGCACCCGGCGGGTCGGAATAGCCGCACACGTTTGCGCCTAGTGCATAGCTATGCGCATCAATGCTTTATTCCGTGCTCATATTTTCGCTGGTAAGCTGCAGTATATTTGAAGATAACTTACACTTGTCTATTTACTTCGCGGCCTTGCTATAGAGTGTGGTCACCGCAGGGGGATGCGGGCCGCACCGCTCATCTCCCTGCATGCAGTGACATGAAGGGAAAGCAGGTCGGTGGCCGTGGGCAATGCGATTCGAATCTTCCGGCGCGATGTGCGCCGCCTGGCCGGGAACCCGGTGGCGCTCATCATCACGATCGGCGTCTGCGTGATACCCTCGCTCTACGCCTGGTACAACATCCGTGCGAACTGGGATCCGTACGCGAACACGGCGGGCATCAAGATCGCCGTGGCGAACGAGGACGCGGGCGCCGCCAACGAGTACGTGGGGGAGCTGAACGCCGGCGCTGAGGTTGTCGAGGGGCTCCGCGAGAATGACCAGCTCGGATGGGTCTTCGTCGATGCGGATGAGGCGCGCGCGGGCGTTGAGCGCGGAGACTACTACGCCGCCGTCATCATCCCCGAGGACTTCAGCGAGAACCTCACGAGCATGCTCGCGGGCACCTTCGACCAACCGAAGCTCGTCTACTACGTGAACGAGAAGAAGAACGCCATCGCGCCCAAGGTCACCGACACCGGTGTGGGGACCATCCAGGCGCAGGTGAACGCCACGTTCGTCTCGACGGTGAGCGAGACGGTCGTCTCCCGTCTGCAGGAGACCGGCGCCGATGTGGAGCGCGAGGGCAGCGTCGCGGAGTCGGGCCTGACGGCCGGCGTCGACCGGGCGCGCGGCACCCTCTCCGAGGTGCGAGGCTCCCTTTCTGGCATGCGGGGAACGATCTCGGACACCAAGACCGCGATCGCGTCGTCCGACGAGACCCTGCGACAGCTCGCAGGGCAGCTGCCCGCTCTCTCCCAGGCGCTCACCGAGGGGGACGCCCTGCTGTCGAGCACGCGCCAGAGCGTGCGGACCTTCTCCGGATCGCTCGGCGACGCCCTCTCCGCCGGAGGCGTGGCGCTCGGGAAGGCCTCCGGCGAGGCGAACGCCGCCATCGCCAAGGTGAGCGGCGTCGTCGCCGGGGCTGGCAGCACCGTGGACGCCCATCTCGCACGCACCCAGGGGATGATCGACGACCTTAACGACCTGATCTCCCGGATCCAGGGCACGGCCATCTCGAGCCTCCCCGCGGTCCAGAACCTCGTCGCCGACCTCACGCGCACCCGCGACCGGATGCAGGGCATCCAGGATGCCACGCAGACGCAAAGCGACGACATCGCCGCTGTGAACGAGGCCATCGCCGCCGCCTCGAACTCGCTCGACCAGGCGGTCGGCGCGGGCCTCGACGAGATGGGCGCGACGCGCGACGCGATCGAGGGTGGCGCCCTGCCCAAACTCGCCAGCGGCCTGGACTCCTTCTCGGACGCCTCGAGCGACCTCGCGGGCGCCGTGGCCTCGCTCTCCCCGGTGATCGAGCAAGCGCGCGGCACGCTCGCTCAGCTCTCGGACACCCTCGACCAGGCCGCCGCCGCGCTGTCCCAGACGGACCAGAGCCTCGGCAACGTGGACGCCGCCCTCGAGCGCACGGCCACCGACCTCGCGGCGCTGCGCTCCTCGGAGGCGCGCGCCGACCTCGAGCGGCTCCTGGCCGCCAACGGGGGAGACATCGCCACGTTCATGGCCGCGCCGGTCGAGCTCGTCACCGAGACCGTGTACCCGGTGGCCACCTACGGCTCCGGCGTGGCGCCGTTCTACACCAACCTCGCGCTGTGGGTGGGCGGCTTCGTGCTCATCGCGATCATCAAGCTCGAGGTGGACCGCGAGGGTATCCCGTCCTTCACGGCGACGCAGGGCTACTTCGGCCGGTGGATGCTGCTCGTCGCGCTCGGTGCGCTGCAGGCCGTGATCGTCTGCGTGGGCGACCTCGTCCTCGGCGTGCAATGCGAGGAGCCCGTGCTCTTCGTGCTCGCCGGCATCTGGATCAGCTTCGTCTACGTGAACATCATCTACGCGCTCTCGATCGCCTTCAAGCACATCGGCAAGGCGCTCGGCGTGATCCTCGTGATCGTGCAGATCCCGGGCTCCTCGGGCATGTACCCGATCGAGATGATGCCGGGCTTCTTCCGCGCGATCCACCCGCTGCTGCCGTTCACCTACGGCATCAACGCCCTGCGCGAGACCATCGGCGGGCTCTACGGCATGGCGTACCTGGCGAACCTCGGCGCCCTCGCGGTGTTTTTGGCCGTGGCGCTCTTCGTGGGCGTCGGGCTCAGGCCTTTCCTGCTCAACCTGAACGTGCTCTTCGATCGCGAGCTCACGGAGACGGGCGTGATGATCGGCGAGCAGAACACACCGGGACGCGAGCGGTTCTCTGTGCGGCTGGCGCTGCGCGCCCTGCTCGACGCCGGCGACTTCCGCGAGGGGCTCGTGCAGCGCGCCATGCGCTTCGAGAACCGGTACCCGCGGCTCGTGAAGATCGGGTTCTGCCTGGTCTTCGGCCTGCCGGTGGTGCTCTTCGTGCTCACGGCCGCCCTCGACCTCTCCGTCGACGGCAAGATCGGGATGCTCGTGGCCTGGATCGTGGCGATCATCGCCGCGGATGTCTACCTCATCGTGGTTGAGTACCTCCGCCAGAGCCTGGACGCCCAGATGCGCCTCGCCGCGCTCACCGATGAGGAGCTGCGCGCTGAGATCCGCCGTCAGACGCTGGACGCCCCGGTGGCGCACCTGTTCGGCGTGACCTCCGGGTCCGCGTTCGGCGGTGCGGCAGATGACGCCGAGGAGCTAAAGCAGCCGCAGGTCGGGGCGCCGGCGGGAGACGGGGAGTCGGCGGGAGACGGGGAGCCGCGGAAGGGAGGTGAGCGGGCATGAGCAACATCGTCCGCATCTTCAAGCACGATCTCTCGCGGGTGCGCCGGAGCGTGATCGGGCTCATCGTCGCCGTGGGGCTCGTCATCATCCCATGCCTCTACGCCTGGTTCAATATCGCCGGCAGCTGGGATCCGTATGGAAACACCGGCGGCATCAAGGTCGCCGTCGCCAACGAAGACGAGGGGTACGAGAGCGACCTCATTCCGGTCAAGGTCAACATGGGCGACTCGGTGATCAGCTCGCTGCGTGCGAACACCCAGATGGACTGGGTCTTCGTCGGTAAGGACGACGCCATCGAGGGCGTGCGCTCCGGTGCGTACTACGCCGCCGTGGTGATCCCGGAGGACTTCAGCGCGAGCATGATGACGCTGTTTTCTCCCGAGGTCCGTCGCGCCCAGCTCACCTACTACGAGAACCAGAAGGCGAACGCCATCGCCCCGCGGGTGACGGACAAGGGCGCCAACGCCATCGCCAGCCAGGTCGACGAGGCCTTCACCGAGACCATCGGGGACGTGGGGCTGGCCGCCACCTCCGGTCTCATCGACTTCATGGATTCCGACCAGGTGGGGAACTACGTGACGCATCTGAGCCGGACGCTTGACACCGGTATCTCGAGCCTGCGCGACGTGTCGGCGGTGACCGATTCCTATGCGAGCCTGCTCGGCACCACGGCCGACCTCGTGTCCTCAACGGGCGATCTGCTCTCCCGCACGGGCACCGTCTCAGGGGCCGGGCGGGGGATGCTGGCCGATGCCCGCGCGGGGCTCTCGGACACGAGCGAGGGCGTGAAGGACGCGGCGGCCTCGGTGAAGGGCGCGATCTCCGAGGGTACCGCGAGCTTCGACGACGTCTCCGCGCGGATCGAGGACGCCTTCGAGGCGGGCACGACGCACGCCGGCGACACGGCCGACCAGCTCAACGCGATCGCGGCCCGCGTGGACGCCGAGATCGCGAAGAACGAGGACATCCTCGCGACCATCCAGGAGCTCTTCCCCGATCTCAGCGTGCTCCAGACGATCGAGATTCGCATCATCGCGCGCCAGCAGGCCCTCTCCGACGGCCTCAAGGAGGTTGCGGGAGACCTCTCCTCCGGCGCGGCCGACGCCGGCGAGGCCCTCGCCTCGGCGCGGACGCTGATCGCCGACGCAAAGGCGAGCGTGGCCGGCCTCGACGCGGACATGCAGGGCACGCTCTCCGATCAGGCCGACGCGCTCGCCGGCACCGTCTCGGGGATCGCCTCCTCCGTGGAGGGGATCTCGTCGAGCCTCGATGCGACGGTGGGGTCGCTTTCCGGGGCGGCGTCCTCCCTCGCGGCCGATCTGAGGGGCGCCAACAAGGTCCTCGCCGACGCGAAGGGATCTCTCGGGGCCACGGCCGACGAGTTGCAGCGGGCCAAGGACAAGCTCGCTGCGGCGGTGCAGACGGGCGACCTCGACCAGGTCCGCTCCATCATCGGCTCCGATCCGGAAGGGCTCGCCCAGGCGCTCGCCGCCCCCGTGGGGCTCGAGACGCGCGCGGTCTACCACATCGAGAACTACGGCTCGGCGATGGCGCCGTTCTACACGGCGGTCTCGCTGTGGGTGGGCGGCATCGTGCTCGCCGCGATGATGCGCGCCGGCGTGGGCGACGAGCTGGTGCGCGAGCTCGGTGCGGTGCGCCTGCACGAGCTCTACCTGGGACGATTCTGCCTGTTCGGCCTGCTGTCGCTGTGCCAGAGCACGCTCATGCTGGCCGGCGAGCTTTTGTTCTTCGGGATCCAGTGCGAGTCCCCCTGGCTGTACCTGCTGGCCGGCTGGGTGGGCGGGCTCATGTTCTGCCTGTTCATCTACACGCTCACGGTGTCGTTCGGCGATATCGGCAAGGCGCTCGCTGTGGTGCTGCTGGTGATGCAGGTGGGCGGCTCGGGCGGCACCTTCCCCATCGAGATGACCTCCCCGTTCTTCCAGGCGATCTATCCGTTCCTGCCGGCGGCGCATCTGATCAACGCGCTGCACGCGGCCATGGCCGGCGGATGGGGCGCGGAGTTCTGGATCGAGCTCGGGACGCTCTCCCTGTACTTCGTGCCGATCCTGGCGCTCGGCTTGGTGTTCCGCCGTCCGGTGATTCGGGCGAACGATTGGATCATCGAGAAGCTCGAGGAGACGAAGCTGATGTAGTGCGGGACGCCCGGGGTTGCCCGGGCGGGCGCCGGGCGGCGCGGGGCCGGATTGCGGCCCGCGAACGAAAAAGCCCGCCCCGGGATGGGACGGGCGAGTCGCCGATGCACGCGTTCGACGCGGCTAGTTCGCAGGCGCTGCCGTGAGGAGCGCGAGCAGCCGGTCGAAGCTGTGCAAGAGGTTCGACCGCTGGTCTTGCGACCGGGCGGTCGCGGTGGGGGAGGCGAGGAGGCCAGATCTCCGAGTTGGGGGGAAGGAGAAATGGCTCGCACGTTGGGAAGGCTGCACTGACGTGCATGTTGCATCTTTGGGAGAATACATGCGTCGGCCTCCTCGCTCGTCCACCGGGAAGGGCGCTTCGGAGGTGCTGCAAACTCCGTCGCGCTGATGTCATTATGTCTTGCGGCCCAGATCCTATCGCTGAAGAAAGACTTATGTGTCTTTGCAAAGACCATGAAAGAGCAGGATGATGGCGGTTTTTAACCATCGATGGTCATAGGCGCGCGCACTGCTCTTTCGTGTTTCAAAGGCAAACGGGTCGCCCCTCCACACCCTCCCCACGGACCCGGCACAGACGCAACGCAAAGCGCGCACGGGTGCGGCGCCAAGGTTCGCCGCCCGCGCCGCCCTGCCGTCCTGCCGCCCGCTCCCTCCCACCCCGCCATGCCCCGCCGTCGCCGGCGTGTGGCGCGTGCGCATCGAACGTGCGAGAATGCCGGTTGAGCATTTTCGCCAAGGAGGTTTTCATGAGCGAGCACAACGATGCCCCGGTCCCCGCACCCGTCGACGCCGCGGCGGCCGGCGATGCCGCCGGGCTCATCGACTACGCCGCCGACGTCATGGCGCTCATGGACCGCCTGCGCGCCGACTGGGGCGTCGTCTACCCCGAGGAGCGCTAGGGCCCCATGAAGACGGTGCATGTGGCCGCGGGCGTGATCTGCCGCGGCGATGAGGTCCTCGCGGCGCAGCGGGGCTACGGCCCCATGGCGGGGCTCTGGGAGTTTCCCGGCGGCAAGCTGGAGCGCCATGAGACGGCGGAGAAGGCCTGCCGGCGCGAGCTCCTGGAGGAGCTCGGCGTGGCGGTGACCGACCTGCGCTCCTGCTACACCGTCGAGCACGACTACGAGGACTTCCACCTCTCGATGGAGTGCTTCCTGTGCGAGCTGGCCGACCCCGCCGCCGAGCCCGTGCGCACCGACCGGCAGCGCGATCTTCGCTGGGTGCCGCGGCGCGACCTCATGGACCTCGCCTGGATGGAGGCGGATGTGGAGTTCGTCCGGCACCTTGCCGAGGGGGATGACCTCGTGCGGCGTCGCAGCGCGATCCGCCGCTCCATGAAGGGGAACACGCGGTCGAACACCAAGCCGGAGCTGCTCGTGCGCCAGCGGCTGCGGGCGGCGGGGCTCACCGGGTACCGCCTGCAGTGGAAGAAGGCTCCGGGGCGCCCGGACATCGCCTTCCCGGGGCGGCGCGTGGCGATCTTCGTGAACGGCTGCTTCTGGCACCGCTGCCCGCATTGCGAGCCGCGGGTGCCCAAGCGCAACACGGCCTTCTGGGAGGCGAAGTTCGCCCGCAACCGGGAGCGCGACGCCCGGGCCCTCGCTGAGCTCGCCGACCTGGGCTGGGAGGCGATCGTCATCTGGGAGTGCGAGCTCAAGCGCGACCGCATCGACGAGACGATGGAGCGCGTGATCGAGCGGGTGCGCGCGGCCGGGGCCTGAGGCCGGTCTCGGCCCGCTCCCGCAACCTTACAAAAGCGCAAGCTCCCGGTAAGCTAAATCGATGGCGGCCCCCAGCGCCTCCTGCCACCATATGATGCGACGACGTTCCATACGGCCCGATCGGCGCTCCCGCCCGCATCGCGGCCCGCACGCAAGGAGGTTCCCATGCCAGTTGCCGAGCGCCCCGTGCTTGAGGTGCAGCATATCGAGAAGGTCTTCGGCGCCCGGGGCAATGTCACCCGCGCCCTGTCAGACGTGTCGTTCAGCATCGGCCGCGGCGAGTTCGTGGCGATCATGGGTCCGTCGGGCTCGGGCAAGTCGACGCTTCTCAACTGCGTCTCCACCATCGACAACGTCACGAGCGGCAAGGTGCTCGTGAACGGCGCCGACGTCACGTCGCTCAAGTCCGAGAAGCTCACGCGCTTCCGCCGCGAGCAGCTGGGCTTCATCTTCCAGGACTCCAACCTGCTCGACACCCTCACGGCCCGTGAGAACATCGCCCTGCCGCTCACGATCGCCCGCACGCCGGCCCGCGAGGTGCTCGCCCGCGTGGACGCCGTGGCCGCGCGCCTCTCCATCGCCGAGACGCTCGACCGCTACCCCTACCAGCTCTCCGGCGGCCAGCAGCAGCGCGTGGCCGCCGCCCGCGCGCTCGTCACGAACCCGGCCATCATCATGGCAGACGAGCCCACGGGCGCGCTCGATTCCAAGAACGCCCGCCTGCTGCTCGAGAGCCTCGAGACCCTGAACGAGCGCGATCTCGCAACGGTCCTCATGGTCACGCACGACAGCTTCGCGGCGAGCTACACCTCGCGCGTCCTGTTCATCCGCGACGGCCGCCTCTTCACCGAGCTCCGCCGCGGCGATCAGTCGCGCCGCGCCTTCTTCGACCGCATCATGGAGGTCGTGGCGATGATGGGCGGTGAGGGTGCCGATGCTCTGTAAGCTCGCTTGGGGCAACGTGCGCCGCGCTGGTCGCGACTACCTCGTGTACCTGCTCACACTCACGCTCGCCGTCATCATGTTCTATGCGTTCAACACCATCTCGGTGCAGATCGACTACGCGGGGATCGGCAACGAGGGGCTCGGGTCCCTCTTGGGCACCCTGATCGGCGGCGTCACGGTGTTCCTGGCGCTCGTCATGGGCTTCCTCATGGTCTACGCGAACAACTTCATTATGAAGCGCCGCAAGAAGGAATTCGGCCTCTACCTCGTGCTCGGTATGGGGCGCGGCCAGGTCGCGCGGATCATGGCGCTCGAGACGCTCATTGTGTCCGGCGCGGCCCTGGTGCTCGGACTCGTCCTCGGCGTCGGCTTCTCGCAGCTCATGGTCTTCTTCACGGCCGCGCTGTTCAAGACGCAGATCGCGGACTTCCACTTCTTCTTCTCGATGACCGCTTTCGCCATGACGGTCACCTGCCTGGTGGCGACCTTCCTGGTCACGCTCGTCTTCAACCTGCGCGCGGTGGCGCGGGCCAAGATCGTGGACCTCATGGGCGCCGGCCGGGCCAACGAGGCCATCCGGACGCGGAACCCCTGGATCGCCGCGGCGGTCTTTTTTGTCGGCGCGGTGCTCGTGGGCGTGTCCTACGCGCGTCTGCTGGCCGACGGACTGCCCATCAGCGGCTCGTCGGAAGCCGGGGGCGCCTTCCTCATCACGACGGTCATGGTGGTGGTCGGCACGATCCTGCTGTTCTTCGGGCTCTCCGGTTTCCTGCTGCGTGTTTTGGCCTTCGCGCGCTCGCTGTACTGGCGCGGGCTCAACATGTTCACCCTGCGGCAGCTCGCCGCGAAGGTGAACACCGTGTCCTTCTCCATGGCGGTCATCACGATGGTGCTCTTCCTCGCCATCACGTCGGTGACCGGCGGCATGTCCATCGTCGATGCGATGAACAGCGGCGTCGAGCAGTCGACGCCCGCCGATTTCAGCCTGACGGCCATGTACGCGGGCAACCGCGTCTCGGATGAGGAGGCCAGGTCGGGAGAGGGCGATTGGGCCCGCGTGCGGGTGCCCTACGACATCGCGGCGAATGCGGTGGACGAGAGCGGCGCCCCGCTCGACCTTAACGAGGTGGCCGGGAGCACCGTGCAGCTGAACTCCTTCGCGGCGGTGAGCGAGGGCTCGGACACCCCGATCGTTTCCTACAGCACCCTGCTCGCAGCGACGGGCCTCTCCATGCCCCCCGGCATGGAGCAGGCCAATCCCGTGACGATGGGTCTGCCGTTCATCCGCGAGAGCGAGTTCAACGCGTACTTGGCGTTTCGCGGGCTTGATCCGATCGACCTCGGGGAGGACGGCTACCTGATCATCTCCGATATGGGCGAGAGCGTGGCGCGTGTGTACCACGAGATGATGTCGCGCGATCTGCCCCTCACGGTGGGCTCCCGCGAGCTGTCGCCCGTTACCTCCGACCTCGCCAACGAGGGCGTGCCGCTGGCGAACGCGCAGCCCTCGAACGCGGGCTCCCTCGTCGTGCCCGATCGCGTGATCGACGAGCTCGGGCTTCCGGTTGACACCAGCTACCTGCTGGTGAATTACGCGCCGGGCGTCTCTTCCGAGGAGGGGGACGCGTTCATGGAGCAGCTCGAGACAGACCGTTGGATCGATGGGGAGGACGGCAAGCACATCGTCTCCCTCATGGTGGGGACAACCAAGGCGGACGTGTACGAGTCGATGAACAGCATGAACGGTATGGTGAGCTACCTGGCGATCTACATTGGGTTCGTGCTCGTGGTGGCGTGCGCCGCGATCCTCGCGATCCAGCAGCTCTCGGGCGTGTCCGATGCGGGCGCGAGCTGTCGCGTGCTCTCCGAGCTCGGGACCCCGCGGCGCCAGATCATGCGCTCGGTGCTGGCGCAGCAGGCGATCTTCTTCATGTTCCCCTTGGCTGTGGGTCTGGCGCACTCGTTCGTCGCGCTTCGCGTGGTCATCGACATAGTGCAGCTGTTCGGCGGCGTCTCCATCGCCGGCATGGCGGGGTTCGCGGTCCTGATCTTCGTGGTGGCGTATGGCGGGTACTTCCTGGCGACGTATCTGATGAGCAAATCCATCGTGCGCGATGCGATTCGCGTGCGCCATGCCGTGTAGCCCTGGTTTTTGACCTGCGCATCCTGCGGGCGCCCCCTCGGAAGCCGTTTCGAGGGGGCGCCCGCCCGTTTTTGGCGCCTGAGAGCGCCCGGCGGGCCCTCGTTTCGGGCAACCTGGTTAAAAATGGCTAAAATGCACGATGGCGTTGCCGTGCATGATGGTTTCAGCGCCTGTTTTGGCCCTGCTCTGAAGTGATTGAATACATATAAATAGTCACAAGGGGCTTCGGTGGCATGGAACGGCGTTTTGAAAAGTGCATTTTCGCCATTTTTAACCAGGTTGCCGGCAGCGCGTCCCGCTGAAGCAGGACCCGTTAAAAACGAATAAACTATCACGTGAAATCTTACATTTGTATTCAAAAAATCAAATATCGTTCTAAAGACACAGGAAAGCGGCGTTCGCAACGGCCATCCGGCCCGGTACACACATGGGGTACGTGAGGGCGCAGCATGAGCTTCGTCAAGAAATTCCGTTGAGAACTCGGCGAACGGTACCAGAATTAATGTTAGCTTATGGTATCATTTTTCCGCAGATTACTGTCGGCATGAGGCTGAGCGCCGTTCACGCGGCGGACATCCACGCACATCCATGCCGGTACGACTCAACAGCGGAGCACGGGACCCCGTGAGCCGCACCTTAGCGACGCAAGGAGCGTGGTTACAGAATGCAGCAGGCATGGGACGGTTTCGAGGGCGGCAACTGGCAGCAAGAGGTTGACGTCCGAGACTTCATCCAGAAGAACTACACCCCCTACGAGGGGGATGACTCCTTCCTCGCAGGCCCCACGGAGCGCACGCAGGATCTCTGGGGCCAGGTGCTCGACCTGCTCCTCAAGGAGCGCGAGCAGGGCGGCGTCCTCGATATGGACACCAAGACGGTCACCAGCATCACGAGCCACCCGGCGGGCTACATCGACAACGAGCACCCCGATAAGGAGACCATCGTCGGTCTCCAGACCGAGAAGCCCCTGAAGCGCGCCCTGCACGTGAACGGCGGCATCCGCATCTCGGTGCAGGCCGCGCAGCAGCACGGCTACAAGATCGACGACGAGGTCGTCGAGAACTACACCTACCGCCGCAAGACCCACAACGCCGGCGTCTTCGACGTGTACACCGACGAGATGCGCGCCTGCCGCTCGGCCCACATCATCACCGGCCTGCCCGACGGCTACGGTCGCGGCCGCATCATCGGCGACTACCGTCGCGTGGCGCTCTACGGCGTGGACGCGCTCATCGAGGACAAGAAGGCCCAGAAGGCCTCCACGCCCGTCATCATGACCGAGGAGAACATCCGCGACCGTGAGGAGCTCCAGGAGCAGATCCGCGCGCTCGGCGAGCTCAAGACGATGGCCGACTTCTACGGCTACGACATCTCCGCCCCGGCGACCAACACGCAGGAGGCCATCCAGTGGATGTACTTCGCGTACCTCGCCGCCGTCAAGGAGCAAAACGGCGCCGCCATGTCCATCGGCCGCACGAGCACCTTCATCGACATCTACGCTGAGCGCGACCTCGCCCGCGGCACCTTCACCGAGGAGCAGATCCAGGAGTTCGTGGACCACTTCATCATGAAGCTCCGCATGGTCAAGTTCGCGCGCACCCCTGAGTACCAGGCGCTGTTCACCGGCGATCCGCAGTGGGTCACCGAGTCCATCGGCGGCATGGGCGTCGACGGCCGCACCCTCGTCACCAAGACGAGCTTCCGCTACCTGCACACGCTCGAGAACATGGGCACCTCGCCGGAGCCCAACCTGACCGTGCTGTGGAGCACCAAGCTGCCCCAGAACTTCAAGGAGTTCTGCGCCAAGACCTCGATCGCGAGCTCGTCGATCCAGTACGAGAACGACGACCTCATGCGCGTCTACCACGGCGACGACTACGCGATCGCCTGCTGCGTGTCCTCGATGCGCGTGGGCAAGGAGATGCAGTTCTTCGGCGCCCGCGCGAACCTGGCCAAGTGCCTGCTCTACGCGCTCAACGGCGGCGTGGACGAGGTCTCCAAGAAGCAGATCGGACCGCGCTACCGCGTGGTCGAGGGCGACACCCTCGAGTTCGACGACGTCATGGAGAAGTACGAGGACATGATGAAGTGGCTGGCGGGCGTGTACGTCAACTCGCTCAACATCATCCACTACATGCATGACAAGTACTGCTACGAGCGCATCCAGATGGCGCTCCACGACAAGGACGTGCACCGCTGGTTCGCCACGGGCATCGCCGGCCTCTCCGTCGTGGCCGACTCGCTCTCCGCGATCAAGTACGCCAAGGTGCATCCGGTCCGCGACGAGGACGGCGTCATCGTCGACTTCGACATCGAGGGCGACTTCCCGAAGTACGGCAACGACGACGACCGCGTGGACTCCCTCGCGCACGACATCGTGCACCGCTTCATGGAGTTCATCCGCATGAACGACACCTACCGCAACTCCGTGCCCACCACCTCGGTGCTGACCATCACCTCCAACGTGGTGTACGGCAAGAAGACCGGCGCCACGCCCGACGGCCGCGCGGCCGGCGTGCCGTTCGCCCCGGGCGCGAACCCCATGCACAAGCGGGACAGCCACGGCGCCATCGCCTCGCTGTCCTCCGTTTCCAAGCTGCCCTTCCGCGACGCGCAGGACGGCATCTCCAACACCTTCTCCATCGTGCCGGGCGCGCTCGGCAAGGATGGCGAGGTCATGTTCGACGAGATCGATCTCGATGACATCATCATCGAGAACCCGGTCGACTGCGCCTGCGCAGCCGACGCCTCCGCCCCCGAGGGCGCGGTGGACGGCGAGTAGGCCACGGCTTTTACGGATCATGCGGGCCGGCGGCGCGGCAACAGGGCCGATGCCGCTGACCCCGACCACAAGGAGGAACCCATGAAGGTCCAAGACGTACCCCAGGCTCAGGCCGACAACCTCGTCGGCATGCTCGACGCCTACGCCGAGCAGGGCGGCCACCATCTGAACGTCAACGTGTTCAACCGTGACACGCTGCTCGACGCCCAGGAGCACCCCGAGAAGTACCCGCAGCTCACGATCCGCGTGTCGGGCTACGCGGTGAACTTCCACACGCTCACGCGCGAGCAGCAGGACGAGGTCATCGCCCGCACCTTCCATCACGAGATGTAGGCGCGCGCATCGCTTCAACCGCCTGCGAGCACCCCCTTGTCCCAAGAGGAAAAGGGGGTGCTCCTTTTGTATGGAAATCTCATGCGTCAATACCGTTTGAACTCGTAAGAGAACCGTTCGACGAATGGGCTGCTAGGCGGGATTGAATATATCGGGGAGAATACCGCCCAGGCACCGTATGGGATGCCGTAAGCCCGGTGCCGGTGGGCACCGCCTGCGAGAAGAGGAGCTCTTCATGAAGGGTTACGCGATGCTCAAGATCGGCGAGTCCGGTTGGATCGAGAAGGAGGTCCCCGCCTGCGGTCCGATGGACGCCATCGTCAAGCCGCTCGCCGTGGCGATCTGCACCTCCGACGTCCACACCCTGTGGGAGGGCGCGATCGGCGACCGTCACAACATGATCCTCGGCCATGAGGGCTGCGGCGAGGTTGTCGAGGTCGGCGAGCTCGTCAAGGACTTCAAGCCCGGCGACCGCGTGCTCGTGCCCGCCATCACGCCCGACTGGAACTCCCTCGAGGCCCAGGCCGGCTACTCCATGCACTCCGGCGGCATGCTCGCGGGTTGGAAGTTCTCCAACTTCAAGGACGGCGTGTTCTCCGAGTTCTTCCATGTGAACGACGCGGACGGCAACCTCGCCCTGCTGCCCGACGGCATCGACCCCGTCGACGCCTGCATGCTCTCCGACATGGTGCCCACGGGCTTCCACGGCGTCGAGCTCGCCGACGTGCAGTTCGGCGACACCGTGCTCGTGATCGGTATCGGCCCCGTGGGCCTCATGAGCGTGGCCGGCGCGGCCCTTCGCGGCGCCTCCCGCATCATCGCCGTGGGCACCCGTCCGAAGTGCGTCGAGGCCGCCCGCGGCTACGGCGCCACGGAGTTCATCTCCTACAAGGACGGCCCCATCGCCGAGCAGGTCCTCGCGCTGACCGATGGCAAAGGCGTCGACCGCGTGATCGTGGCCGGCGGCGGTTGCGACACCTTTGAGGACGCCGTGAAGGCGCTCAAGCCCGGCGGCAAGATCGGCAACGTCAACTATCTCGGCGACGGCGAGTTCGTCACGATCCCGCGCGTCGAGTGGGGCGTCGGCATGGGCCACAAGGACATCCGCGGCGGGCTCATGCCCGGCGGCCGCCTGCGCATGGAGAAGCTCGGTGCGCTCGTGGCTTCCGGCCGCCTGGACGTCTCGCCCCTCGCGAGCCACGTCTTCCACGGTTGGGACCACCTCGAGGAGGCGCTCTTCCTCATGCGCGACAAACCGGCCGACCTCATCAAGCCGGTCGTCGTGATCGATTAGCACGCGTTCCCGGCGCGGCGGGTCCGCGCGGGGCATCGGGGCGCCGCGGGCGGGCCTTCCGTCCGCGGCGCCCGTTTTTTTCGAAAGGGGAGGGCATGCGCATCCTGGTGGTCTCGGGATTTCTCGGCGCGGGGAAGACGACCTTCATCCAAGAGCTCGCGCGCCGCTCCGGCCGCGACTTCGTGGTCTACGAGAACGAGTACGGGCAGGCCGACATCGATGCCCAGGTGCTCGCGCAGACCGACGAGCTCTCCGTCTGGGAGAGCACCGAGAACTGCATCTGCTGCACGGGCAAGCAGGATTTCGCGACCACCGTCCTCACGATCTCAAACACGCTCGATCCCGCCTACCTCGTGGTGGAGCCCACCGGCGTGGCGCGCCTCTCGAGCATCCTCGAGAACGTGCGCCAGGTCAGCTACGAGCGGATCTCGCTGCTTGAACCTTTGGCCATCGTGGATGCGACGGCTTGGGTGCGGCAGCGGGAGCGCTTCCGGGAGATCTACCGCGACCAGGTGGAGACCGCCGCCGTGGTGGTGGTCTCCAAGGCGCAGCTCGCGGCCGAGGGGGAGCTGTCGGAGGTGGTCTCGTGGGTGCGCGGGGTCAACCCGGGCGCGCGCATCGAGGCGAGGCCCTGGACGGAGCTCGACGGCACCTGGTTCGCCCAGCTGCTCGACCGCGACCTGGGCAAAGACGGCGGTCGGCCGGAGAGAGCGGACGCCCCGGCCGGCGACGCGTTCGAGAGCCTGTCCCTCGCCGGGATCGAGCTGCCTACGGAGAACCACCTGATCTGGTTTCTCGACGCCCTCTCGGCCGGGGTGTTCGGCGAGGTCGTGCGCGCCAAGGGCCACCTCAAGTGCGGGAGCCAGTGGCTGCGCTTCGACATGGTGGACCGTATGTGGTCGGTGACCGGCGCGGATCCGGCGGAGCTTACCGATGCGCACGGCGGGGCGCCGCAGTCGGTCGGCGTGTTCATCGGGCCCTCGGTGCGGCGCCCGTGGCTGCGCGAGACGCTGCTGCCGCTCGTGCGCGAGGCGGTGGCCGCCGGCAACGCGCGCGCGGCGGCCGACGAGGGGAGCGACGTCGGCGAGCACGGCTCCCATGGGCACCACGACCACGTGTGCGACGAGGCCTGCGGCCACGAGGGGCGCCACCACGGCTGAGGCCCGCGGCGGCGCGTGCGCATATGGCGATCATCTGGCGCACGGTGCGATCCCGGCGCCGTTTGAGGTAGGGTAGATGCCTGCACCGACGTCGCCCGCCTCCGCGCGGGCATGAGGGGGATGGCCATGGCACAGATGACGTTCACTGAGGACCCGCATGCGGGCGAGAGCGCCTACGCGCTCGGACGCGTCCACTCCATCGAGACGATGGGGACGGTCGACGGCCCCGGTATCCGGTTCGTCGTCTTCACGCAGGGCTGCCCCATGCGCTGCGCCTACTGCCACAACCCCGATACCTGGGATGTGCGTGCCGGCGCGCTCGCGAGCGTCGAGTACCTGGTGGAGCAGTTCGAGAGCAAGCGCACCTTCTACAAGACCGGCGGCGTGACCGTCTCGGGCGGGGAGCCGCTGCTGCAGCCCGAGTTCCTCGCCGACCTCTTCCGCGCCTTTCATGAGCGCCCGCGCGGGCGGGTGCACACCTGCCTGGACACCTGCGGCCATGCGTTCGACCCCGCGCGCCCGGAGCGCTTCGACGCCGTGCTCCGCGAGACGGACCTCGTGCTGCTCGACATCAAGCACAGCGACCCCGCGGGGCACCGCCGCCTCACGGGCCAGGCCCCCGAGCGCATCCTCGCCTTCGGCGACGAGCTCGCCCGCCGCGGCATCAAAACCATGGTCCGCCACGTGGTGGTGCCGGGAATCACCGACACCGTCGAGGAGTGCGAGGAACTGGGCCGCCTGATCGGCGGATGGCGCAACGTCGTGGGGTTGGAGCTTCTGCCGTACCACACGATGGGCGTGGCGAAATACGAGCAGATGGGCCTCGCCTACCGGCTTGCGGATGTGCCGCCCATGGACAAGGAGCGCATTCCCGAGCTCCGCCAGGCGGTGCTTCGCGGCATGAAGCAGGTGCGGGGGTAGGGCCAAGGGCCTGTCGGCCGCGTTTGGCGGCACCGGGTGCACGCCGCGGATGCGGCACCCCGGCGCTGTCGTGCCGTCGTCGTACATGGGGCGATTCGCACCCCGTGCCGACCGACGCCCGCGCGGTATTATTCTAGAATCAGAATAAGCTCGTGCGAAGGGAGGCGCCATGGCAGGGGAACGGCTTCGCGACGGCTATGGCCGCGAGATCTCCTATCTGCGCATCGCGGTCACCGATAAGTGCAATTTCCGCTGCGTGTACTGCATGCCCGAGAACGGCGTGCCCCCGCGTGCCCACGGTGAGCTCCTGACGGCTGAGGAGACGGCGCGGTTCGCGCGCCTCGTGGCCGGGGAGGGCATCCGCCGCATCCGCCTCACGGGCGGCGAGCCCCTCGTCTCGAACCGCCTGCTGCCGCTCATGCGCGCCATCCGGGCCATCCCCGAGATCGAGGACATCTCGCTGACCACCAACGGGGCCCTGCTCCCCAAGCTCGCTCCCGAGCTCAAGGAGGCCGGGCTCGATCGGGTGAACATCTCGCTCGACACCCTCGATCCCGCTCAGTTCGGGCAGATCACACGCCTGGGCAGGATCGAGCAGACGATGCGCGGCATCGATGCGGCGCTCGCGTGGGGGTTCACGCCGGTCAAGGTGAACTGCGTGGTCGTGCGGCGCCTGCACCAGGACGTCTTCGGCCTCGCCCGGCTCTCGATCGGCCGTCCGATCCACCTGCGCTTCATCGAGTACATGCCCATCGGAGACGAGGGCGGGCGCGATCTAGTCGCGGCGGACGCGGCGTCGGGGGAGAGCGGCGAGCTCAGGCCCGAGCAGTGGGATGCGAGCGACACCGTCCCCTCAGCGGAGCTGCGCGAGCGCATCAACGCGGCGGCCCGCGCGGCGGGCCTTTCGGACCTCGAGCCCCTGGAGGAGGCGGATGCGCCCTCGGGGGCGGGGCCGGCGCGCTACTGGCGCTTCCCCGGGGCGCGCGGCACGGTGGGGTTCATCTCGGCGATGTCGAACCACTTCTGCAGCGCCTGCAACCGCCTGCGCCTGACCGCCGACGGCGCCGTGAGGCCGTGCCTGTTCAGCGATGAGGAGCACTCGGTCCGCGAGGCCCTGCGCGCGGGCGACGACGCGCGCGTGCTCGACATCTACCGGGCTGCGATCGCGCACAAGCCCGGGGAGCACGAGGTCATCGCGGGCACGGCCCGCGCGATGTCCCAGATCGGCGGCTGAGGCCGCGATCGGCTCCGTGATACCATGGCACCGCGAGACCGAGGAGCGCCTATGCCAGATGATATGAACCAGACCGCACCCGAGCGCGACGCCTACCGCGACAAGCTCACGCACGTGGACGCGCGCGGCGACGTGCGGATGGTGGACGTGTCCGAGAAGGCGGAGACCCGCCGGACCGCCGCCGCCGAGGGCAGCGTCCTCATGCATCCCGAGACCCAAGCGATGATCCTCGAGGACCGCGCGAAGAAGGGCGACGTGCTCGCCTGCGCGCGCGTGGCCGGGATCATGGCCTGCAAGCGCACGAGCGAGCTCATCCCCATGTGCCATCCGCTCGCGATCACCAAGGCCAAGGTCGAGATCGATCCGATCCCGGGTGCGGGCGAGGGCGCCCGCCCCGACGGCCGTGTGGGCTTCCATGTGACCGTGACCTGCGGGGTCACGGGGAAGACCGGCATCGAGATGGAGGCGCTCACCGGCGCCTCGGTGGCCTGCCTCACGATCTACGACATGTGCAAGGCCGTGGACCGCGGCATGGAGATCGCCGACGTGCGGCTCCTGCGCAAGGAGGGCGGCCGCTCCGGGCTCTGGGAGCGCGGCGCCGCCGCCGGAGCCGGCAGTGAGGGGGACGCGGCTGGGAGCGCCGCCGACGAGACCGAAGAGGCGGCGGACTCCCCGGTCGCGCCCGCGCCCGCGGCGCCGGCAATCGCCTTCATCGGCTACCAGAACTCGGGCAAGACCACGCTCGTGGAGAAGGTCATCGCCGAGCTCACCTCCCGCGGCCTGCGCGTGGGGTCGCTCAAGCACCATGGGCACCACGGCTTCGACATCGACGTGCCGGGCAAAGACTCCTGGCGCCACGGCCAGGCGGGCAGCCGCCATGTGGGACTCGTCTGCGCCACGCGCTATGCCGAGTACGCCGACACGGAGGAGGAGCTGCCGATCGAGGGGCTCCTGCGCCGCTACACCGATGTGGACGTGGTGGTTGTCGAGGGCTACAAGGCCGCGGGCCTGCCCAACGTGGTGGTGGCGCGCTCGGGCGTCGACCGGCTGCGCGACCAAAGCTCGCTCGAGCTCGTGAGCGCGGACACCGTGGCGCTCGCCTGCAATGACGCGATGGCGCCGCGCGTTGGCCTCGACCTGCCCGTGATCGATATCAACGACGCCGCGGCCGTGGCGGACGCCGTGGAGCGGTGGCTCGCCCGCCGCTGAGCCGTCCCGCCCGCCGCCGCACCGCACGCTTTGAAAGGGGAATCCATGCCCGATATGGAGAAGATCGCCAGTTTCACCGTCGACCATCTGACCCTCATGCCGGGGGTCTATGTGTCGCGCCGTGACGTCGACGCGGCCACGGGCACCGTCGTCACGACCTTCGACCTGCGCCTCACGGCACCGAACCGCGAGCCGGTCATGAACACCGCCGAGTGCCACACGATCGAGCATCTGGGCGCCACCTTCCTGCGCAACCACCCCGCCTGGTCGAGCCGAGTGGTCTATTTTGGGCCCATGGGCTGTCGCACGGGTTTTTACCTGGTGGTCTTCGGTGAGGTGACGAGCGGGGAGATCCTGCCGCTCGTGCGGGAGCTCTTCGCGTTCGTGCGCGATTTCACCGGGGAGATTCCCGGCGCCCGGCCCGAGGAGTGCGGGAACTTCCTCGATCAGAACCTGCCGATGGCGCGCTGGCTTGCCGAGCGCTATCTCACGCGCGACCTCGCCCTCGCGGCCGATGGCGACGGGAGCCGCCTGGAATACGCATAAGGCGTGTGGCCGCGAGGCCCGACGCGCCCTCGCCGCCGGTGGCGCGCTCGCGCCTGCGAGGTTAAAACCTCGCCGGATCAGCCCGGGGCCGCGCCGCGAGGCCCGCCACCCCGCCTATAATGGTGCGGTTTACTCGAACACGCAAAACGTGAAGGGAGCGCCATGGCACTCACCGAGAACGAGGTGCGCGGTATCGCGGATTACGCGCGCATCGCCTTGGAGCCCGAGGAGCTCACCCAGATGACCGCGTACCTCAACGACGCGCTCAAGGTGATCGAGCCGATCGAGCGCTATATCGACGCGGACGTCCCCCCGACCTTCCATCCCATAGGCGACCTCGCGAACGTGATGCGCGAGGACGATGTCGACCGCGACCGGGCGCTCGATATCGCGGCCGCCCTGGACAACGCCGCCTCCTCGCGCGAGGGCATGTTCCGCGTGCCCTCCATCCTCGGGGAAGGGGGCGAGTCCTGATGCCGTTCAACCTCGATGACCTCACCGCAGCCGAGATCGCCTCCGGCGTCGCCCAGGGCTCGTTCACGGCGACGGAGGTCGCCCATGCCGCGCTCGCGGCCATCGACGCGCGCGAGGGCGCGATCGGCGCCTACCTCGAGCTCACCCCCGAGCTCGCCCTCGCCGCCGCGGCTCGCATCGACGAGGCGCGCTCGGCCGGCTCCGCGCTGCCGCCGCTCGCCGGCGTCCCGCTCGCCGTCAAGGACAACATGAACCTCGTGGGCACCCATACCACCTGCGCCTCCCGTATGCTCGAGACCTATGAGAGCCCCTACACGGCCACCTGCGTGGACCGCCTGCTCGCCGCCGGCTGCCTGCCGGTGGGGAAGGCCAACATGGATGAGTTCGCGTTCGGCTCCTCCACGGAGAGTTCGGCCTTCCACCGCACGAACAACCCTTGGGATCCCGCGCGCGTTCCCGGGGGCTCGTCGGGCGGATCCGCGGCCGCGGTCGCGGCGGGCACGGCGACCGTCTCGCTCGGCTCCGACACCGGCGGCTCGATCCGCCAGCCGGCCGCCTTCTGCGGTGTGGTGGGCATGAAGCCCACCTACGGCGCGGTGAGCCGCTACGGCGTCACGGCGTTCGGCAGCTCGCTCGACCAGGTGGGCCCGTTCGCGCGGAGTGTGCGCGACGTGGCCCTCGTCATGGGCGGCCTCACCGCCGGCGGACGCGATCCGCTCGACGGCACGAGCCAGGACGCCTCGGCCGACTACCTCGAGCACCTCGAGGACGGCGTTGAGGGCGGCCGCGTGGGCATCGTGCCCGCCCTCATGGATGCCGAGGGCCTCGCCCCCGAGGTCAGGCGGACGGTCGAGGACGCCGCCTCCCGGCTCGAGGCCGCCGGCGCCCAGCTCGTCGAGGTCTCCCTCGACCATCTGGAAGCGGCCATCGCCTCGTACTACGTGATCGGACCGGCCGAGGCGTTCTCGAACCTCGCACGCTTCGACGGCGTGCGCTACGGCTACCAGGAGCCCGGGGCGGCGACTCTGGCCGAGCAGAGCGCGCTCTCCCGCGCTCACGGCTTCGGCCAGGAGGCGAAGCGCCGTCAGATCCTCGGCGCCTACCTGCTCTCGAGCGGCGTGTACGACCGCTATTACTACGCCGCCCAGAAGGCCCGGACGATGATCACCCGCGACTACCTGGCCGCCTTCGAGCAGGTCGACGTGATCCTCATGCCCCCGAGCCCGCACGCGGCGTTCAAGTTCGGCGAGCTCGCCGATCCCACGCAGATGTACCTCTCCGACATGTACACCATCTCGCTGAACATCGCCGGCAACCCCGGCATCAGCGTGCCCACGGGCCTGGGCGCCGACTCCGGCCTGCCGGTGGGCGTGCAGCTGCAGGGGCCCGCGTTTGGCGACCGAAAGCTGCTGCGGTTCGCCCGCGCGATCGAGCGGTCCTTCGCCGACGGCAAGAAGTCGGTGCTGCCCGTCGCGCCGGGTTGCGCGGGGAAGGGGGGTGAGCTCGCATGAGGGAGCTCGCAGAGGTCCTTGAGGACTGGGAGGCCGTGATCGGCCTCGAGATCCACACCGAGCTGACCGAGCTCGACACCAAGATGTTCTGCGGGTGCAAGCTCTCGCACGATGACGAGCCGAACGCGAACGTCTGCCCGGTCTGTCTGGGACTGCCCGGTGCGCTGCCGGTGCCCAACCGGCGCGCGATCGAGTCCATCGTGAAGGCCGGCCTCGCCACAAACTGCGAGATCGAGCGGCGCTCGATGTTCTATCGCAAGCACTACTTCTATCCCGACATGGCGAAGAACTTCCAGACCACGCAGGGACCGGTTGCCTTCTGCATGCACGGCCACCTGTCGCTCGAGGTCACCGGCCGCGGTGCGGCAGAGCGCCCCGCCTGCGCCTTCGGCGAGGCCGAGGCCGCGAGCCTCGCCTCGGCGAGCGCGAACGCGGTGGGCTTGTCCACGCAGATGGGCGCCGGCCTGCCCGAGGGGGCGACCTCGCCTGCGCATCGCGAGACCATGGCCGCGTACGACACCGACTCGCTCGCCCTCCCCGAGCGCCACGAGGACGGCGGCTACACCGTGCCCATCCGCATCCTCCGGATCCACATGGAGGAGGATGCCGCGAAGATGACGCATATGGGAGGCGAGGAGGGTCGCATCACGGCCGCGTCCGAGAGCCTGATCGATTACAACCGCTGCGGCACGCCCCTCATCGAGCTCGTTACCGAACCCGACCTCCGTACGCCCGAGGAGGCCCGCCTCTTCATGGAGAAGCTCCGCCGGATCTTCCTCACATTGGGGATCTCGGACTGCTCGATGGAGCATGGGTCCATGCGCTGCGACGGCAACGTGAGCCTGCGGCGGCGCGGGGAGACGGCGCTCGGCACCAAGACCGAGCTCAAGAACCTGAACTCTTTCAAGTCGCTGCACGACGGCCTCGCCTATGAGATCTGCCGTCAGGCCGAGGTGCTCGAGGAGGGTGGCGAGATTTATCAGGAGACGCGTCACTGGGAGCCGTCGCGCAAGCGCACGGTGGTGATGCGCGTGAAGGAGACGGCCGACGACTACCGCCTGTTCCCGGACCCCGATCTTGCCCCGTTCGATTTGAGCGATGAGTTCATCGAGCATTGCGCTTCCGAGCTGCCCGAGCTTCCCGATGCGAAGCGCGACCGCTTCGAGGCCGATTTCGGCATCAAGCGCGCCGACGCCGAGCAGATCGCCGGCGATCCCGCGACCGCCGCTTTCTTTGAGCGGGCAGCCGAGGGGCTTGCCGGAAAGGCGGCGCAGGTCGTGGCGAACCTCATTGTCAACGAGATGGCGGGCTATCTCAAGGCGGCGGGCACGACGTTGGAGGCGAGCGGTATCGCCCCGGCGCAGGTCGCCTCGCTTGCCAAGCTCCTGGCCGAGGACGCCATCAGCTCCAACCAGGCGCACGAGGTCTTCGAGGTCATGGCGCACAGCGGCGATGATCCCGAGAAGATCGTTGACGAGCGCGGCATGCGTCAGGTGAGCGATGCGGGCGCCCTGCAGCCTATCGTCGACGAGGTGCTGGCGAACTGCCCCGACCAGGCACAGCAGTATCGCGACGGCAACCAGAAGGTCATCGGCTTCCTCGTGGGACAGTGCATGAAGGCAAGCCGCGGCAGCGGAAACCCCAAGCTCTTTAACGAGCTGCTGCGCGAGAGCTTGTCGTAGATCCGAGTGGAATCCGCGCATGGCGGGCGGCGGGCGGCGGGTGGCTGTGGGCATATTGCCCGCTCCGTGCCGCCGCGAGCTTGCCGCCCGCTCCGTGCCGCTGCGAGCCGCTTTCCTTCTTGCGCGGCGGGGGCGTATTGCCTGCCGGCGTGTTTAGCGAAGGGCCAAACGTGGTAGAATACGTAGCCCAGCCGTTATATGCGATGACGGCGCGTACTTTGATAGGTCGATGCATGCGCGGCGCAAATGTCGCGATGCCCAGACCTCTCGCATGAGGGGCCGACTGGTTTCGACACGATAGCTCTGAGAGAGGAAGCAGGCCGTGGTCTCCTCGCCCACGTTAAACAGGGGTACCGTCAAATTGAATTGACAACAACTCTTCTTATGAGCCTCTGGCTCTCGCTGCTTAATTAAATAGCGGCGCGTCAAATCGGGAATTTCCCCGCTCCCGAGGCGACGTCATTTCAGGGGAATGCTCCCGCGCACGTGATCGGTATGGCGCGGGCTAAGATCGAACCGATTGGAATGCCGCGAGCGCGTCACCGCGCGCACGGCTTTCGAGACTAATACGGTGACTGAGCCTGGAGATGCCGATCAGGGGGCTTTCGTGGACCGGAGTTCGATTCTCCGCGGCTCCACCAACCGTAATAGCAGGTAGATATGCGTATCTACCTGCTTTTTTATTCAGCGTCTAGCCCGTGGAGAGCCGAATCCTGTGCATGGTGCGGTGCTGCGTCCTATGCGAAGCGTGAAGGGCGAATTTCGCGCAGTTCGAGGCAGAGAGCGGATTTCGTGCACCTTGAGGCAGCGAGAAGCAGCGTTTTGCGGACTTAGCTGCCCAGAGCCGCTCCAAACGCCTTCGCTGCCTTGAACCGCTCCAAATCCGCCCGCCGTGCTCGCTGCCCGGACCGCTCCAGACGCCTTCGCTGCTTTGAATTGTTACAGGCTGTTTAATACTTTAATACACTAAAGTAAACAAAAGTGCCGACGCCGGCGGCCACGGGGGGCGAGCAGCAATAATGCAATGACGCGATACGTTAGCGTAGTGCACTGTTATCTGCGCGGAGTCGCTATGCGCGCGTCGTATTACCGGGTTTTACTGCGAAAAGGCGGGGGATAACATGTCTATCAATGCAGAGATTTCGAGAAGGCGTTTCATCGAGGCCATGGGCGCTGTCAGCGCTTTGGGCGTGCTGGGCCTTGCCGGTTGCGGCAGCCAGCGCGCAAGCGAGGCAGGCTCGGGCTCCAAGACTGCTTCGGGCGTCGCCGATACCATCACGTTCGCTCAGGGCGCAGACCCCCGTGGCCTGGATCCTGCGTATGTGGACGATGGCGAGTCCGCGAAGATCATCTGCAACATCTACGACACGCTGCTCCGATACGATACGGAGACGTGCGAGGTGGTGGCCGGCCTTTCCCAGATGCCCGAGATCTCCGATGACGGCCTCACCTATACCTTCAATCTGCAGGAGGGCGTCAAGTTCCACGACGGCACCGACTGCGATGCCGAGGCGGTCAAAGCCTCTATCGAGCGCCAACTCGAGCCGAACCGCACCGAGGACATGCCGTATGCCAGCTTCGTCTTCGGCGCCGAGGATTCCGGCACCGGTATCGAGTCGATGGAGACGCCGGATGCGACTACGCTGGTGATCAAGCTCCGCGCGGCTTCGACTCCGTTCATCAAGAACATGGCGATGACCCTGGCAGCCCCCGTGGTCGCCCCCTCCGCCTTCGAAGCGGGTAGCTCGAATGAACAGCCGGTTGGCTCCGGCCCCTATAAGTTCGTGTCCTGGTCCAAGGGCGAGAACGTGGTCCTCGAGGCGAATGAGGACTACTGGGACAAGGAGAACGCGCCCAAGACCAAAAACGTGGTCTTCCGCTTCATCGCCGAGAACTCCAGCCGCGTGACCGCTCTCACCAACGGCGAGGTCGACATCATCGACGGCATCGACGCCTCCGTGGTCGATACCATCACCCAGGGCGGCTGTGAGCTGTTCGACGAGGACGGCATGAACATCAACTACATGGCCTTCCGTACCGACAACAGCCAGTTCACCACCGTCGAGGCGCGCCGCGCGTTCTGCCAGGCGGTCAATGTTGAGGAGATGGTCAAGAGCCTGTACGGCGACTACGCCGGCGTCGCGACCTCCGTCATGCCGCTGTGGATGGCGCCCTATGCCGAGAAGGTCACGCGCACCGCATATGATCCCGATGCCGCCAAGGCCGCGTTTGCCGAACTCGGCATCACCAGCTGCACCATGCTTACCTACACCAACCCGCGTCCCTACAACTCCGTCGGCGGCCAGGCCCTCGCCGAGGCCATCCAGGGGTACCTGGCGAAGGTGGGCGTGGACATGGAGATCGTCTCCTATGACTGGACCACGTACAAGACCAAGGTCGAGACGGATGCCTTCGATGTCTGCCTCTCTGGCTGGATCGGCGACAACGGTGACCCCGACAACTTCATGAATCTGCTTGCGGATGAGAACGTCTCCATGAACGCCGCCCGCTTCCGTAGCGAAGAGTACAACGCGTTGATCAAGAAGGGCCTCGAGACCGCTGATGGCGACGAGCGCGACGATATCTACCTGCAGTGCGAGCAGATGGTTGCAGACCAGATGCCTTGGATGCTCATCAGCCACTCCAAGAATCTCGCGGGCTACAGCCCCAAGGTCAAGGGATTCTTCTATCACCCCACCGGAGTCGTCCGCATGGAAGGCTTGACCAAGTCCGCATAGCGCCCGTTCGGCGATGCGTCGCGAGCCGTGCAGCGGGGCGGGACGAGTTCCTGCCCCGCTGCTTTTGCCCGCTGACGCCGAGCCGTAGGTTAGAAAGGAGGGGCCTCCATGCTGAAATATATCGTCAAGCGCATGCTGCAGGCTATCCCCGTGTTGCTGGGCGTCTCAGTTATCGTCTTCCTCATCATGAGGGTGTTCTCGGCCGATCCGGCGCCGGTGGTGCTGGGTCAGCATGCGACTCCCGAGGCCATGCAGGCATGGCGCGATGCGCAGGGTTTGAACGATCCCATCATCGCCCAGTACTTCGATTTTCTGTTCGGGGCCATTCGCGGCGATTTGGGCGAGAGCTATTACACGCACGCTCCCGTGCTGCAGGAGCTGATGGCCCGATTCCCGGCGACCGTCGAGCTCGCACTCGTGGCGATCGTGATCGCGGCGGTGGTGGGCGTCGCCCTGGGCGTGCTGTCTGCGACCCATAAGAACACCGCGATTGACGGCATCGCGACCGTCCTCGCCCTAGTGGGCGTCTCGATGCCCATCTTCTGGCTGGGCGTTTTGCTGATCATCCTGTTCGCCGGCGTTCTGCACGTGCTGCCCAGCTCTGGCCGTATCGACCCGCTGCTGCAGCCTGTGGGAGGCACTGGCTTCTACCTGCTCGATACGCTGCTTTCCGGCGACTTCGAGGCGTTTGGCGACGCGCTGAGCCACATCATCCTGCCGGCGTTGGCGCTCTCCATGTACTCCATGGCGGTCATCACCCGCATGACGCGCTCGAGCATGTTGGAGACGTTGAACGAGGATTACGTCCGCACCGCCCGCGCCAAGGGCTTGAAGCTGGGCCGCGTGCACCGCCACCATGCGCTTCGGTGCGCCATGCTCCCCGTCACCACCGTCATTGGCCTGCAGCTGGGAAGCCTGCTTGGCGGCGCCATGCTCACCGAGACGGTGTTTGCATGGCCTGGCATCGGCAAGTACGTGGTCGACTGCATCTTGAAGTCCGACTTCCCGGTGGTTCAGGGCGCCGTGCTGCTGATCGGCGTGATCTTTATCGTGATCAACCTTATCGTCGACGTGGTCTACGCCTACCTAGATCCGCGAATCACGTATGCAAAGGAAGAGGGGTGATCCGCATGGCCGCTGCCGTTGCACAGAACAACGCTCCCGTCCAGAAGAAGCAAGAGGCCGAGAAGACCGAGTCGCTGTGGAAGGACGTGTGGTACTCACTGCGCCAGAACATCCCCGCTATGGTCAGCCTGGGCGTCATCACGCTGCTCGCTTTGATTGCCATCGTCACCTTTATCGCTCCGCAGATTCTGCCCCATGACCCTTACCAGCAAGATCTTTCCGCATCGTTCCAGGGGCCCAGCGCGGCGCACTGGTTTGGTACCGACCAGCAGGGTCGCGATATCTTCTGCCGCGTGCTCATCGGCAGCCAGATCTCGCTGACCGTGGGATTGCTGTCCGTTGCGATATCGCTGACCATCGGCGTCACCCTCGGCGCGCTCGCCGGATACAAGGGCGGCGCGCTCGACACCGTCATCATGCGCGTCATGGACATGATGCTCGCCATCCCGTCGATCTTGCTGGCCATCGCCTTCATGGCGGCATTGGGGCGCGGCATCGACAAGGCGATCATCGCGATCGGCTTCGTCTCCATTCCCGAGTACGCGCGCATCGTGCGCAGCCAGGTGCTGTCGGTCAAACAGTCCGATTACGTGGCCGCCGCGCGCGTGATCGGCGATTCCGACGCGCTCATCATCTTCCGCCACGTGCTGCCCAACGTCATGCCCTCCATCATCGTCCGTGCCACGCTGGGCATCTCCAGCGCCATCCTGGATGCGGCGGCCCTGGGCTTCCTGGGCCTGGGCGTGCAGCCTCCCGCAGCGGAGTGGGGCGACATGCTGGGTCGCGGTCGCAACTACATTTTCGCAGCTCCGCACGCGATGATCTTCCCTGGTCTGGCCATCACCGTGACCGTCCTCGCTTTCAATCTGTTGGGTGACGGCATCCGCGATGCGTTCGACCCCAAATCTAGGAACCGGTGATCATATGGCAATGCTAGAGGTGCACGACCTGGTGACCGAGTTCCCCACCCGCAAGGGCGTGGTACGCGCGGTCAACGGTGTCACGTTCGATCTCGATCGAGGCGAGATCCTGGCCGTGGTGGGCGAGTCCGGCTCGGGCAAAAGCGTCACGTCGCTTTCCATCATGGGCTTGCTGCAGAAACCCGGCCACGTCGCCGGCGGATCCATCACCTTCGACGGCAAGGACCTGCTTTCGTTGTCCGAGTCCGAGATGGAGCAGGTGCGCGGCGGTAACATCTCCATGATTTTTCAAGAGCCCATGACCAGCCTGAACCCGGTCTATCGCGTGGGCGACCAGATTGTGGAGGCCATTCAGGCCCACGAGCAGGTTGACAAAAAGGATGCGTGGGCACGCGCGGTCGAGATGCTCCGTCTGGTGGGCATTCCCAGCCCCGAGGACCGGGCGCGCGACTACCCGCACCAGATGTCCGGCGGTATGCGCCAGCGCGTCATGATCGCCATGGCGCTCTCGTGCAACCCCAAGGTGCTTATCGCGGACGAGCCCACCACGGCGCTCGACGTGACCATCCAGGCGCAGATCCTCGAGCTCATCTACAAGCTGCGCAGCGAGTTCAACATGGCCGTGCTGCTTATCACGCACGACCTGGGGGTCGTGTCCGAAGTGGCCGACCGCGTGGTGGTCATGTATTGCGGTCAGGTGGTCGAGGAGGGCGAGAAGTTCGAGCTGTTCGAGCATCCGCTGCATCCGTACACGCTGGGCCTCCTTCGGTCGATTCCGCGCCTGGAGGAGCAGAATTCCGGCCGCCTCTACATGATCAAGGGGTCGGTTCCCAATCCGCTCGACATGCCCGCGGGCTGCCCGTTCTCGGATCGCTGCGAGCGCTGCAGCGAGCGTTGCCGCGCCGAGGCCCCGCAGCTCAAGCAGCTGCCAGGCACCAAGCGAAAAGTGCGCTGCCATCTGTATGACGATGAGAGCGAGGTCGCCGAGGCGGTAAAGGCCACGGAGGCGGCGCATCGCGTGAAGGCGGAGCTCGAGGCGCAGGAGCGAGAGATCGTCAACCAGAGCGGGCGGACGCGGCGCCGCGCGTCCGCATCACCTGAGGAGGCGCGATAAGATGGGCCGGGAGCAAGCAAACAACCTCATCGAGGTGCAGCACCTCACCAAGAGCTTCGTTGCCGACACGGACTTCTTCGGCCGGCCGACCTCCTTCGTCCAGGCGGTCGACGACGTGAGCTTCACCATTCGCCGCGGCGAGGCCTTCGGCTTGGTCGGAGAATCCGGCTGCGGCAAGACCACGATTGGCAAGATGATCTGCGGCCTGCTCAAGCCTACCAGCGGCAAAATCCTCTTCGAGGGCCGCGATATCACCGCGCTGGGCCCGCGGGAGCGCCGTGCGATGTGCCGCGATATCCAGCTGGTGTTCCAAGATCCCTATGCGAGCTTGAATCCGCGCATGGCCATCGGCAAGATCATCGCCGAGCCCATCCTCACCAACAAGATCCTGCCTAAGGAGCAAGTCGACGACCGCGTGGACGAGCTGCTCGAGCTGGTCGGCCTCGCCCCGTACATGAAGAACCGCTATCCGCATGAGTTCTCGGGCGGCCAGCGCCAGCGTGTGGGCATCGCCCGCGCGCTCGCGCTCGAACCGAAGCTGATCGTCTGCGACGAACCCGTTTCGGCCCTCGACGTCTCCATCCAGGCCCAGGTGCTCAATCTGCTGGACGATCTAAAGGAGCAGCTGGGGCTCACGTACCTGTTCATCGCGCACGGCTTGAACGTCGTGAAGCATATCTCCGACCGCGTGGGCGTGATGTACCTGGGGCGCATGATGGAGATCGCGCCGAAGGAGAGCCTCTACACGGAGCCGTTGTGCCCCTACACCCAAGCGCTCCTGTCGGCTATCCCCAGCCCCGACCCCAAACTGCAGCGCCGCCGTATCATCCTGGAGGGCGATGTGCCGAGCCCCATCGACCCGCCGGCGGGATGCCGCTTTGCGAGCCGCTGCTTCGCCAAGGTCGGTGCCTGCGACGTGAGCGCACCCGAGCAGCGCGAGGTACTTCCAGACCACGTGTGCGCGTGCCATCGCTACGAGACCGTTCCGACCGAGCGCGCGCGTGCGCTGTCCCTGGAGATTCAACACGATGCGGCGCGTCCGAGCTATGGTCGCGGCACCGACCTTATAAACGACGACCCGGTCGTGACGCCCGACGCGTAGCGTCGCCCTTCCTTCTTGCATCCCGGGCGCGATCGACTGCCATCCCGTTCGCGCCCTTGGAGATGGTCCCGTCTGCTATCGGGGGTCCGGTCCCACGTCGAGCTTCGACCGGGCTGCTGGAAATCCGATAGCGGATGGGGCTCCATTTCTTAGAGCGGACGTGTTTGGACGGGAAGGTTTGTTTGCGGGCGTTTTATGGTAGAAGAGCAAGAGCCGCCTGCGCGAAGGGCGCGGGTACATTTGCCGTCGAAGAAGGGACGTCGCCATGGATGCTCGGCAGAAGGCCGCCAACGCGGGAAAAGTCGCCCTGGTGCTTGAAGGCGGGAGCTTTCGCTGCCAGTTTACGGCCGGCGTGCTCGACGTGTTCATGGAGCACGGCGTCGAGTTCGCTGCGTGCTATGGCGTTTCCGCCGGTGCGCTGAGCGGCATGAATTTCAAATCGCATCAGGTCGGCCGCGCGAACCGCATCAACCTGGCGTTTTGCAACGACCCGCGCTACATCGGCGCCCGCTCGCTGCTCACGAGCGGCAGCATCGTCGGCTACGATTTCATGCTCGATGAGGTGCAGAACAAGCTCGACCCCTTCGACGACGAGGCGTTCAAGGCCAACCCCATGCGCCTGTACGCCACGGTCACCAACGTGCTCTTCGGCACGGCGGAGTACCTTCCGGTCGAGGAGCTCCCGCGCGACTTCGATGTGGTCAGGGCCTCCACCTCGCTGCCCCTCGTCACCCCGCCGGTCCGCATCGGCGCCGACCGCTACCTCGACGGCGGCGTGGCCGACTCCGTCCCCGTCGAGCACGCGCTCGAGGAGGCCGGGTTCGATCGCGCAGCCGTGATCCTCACGCAGGACCGCGGCTATGTGAAGGAGCCCTATGAGCCGATGGCGGCGGCCCGCGCCCGTTACGGGTCCCTGCCCTATCTCGTGGAGGCCATCGCCACGCGCCACGAGCGCTACAACGAGCAGCGCGAGCACATCTGGGCATACGAGCGGGAGGGCCGTGCCCTCGTGGTCGCCCCCGAGCGCCCCGTCGAGGTGGGTCACATCGAGCATGACACGGCCAAGCTCCTCGACCTCTACATCCAGGGCCGGCGTGAGGGAGAACGGGCGCTCGCGGCCGTGCGCGATTTCGTCGCACCGGGAGCCTGATGTCCTCGCTGTGCAGAAACTCTGCACGTCACAGGGAAGGCCGTTGACTTCCCCTGCTCACGCGCTACAATGAACCGGTTACTTGCAGAGCCCCGTGAAACTCTGTAACAACACGTATCTGTACATGGAGGAGTCAAGTTGATCACTAAGTCGACTCACTACACCAAGCAGACCGAGGCCCAGCGCAACTGGGTCATCGTGGATGCTGACGGCGCCATCCTGGGCCGCCTTGCCACTCAGGTCGCAGCGATCCTGCGCGGCAAGACCAAGCCCCAGTACACGCCGAACTCCGACTGCGGCGACTTCGTCATCGTCATCAACGCCGATAAGGTCCAGCTTACCGGCAACAAGGCCGAGACGAAGACCTACTACCGCCACAGCGGCTACAACGGAGGCCTCAAGGCCGAGACCTTCCGCACCGCCATGGAGAAGCATCCCGAGCAGGTCATCGAGCGCGCCGTCCGCGGCATGCTGCCGAAGACCACCCTCGGCCGCGCCCAGCTCAAGAAGCTCAAGGTGTACGCCGGTGCCGAGCATCCGCATGCGGCGCAGAACCCCGTTAAGATCGAGCTGGAGGCTTAAAGATGGCTGAGAACACCGTTGTCTACTACGGCACCGGCCGTCGTAAGAACGCCGTTGCCCGTGTCCGCATCGTCCCCGGCACCGGTAAGGTGACCGTCAACAAGCGCGACGCCGTCGAGTACTTCGGCCGCAAGCAGCTTGTCGAGGACGCGATCGCTCCCTTCAAGGTGACCGACACCGCCGGTTCCTTCGACGTCATCGCCCTGTGCGACGGCGGCGGCATCACCGGCCAGTCCGGCGCCCTGCGCCTGGGCATCGCCCGCGCCCTGCTGAAGGCCGGCGACTACCGCGGCGACCTCAAGCGCGCCGGGTTCCTCACCCGCGACGCCCGCGTCGTCGAGCGCAAGAAGTACGGTCTCAAGAAAGCCCGTCGCGCTCCGCAGTTCTCCAAGCGTTAATCCGCTGCTTGGATGTTTGCAATCAAAACGGGGCCTGCCGTTCACGCGGTGGGTCCCGTTTTGCATCCGGGGCGCGTCCGCGCCGGGAAGATCCTCTGATAGGGAGCATCCATGTCCACCAACCTCTTCGGTACCGATGGCGTCCGCGGCGTCGCCAACGCGGACCTCTCGTACGATCTCGCCTTCCGCCTGGGCCGCGCCGCGACGCGCTTCCTCGGCAAGGACATCTGCGTCGGCCGTGACACGCGCCGCTCCGGCACCATGCTCGAGTCCGCGCTCACCGCGGGCATCATGGCCGAGGGCGGTCGCCCGCACTGCTGCGGCGTGATCCCCACCCCGGCCGTGGCACTGCTCACGGTCGAGTCCGAGCTTGACGGCGGCATCGTCATCTCCGCTTCGCACAACCCGCCCGAGTTCAACGGCATCAAGTTCTTCAGCTCCCAGGGCATGAAGCTGCCCGACGCGCTCGAGGAGGAGATCTCCGCTTGGGTGCTCTCCGACGAGGCTGCGAGCACGGAGGACCTGCCGACGGGCGACGGCGTGGGCAGCATCGTCAAGATGAAGGACGCCCGCGACCGCTACATCGAGCACGCCGTGTCGACGGTGGACTGCGGGGACCTCGAGGGCCTCGTCGTCGCGGTGGACTGCGGCCACGGCGCCTCCTGCATGACGACGCCCATCGCGCTCCAGCGGCTGGGCGCCACGGTGCATGCCATCAACACCGATTTCAACGGCATGGACATCAACGTCGAGTGCGGGTCCACGCACCTCGAGCCGCTGCGCGAGCTCGTGCGCAAGACCGGCGCCGACGTGGGCCTCGCGCACGACGGCGACGCCGACCGCGTGCTGTTCGTGGACGCTGAGGGCAACGAGATCGACGGCGACTTCATCCTCGCGATCTGCGGTTCAGATCTGGCGGCCCAGGGCAAGCTCGTCAACTCCGAGATCGTCTCCACGGTCATGTGCAACCTGGGTTTCGCCACGGCCATGCGCGACGCCGGCTTCAAGGTGGAGCAGACGGCCGTGGGAGACCGCTACGTGCTCGAGCGCATGATTGCCGACGGCGCGGTGCTCGGTGGAGAGCAGTCCGGCCACATCATCTTCCTGGAGCACAACACCACCGGCGACGGCCTTGTGACCGCCTGTCAGCTCTTGTGCGTCATGAAGCGCACCGGGCGCTCGCTCGAGGACCTCGCCCGCGTCATGACCCGCTTCCCGCAGGTGCTCGTCAACGTCCGCACGGGCCACAAGGCCGAGCTCGAGGGCTGCGCCCCGGTCTGGGAGGCCGTGCGCACCGCCGAGCAGATGCTCGGAGGCCGCGGCCGCGTCCTCGTGCGCACCTCGGGCACCGAACCGCTCATCCGCGTCATGGCGGAGGCCGAGACCCATGAGGCGGCCCAGGCGGCCGTCGATGCCATCGTGGCCGTGGTGGAGCGCGAGCTTCCCTGACCCTTCCGTCGCATCGGGGGACGCCCGTGAGCGCCCCCCGATTGTGGTAGGATAATGGCACCGCATCTCCTTGATGCGCCTTGCGAAGGGAAGTTGATGTTAGACGGACTCATGATGCCGTTTTTGCGCCGTCAGCGCGATCTGGTGCTCGCAGCCCCGCTCGCCGGAGCGGTGGTGCCCCTCACATCGGTGCGCGACGAGACCTTCTCCACGGGCATCCTCGGCACGGGGGTCGCGATCCAGCCCGCGGGAGAGCGCGTGGTGGCTCCTGCCAACGCCAAGATCGAGGCGATCTTCCCCACGGGCCATGCCGTCGCCTTGCACACGGAGGACGGACTCGACATCCTGATCCACCTGGGGCTCGACACCGTCGGGCTGCGGGGCAAGCACTTCAAGGTCCATGCGCGCCCCGGTGAGACGGTTGAGCGCGGCGCGGTGCTCATCGAGTTCGAACGCGCGCAGATCGAGGCCGAGGGGTACGACACCATCGTCCCGGTGCTCGTGCGCAACGCGCTCGAGTTCTCGAGCCTGACGCCCACCGAAAAGCGACGCGTCTCAGAGCTGGACGACCTCATCTACGTGCGCGGTCGCTAGGCCGCGCACCCGCGCCCGTGCGGCGCCCGGTCGCAGGGGGCCGGGCGCCGTCGGCTGCGTCCCGAGGGTGGAAAAACCCCGCGAAACGTGACATGATGGTGGGGTCCGGGTGCATTCCGGACCGACGCGGACGGGCAGGGGCCCCGGCGCGGTCGGACGTTCCATTCGCGCGTGTCCTCGCCCTGGTGGCCGCGCCTCCTTGACGGGGGTGCCCAACGGGGGCTCCCCATGGCGATTCGCCACGGAGAGAAGGGATTGCGATGCGTATCATCCACACTGCAGACTATGAGGACATGAGCCGCAAGGCCGCGAGCGTGATCGCCGCGCAGGTGGTGCTCAAGCCCGATTGCGTGCTCGGCCTCGCGACGGGCTCCACGCCCATCGGCGCCTATCAGGAGCTCGTCCGGCGCCATGAGTCCGGCGAGCTCGATTTCTCTCAGGTGAGCACCTACAACCTGGACGAGTACCGCGGTCTCACGCATGACGACCCGCAGAGCTACCACTACTTCATGGAGCGCGAGCTGTTCTCGCATATCAACATCGACCCCGCGCGCACGCATGTCCCCGACGGCGCGAACGAGGACGCCGAGGCCGCTTGCGCCGAGTACGACGAGCTCGTCGCCGGCGCCGGCTACCCCGACCTGCAGCTGCTCGGCATCGGCAACAACGGGCACATCGGCTTCAACGAGCCCGCCGACGCCTTCTCCAAGGGCACGCACTGCATCGATCTGACGGAGAGCACCATCGAGGCGAACAGCCGTCTGTTCGAGAGCCCCGAGGACGTGCCGCGCCAGGCCTACACCATGGGCATCCAGACGATCATGCGCGCGCGCCGCGTCGTCGTGGTCGCGAGCGGGGAGAAGAAGGCCCAGGCCGTGCGCGACATGTGCCAGGGCCCGATCAGCCCGGCCTGCCCGGCCTCGATCCTGCAACTGCATCCGGATGTCATCGTCATTGCAGACAAGGACGCTCTTTCGTTGTGCAACTAGGTTTTTGTCACATCTGATTGCAGAGACCCCTGCCAAGGCAGGGGTCTTTTTTATTTGACCGATTATCAACGTTCGGCTTGCGTTCTGCTAGAAATATGCCACGTATCTCACGTAATTCTTAACGTGCGAGGTTATACACCAAAGATTGTTCGATACGTCCATTTACCGGTTATTCAGAGCCGCTTGCATACGTAGTCATCACAGTTTCTTCAAATTCGGGCTAGAGTGGATAAACGTTACAGTCCATGTGTGCCGAAAAGGAAAAGGTGACTGAGCCGTTTGATGACCGATCATCGTGCCTCCTGTACCGGGATTTCAAGAAACCTGTCGAAAACCTGACGGAGCTCCTCCGGCTTCCCAGATTCCCTCTCCAAACCGGTCCCGCCTGACGTAGCGTTGCGTACACGTCAGACCGAGGGAGGCTGAAGATGGGGACAATCACGTCGACGCGCGGAAGCTCGGATTCTAAGACGGGCGCCGCACCCGTTGAAACGAGGGGAAGCGGTCCCGTCCCGCCACCTTCGACGCTCGCGGTGCGCGACAGCGGGATCATCGTCGCCCGCGACCATCTGGTCTCAGATATCATCCGGCAGGTCCGTGCGGTGGGGATCGTCGTGGTCTGTGCGCCGTTCGGCTTCGGCAAGACCGCGCTCATGCTGCAGATCGCAGCCGCTGCCCGCTCTGATTCGGAACCTGGCACGGTGCGTCTCATCGGCGGGGATGGCCTGAGCGTCCGGGACCTCGCAGAGAGGCTCGAGCATCTCGCCGACGAGCTCTCGGGCGTTCCCGAGCCGATGGTCCTGGTGGACGAGGTCCAGGCGGTCGACGGGCGGGGTGCGGAGGCGATCGCGGAATGCGCCCGGCGCCTGAGGGCGATGGGTGCGGCCGTGGTCCTCTCATGCGCCCCGTCCTCGCGCGTCCTCGTACACGAGCTCGGCGACTCGTACAAGGTGGGGCCGAGCGCCCTGGCGGTGCAGCCCGGTGAGTTCACGCGATGGTCGAAGGCGCTCGCGCTCTCCTGCGAGCTGGACGGTTACGGCCTCACCCGCGGCATCCCGTTGCTTGTGACCGCCTTGCGCACGGTTGCGCGGGGAGAGGACGGGACCGCCCACCTCGAGGCGCGGACCGCCATGCTCTACCGGTCGGTTTTAGCCGAGGCCAAGGCTGCGCGCGGCTCGCTCAGCCGCCTTATCCCGATCCTGCTGCTTTTGGAGAGGGGCTCCTTCTCAGATCTGGAACGCTGCGGGATGCGCGTGCGCGGGGCGGTCCTCGACCGCCTGAGTCGCGATTACCCGGTTTTCGATATCGATGCCGAGGGGAGGGGCTTCTCGTGTCTGGGAGCTTCCGGCGCTGAGATGGCCGAGCTGAGGCGCGAGATCATGCGCGGCCATCCTGAGCTCCATGCGAAGGCGGTGCGCGCCCATATCCGGGCGCGGCGCGTCGACCGGGCGATCACCCTCATGGAGCAGGGGTTCTCGAAGGAGCAGCGGCTGGAGATGATCGGCGGCTATCCGGCGGCCTTCGCGTGCGCGGGACGGGCGGATTTCGTGCGTGCGACCGTCAACGGGATCGGGGCTGAGCGCACCGCGACCGTGGACGTCGGCGTGGTGCTTGCGCTCTACCTCTCCTCGCTTCTGGTGGGGGATTACCGTATGGCGCGGACCACCAGCACGGAGCTCTGCCGGCGGGCATCGGAGATCGAGGGGCACGTCGACGCCGCGGAGTGGGGCGTCGCCCTCGCGTTCCGAGAAGTATGGGCAACCTGCCAGGGCATCGATCTGCCTTCGCTTTCACCGAGGTATCTGCAGCGAGCCTCGAGCAACCGGGCCCTCCTCTTGCGCGAGCACGCCCGGATCTGCCATGCGCTGGTGGGGAAGCCCGATCCCGTGACCGGGCCCGCGCGAGCGCTGCAGCGCGAGGCGGATGCCGTGGACGCGGATGAGATCGACATCCCCGAGACGCTCTTCCGGCTCAGCAGGTCGATGGTCGCGGCCTTCCACGAGCCGGAGCGGGATGTGGAGGGCGAGCTGCAGGGGCTCTCGCGGCTGTCGGCGCGGCTGGGGGAGCGGCGGCTGGTTCCGATCGCCACGCGGGTGCGGGCCGTATGCTCCCTGCGGCGGTTGCTCGCGGGCCTTCCGGTGGTGGACGAGCGCGCGTTCAGCGACAGGGTCACCGTCGCGGTGCGCGAATCCGATCTGGACACGCAGCTGCTGTACCTGGCGGCCGAGGGCTGGCAGTGCGCCGAGACGGGGCAGCTCGTGAACGCGCGGTTCCGCGCCCAGCAGGTGGGGCGCCTCGCGGAATCGAGGCACGCCCTGCTCAAGGGGTGGTCGTTGCTGCTCGAGCAGGTCTCCATGCTCCTCAACAGCTCCCGCGTGACGATCCGGGAGGATGCCGACCTGCTCGATCTCTCCCATACCGTTGACAACCCCGCTGAGGCCTGGGCCTCCGCCCTGCTGCTCGCCGCCGCGCAGTACGACACCGATCTGTCGGTGTGGTTCTCCCTGCACCGCGAGGTGCTGCTCGAACCCCGCTTCCTGCCCATCGCACGGCTTGCACTGGGTGTCATGGGGCAGCGCGGGGCGACGGTGCTCCGGCTGATCCCCGAGGCCCGTGTCGACGCGTACCGCCTGTCAGCCGAGCCCGAGCCCGACGGCCGCGGCCGGCGCCCCGATCTCACCGTGATGCCCGAGCTCTCCGAGGTGGGTCAGGTGAATATCTCGCTGCTCGGGGGCTTTCAGGTGAGTCGGAACGGGCATCAGCTCACCAGCCGCCTGTGGGGGCGCAAGCGCGCCGCGTTTTTGGCGGCCCGCCTGACGCTCGCGCTTGGGACGTTCGTGGGCCGGCACGTGCTCATCGAGGAGCTGTGGCCCGGGACGGACCTCTCCCGGGCGCGGCAGAGCCTGTACACGGCGACCTCGACTCTGCGCGCGGCGTTCGGCCAGGTGAAGGATGGACCGCAGTACGTGCTCACGCACGGGGACGGCCTGGGCCTCAACACCGAGTACGTGAGCGCGGACACCACGGAGTTCAACATGCTCGTCCGAGCGATCTTGCTCCAACGGGACGGCAGGGGAAGCGCCGCCCGGGCCGTCATCGACGCCTGCTTGAAGCTCGAGAAGCTCTACGTCGGCCCGCTCTACATCCCCGGCTCCGGCGACGTCACCTTCTTCAGGCGCATGCGGCGGGTGTGCGAATCGAAGTACATCGACTGCCTGGTCAAGGGCATCGATGCCGCGATGGAAGAGGAGGACGTCACGGTCGCCTCGTGGCTTGCCGAGGCTGCGCTCAAACAGTGCCCCACGCGCGAGGACGTCTTGCGCCGTGCGATGCGCGCGCTTGACGCCGCGGGACGGCGGCGCGAGGTGGTCAACCTGTACGCATCCCATCTCTACTACTTGAGGCACGAGCTTAAGGACGATCTGAATCGCGACCCGGAGGAGGAGACGCGCCGGCTCTACGAGGAGATCGTCGACGGCACGGGGCTCCAGGCCTTCGTCTGAGCCCGAGGGCGCGGCAGGGAGGGCGGGACGCGGCGATAAGGAGTACGATACGTCCCGTCGGCACGTCGGAGGGGAGCGGCAGTGATCTCAGAGCGCATGTTGACGGGTGTGATCAAGGCGATGGCGAAGCGCGAGCTCAGGATCGAGCCGGCGCGCGTGGAGGCGCTGCCCGGCCCCAAGCCCGGCGTCCGCTACATGCTCTACATGCACATCCCCTTCTGTCAGCGCCTCTGCCCCTACTGCAGCTTCAACCGCTACCCCTTTCGCGAGGAGGTGGCCCGGCCCTATTTCAAGAACCTTCGGCGCGAGATGCTGATGCTCAAAGACCTCGGATACGACTTCGAGAGCATCTACTGCGGGGGCGGGACCCCCACGATCATGATCGACGAGCTTTGCGAGACGCTCGACCTGGCGCGGGAGACCTTCTCCATCCAGGAGGTCTGCTCCGAGACGAACCCCAACCATCTGACAGGGCCCTACCTGGAGAAGATGAAGGGCCGGGTTCAGCGCCTCTCGGTGGGCGTGCAGAGCTTCGATGACGATCTGCTCCGCCAGATGGACCGCTTCGAGAAGTACGGCAGCGGCGATGAGATCTTCGAGCGCCTCCAGATGGCGCGGGAGTATTTCGACATCCTGAACGTGGACATGATCTTCAACTTCCCCTCCCAGAGCGCCGATGTGCTCCAGCGCGATATCGAGCGCATCCGGGAGTGCGGCTGCCAGCAGACCACCTTCAGCCCGCTGTATTTCTCACACGCCACGACCAGGCACATGCTGGACACCTTGGGCAAGCCGAATTACCAGCGCGAGTACGAGTACTACAAGATCTTGGACGAGGGGCTCGCGGGCGGGGCGGACCCGGCCTTCGAGCGCCGCACGGTCTGGACCTTCAACCGCGCCGGCCGCGACCTGCACGCCTGCGGCGAGAGCGTGGCGCCGGTGGACGAGTTCGGGGTGTCCTACGAGGAGTACCCGGCCATCGGCTCGGGCTCGGTCACGCACCTCGACGGGACCATCTACGTGAACACCTTCTCGATCAAGGAGTACAACGAGGCCATCGAGTCGGGACGCATGTCGGTCATGGGGAAGACCGAGATGAGCCGCCGCGACCTCATGCGCTACCGGTTCATGCAGGACCTGTACGCCCTGCGGCTGGACAAGCGCCGGTTCGAGCGCGATTTCGGCGTGAGCGTCGAGCGGGGCCTCCCGGTGGAGATGGCCTTCATGCGGGCGAACGGCGCATTCGAGACGGACGACGCCGACGAGCTCACGCTCACCTGCAAGGGCCGCTACTACGTGCTCGTGATGCAGCGGCAGTTTCTCTCGGGCCTGAACGAGCTGCGCGACCAGGCCCGGTCCCGGCTCACGGGCCCCGAGCGCGACCTCGTGTTCGCCGACGGCACGGTGAAGTAGCCCTCCCTCCGCACAAGCCTGTCCGCAACGCCGGCACCGCCCGCTGCCCCGCCCGCGGCCGCCCACCCGCGACCCAGCCCGCGGCACCGCGTCGCCCGCCCCCGCCGAGATGCCGAGCGTTCGTAACTCGGCAGAAAATCGCCCGAAAACGCCGGATTACGAACGCTCGCGCAAGCCATAGGGGATGCTGAGCGTTCGCAATTGCCCATTTTCGCACGATAAAACGGCGAATCGCGAACGCTCGGCATACCGCGGGCAATGTTAAAACCGCGCCGCGGCCGATCGCGGGGTGACGCGGCCGCCGTGCGAGCGCTATCATGGGACGCCATGCGCGCATACGCTGTCTACGCATCCGCGCGGTCTGTATCATCGTCGCCCGCACCGACACGGGGCGGCACGGACTCTGGGAGGTTTCCATGGGGGATACCCATGCCATGCACACGCACACCTGCGGTGAGCTCACGGCCGAGCACATCGGTTCCGAGGTCACCCTCACCGGTTGGGTGTGGCGCCGTCGCGACCACGGCGGCCTGATCTTCGTCGACCTGCGCGACCGCGCAGGCGTCACGCAGATCTCCTTCGACCCCGAGCACTCCGGCGGCACGGCGTTCCATGCAGCCGAGACCATTCGTTCCGAGTGGCCCATCAAGGTGACCGGCACCGTGCGCCGCCGTCCCGAGGGCATGGAGAACGCCAAGCTCGCGACCGGCGACATCGAGGTCCTCATCTCCGACATCGAGGTCCTGAACCGCTCCCGCACCCCGCCCTTCCAGATCGAGGACCACATCGAGGCCGGCGAGGACATCCGCCTGCGCTACCGCTACCTCGACATCCGCCGCCCCAAGATGATGTCGAACCTGAAGCTCCGCTCCGACTTCACCTTCGCCATCCGCGACGCCCTGCACCGCCGCGCCTTCATGGAGGTCGAGACCCCGAGCCTCTTCAAGTCCACCCCCGAGGGCGCCCGCGACTTCCTCGTGCCGAGCCGCATCCAGCCCGGCCACTTCTACGCCCTGCCCCAGAGCCCCCAGCTCCTGAAGCAGCTGCTCATGGTGGGCGGCGTCGAGCGCTACTACCAGGTGGCCAAGTGCTTCCGTGACGAGGACCTGCGCGCCGACCGCCAGCCCGAGTTCACGCAGGTCGACATCGAGATGAGCTTCGTGGAGCAGGACGACGTCATGGCCGAGCTCGAAGACGTCCTGAAAGACGCCTTCGCCGCCATGGGCGTCGACATGCCCACGCCGCTGCGCCGTCTGAGCTACTGGGACGCGATGGAGACCTACGGCATCGACAAGCCCGACACGCGCTACGGCATGCACCTCGTGGATGTCACGGACATCTTCAAGGAGTCTTCTTTCAAGGTCTTCGCGAGCGCGGCGAACGCCGAGGGCTCGGTCGTCAAGTGCATCAACGCCAAGGGCGCCGGCTCCTGGGCCCGTGCCAAGATCGACAAGCTCGAGCCCGTGGCCCGCGAGCTCGGCGCGAAGGGCCTCGCCTGGATCGCCTTCCGCGAAGACGGCAGCGTGAACAGTCCGATCGTCAAGTTCTTCTCCGATGAGGAGATGGCGGCCCTGCGCGAGCGCACCGAGGTCGAGCCCGGCGACCTCGTGATGTTCGCCGCCGGCCCGCGACTCGAGAGCTGCGAGATCCTGGGCGGTATGCGCTGCCACATGGCCGACGCCCTCGACGTGCCCCGCGAGGGCCACGACTTCCTCTGGGTCGTCGACTTTCCGCTCTTCCACTGGGACGAGGACCGCAAGGCCTATGCCGCCGAGCACCAGCCCTTCACCCAGCCGGTCGAGGACGATCTCGGGCGGCTGGACACCGACCCGCTCTCGGTGGGCTCCCGCACCTACGACTTCGTGATGGACGGCTTCGAGGCGGGCGGCGGCGGCATGCGCATCCACAACGCCGAGCTGCAGGAGCGCATCCTCGAGAAGCTTGGCTTCACGCCCGAGGGGGCCCGCGAGCAGTTCGGCTTCCTGATGGACGCCCTCGAGTTCGGCGCGCCCCCGATGGGCGGCTTCGCGCTCGGCCTCGACCGCGTGTGCATGCTGCTGGCCGGTGCGGACTCCATCCGCGAGGTCATGGCCTTCCCTAAGACGAGCTCCGGCTCCGACATGATGAGCGAGGCCCCGAGCCCGGTCTCGGCCCGCCAGCTCAAGGAGGTCTCGCTGCGCACGCTGTGACGGCGACTGGCACGGCCTGATCCTGCGCGCCCGCATCCGCCCTCGCCGCGGATGCGGGCGCTTTCGCATCGGGCCGGCCCCGTGCAATCCGGTACAGTGGGGGCATTGCTCATGCCCATAGGGAAGGGGAGACCATGAGGCTTGGTGTGCTCGGCACGGGGATGATCGCGCGGCTCATCGTCCCGCACCTTGAGGAGTGGGGCTGCACGGTGGGGGCGGTCTGCTCGACGCCGCGCAGCGTCCAGGCGGCGCGCGAGCTCGCGGGCACCGTCGCTGCGGCCGAGGTGCACACCGATCTCGCGGCCATGCTCGCCCAGACGGACATCGACACGGTCTACCTCGCCGTTCCGAACCACCTGCATCATGGGGCGGCGATCCGGGCGCTTGAGGCCGGCAAGCACGTGATCGTGGAGAAGCCGATCGCGAGCACCGTCGAGGAGGCACGGGACCTCGCCGCAACCGCCCGCGAGCGCGGCCTGATGCTCGCCGAGGCCATCACCACCCTCCACCAGCCGAACTACGCGAAGCTTCGCGAGTTTCTGCCGCGCATCGGCGACATCAAGATCGTCAGCTGCAATTTCAGCCAGTACAGCAGCCGCTACGACGCGTTTCGAGCGGGCACGGTGCTGCCGGCCTTCGATCCGGCGAAATCGGGCGGTGCGCTCATGGACCTCGGGGTCTACAACATGCATTGGCTCATCGGCCTGTTCGGCGAGCCCGTCCGCGCCGCGTATCATGCGAACATCGAGCGCGGCATCGACACCTCGGGCGTGATGGAGCTCGATTACGGGAGCTTCAAGGCGGTGAGCGTGGCCGCCAAGGACTGCGCGGCGCCGTCGCGGAGCACGATCCAGGGCACGAGGGGCTATCTCGCGCTGGCAACGCCTCCAAGCAGCTGCGGCGGCCTGACCCTGCACCTCAACGACGGCACCGAGGAGCGCGTCGACCTCAATCCCGAGAACCAGTGGGAGAGCGCGTTTCGGTCGATCAGCGCCATGATCGACGCAGGCGACCGGGAGCGCTGCGAGGCCCTGCTGCGGCACAGCGTCGCCGTCTCCCACACCATGACCGAGGCGCGGCGCGCGGCGGGCATCTGGTTTGCGGCGGATGCACCGTACCGTGGGGCGAGGGCGTAGGGGCTGCCGGCGCCGCTTCAGCGGCTGCCGCCCGATGGGGGGGGTCGTGAGAGTTCGCAGCCGTCCGCCTCGCGTGCTACAATGCCTCACGTACAAGGGGAGCTGGGGCATGGCCCGGCTGAGAGGAGCGGACCGTCCGCTCGACCCGACCTGATCCGGGTAATGCCGGCGTAGGGACGAGACATCCTTTGCAACCGCGAGGGCCCCTACGGTATCGAGGGGCCCTTTTTGCTGCCCGGGCGCAGCTGGCCCGGAAGGAGGAGTATGGAGGCAAGCGTCGCGATCCAGGTCCTGCCGCAGCGCGTCGGGGGGAACGCGGAGGTGGTGCGCATCGTCGATGAGGCGATCGCCTACATCCAGCGCGAGTTCCCCGACGCCTACGTGGGACCGTTCGAAACCACCATCGAGGGCGACTACGACCACTGCATGCGGGTGGTGGCCGAGGTCAACCGCATCGCCGTCAGGGCCGGTGCACCCGGGGTGGCCACCTACGTGAAGATCTTCTTCGCGCCCGAGGAGGGCGTGCTCACCACCGAGGAGAAGATCGGCAAGTACCATGCCGACAACGACTGAGACGCCGACCTCCTCAACCGCGGAGCCCGATGACGCCCGCACGGCACCGATGCCGAGCGTTCGTAACACGGCATTAAACGCGGAAAAAAGGCCGGATTACGAACGCTCGGCATCTGGGATGCGGCGGGGGGCGGATCGTCGCGTCTTGCCCTCGTTGCGGGGCGCGTCCAGCCGGCGCCTGCTCGCGCTCGCGGCGCCGTTGACGCTCGTCGCGCTCGTCGCCGTGTGGCAGCTCGTCTGCTCGCTCGGGCTCGTGCCGCCCTACCTGTTGCCGAGCCCGCTCGCCGTCGTCCGCGCGCTCATCGCCGACGCGCCCCTGCTCGCCGGGCACACGGCCACCACGCTCGCCGAGGCGGGCGTCGGGCTTGCGCTCGGCGTCGCCACGGGGCTCGCGGCCGCGATCGTCATGGACCGCTTTGAGATCCTCTACCGGGCGTTCTACCCCATCGTCGTGTTGACCCAGACCATCCCCGCGGTCGCGATCGCCCCGCTTCTGGTGCTCTGGTTCGGCTACGACATGCTGCCGAAGATCGTGCTCATCGTGGTGTCGACGTTCTTCCCCATCACGGTGGGGGTCCTCGGCGGCTTCCGATCCGTCGATCCCGACGAGATCGATCTCATGCGCTCGATGGGCGCCACGGAGCTGCAGATCTTGCGCCACGTGAAGTTCCCGGCGGCGTTGCCCCAGTTCTTCTCGGGGCTCAAGATCTCGGCCGCCTACGCCATCGTGGGCGCCGTCATCGCCGAGTGGCTCGGCGGCTTCTCGGGCCTCGGCGTCTACATGACGCGGGTTCGCAAGGCCTACTCGTTCGACAAGATGTTCGCGGTGATCCTGCTCATCTCGGCCCTGAGCCTCGTGCTCATGCGGGTCGTCGAGCTGGCCCGCCGCGCGGCGATCCCCTGGGACCGGGTGGGGAGTGAAGATCGCCGCTGACCCGGTGCTCGCAAACGACACGCGGGGCACAGGCCCTGCAGAACAGGAGACAATCATGACCAAGCAGACGATGAGCCGCCGCGCCTTCTCCCTTTCAGCTCTCGCGGGCGCCACGGCGCTCGCCGGGTGCGCGGGCACGGGCGCGCAGGCAGGGTCCAGCCACTCGGCCGGGTCGACCGCGTCCGGCGGCCTCACACCCGTCACCTTCGCCCTCGATTGGACGCCGAACACGAACCACACGGGCGTCTACGTGGCGAGCGAGCGCGGGTACTACCGGGACGCCGGCCTCGACGTCACGATCCTGCAGGCGCCCGAGAACGGCGCCGATCCGCTCGTGGCCGCGGGGGATGCGCAGTTCGGCGTCAGCTTCCAGGACACTATGGCGGCCTACGTCACCGGTGACGAGGCGCTTCCGGTCTCCGCGGTGGCCGCGATCATCCAGCACAACACCTCGGGCATCATCAGCCTCGCCGAGAAGGGGATCGAAAGTCCCGCCAAGATGATGGACCACACCTATGCCACGTGGGAGCTCCCGATCGAGCAGGGGGTCATCCAACGCTGCGTGGAGGCCGACGGCGGCGATTTCAGCCGTGTGAAGATGGTGCCCTCGACCGTCACCGACGAGGTGAGCGCGCTCTCCTCGAATCAGGTGGACAGCATCTGGATCTACTGGGCCTGGGCGGGAGAGAAGTGCCGCCTCGCGGGCCTCGACACCAACTACTTCGCCTTCGCCGACATCGACGGGGTCTTCGACTACTACACCCCGGTGATCATCGCGAACAACGACCTCATCAAGGACGATCCGAAGACCGTCCAGGCCTTCATGGACGCCACGCGCCGGGGCTACGAGGACTGCATCGAGGACCCGGATGGCGCGGCCGAGGTGCTGCTCAAGGCGGCCCCGGAGCTCGAGCGCGAGCTCGTGCTCGCTTCCCAGCGCTATCTCGCCGACCAGTACCAGGCGGATGCGGCAGCCTGGGGGCTCATCGATCAAAACCGCTGGGACGCGTTCTTCGGGTGGGTGTCCGAGCAGGGCTTCGCGCCCAAGATCCCCTCGGGTGCCGGCCTTGTCACCGACTTCATCAAGGCCTAGCGGGCGCGCGGGGAAGGGGCGGATCGCAGATGGCGGAGCTTCGGGTCAAAGGGGTGCGGCAGGCGTTCGACGGCCTCACGGTCATCGACGGCGTGAGCCTGACGGTCGCGCCGGGCGAGATCGCCTGCCTGCTCGGCCCCTCGGGCTGCGGCAAGACGACGCTCTTCCACGTGATCGCGGGCCTTGCGCGGCCCGATTCTGGCACGGTGGAGCTTGACGGCCGCGACATCACCGGGGCCCCGGGCAACCTCGCTTACATGTTGCAGAAGGACCTGCTTTTGCCCCACAAGACGATCATCGACAACGTGGCGCTCCCCCTGGTGCTCAAGGGGGAGGCGCCCGTTGCCGCCCGGGAGCGGGCACGGGGCCTGTTTGAGACCTTCGGCCTCGCCGGCACGGAGCGCCGCTGGCCGGCGGAGCTCTCGGGCGGCATGCGCCAGCGCGCCGCTCTCCTGCGCAGCTACCTGTTCAACCAGGAGTTCATGCTGCTCGACGAGCCCTTCTCGGCGCTCGACGCCTTCACCAAGGCCGACATGCACCGGTGGTTCCTCGAGATGGCGGACGCGTTTGGGACCACGGCGCTCGTCATCACGCACGACATCGACGAGGCGGTGAAGATCGCGGATGCGATCCACGTCATGCGCGGCGCACCGCAGGTCGGCGTGCCCACGCGGATCACGGGATCCGTGCGGGTGGGGTGTCCTCGGGGCGAGCGGGCCGATTTCGCACTCAGCCCGGAGTTCCTCGATGTGAAGCGGAGGGTTACCGAGCTGCTGCGCGGGTAGGGGCGGCGCGAGCGCACGGCGGCTCGCGGGCGGCGGCTTTGGAGCGGCCTGCGCGCCCTTCGTCGGTCATCGCCTCATGCCGACGGGCGGGGTGAGCAAGGCGAATCTGGGTGACTACCTCGGGAACGAGAGCATCATCGCCGTGGGCGACACCTGGATGGTCGAGCCCGCGCTGTTCGTCGACGGGAGCTTCGATGAGGTGGAGCGCCTGGCGGGCGAGGCCATGGCCGCTGCCCGTGCCGTGCGCGGACAGGGCGCCTGATCAGGGCGGCTGCCAGCCCGTGACAAGGGCCGGGGCGCTTTTCGCGCCCCGGCCCTTGTGCTTTGGGTTTTGGCTTGTGCGGACGGGTGGTTCGCCGGTGGGGCCGACGGGCGGGCGGGGTTGCTGGTCGAGCGGGGTCGCTCGGGTCGGCGGGGTCCGATCCGGGATGGGAGCATCCCTGGGGGTAGCTGCGACCGCTCGCTTTGCGCGAGGGCCGACGACCCTCGAAAAGTCGCGCGACTTGTACCGCTTCGCGGGGCCGCGGCGCAAACCTGACGCCTCCTGTACCAGTTTTCGTGCCCTGGGGGAGGTAGGGGCGCGAAACGCGTCCCATCCCCGCAGGTAGAGCGCGTGCCCTTTCGGCGGCTACATGACCGCTGGCCGTAAACTGGTACAAGAGGCGCAAGGTTTGAGGCCGCCACGCGCGAACTGGTACAAGAGGCGCAAGGTTTGAGGCCGCCACGCGCGAACTGGTACAAAAGGCGCAAGGTTTGCGCCCGCCGCACGCGAACCGGTACAAGTGGCGCAAGGTTTGCGCCCTTCGGACGGCTGCTAGCGCAAAGCAGCTTGAATCTTCCCGCGTCGGCATGGCTCCGGCAAAATCTCAGTCCTTGCTAGGGGCTCATGCGGCCCGCCTCAGGCGACGGCGCCATTCCCCGACCCCGCGACGCCCGGTAATTCGCTTCTCAAACCTAAAATTTTGCAGAAGATGCCGGTAAGCCCTTCCCACGGCCTGCTCAACGTGATAGTTTACATGGTCGAACATAGACAAGGTTAACTTCAGACCGGCCACCTGCGATCGTGGCAGCCTGCCTTGCCATGTTCGGTGCGTTCGAGTGTGAAAGCAGGTGGTGAACATGCCAACGGGAATGCCGGCGATGCCGCTGTCCCTGGTGCGCGCTGGGGAGACCGTCTCGGTCGCCAAGGTGCGCGGTGGCCAGGATATGAGGCGCCACCTCCAGGAGCTCGGGTTCGTCGAGGGGTCTCAGGTGCATGTGGTGACCTCAAGCGGAAGCAATGTGATCGTCATGGTGAAGGGTGCGCGCTTTGGCCTCGATGCCAAGGTGGCCCGCTTCGTCATGACCTCGTAGGAGTCTGACGGCGCTTGCCCTGTGGGCGGCGCCTTTTTCTCAGGTGTGATACGTCAGGCACGGAAAGGAGGAAGCAATGAAGACACTGGGAGATGTTGCCGTGGGGGGTTCCTCCACGATCATCAAGCTGCACGGCTCCGGCGCTCTGCGTCGGCACCTCATGGACATGGGCCTTATCAAGGGGACTCCGTTCAACGTGGTCAAGGTCGCACCGCTCGGGGATCCGATCGAGATCACCGTGCGCGGCTACGAGCTGTCGATCCGCAAGGAGGAGGCTGCGATCGTCGAGGTCGAGTAGTCCGTTTCGGTTCTAGGCAGCGTATGCAGGTAGAGTTAGCACTCTCTAACAACCGTCATCATCCGAGGGCGGCCTCAGCGGCGGGAGAGCGAGCTCGGTAACTTCAGCCAAAGTTTCAAAGCCTTATGGAAGAAGGAGTTTCATGGCAGCTTCAGAGCTCCACATCGCGTTGGCGGGCAACCCCAACTGCGGTAAGACGACCCTGTTCAACCTGATCACCGGTCAGAACGGCTACGTGGGCAACTGGCCCGGCGTGACGGTTGAGAAGAAGGAGGCCAAGCTCTCAAGCGACAAGAGCGTGACCGTCACCGACCTTCCCGGTATCTACTCGCTGTCGCCCTACAGCCCCGAGGAGCAGGTCTCGCGCGATTACCTCATGAGCGGCGAGCCCGACGCGGTCATCCAGGTCGTCGACGCGACGAATCTCGAGCGCAACCTCTACCTGGCGCTCCAGGTCATCGAGACGGGGCTCCCCACGGTGGTCGCCCTGAACATGGCCGACCTCCTCGAGCGCAACGGCGACCGCATCGAGGTCGAGGCGCTCTCCCGCCAGCTCGGCTGCCCGGTGGTGATGATCTCGGCCCTCAAGAACACCGGCATCGCCGAGCTCTTCGAGAAGGTGCGCGAGGTGGCCGCCAAGAAGGCCGTCACGCCCGAGCACAGCTTCGACGCCGCCATCGAGGAGGTCCTGACCCGCCTTGAGGGGCTTCTGCCCGATAACGTCCCCGCGCACAAGCGGCGCTACTACGCCGTCAAGCTCTTCGAGCGCGACGAGGCGGCCACCAAGCTGCTGAAGCTCCCTGCCGAGCAGGCCGCTGAGGCCGAGCGGGTCATCGCCCAGTGCGAGGCAGACTGCGACGACGACGCCGAGTCCATCATCACGAGCGAGCGCTACGGCGTGATCGCGCACATCGTGGACGAGTGCCTGCGCCGCGCCCCGGCCAAGATGAGCACCTCCGAGAAGATCGACCGCGTGGTCACCAACCGCTGGCTCGGCCTGCCCATCTTCGCCGCGATCATGTTCGGCGTGTACTGGCTCGCCATCTCCACCTTCGGCACGGCGGGCACCGACTTCACGAACGACCAGATCTTCGGCGACGGCTGGTTCTTCCTCGGGCAGGGGCGCGAGGCCTACGACGAGGCCGCCGGCGCCTACAGCGACGCTCAGACCGAGATCGGGGCCTTCGTCGCCGTCGCGGGCGAGCAGGGCATCGACATCTCCGCCTACACCGAGGCCGTCGACGCCGAGGATGCCGAGGCCGCGAACGCCGCCGCTGCCGCGATCGCCGCCCAGCCCGCCGCCGCCGACATCCGCGCCACCGCCGAGTTCGAGGATGAGGACACGGGCGAGGTGACCACGAGCTCTGTGGACGCCGCGGCCGTCATCAAGGACGCCGCCGTGGCCGAGCCCGATCCGGCCGAGTTCGGCCCCTGGGTGCCGGGCGTCCCCGATGTCGTCACCGGGTGGCTCGAGGCCGCGGGCGCGAGCGCAATCGTGATCGGCCTCGTGGTCGACGGCGTCGTCGCCGGCGTGGGCGCCGTGCTCGGCTTCATCCCGCAGATGTTCGTCCTGTTCGTGCTCCTGTCCTTCCTCGAGGACTGCGGCTACATGGCCCGCGTGGCCTTCGTCATGGATCGCGTGTTCCGCCGCTTCGGCCTCTCCGGCAAGTCCTTCATCCCGATGCTCGTCTCCACGGGCTGCGGTATTCCCGGCGTGCTCTCGACCAAGACCATCGAGAACGAGAAGGACCGCCGCATGACGGTCATTACCACGACCTTCATTCCCTGCGGCGCGAAGCTCCCCATCATCGCCCTGCTCATGGGCGCGCTCGTGAACGACAACGAGGCCGCCTGGATCGCTCCGCTCTTCTACTTCCTCGGCGTGTTCGCGGTCATCGTGTCGGGCATCATGCTCAAGAAGACCAAGCTCTTCGCTGGGCGCCCCACGCCCTTCGTGATGGAGCTGCCGTCCTACCACATGCCGTCGGTCCGCTCCTGGGCCCTGCACGTGTGGGAGCGCGTGAGCTCCTACATCAAGAAGGCCTTCACGATCATCTTCGCCTCGACCGTGGTGGTGTGGTTCCTCTCGAACTTCGGCGTATACAAGGGCGTCTTCGGGTTCCTGCCCGATGTGACCGGTGGTCTTGAAGAGTTCACCGATTACTCCGTGCTCGCCATGGTCTCGGGTGCGCTGAGCTGGATCTTCGCCCCGCTGGGCTTCGAGTCCTGGCAGGCCACGGCCATGACGGTCAACGGCCTAGTGGCGAAGGAGAACGTCGTGGCGACAGCCGCCTCGATCCTGCACATCTCAGGCGCCACCGAGAACGACGCCAGCCTTTGGACGGCCTTCGGGGCGATGTTCCCGACGGTGGGCGCCGTGGCCGCCTTCGGCGCGTTCAACCTGCTGTGCGCTCCCTGCTTCGCCGCCATGGGCACGATCCGCGCCCAGATGGATTCGGCCAAGTGGACCGCGATCGCGCTTGGGTACGAGTGCGCCTTCGCGTGGGTGGTCGGCCTCATGATCAACCAGTTCTACCTGGCCGCGACCGGCGTCTTCAGCGTCTGGACGGTCGTTGCCGCGGTCTTCGCCGCGCTCATCCTCTTCCAGCTATTCCGTCCGATGCCGAAGGGCGCCTTCGGCGAGGACGAGGAGCCGGAGGGCGCGCGCTCGGCCGCGTAGGAGCCGCGCTGCTGACAGCTCGCATGCGGGCCGTCGGGGTATCCCGGCGGCCCGTTTTTTATTTTGACGCGGTGGAGAATAGATGCTGGAGCGCCCACGTGATGCCGCTGTGTTTTCAAGGCCGAGATGCGCCCGATAGGGTAAAGTTAGAAATGGAAAACAAGAGGAGGTCGCTATGAACCCCGTTGATATCATCATCCTCGCCCTCGTCGCTATCGCGTTCGTCGCCGTGTGTCTGCGCGTGCGCCGCAAGGGCAGCTGCGGTGACTGCTCCTCAGCCGGCACGTGCAGCGCGAGCCATAAGCGGTCCTGCCCGGCCATGAAGGGCGTCGACCAGGTGGAGCGCGAGCTCTCCCGCGGCGTTCGGTAGGCACGGGATCTGGAGACGGTGGGGAGGAGGGGTTCCGCGCCCCTGGCCTGCCTCCGAACGCATCGGCTTCGGGGAGCCTTCCCGTTGCGCCCAGAGCACCTGCCGGTCGGTTTCGACCCCGGTACCGCCGCCCGCCCCGGCATCCCGCCCTCCCCGCTGCTCCGGCGAACCGCCCCCACCCGCCCCGCGGAAACTCGCCCGTAACATTGCCCTCATACCATGGATGTGAGAAAGTATGCCGGTATCGTTCAACGCGGTCGCGCATCCGCGCGGGGCTTGGCGTGAGAGGGGCCGACCATGGACCAGCAGCAGAACATCGATTTCGTGCTCCGCACCATCGAGGAGCGCGGCATCCGTTTCATCCGCCTGTGGTTCACCGATGTGCTCGGCCGCCTCAAGAGCCTGGCCATCAGTCCGGAGGACCTCGAGGTCGCCTTCGACGAGGGCATCGGCTTCGACGGCTCGAGCATCGAGGGCTTCGCCGCCCCCGACGAGGCCGACATGCTCGCCTTCCCCGATCCCTCCACCTTCCAGATCCTGCCGTGGCGTCAGAGCAGCGACGGCGTGGCCCGCATCTTCTGCGATGTCTGCACGCCCGACCGCGAGCTCTTCCCGGGCGACCCGCGCGAGTGCCTGCGCCGCATGTTCATCAAGGCCGAGAAGCTCGGCTACATCCTGAACGTCGGCGCCGACATCGAGTTCTACCACTTCCCCGATGAGAACACGCCGGAGCCCCTCGACGAGGTGGGCTACTTCGACCTCACCCCGAGCGACTCGGCCCGCGACCTGCGCCGGTCCATGGTGCTCATGCTCGAGAAGATGAGCGTGCCCGTGGAGTACACCTACCACAGCGCCGGCCATTCCCAGCACGGCATCAGCCTCCGGCACGCCGAGGCGCTCTCCATGTCGGACGCGATCATCACCGCCAAGCACGTGATCCGCCTCGCGGCGTCTGAGAGCGGCATCCACGCCTCGTTCATGCCCAAGCCCATCGCGAACCAGGCCTCGAGCGCGATGCTCCTCCAGCAGTCACTGTTCAACCACGACGGCGAGAACGTCTTCTGGGGCGAGCACGACGAGCGCTACCACCTCTCCGATATCGCGAAGAGCTACATGGCCGGCATCCTCGACCACGCGCCCGAGCTCTCGGCCATCACCAACCCCACGGTGAACTCCTACAAGCGCCTCGTGGCCCGCGGCGACAAGCTGCCCGAGGTCCCCGCGTGGGCGACCTGGGGCCTGCGCAACCGCTCGGCCATGGTGCGCGTGCCCATCTACAAGCCGGGCAAGCACCTCTCGAGCCGCATCGAGATCCGCACGCCCGACCCGATGTCCAACCCGCACCTCGTGAACGCCGTCACCCTTGCCGCCGGTCTCGACGGCATCCAGCGCGGCCTCACGCTGCCGGAGGAGGGAACGAGCGAGCTGTTCCGCCTCTCCGACCGCGAGCTTCGGGAGCGCGGCTTCCGGGCCCTGCCCAAGAGCCTCGGCGAGGCGCTCGACATCTTCGAGGAGTCCGATTTCATGCGGGATGCCCTCGGCAAGCACATCCACGGGTACTTCCTCAAGAAGAAGCGCGACGAGTGGAACCGCTACGCGTCCACGATCACCGAGTGGGAGATCAAGCGCTATCTGGCGAACTCGTAGCTCGTCTGCCCGGGGCCGTTTTCCGGTGCCGTCTTCAACCGACGGCGTTCTTGCTATGATTCTTGAGAGGGAAGAGGGAGGAAGCCATGTCTGAGAAGCACATTTTGTTCATGGCGCGCACGACGCGGTTTCACGAGTTCGTGAGATCCCTCATCACCTCGATGGGCGCCGAGGTCTTCGCCGCCACGCCCGACTCCCCGGCCGCATCCAGCGATTTCGACCTTTTGGCCCTCGATGCCGACGGCGTGCGCACCGATCGGCTCGAGCAGATCTCTAAGTGGCTCGAAGGGCGCGGCAACATCCCCATGCTCCTCCTTATGCCCGAGGAGTCCCTGCATGACCTGCGCATCCCGGCCCGTGTGCGCGCTGACTTCGTGTGCTCGGGCGCGAGCGAGGCCGAGCTCGAGGTCCGTGTGCGCCGCCTGCTCGGCGACGAGGACCCGTTTTTGGGCGGCGATGTCATCACGATCGGCAGCATGACGATCAACCTGGCGACCTACCAGGTCCATCTCGACGACGAGCCGGTCGACCTCACGCTCATGGAGTACTCCCTGCTCTCGTTTTTGGTCACGCATCCCAACCACACCTTCAGCCGCGAGGTCCTGCTGCATCGCGTATGGGGTTTCGAGTATTGCGGCGGCACGCGCACGGTTGACGTGCACATCCGCCGGATCCGCTCGAAGGTGGGCCCCACCATCGCGGCGCACATCACCACCGTGCGCGGCGTGGGTTACCTGTTCAAGGAATAGGCCGGGGCGGCTCGCCGTTGCGCTTGCGGCGGCCGCGGGATCGCTTTCCGGCTTGATGCGGCGAGCGTCTGCGCTGTCCGCCGACGGCTTTCGATACCCTTACGGTCGTATGACGGCTGGCTGCAGCCGCGGGTGAAGCTCTTGCATTTTCATTAAGGTGCGTCCTTCCAGCAGACGCGCTGTTTCGTTGTGGGGTACAACGATGACATGCTGTTGTGAGAAAGGACAACTATGAGCGATGATCAAACCCCGCGCCGTCCCGCGGGAATCGGCTCCGACGCGCCGCATCTCGAGTCCGGGCAGACGACGGGGGCGCACGCCGCCGGCCCGTCCCGTCCGTATGGCATGGGCGAGTCTGCAGGGCAGGTTCCCCCTGTCGGCGCCACCGAGACCGTCCGGCACACGGTCGTGAAGACGAAGACCAAGAAGCTCCCCGTGTTCGTGGCGGCGCTCGCCGGACTCATACTGGGTGCGGTGCTCGTGATCGCCTTGGTCATGAGCGGGTCGTTCTTCGTCGTGGAGCACGATGGGGGCACCGTGGGCTCCGCGTCCGAGAGCTCCGGCGCGCAGACCATCGACATCAACGCGGAGGACACCACCCTCGCCGAGGTCGTCGCTGCGAAGTCGCTTCCCTCCGTGGTGTCCATCACAGCGCTGACGAGCGGCTCCGATGCGGGCGATATCGCCGCGGCCGCCGATGCCACCGGCAACGTGGGCTCGGGCGTGGTGCTCGATGACGACGGGAACATCCTCACGAACTACCACGTGGTGGAGGGCGCCAAGAGCCTGAGCGTGACGCTCGACGGCGGCGAGACCCGCGAGGCGGAGCTCGTGGGCTCCGATGAGTCGAGCGATCTCGCGGTCATCAAGATCAAGGACACCTCCGGCCTCGAGCTGACGCCGATCGCGATCGGCGATTCGGACGACCTCAAGGTGGGCGAGTGGGTCATGGCCATCGGCAGCCCCTTCGGCAACGAGCAGTCCGTTTCCACCGGCATCGTGAGCGCGCTCTACCGTTCGACGGCGCTGCCGAGCTCCACGGGCACGAGCATCTACGCCAACATGATCCAGACGGATGCCGCCATCAACCCCGGCAACTCGGGGGGCGCGCTCGTCGATAGCGACGGCGAGCTCATCGGCATCAACTCGGTGATCGAGAGCTATTCGGGCTCGAGCTCGGGCGTGGGCTTCGCGATTCCCGTCAACTACGCGAAGAACATCGCCGACCAGATCATCGCCGGCAAGACCCCGGTGCACCCCTACCTGGGCGTGACCCTCACAAGTGCGAGGATGCGCTCCGGTGAGGCCGCGGGCGCGAGCGTTGTAGCCGTGGAGGAGGGCGGACCGGCCGCTGAGGCGGGGATCCGCAAGGGCGATGTCATCACGGCGATCGACGGCACCGCGGTGTCCTCGGCCGACGGGCTCATCATCGCCCTCCGCGAGCACGCGGTGGGCGACACGGTGGAGCTCACGGTCTCGCGCGACGGCGAGCAGAAGGACGTGAGCGTCGAGCTCGGGTCCGACGAAGCGTTGCAGAGCTCCCAGCGGCAGGATGCCACCGAGGGCGACGGTTCCGGCAACGGCATGAGCCGCGACGAGCTCCTCGAGTACCTGCAGGAGCTGCTCGGCCGCCAGGGACAGCGGTAAGCTGGTCGATCGAGGTGCTCGTCCCAGATGCCGAGCGTTCGCAACTCGGCATCTGGAGCGCATATCATGCGATATTACGAACGCTCGGCTCCCGCCTGGGGATGCCGAGCGTTCGTCATTCCGCGTAATCGGCGCGAAAAGTGCCGAGTTACGAACGCGCGGCATCGATGATAGTGGGGTGCTTTAGAGAGTGAAGCGCTTCAAATTTAGATTACAGGCGGCGTGAAAAAGCTGGCAACAGGTGATGAAATGAGTCGTAAATATCGAAGAAACACCAGCTCATGACCGATATGAACTCGTATTGACCCTACCGGCCGAATCCGTTCAAAAAGCGCTAAAATATGGAGCAAATGTCGCGAGCGTCCCTGGCACCCGTGCCGGGGGCGCTTAAGGCTGGAAGAGGAGAGCAGGAAGGGGAGAGATGTTCACTCTTCATAAGACGAGAGGCGGTGTGCATCCACCTCAGCTCAAGGACATGCGCGATTACGCGTGCAAGTTCATTGATGCCCCGCAGCGGGTCAGGATCCCGCTGAACATGCACATCGGCGCCCCGTGCCATCCGGTGGTGAAGCCGGGAGACCACGTGTACGTGGGCACGCTGATCGGCGAGGGGCAGGGGCTCTACGCGCCCGTGCACGCGAGCATCTCCGGCACGGTGGTCGGCACCGACGAGGAGAAGCTCCCCACCGGTGCCATGGCGCAGGTCGTGGTGATCGACTCCGATGGAAAGATGCAGCCCGACCCTGAGCTCAAGGCGCCCAGCTACCGCACCAAAGACGAGTTCATCGACGTGGTCCGCGCCTCGGGCACGGTCGGTCTCGGCGGCGCGGCGTTCCCCACCTGGTTCAAGATGCGCGCACCCGAGGGCAAGCGCTTCGAGTACCTCGTGGTCAACGGCATGGAGTGCGAGCCCTATATCACGAGCGACTTCCGCCAGATGATGGAGCATCCCGACCGCGTGGCCGGCGGCGTGCACCGCATCGCCGAAGCGCTCGACATCCCGGCCGCCGTGATCGGCGTTGAGGACAACAAGCCCGAGGCTGTCGAGCGCCTGCGCGAGACCATCAAGGCGAACGGATGGGACGACCGCGTCGAGGTCATGTCCATCCCCACCAAGTATCCCGCGGGCGGCGAGAAGGTCCTCATCCACGCCGCCACGGGCCGCGACGTGCCTGCCGGCGGCCTGCCCGTCGATGCGGGCTGCCTCGTCATCAACGTGACCACGGCCGCGCGCGTCGAGTACTTCTGCCAGACCGGGCGCCCGCTCGTCTTCAAGGTGATGACGATCGCCGGCGATTGCGTCAAGAACCCGGGCAACTACCTCGTGCCGATCGGCATGTCCGTCCGCGACATCATCGAGTCGGCCGGCGGCCTCACCGAGGAACCGCGCAAGATCATCATGGGCGGGCCGATGATGGGCCGCACCCTCGATGACATCGACTGCCCGGTCATCAAGGCCAACAACGCGATCCTTCTGCTGAGCGACAGCGCCGTGCTCCCCGAGGAGACCGCCTGCATCCGTTGCGGCCGTTGCGTGCGCGCCTGCCCGCTCGGCCTCATGCCGTTCGCGCTCGACGCCGCCGGGCGCCGCCAGGACGTCGTCGCCCTGGACGAGCACGCGGTCATGAACTGCATGGAGTGCGGCTCGTGCGTGTACGCCTGCCCGGCGCACCGCCGCATCGTGGCGAGCATCCGCGGGGGCAAGGTGCTCTACCGCAGTGAGACCGCCCGCCTGACCCAGCCGAAGGAGGCCTGAGCGATATGAACCTCATCAACGAAGCCTCCCCGCATCTGCACGGGCGCCAGTCCACGCAGCTCATCATGGGCTGCGTCATCGTGGCGCTGCTGCCCACGCTCGTGGCGGCCACCGTGCTCTACGGCATCGACGCGCTCGTGCTGACGCTCACCTGCGTTGTCACGGCCATCGTCTGCGAGCAGGTCTGCTGCATGCTCATGCGCCGGAAGTCGACGGTCGGGGATCTCTCCTGCATCGTCACGGCGATCCTGCTCGCCTTCACGCTGCCGGCGACCTGCGCCCTGTGGGTCGCGGCGCTCGGCACCGCCTTCGCGATCGTCGTCGTGAAAATGCTCTTCGGTGGCATAGGCAACAACTTCGCGAACCCGGCGGTGGCCGGCCGCGTGTTCATCATGGTCGCCCTGCCCTCGGCGCTCTCGAGCTATCCGGACACGGTGCTCAAGTCGGTCGACGCCGTGTCGAGCGCGACCCCGCTCGCGATGGCCGCCTCGGGCGACATGCCCCTGAGTATCATGAACCTCGCCCTCGGCGCTCACGCGGGCGCACTCGGCGAGACCTGCCTGGTCACGCTGCTCGCCGGCTATGTGTTCCTGCTCGTCATGAAGGTCGTGGACGGCTGGGCCACCCTGCCCTTCATCGCCACGGTCGGCCTCATCATGGGGCTCTCGGGCCAGGACGCGGTCTTCCACCTGCTCGCCGGCGGCCTCGCCCTCGGCGCGTTCTTCATGGCGACGGACTACACCACCACGCCCATGACGCCCCAGGGCAAGGTCATCTTCGGCATCGGCTGCGGCCTCATCACGGCGCTTGTGCGCATCTTCGCGCCCGCGCCCGAGGGCGTGGCCTTCTCCATCCTGTTCATGAACCTGTTCGTGCCGCTGATCGACCGCTACACGCGCTCTCAGCTGGTGGGAGGTGCCAAGCATGACATCATCTAACGCGCCTGCGCGCGCGGGCTGGTTCGCGCGCAAGAAGAACGGGGCGGTGTACACCTGCGTGGCGCTGCTCATCGTGACCGGCGTGGCCGCCGGCGCGACCGCGGTCGCCAACGTGAGCCTCTACGACGCGTTCAAGGCCTCCGACATCGCGCTCGAGGAGAGCAAGGGCGGCGCCCAGCGCGCGCTCATCTTCCCCGAGGCCGCATCGTTCGAGGCGGTCAAGGCGCCCGAAATCGAGGGGCTCAACTCCGTGTACCAGTCCGATGCCGGCGACTTCGTCTTCGACGTGCAGGCGGAGGGCTACCACGGGGACGTGGAGCTCATGATCGGTATCACGGCCGACGGCAAGGTCGCCGGGATCCAGATCGTGGAGGAGGACGAGACCGAGGGGATCGGCACCAACGCGCTGACCGACGAGTTCTTCGCGAGCTTCAAGGACCTCGACGCCACGGGCACGCTCACGGTCGAGGAGGCCGGCTCCGGCGAGACCCACGTCGACGGCGTCTCCGGTGCGACCTTCACCTCGAACGCCGTGGTTGCTGACCTGAACATCGCCTTTGAGGCCTTCGCGGAAGTGGGGGGTAACTAAGATGGCGCTCAATCCCAATCTCGCCCGCGAGCAGGATCGGCGGATTCTCGACGCGGTGCACACCCGCACCTTCCTCGTGGTGGCCGCCGCGCTGCCGGGCCTCGCCGTCGCGAAGACGCTCGTGGACGGCGCGGTCATGGGCGCTGCCGTGGCCGTGTCCATCGTCTGCGCTGCTGTGATCTGCCGGCTCGTCCCGCGCTTCACGGGGCTCGTCGCCCGGATCCCGGTGGCCCTCATGCTGAACCTCGCCATGGCGGTGCTCGTGAGCTTCGCGGTGCGCGTGGTCGCGCCCGTCACGCACCAGGCGCTCGGCATCTACCTGGTGCTTGCGAGCGGGAGCGGTATGGCAGCCCTGCTCGCGGCCGAGCTGAACCTGCCCGAGGGGGCGCCGCGCTTCTCCGTGGCCGATATCGCGACGGCCGCCGTGGCCGCGGTCGCGGTGCTCGCCGTGTGCGGCTGCGTGACGGAGCTCCTCTCCACGGGTCAGGTGCTCGGGCTCACGGTGGCCCCGCTGGCAGCCTCTCCGATCGCGGTCTTCGGGAAGCCGGCGGGCTCTCTTTTGATCCTCGCCCTCGTGGCCGCGCTGGTTCAGGCGACGGAGCGGAGCTCCGATTCCGCCGCCCCCGCCGCTGATGGGAAGGAAGGTGGGCGCGCATGAGCCTCATCAATGCGATCTTCACTGCCGCGTTCGATAACAATCTCGTGTTCACGCAGGTCATTGGGCTTGTGAGTGTGATCATTCTCGCAGGGCGGCCGTTTGACGCGGTGCGTTTTGGCTGCCTGCTGGGGCTCGCCACGGCCGCGTCGGGCATTCTTGGCTCGGCGCTCTACGCCGGGTTCCTCGCCCCCTGGGGCACGGCCTACTTCGCGCCGGCGGTGATCGCGGTGCTGAACGCGGCCATCGTGTACGCCGCGTCGGCCGTGATGTCGTGCGGCCTTGCGGGCGCCGACCGCCTGGCGGCGCTGCGCCGCGGCGGCATGCTCTCGGCGAGCGCGGCGCTTCTCGGCGTCACGCTCTCGAACACGGTGGCGTTCGACGCGGGAACGGCGACGGCGGAGACCCTCATGGGCACGGCGATCGGCTCCGGTGCGGGCGTGTTCCTCGCCGTGGTGCTGTTCGCGCTCGTGCGCCAGCGCGTGGACGACGCCCTCGTTCCCAAGGCCCTGCGCGGCCTGCCCATCTCGCTCGTGACCGCCTCGCTCATGGCGTTGGCCTTCTCGGGCGTGGCGGGCATCGCCGGCGGCATGTTCGCGTAAGGAGGATGTGAGATGGATCCGCTGATTCAGACCGTGGTCCCGCCCATCATCGCCGTGATGGCCGTGGCTGTTCCCGCTGTGGTGCTCGCCGTGGTGTCGGGTGTCGCCCGTCGCGCCGAGTACGAGGAGCGCGCGGGGGAGTAGGGGCTTCGAAGCCCGATAGGGGTTTGTGTGTGGCGGCGCGCCTTCGGGTGCGCCGCTTTTTCGTGGCGGCGCGGGTTCGGGCGCGGGCGCGCCGTCCCCATGGGCCGTCCGCCGCTGCGGCTGTCAGGAGACCGCGCAGGTGGCAAAGGGGGCAACGCATTTTGTCACCACGCGTTGGGCACGCGGGGCCGCTCGAGGTCGCCGCGTTCATGGAGGGGCGCGGCCGACGAGGCGAGCTGCCCCGCGACCTGATGTATCGGGTGGTGATCCCGCATTGGCGGTGGATCAGCCTTGGGTTCCTCGCGGTGTTCGCCGCGGTGCTCCTCATGCCGCTGCTTTTGTATTGACGTGTGCGGATGGGCGCGAGTCTGCCGATGGGCCCGGGCTGCGCGTTGCGGTGAATTGGGTTGCGGCGGATTGCTATGTGACGGATTGCTTGCGGCGGATTGCTTTGCGGCGAAATAGTGAGGTTGGGAACCCGAAACGTCATGTTTTTTGAGGTTGGGACCTGGCGTGTCCCGAACCTTGAAAAACGTGACGGTGTTGACCTGGGGATTTGTGCGATGTGCGTTATCGTCATGCTCCCAACCTCGATATTTCGACGCAAACAACGGCCTGTGTTGCGGGCGCAAGTCCGCTGTCGAAGGACGCAGCGCTGCAGGCGCCGGCCCGCCATCGAAGCGCACCGTGTTGCAGGTGCCGGCCTGCTGTCGACGGGCACCGGCTGCGGCGATGCCCGAACCGCCGTCTCCGAGCGCACCGAGGCCACGCCATCGTCCCGTCGGCCCAAAACACCCCGTCCTCACTCGCTGTCTGACCCGCTCTCGTTCAGCCGTCCAGCCCGCCGCCCGCCCCGCCTGCGCCCCGCCACCCATCCGCACCGCGTGCCTCGGACTTGTCGCACCTCCCCTCCCACCGCCATGGGGACTTGGTCGCATGCCGTGGCGGATCCGCGTGCGTCTCCGCACGGGCTGGTATCCTTGTGGCTGAGAAAAAAGCCACACCCATCCGGCGCCTGCATCTTTCGCACCGCGCGTCATCGGCGAAGGGAGCACCATGTCTGAGCTGCAGGAGAATCTGTTCGAAACCGCCCCGGGCGCTGCCGGCGAACCTCCCGCCCCCACTCGTGCCGAGGCCGCCGCCCGCGCCGCCGACCTTCGCCACCTGCTCGACTACCACGCCTACCGCTACTACGCGCTCGACGCCCCCGAGATCACAGACGCCGCCTTCGACAAGCTCCTCATCGAGCTCCAGCAGATCGAGGCCGCCCATCCCGATCTCGTCACACCTGACAGCTACACCCAGCGCGTGGGCGGCTACGTCTCGGAGCAGTTCGCGCCCGTCACGCACATGGCGCGCATGTACTCTATGGACGACGCCATGAACCTCGAGGAGCTCGACGAGTGGCTCGCGCGCACGGAGGAGTCGCTCGGCGCCGGCAAGGTCACCTACACCTGCGAGCTCAAGATCGACGGCCTCGGTGTGGCGCTGACCTATCGAAACGGCGCCTTCGTCCGTGCCGCCACCCGCGGTGACGGCACCACGGGCGAGGATGTGAGCCTGAACGTGCGCACGGTGCGAGACGTCCCCATGCACCTCTCCGAGGCGGCGCTTTCTCAGATGGCGGCCGATCGCGACACGGCAATCGAGGTGCGCGGCGAGGTCTACATGCCCAAGGGCAGTTTCGTGCGTCTGAACGAGGAGGCCGACGCCGCCGGCCGCGAGCCCTTCGCGAACCCCCGAAACGCCGCCGCCGGCAGCCTCCGCCAAAAGGACCCCAAGGTCACCGCCCGCCGCGATCTCGCGACCTTCATCTACGCCACGGCCGACACCGCGCCGCTGCACGTGGGCTCCCAGCACGAGTTCCTCGCGTGGCTCGGCGAGGCCGGCTTCCATGTGAACCCCAACGTCGCCACCTGCACCTCTCCGGCTGAGGTGCACGCCTTCTGCGCCGACGCCCTCGAGCACCGCGGCGACCTCGACTACGACATCGACGGCGTGGTGGTCAAGGTCGACGGATTCGAGCAGCAGGCCGCCCTCGGCTTCACGGCCCGCGCCCCGCGCTGGGCCATCGCCTTCAAGTTCCCGCCCGAGGAGAAGCGGACGGTGCTGCGCGAGATCCGCATCCAGGTGGGGCGTACGGGCGTGCTCACGCCGGTGGCCGAGTTCGACCCGGTCACCGTGGCCGGTTCCACGATCGCCCGCGCCACCCTGCACAATGAGGATGAGGTGCATCGCAAGGACGTCCGCGAGGGCGACACGATCATCGTGCACAAGGCCGGCGATGTGATCCCCGAGGTCGTGGGCCCGGTGACCGACCTGCGCCCTGAGGGGGCCCAGCCCTGGCATATGCCCGCAGCCTGCCCGGCCTGCGGAAGCCCCGTGGTGCACGAGGAGGGGGAGGTGGCCTACCGCTGCGTCTCGCTCGACTGCCCGGCGCAGCTGAAGGAGCGCTTGCTGCATTGGGTGAGCCGCGGCTGCATGGATGTGGACGGCGTGGGCGAGGAGCTGGTGGAGAAGATGATCGCCGCCGGCCTCCTGCATGATGTCGCGGATTTCTATCGGCTCGAGGCCGATCAGATCGCCGGGCTCGACACCGGGCGCACCTACGCGAAGGATGACAAGCGCCGCGGCGTGCATGCGGGCGACCCGATTCCCGTGGGCGCCAAGACCGCTGAGAAGGTCGTCGCCGAGCTGGCGAAATCCAAGGCGCAGCCGCTCGGTCGCGTGCTGTTCGCGCTTGGCATCAGGCACGTGGGCAAGAGCGTGGGCGAAGTCATCGCCCGGCGCTTCCTCACCCTCGACGCCCTCGTGCTCGCGAGCGAGGAAGAGATCGCCGAGATTGACGGCATCGGCCCGAAGATCGCCGAGAGCGTGCGGCAGTTCCTCTCGGTGCCCGAGAACCTCGAGGTGCTCCAGCGCCTGCGCGAGGCCGGCGTCTCGATGGAGGAGGACCTGGGTGGCGAGGCGGCGCGCGCAGCCGAGGAGACGGGGGTGTCGGCCGACCTCGCCGCCGCCCAGCCGCTCGCGGGCCTCACCTTCGTTTTGACGGGCACCCTCGAGCGCCGCACGCGCAACGAGGCGGGCGACGCGCTCAAGGCGCTCGGTGCCAAGGTCACGGGGTCGGTGTCCAAGAAGACGAGCTACGTGGTGGCCGGTCCTGGGGCCGGATCCAAGCTCGCCAAGGCCGAGAGCCTGGGCGTTCCCGTACTCGATGAAGACGCCCTTGAGCAGGTGCTCGCGACCGGCGAGGTACCCGCCGGCGCCTGAGGCGGCCACGTGCGCGCCCCGGTCCGCCCGGTGCCCGGGACCGATGCTGATGCTGGATGCTGAGCGTTCGTAACTCGGCCTTTTTTGCGCTGAGAACGCCGTTTTACGAACGCTCGCGATCCATCTTGATGGGGGATGCGCGTTCCGTCCCGTCCAAATGTGAGGAAATGCGGCCCGTCGCCATGCGGGCCGCATGCGGCCGGGCGCAGCGGGAAGATATGAAGATAGCCAAATCAAACTTGCATGGGGAGCACGGGGGACGAGCGTGAGGGATTTTCAGCGACTGTTATCGTATCTGGGACCGAAGCACCGGCTCGAGGCCATCATCGGTGTGGTGATCGTCGCGGTCGAGACCTCGCTCGAGCTCTTGATCCCCGTCCTCATGGCCGGCATCATCGACACGGGCATCGTCCAGGGAGACATCGGATTCATCTTGCGCCAGGGCTCCCTCATGGCCGCGCTCGCCCTGCTCGCCCTCGCGCTCGGATTCAGCTACGCCCGGTTCTCGTCGCGCGCGGCCGTGGGCCTCGGCGAGAACCTCCGCCGCGCCGAATACGATGCCATCCAGCGCTTCGCCTTCCAAAACCTCGACCGCTACCAGACGTCCTCCCTGGTCACGCGCATGACCACCGACATCACGGTGATCCAGAACGCGTTCTCCAACGGCTTCCGCCCCATGGTGCGCGGCCCCGTGATGCTTGTCATGGGCCTCCTCTACGCGAGCTGCATGAACGCCGAGCTCGCCGGCGTCTTCTTCACACTCCTGCCCGTCCTCGCGATCGCGCTCGCGCTCATCACCCGCCGCGTGGCGCCGCTCTACCGCGACCTGCAGACCTCGATGGACGAGCTCAACGGCGTGCTGCGTGAGGACTTCACGGCCATCCGCGCCGTCAAGGCCTATGTGCGCGAGGACCACGAGCGCGAGGTCTTCGGCGCGGTGAACGGCCGCCTCGCCGCCACCTCCACGCGCACCTTCGGCACGGCCGTGCTGAACCTGCCACTCTTCCAGCTCGCGATGTACGCCGCGGCCACGCTCGTGCTCTGGGTGGGCGGGCAGATGATCCTCGACGGCCGGCTCATGGTGGGCGAGCTCACCGGCTTCATGAGCTACGTGCTGCAGATCATGAACTCGCTGATGATGATCTCGAATGTGTTCCTGCTGCTCACCCGCGCCCTCACGAGCGTGGCGCGCGTGGGCGAGGTGCTCGACGAGGTGCCGGCGCTCGCCTCGCCCGACGCCTCCCGCGCGCTCACGGAGGTGCCCGACGGCTCCGTCGCCTTCCGCGACGTGTCCTTCCGCTACCGCGCCGACGCGCAGGAGAACGTGCTCGAGCGCATCGACCTCGAGGTCCCCGCCGGCAGCTGGCTCGGCATCCTGGGCGGCACGGGGTCGGGCAAGAGCTCGCTCGTCCAGCTCATCCCGCGCCTTTACGACGTGAGCGGCGGCGCCGTCCTCGTGGGCGGCCACGACGTCCGGGGCTACGACCTCGCCGCGCTCCGCGACGCCGTGGGCATCGTGCTGCAGAACAACGTGCTCTTCACCGGCACCGTCCGCGAGAACCTGCTGTGGGGGAACGAGGGCGCCACCGACGAGGAGCTGCTCGAGGCCTGCCGCCTCGCCTGCGCCGACGAGTTCCTCGACCGCATCGGCGGGCTCGATGGCGACCTCGGTCAGGGCGGCGCCGGCGTCTCAGGCGGTCAGCGCCAGCGCCTATGCATCGCCCGGACCCTGCTCAAGCGCCCGCGCGTGCTGATCTTCGACGACTCCACGAGCGCGGTCGACATGGCGACGGAGGCGCGGATCCGCGCGAACCTCGCGGCCATCGAGGGCGTGACCCTCGTCGTCATCGCCCAGCGGATCACCTCCGTGATGGATGCCGACCGCATCGCCGTGCTTGACGACGGGCGGATCCACGGCGTGGGAACGCACGATGAGCTGCTGGCCGCAGACGAGATCTACCAGGAGATCTACGCTTCGCAGATGGAGTTCGCCGCGCCGGTCGCCTCCGGTGCTGCTGGCGGCCTCGACGCCTCCGCCGACCCCGGCGCCCCCGCCGATCCCGCGGCGCCCGGCCCCACGACCCCGGCGCTCCGCACCGCAACCGCGAGGGGAGGTGAGGCCCATGCCTAGGACCGCCGCCCAGGCCCGTCCGGCGAACCTCGCCGCCACCGTACGGCGCCTGCTCTCCTACATGGGCCACGCCAAGTTCTCGCTGGCCGTCGTCGCGGTGCTCGTGACGATCTCGGCGCTCGCGAACCTCATCGGCACCTACATGGTGCGCCCGATCGTGAACGGCCTCGTCTCGGGCGGCGTCGCGCTGCTCCGCTCCCAGGTCCTCTTCACTGCGGGCGTCTACGGTGCTGGCGTGCTCTCCTCGCTCGGTTACACGCAGATCATGGTGCGTGCCGCCCAGAAGGTGGTCTCGGACATCCGGCGCGACCTCTTCGCCCATATCCAGCGCCTGCCGCTGTCGTTTTTCGACCGCACGCGCACGGGCGACATCATGAGCTACTTCACCAACGACGTGGACACGGTCGCCGAGGCGCTCAACAACAGTTTCGCCAACATGATCCAGGCGGGCATTCAGATGGTGGGCACGATGGTCATCCTGCTCGTGCTCAACTGGCGCCTGACCCTCATCACGATCGCCTGCGATGCCGTCATCGTGCTCTATGTGCGCTACTCGGGCACGCGGAGCAAGCGGTTCTTCGCCCGCCAGCAGGAGGCCCTCGGCGATCTCGACGGCTATGTGGAGGAGATGACCTCGGGCCAGAAGGTCGTGAAGGTCTTCAACCGGGAGCGGCAGAATCTGGCCGGATTCGATAAACGCAACGGGGAGCTCAGCCGCGCGAGCGCGACGGCGCTCACCTACGCGGCGAGCATGGTGCCGGTGACGGTCTGCGTGGGGTACGCGAACTACGCGATCGTCGCCGTGGCCGGCGGCATCCTCGCGATCCAAGGCCTGGCCGACGTGGGCGCGCTCGCGAGCTACCTTGTGTTCGTGCGCCAAGCAGCGATGCCGATCAACCAGTTCACCCAGCTCGGCAACTTCCTTCTGAACGCGCTCGCCGGCGCCGAGCGGCTGTTTGCCGCCATGGACCAGGAACCCGAGGTCGACGAGGGCCGGGTCACGCTCGAGCGCGTGGACGAGGACGCCTGGGCCTGGGAGCTGCCGGACGGTCACGGCGTGGGCGCCTGGGGGAAGGTCGTGCCGTTCAGCGCGGCGGGCTCTGACGCCGCGACCGCCGTGGCCGCCGCGGACGGCACGCAGCTCGCGCGCGGCCCCGTTCCGCTTCGCGGCGACGTGCGCCTGCATGCGGTCGACTTCGGCTACGTGCCAGGGCACCCGGTGCTCAAGGGACTCGACCTCTATGCCCACCCCGGGCAGAAGATCGCCTTCGTGGGGTCCACGGGCGCGGGCAAGACCACGATCACGAACCTCATCAACCGCTTCTACGACGTGGACGGGGGAGAGATCACCTACGACGGCATCGATGTGCGGGAGATCGCCAAGGCCGACCTCAGACGGAGCCTCGGCATCGTGCTGCAGGACACGCACCTGTTCTCGGGCACCATCGCCGACAACATCCGCTTCGGCAAACTCGATGCCACGGACGAGGAGGTGCGCGCCGCGGCGGTGGACGCCTGCGCGGACTCGTTCATCCGCCGCCTGCCGGAGGGCTACGACACGCTCGTGGCGGGCGATGGCGCGAATCTCTCGCAGGGCCAGCGCCAGCTGCTCGCGATCGCGCGCGTGGCCGTGGCCGACCCGCCGGTGCTGATCCTCGACGAGGCCACCTCGAGCATCGACACGCGCACCGAGAAGCTCATCGAGCGCGGCATGGACCGGCTCATGCGCGGCCGGACGACCTTCATGATCGCGCACCGCCTCTCCACCGTGCGCGACGCGGACGCCATCATGGTGCTCGAGCGCGGGCGGATCGTGGAGCGCGGCACCCACGGGGAGCTCCTGGCCCGCCGCGGCGAGTACTGGGCCCTCTGCCACGGCCTGAAGGAGCTCGACTAGGGCGGGAAAGCGGCTGCGAGCACCCGCGCCCCCCTACACCAGCGCGGGCCCGAACACGCTCAGCAGCGTCATCGCGATGATACCGACCACAACCGAAATTGACGTGGCCAGTCCGGCGAGGCCGTAGTCGGCCTTGGCCCAAAGCGTGAACACCGTGCCCATGGTGGCCATCGGCGCCCAGGTGAGGATCGCGATGACGAGCAGCACCTCGCCTTCGAACGGCAGGAACAAGAACACCGCGACGCACATGAGCGCGCTCAGGGCGAAGCGCCCGCCCAGGAGCCTTGCGAGCTTTCCCAGCTTGGTGCGGTCGGCGGAGAAGCTGATCATCAGGCCCAACATGAAAAGCGAGAGGAACGCGTTGGCGTTCGAAACAGGCTCGATCAGGCGGATGACCGCACCGGGAACGCGGATGTTGAAGATCGCGAGCGCGATCAGCAGGAGGTAGGCCACGAACGGAACGGACGTCAAAAGTCGCCGGACGATGCCGCGTACCGGGTGCGCCGGCGGCTCGTCGGCGGTGATCACCTGGGTGAGTGCGTAGCTGCCGCCGGCCATGAGCAGCGCGTTGCCGGCGTCGAACATGCAGGCGGCGACCACAGCGGCAGGCGGGAACAGCGCCTGCACGAAGGGGAGGGCGAAGCAGCCGATGTTGAAGCCGCCGATGTTGAGGAGGTAGAGGCGCCGGTCCTGGATCTCGGTGCGGCGCGTGGCGATGACCCCCAAAAGGAAGGGCCCGAAGGTGCAGGCGACGCCGACGGGGATGAGCAGCAGGTGTCTCGGATCGAAGTCGACGGATCCGAACGCGTGGACGATCGCCGCCGGCAGGGTGATGTTGAACACGATGCGCGAGATGAGCTCGCTGTCCCCGGCACCGACCATGCCGCGCCGACCGGCGAAGACGCCGAGCGCGATGATGCCGATGAATGAGGCGATGGTGATGGCGATTGAATCCATGATCGCCCCGCATGTGCGGGGTCCCTACTCCTCTCCCAGGCAGCGCTCCTCAATGAGCGCTTTGAGTTCGTCGATGCCCTGGCCGTCGGCGGAGGAGGTGACGAGCAGGTCACCGGTCTTCATGCCGAGCTTGCGGGCGATGTTCATGCGCATCTGCGCCGCGCGGCCGCGGCCGAGCTTGTCGGCTTTGGTCAGCACGATCTGGAACGGCAGCTCGGCTTCCTTCAGGTAGTCGATCATCTGGAGGTCGAGCTTCGAGGGGTCGTGGCGGATGTCCACGAGCGACACCACGAGGTTGAAGCTGCGGTCGAGCTCAAAGAACTCGCCGATGAGGTCACCCCAGCGCTCGCGCTCGGCCTTCGAGCGCTGCGCGAAGCCGTACCCCGGCAGGTCCACGAAGTGCACGCCGTCGGCCTCGAAGAAGTTCACGTTGGCGGTCTTGCCCGGCGTGCTCGACACCTTCACGAGGTTCTTGCGGCCGAAGATCTTGTTCATGATGCTCGACTTGCCCACGTTCGACCGGCCGACGAAGCTCACCTCCGGGCAGGTGGACTCAGGGATCTGCGTGACCTTGCCGTAGCTGGCGACGAAGTGCGCGAGCTGGTAGTTGATATGCTCTGCCATGGGTGCTCCTCTTCGGGGCTCGGGGGTGCGGCGGGGATCGGGGTGCGGCGCTCGGGCGGTTCGGTCGGTTACTCGGTGAACATGCCCTGACCGAGCTTCGACGCGAGGCGGCGCACGATGGCGAGCACGAGCCCGCTCGCGGTGCGCGCGTAGTTGTCGAGGTCGAAGTCGCGCTCGCTGAGCGCGTCGTACTCCTCGTCGCAGTTATCGGATATGGCGCGGAGCACGAGGCAGTCCACGCCGTTCTTCGCGGCGATGTGCGCCACGGCGGCGCCCTCCATCTCCGCGCAGTCGGCACCGGTGGCCTCGACCGCGGCGGCGCGCAGGTCGGCGCCGGTGATGAAGCGGTCCCCGGTGGCGATGACGCCGCGGCGATAGCGCTTGAGCTCGGCGTCGGGGTTGTTGCGGCGGAAGGGGGAGGCGTCCGCCTCGGCGCGCGCGGCGCTGCCGGGGGCGAGCTCGTCCTCGGTGAGATCGGCGCTCACATAGCCGTGCGAGCGAAGGACGTCCTCCGCGAGGTCGACGAGGAAATCCGTGCTCGCGAACTCCTCGAGGGCGGGGCTCGACTCTGCGATGAGCGAGGTGTCGGTGTCGAGGTAGCGCAGGCGCTCGCCGATCACGACGTCATCGATGTGCAGAGCGGGGTTGAGGCCGCCGGCGATGCCCGAGAAGATGACGGCGTTGGCGCCGTATTTGGAGATCAGGAACTGGGTGGCGGCGGCAGCGTTCACCGTTCCCATGCCCGCGACGGTTGCGACCAGGTTGAATCCCGCGTACTCTCCGCCCACCACCGTGAGTCCGGCGTCCTCGGCGACCGTGGCGTGCTCGATCTCGCGGTAGATCTGGCGGACCTCCTTCTCGAGGGCGCCGATGATGGCGATTGTTGCAGGCATGGGTGCTCCTTCTTCGTATTGGTCGGGCTTGATTCTACCAGCCTGGGCGTCGGACCGCCGACAGGCGCCCGGTTGGCAAGGCAGGCATTGTTCAATACTGATCGGGATTTAAGAAATATTCGAATTTGTGCATAAGAAGGTCGCTCTGTAATGAGGGAAGAAATGGAATCACGCCGACCTGGTTAAAAATGGCTGATATGTACTTTTGAGATGGCATTCACGGGGGCAATTGGGACGGTTTCAGCAGAAAAACCGGGCTTTGGAGGCCGACTGAGGCGATAAACCACATCTATAGCTATGCGCCCGAGCGGAGCGCCCCGTATTCAGGGCGCCAGCAAAGTACAGAATAGCCATTTTTAACCAGGTTGGCCGTTTGACCCGTCGATTAGCCGCGCGCGGCCGCATCTCACGAGACGCGCGAGCCTCCAAGCGCACTCAACAAATTGCCGCGCGAAAAAGCCGAGCCGCCTCTCGCGGTCGCGTGCTAGCTTTCCCGCCCTACAGGCACTCGATCTGCGCTCCATCAACGTCGCAGGTCAAAATGTGCGTCTCGCACTCCGGGAAATGCTCGCGCAGGCGCACCTGCAGAAACTTCGCGACGATCGTGTCGTCGGTGACGGCCATGAGCGTGGAGCCCGAGCCTGAGATCCACATCGTCTTGGCGCCGCCTGCGAGGCAGGCTTCGCGGATCGCCGCGTAATCGGGAATGAGCGCGGAGCGGTAGGGCTCCTGCAGGCGGTCGTCGTTGGCGGCGGCGATGAGCTCGGCATCTCCCGTCTCGAGCCCACGTGTGATGCCCGCCACACGACCCATCTGCCAGATCGCCGTTGACAGCGGCACCTCTTGCGGCACCACGTTGCGGGCGTCGCTCGTGTGCACCTCATAGGGCGGGATGATCGTCACGAACCGCAGGCGATCGCTCACGTCGTAGCGCAGGCAGCGGGGGAGCGAGCCCTCGGGCGTGAACGAGCAGACGGCGGCCCCGAGGATCGCCGGCGCCACATTGTCCGGATGCCCCTCGACCTCGGTCGCGATCGCCACGAGCTCCTCGCGGGTGACCGGGTGGTCGGTGAGCGCGGCCGCCGCCATGATGCCGGCCACCACGCAGGTCGAGCTCGAGCCCAGGCCGCGTGCCACAGGGACCTCGGTCTCGATGTGCAGCCTCACCGGGAAGGGCTTTTCGCCCCACGCAGCGAGCGCGTCCGCGAACGAGACGTACGCCAGGTTCCGCTCGTTTTGAAACTCCTCGGGACAACCCGTGATCTCAAGCGCGTCAGACCGCTCGAAGGTGAAATGCGAGTACAGCGACACGGCCATGCCGAGGGTGTCGTAGCCCACGCCGAGGTTGGCGGAGGTGGCGGGCACGGTGATGCGGATCATGGATCTCCTCTTCTGAGGCGGGATGGGGCGGGGCGAACGGGGTCGAACGGTGTCGAGGACGGCGGAGACAGGGCGGCTGGGGTCAAGTGCCATCGAGGTCGGCAGGACCGGAGCGGAGAGCGCTGAGCGACTTCGGGGGCGGCGGGTCGAGCGCCATCGACGCCAGCGCGGCCACCGCGCAAGCCCGGCCGCAGCCCCCTCGCACCGCGACGGCGCGCGCCCGGGCAGAGCGATCGCTACGCGAGCCGGGCGGCCGCCTGCTCGACATAGCGCCCGAGCTCGTCGATCTCCGCGACGTCGGTGTGCCGGACGGGCTTATCGGCAAGCTCGGCAAGCTGCGCCGGCGGCGTGGTTCCCGTGGCGGCCGCGAGCGTCTCCATGCAGGCGAAGTCGTCCTTTGGCACCTCGAGGTCGAGTGCAGAGGCCACCGCGCGGGGGAACTTGTACGGGCTCGCCGTGGAAAGGAGCACGCGGGCACGGACGCCCTTTGCGGCCGGCAGCTCGGAGAGCACGTGGTAGCCGCAGGCGGTGTGCGGATCGATCACGTAGCCAAACCGCTCCCAGCAGTCGCGGATGGCCGCGGCGACCTCGTCCTCATCGGCCCAGCTCCCGCCGAACACCGCGCGGATGCGCGCGAGCATGTCGGCCGGCACGGTATAGGAGCCGTCCTCGGCGAGCGAGGCCATGAGCGCAGCCACGAGCTCGCAGTCGCCGCCCGACAGGTAGTAGAGCATGCGTTCAAGGTTGGATGACACGAGGATGTCCATGCTCGGGGAGGTTGTGGTGTAGAAGGGGCGCAACCGGTTGTAGGTGCCGGTCTCGAGGAAGTCGAAAAGCACGTTGTTCTTGTCGCTCGCAACGAGCAACCGCGCTACGGGCAGGCCCATCTCGCGGGCGTAGTAACCGGCGAGGATGTCGCCGAAGTTGCCGGTGGGCACGCAGAACTCCACCTCGTCGCCGGCCTCGACGGCGCCGGCGCGCAACAGCTGCGCGTAAGCGGCGAAGTAGTACACGACCTGCGGCACGAGGCGGCCTACGTTGATGGAGTTGGCGCTCGAGAGCACGGTGCCCGACGCGCGCAGGCGCTCGGCCAGCGCGGTGTCGGCGAAGATCCGCTTCACGGCGCTCTGGGCGTCGTCGAAGTTCCCGCGCACGCCGCAGACGGCCACGTTGGCCCCCTCTTGGGTGCTCATCTGCAGCTCCTGCACGCGGCTGACTTTGCCCTCGGGATAGAAGACCGTGATCGCGCAGCCGGGTGCGTCGGCGAAGCCGGCGAGCGCCGCCTTGCCGGTGTCGCCTGAGGTGGCGGTCACGATCATGATGCGCTCACCCTCAGCGCTGGCCGCGTCGCCGGTGCGCGCCATGAGCCGGGGGAGCATCTGAAGCGCCACGTCCTTGAATGCGCTCGTGGGGCCGTGGAAGAGTTCGAGCACGTAGGAGGGGGTGTCGCCACTGGCGCCCAGCCCGCTCCCCAGCTCGCGGACGGGCGTGACCTCATCCGCAGCGAAGGTGCCGCCGTAGGCCTCGTCCACGCAGGCGGCGATCTCCTCGGCTGTGTAATCAGGTAGTAACAAACCCATGACCTCACGGGCGAGGTCGGTATAGCTCTTGTCGGCAAGGGTCGCTACGTCGAGTTTCTTCGAGCCGAGCTCATCGGACACGAACAGGCCGCCGTCCGGTGCGAGGCCGCGGCGCACGGCCTCCCGGGCCCCGGCGGCGTGCTCACGTGCGCGTGTACTATGATAAGTGGCCATGTAGCTGCTCCTCCGCTCTTCCAAGCCGTCCAGCACATGGTAGCTGATGCGGCGCGCGGCGAGCGGATAGGCGAGAAAGGTAACCTCTTCGTCATGATTAAGATCGCCAAGTTCGGCGGCTCCTCCGTGGCCGACGCCGAGCACTTCAAGAAGATCAAGGGGATCGTCGAATCCGACCCCGCCCGCCGCTTCGTGGTGGTGTCGGCGTGCGGTCGGCGCGGCAAGGGCGATTCCAAGGTGACGGACCTCCTCTACCTCGTGAACGCCCATGTCAACTACCGCGTCTCCTGCGACGATCTGCTCGACGACATCGCGGCGCGCTACTTCGCCATCGCCGATGAGCTCGGGCTCTCCTATCCCATCCGCGAGGAGTTCGCCTCCTTCGCCGACGCCGTGCGCGCCGGCGAGCTCGCAACCGAGGTCATCGTCTCACGCGGCGAGTACTTCACGGCCCGCCTCATGGCCGAGTACCTGGGCCTTCCCTTCCTGGATGCGGTCGACGTCGTGGCCTTCCACCATGACGGCTCGCTTGCGATGGGTCGCACCGAGGAACTCGTGCGCGAGCGCGCGCCCAAGGGCGGCTTCGTGCTCCCGGGCTTCTACGGCGCTACGCGCGAGGGCCAGATCAAGCTGCTCGACCGTGGCGGCGGCGACATCTCCGGCGCCATCATGGCGAAGTGCCTCGGCGCCGACCTTTACGAGAACTGGACGGACGTCTCGGGCTTCCTCTCCGCCGACCCGCGGATCGTTGACAACCCCGAGTCCATCGCGCGCATCACCTACTCCGAGATGCGCGAGCTCTCCTACATGGGCGCCTCGGTCCTGCACGAGGAGGCCATCTTCCCGGTGCGCGACGCCGAGATCCCCATCGTGATCAAGAACACGAACCGACCCGACGACCCCGGCACGATCATCAGCGAGTCGGCCGGCGCGTCCGATTCGGAGCCGATCATCACCGGCATCACCGGCAAGCGCGACTTCGTGGCCGTGCACGTGGTCAAGAACCACATGTGCGACGAGGTGGGCATCCTGCGCAAGACGCTCTCCGTCTTCGAGCGCTACCGCGTGAGCGTGGAGCACATCCCCTCGGGGACCGACTCGTTCGCCGTGGTGGTGCAGGGTAAGGACGTGAAGGACAACCTCTGGTCTATCGTGTCCGACATCAAGACCGAGGTGGGGCCCGATGAGATCAAGGTCGCCGACGGGCTGGCCCTCATCTCGACGGTGGGCCGCAACATGGTGGGCCGCCCCGGCGTATCGGGAAGCTTGTTCGCGGCGCTCGGCCAGGAGGGAATTTCGATTCGCATGATCGCCCAGGGCTCCGACGAGATCAACATCATCGTGGGCGTGCGCGACGAGGACTTCGACCGGGCGATCCGGGCGATCTACAGCGCGTTCTCCGACGGCGACCACATCCTCGAGCTCTCCGAGCTCAAACGCGAGGAGGACGCGCTGCGGCGGCTCCGGTAGGGACGCCGCGTGCTGGCGGCCGCGTTCGCGCGTCCGCCGCGGCTTGTTCGTTCGACAGATTCAAGGAGGCATCATGGCTGAGAACTACACGGTGGCGATCCTGGGCGCGACGGGTGCGGTGGGTACTCAGATGCGCCAGTGCCTGGAGGAGGACTTCCCGGTGGGGAAGCTGAAGCTGTTGGCGAGCGCCCGGAGCGCCGGCCGCGCGGTGGAGTTCCGCGGCGAGGAGGTGCTGATCGAGGAGGCGGTGCCCGAGGCGTTCGCGGGCTGCGACATCGTGCTCGGCGCCGTCGAGGACGATCTCGCGGCGGAGCTTCTGCCCGAGGCCGTGCGCCGCGGCGCCACGGTGGTGGACAACTCGCACGCCTTCCGCATGGACCCGAAGGTGCCGCTCGTGGTGCCCGAGATCAACGCCGGCGATATCGCCTGGCACCAGGGCATCATCTCGAACCCCAACTGCGCGACGATCATCGGCCTCGTGCCCACCTGGCCGCTGCATCGGCTCGCCGGTGTCACGCGCATGATCGTCTCCACCTACCAGGCCGCGAGCGGCGCCGGCGTGCCGGGCATGCGGGCGCTCGAGGCCGAGATCGCCGCCATGGGCCGCGGCGAGGAGCTGCCTGCGCCGTCGGCCTTCGCGGCGCAGCTGGCGAGCAACCTGATCCCGCAGATCGGCGGCGAGAAGTTCGCGGGCTACACCTCGGAGGAGATGAAGCTCCAAGACGAGGGCCGCAAGATCATGCACCTGCCCGAGCTGCGCGTGAGCTGCACCTGTGTGCGCGTGCCGGTGCTGCGCTCGCATTCCGAGAGCATCACGCTCGAGTTCGAGCGCGCGGTGTCGCTCGAGGAGATCCGCCGGGCGCTCGCCGAGGCGCCGGGCGTGAGGCTCGTGGACGATCTCGCCGCCGAGGACGCCCACGACCGCTTCCCGATGCCCGTTGATACGAGCGACCAGGACCTCATCTGGGTCGGCCGCGTGCGCCGCGATCTGTCCAACCCCGATGAGGCGCGCGGCGTGAGCTTCTGGTGCTGCGGCGACCAGATCCGCAAGGGCGCCGCCACGAACGCGGTGCAGATCGCGAAGCTGCTCTGCAAGTAGCCCACGCCGCCGGGGGTGGGGGCCGCGCGGCGCCGCGGCTCGCCCTGCCCGCGCCCCGCCCCGCCCGGGATGCCGAGCGTTCGTAACCCGGCATATCCCGCCGCATTTACGCCGAATGGCGAACGCTCAGCACCTGACTTCGATGCTGAACGTTCGTCATTCGGTCTTTTTTGAGCTTGAGATGCCGAGTTACGAACGCTCGGCATCTCGGGTCACGGCGACGCGGCGGCGGGGACGCCGCCCCGCGGGCCTTTAGCGCACGGCGTCCTTGAGGTATCCGTAGCCGCGGTCGTCCATCTCCTCGAGGGGGATGAACTCGATCGCGGCCCCGTTGATGCAGTAACGCAGCCCGCCGAGTTCCGCGGGCCCGTCGGTGAAGACATGGCCGAGATGCGAGCCGGCGGCCTCGCTTCGCACCTCGACGCGGGGGCGCCCGGGGATGCTCGGATCGGCGTGCTCGGTGATGACGGTGTCGGCGATGGGGCGCGCGAAGGCGGGCCAGCCGCAGCCGGAGTCGAACTTGTCGGAGCTCGAGAACAGCGGCTCGCCGCTCACGCGATCCACGTAGATGCCGGGCTCGAACCGCTTGTCATACGGATGCGAGAACGGGCGCTCGGTGGCCGCGTGCTGGGTGACCTCGAATGCGAGATCGTCCAAGCGATCGCGGATCTCGGCGTCGTCGGGACGCTCGTATGAGCGGGCGACGATCTCGAACTCGCGCTCGTGCCCGGCCACGAAGCGCTCCGCGCCACCAAGGTCAACATGGCAGTAGCCTCCAGGGTTCTTGTCGAGGTAGTCCTGGTGGTAGCCCTCGGCGGGCCAGAACTCGGAAAGCGGCGTCGCCTCGATCGCGACGCGTCCTCGGCCCGCGGCGGTGAGCTCGCGCTGCAGCTGATAGAGGGCGGTGCGTATGACCTGCTCGTCAGCGGGGTCCGTCCAGTAGATGCCGGTGCGGTACTGCGTGCCCCGGTCGCCGCCCTGGCGGTTCACGCTGGTGGGGTCGATGGTGGTGAAGTAGGCCTTGAGCAGCAGGGGCAGCGAGATGCGGGCTGGGTCGTAGGTCACGCGGACGGTTTCGGCGTGCCCGGTCGAGCCGGAACAGACCTGCTCGTAGCTGGGCTTTGAAACGGCTCCGTTGCCGTTGGCATACCCGACCTCGCAGGAGAGGACGCCGGGGAGCTTCTTGAGGAACGCTTCGGTTCCCCAGAAGCAGCCGCCCGCGAGGTGGATCTCGCGGGCGCCGGGCACGGTGTTCAGGTTATCGGTGGTCATGGCGTCTCCTTGCCGTGAGGGTGTGCGTTCGGGGATTCTACCCAGATCGCGCTTCATCCTGCATCGTTCTGAGAGAGTGCGTCGTATGCGCATGGGGGGGGGTCGCGGACCTGGTGCTTTCGTGCTTGTCGCTGCTTGCAGGACGGGGTTCCAGAGGGCGCAAAGAATCATTGTTGAGCAAAGCTGTTGTTTTGAGGTGTCGATAGGTCCGAGCCGCGTGAAATTGCCTGATTTGAAGGGCCTGAACCTGGTTTTTGGCGCAGCTGCGGGGCACGAGAACCCAAAGCAGCGCGGTTTGCGGCCACTTGGGCGTTTTGGTTTGTCGAGACGGGATCCATGCGCCCTCGCGGCCGCCCATTTCGCGGAAATACACACGTGATTTCGGGTGGCCGCTTGAGCGGGTGCGGTTTCAGACCGCGGCGCGTCTCAGGCTGTGCGACGCCGCCGCGCCAGCAACTCGCCCGCGCCTGGCACGGCCCCCTGGCGCCCCCGCCGCACGCGCGTCGCCCGTTGCGCGGGTATCCCGCGCCTGCAGCGCACAACCCGTTTCCTAGCGCGCCAGCAACGCGCCCACGATCAGCTCGACGAGCTGGTCGACGGGCATCGAGTCCGCGGCGGTCATCCAAGTTCCGATGGCTGCGAGCACGCCCGACGCGTAGAATTCGCGCATGATCGCCCGCTGCTGGTCGGTGAGGTCCTGGCCGTCGAGGATGAAGCGGTCGAACAGCGGCGCGAGGATCTCTTTCAGCCGTTGGGAGAATCCCGGATCGCCATGTGGCCCCATGAGGTGGGGGAGCGCGTATCCGTTGCGCTGCGTGAGCTGGATGATCCGCCCCATGTGCTGTGAGATGTCGAGGGTCCGGTCGCGGAGCAGCTCCTCGTCCACGAGCGCCCGCACGCCCTCGAGCACCTCGTCCTCGATCTGGCCGAAGAGGTCGTACACGTCGCGGTAGTACAGGTAGAAAGTCGCACGGTTGTAGCCGGCGCGGTCGGTGATCTCGCGGATCGTGATCTTGTCGATCGGCTTTTCCAGGTACAGGCTCCAAAACGCCTCACGCAGGTTCGCCCGCGTCTGCTCGGTCACCGCTGGCTGCTTGTTCATGACCCGTCCCCCTGTCGCGGCCGCCCGGTCGCTCGACAATCGGCTCGTCGGTGTCGAGTGGCCATGTTCCCATCCCGGCCTCCTGAGTATACTCGTGCTAGACAACAAGCTGTCGAGTGATCGGGGTGGGTGCGCCCGCACCCGGGTCCGGTTTCGGCGAGGCAGGGAGCGGGTGCACGCGTGGCCTACATCGAATTCAACGACGTCCGCAAGGTTTACGGCGCGGGCGACGGCGAGGTCCGCGCGCTTGACGGGGCGAGCTTCACCGTTGAGCGCGGCGAGCTCGCGGTTGTCCTCGGCGCCTCGGGCGCCGGCAAGACCACGGCCCTGAACATCCTCGGCGGCATGGATTCGGCCACCTCGGGCCGCGTGGTGGTGGACGGCCGCGACATCAGCGACGCTGCCGAGGACGAGCTCGTCGAGTACCGCCGCGCCGACGTGGGCTTCGTCTTCCAGTTCTACAACCTCGTGCCCAACCTGACGGCGCTTGAGAACGTCGAGCTCGCGGCCCAGATCTGCCCGGACTCGCTCGACCCGGCCACGATGCTCGCGAAGGTGGGGCTCTCCGAGCGCATGGGCAACTTTCCCGCGCAGCTCTCCGGCGGCGAGCAGCAGCGCGTGTCCATCGCCCGCGCGATCGCGAAGAACCCCAAGCTCCTGCTCTGCGACGAGCCCACGGGCGCGCTCGACTACCGCACCGGCAAGCAGGTCCTCCAGCTCCTGCAGGACACCTGCCGCGTCTCCGGCCTCACGGTCATCATCATCACGCACAACTCCGCCCTCGCGCCCATGGCAGACCGCCTCATCCGCTTCAAGAGCGGCCGCGTGACCTCCGAGGAGATCAACGAGCACCCGGTGCCCATCGCCGAGATTGAGTGGTAGCGATGGCGCTGCGCACAAGCCTCGGGCCCCGGCGCCGTCCGAGCGCCTTTGCGACGGACATCCGCCGCACCATCGCGGGCAACCTCAGGCGGTTCATCTCGCTGTTCGTCATCACCGCCCTCGGCGCCACGATGCTCGTCGGCCTCAAGGCCGCCTGCGACGACCTGCGCACCACGGCGGACGCGTTCTACGACGGCCGCCGGCTCTTCGACGTGTCGGTGAAGTCCACGCTCGGCCTCACGGCGTCCGACATCGACGCGCTCTTTGCTCTCAACGGTGTCGAGGAGGCGGAGGGCGGCTATACCGAGGCGGCCTACACCGAGGTCGCGGGCAAGTCGGAGAAGGTGGATCTGCGCGCCCTCGCAAACGGGAATCTCAACGAACCCCTGCTCATCGAGGGGCGCCTTCCCCGGCGCGCCGGCGAGCTGGCCGTCACGACACGCTATCTCCGGGCGAGCGGCCACGCCGTGGGCGACACGGTGGCGTTCTCATCGACCGCCCGCGCGGGGGAGGCCGACCCGGGCGGGGATGAGGCGGAGGGCACGGCCGTCTTCACCCGCGGCGCCTACACGATCACCGGCGTGGTCCGCGACCCGATGGACGTCAACCCCGACGCCGACCTCATGGCCTTCCGCACGAGCTCGACCACCAAATACGTCTTCTACCTGCCGATGGATGCGGTCGAGGATCCCGGCGTCTTCACGGTGGCGTATCTCGCGGTGGCCGGCGCGCGTGAGCTCGAGAGCTACTCGCCGGCCTACGAGGACCTGATCGCGGCGTTGAAGGACGGCGCCGAGGGCATTCGCGCTGCGCGGGAGCAGGTGCGCACGGAGGCGGTCAAGGCCGAGGCGATGCGGACGATCGATGATGAGGAGGCGTCCGCGACCGCCCAGCTCGCCGACGCCGCCGCAAAGCTCGCCGACGGCCAGGCGCAGCTCGATGCAAGCGCCGCGAAGCTCGCCGACGGCCGGCGCGAGCTCACACTCTCCGAGGCCATGGCCCGTCGAGAGATCGCCCGGGGCCGGGAGACCATCGACGACGGTCTCGCGCAGATCAAGGCCGGCGAGGCGGAGGTGCGCTCGCAGGAGGCCTTGCTGCCGGGTGCCCGCGAGGCGCTCGCCGCTGGCCGCGCCGAGCTCGACGCCCGTGAGGCGGCGGCCCTCGATGCGGCCCTCGCCAAGGTTGAGGAGGGCATCGCGCCCGCCCGTGCCAAGCTCGAGGCAAAGGACGCCGAGCTCACCGCCTCGATCGCGCAACTCGATGCCACCCGCGGCCAACTCGCCGCGGGCTTCGCGGCCGCAGGCGTCAGCTGGCCGGAGGACGAATGGGCGGCGCTTGAGGCGGTCGACACCAAGGATGCCGCCGCGACTGCCGTCGCCGCGTTCAGCGACGCCCTCGCTGCCGCGGCGGACGGCGCCCGCCCCGCCCTCGAGGCGCGGCGCGGCCAGCTCGCCGCTGCGGTCGCCCAGATGACGGCTCAGCTAGAGGCCCTTGACGGCCAGATCGCCGCCCTCGATCCCTCCGACCCGGCGAACGCGGAGACGATCGCCTCCCTCACGGCTCAGCGCGATGCCCTCGCATCCCAGGTCGCGGCCGCTAAGGAGGGCGTCTCCGGCATCGACGCCGTGCTCTCGGGTGCTCTGGCCAGCAACGCGGCTGAGCTCGCGCAGGGCCGGGCCGCGGCGGCCGTGGGCGCCGCTGAGCTCACCGCCGGCCGCGATGAGCTCGCATCCCGCGAGTCCGCCGCCCGCGCCGAGGCGAGGCGCCAAGTCGAAGCGGCCCTCGCGACGCATCGCGCCGAGCTCGACGCCCGTGCGACCGAGCTCGAGGCCGCTCCGGCGCGCATCGCGCAGGCCCGCGCCGAGCTCGAGCAGAACCGCATCCGGCTCGCCGCCGGCCTTAGGGCGCTGAACGCGCAGGAGGGCACCGCCCGATCCGAGCTCGCCGCCGCACGCGATGCGCTCGAGGAAGGCGCCGCCGAGCTCGCCGCCGGCCAGGCCGAGCTCGACGCGAACCGAAAGACCTACGAGGACGAGCGCGCCGACGCCGCCGCCAAGATCGCCGATGCCCGCGGAAAGGTCGATGAGATCGGCCCTGCCACCTGGTATATCCAAGACCGCACCTCGCTGCCGAGCTACGGCAGCGTCGAGGCCGACGCCCAGTCCATCGAGGCCATCGCCACGGTCTTCCCGATCATCTTCTTCATCGTCGCGATCCTCATCAGCCTCACCACGGCCACGCGCATGGTCGAGGAGGATCGCGGCCTCATCGGCCTCTACAAGGCGCTCGGCTACCGCCGCAGCCGTATCATGGCGAAGTACCTCGCGTACTCCTTCACGGCCTGCCTGGCGGGCGGCATCGTGGGCGACATCCTCGGCTTCGTGGCCCTGCCCGAGGTGATCTTCGTCATCTTCCGCACCATGTACGCGCTGACCGATTATCAGCTGCAGTTCAACCCGGTCTCGGCGCTCTTGGGAATCGGCCTGTTCGCCACCGGGATCACAGGCGCCACCTTCCTGGCCTGCCGCCACGCCCTGGCCGAGGTGCCGGCCTCCCTCATGCGCCCGCGGGCCCCGCGCGTGGGCGGGCGCATCCTGCTCGAGCGCATCGGGCCGCTCTGGCGCCGTCTCGGCTTCCTGAACAAGGTCGCCGTGCGAAACCTCTTCCGCTACAAGAAGCGGGCGCTCATGACGATCTTCGGCATCGCAGGGTGCTGCGCGCTCATGATCTGCGGCCTCGGCATCCGCGACACCGTGGTCTCGCTCAAGGGCCGCCAATACGGTGACGACGGGATCGCCCGATACGACCTCATGGCCGTGACCGCGGACGCCGACTTCGCGGAGGCGCGTGAGCTGCTCGAGGGGGCGCCTGAGGTGGCCGACCTCATGCAGGCCCGCATCGACACGGTGACCGCGAGCTTCGACGGCGCCCGGGAGAGCGTCCAGATCGTCGTCGTGCCCGACGGCACGGATCTCGCGGACCACGTGCGGCTCGTGGACACGTCGGGCTCCCCGCTTGAACTGCCCGAGGACGGCAACGCGGCGCTCATCACCAAGAACGCCGAGCAGGTGCTCGGCTTTTCCGTCGGCGACGAGGTGGACCTCCAGGACTCGACGCTCTCCGAGGGCAGGGTGCGCGTGGCTGGCATCGCGGTGAGCTACCTCGGGAACTTCGTGTACATGAGCGAATCGGCCTACGAGCGGGCCTTCGGCGCCCCGGCGGTGCGAAACGCGTTCCTCGCGCACCTTGAGGGCGGCGAGGAGGCGCAAGTCGCCTTCGCGGACGAGCTCGGGGATGACGGCCTGTTCGTGAGCATCACGAGCACGGCGAAGATCGCCTCGAGCTTCAGCGAGAGCTTCAAGATCATCGACGTGGTGGTGTACATCGTGACGGTCATGGCTGCGACGCTGGCGTTTGCCGTCGTCTTCACGCTCTCGACGACCAACATCTCCGAGCGCGAGCGCGAACTCGCGACGATCAAGGTGCTGGGGTTCCGCCGCCGCGAAGTGCAGCGCTACATCAACAAGGAGACGGTGATCCTGGCGCTCATCGGCGTCGTCGCGGGCTGCCCCCTGGGCTACGGCATCACGCGCCTTCTGGCCGTGGTCCTGCGGATGCCGTCGCTGTTCTTCGACACGGTGGTGGATCCGATCACCTATGTGATCGCCGGCGCCGCCTCGATCGTATTCGTGCTGGCGGTCAACAAGATCACGAACCGCTCGCTCGACCGGATCGTGATGGTCGAGGCGCTGAAGAGCGCGGAGTAGGACGCGGGAGCACGTCGAGCTTCGCGAGCGCAAAGGAGAGCGCGGCGTCGAGCGGTGGGATGGCGCCGGGGTCGTCGTGGTATCCCGCCCGCATCCGCGGCGGAGAGCGGCCTCCCACCCGTCCGCCGGCACATGTGGAATGTGACCGAAGACGGCGCGCCGGCCGCCGGATTGGCCGCGCCGCCGGGCGCCATTGTGCAAAACTGGTACGTGTCCCGCGCCCCGCGCGGGCGCACGCGACGACGGAGCAGGGAGGCGCGATGTATCTGGAGAGAATCGGATCCCCGGCCGATGTGCGGGCGCTCGACGCCTCCGACCTTCCCGTTCTTTGCCAGGAGATCCGTCGGGCCATCGTCGAGAAGTCCGCTGCCGAGGGCGGGCATGTGGGCTCCAATCTCGGCGTCGTCGAGCTGACCGTGGCCCTTCACCGCGTGTTTGAGTCCCCGCGCGACCAGATCGTCTTCGACGTCTCGCATCAGACCTACGCGCACAAGATGCTCACGGGCCGCGCCGCCGCGTTCACCGATCCCGCGCATTACGCGGACGCCTCGGGGTTCGCGAATCCCCGCGAGTCCGAGCACGACCTGTTCGCTATGGGCCACACCTCGACCTCGGTGAGCCTCGCCTGCGGCCTCGCCCTCGCGCGCGACCGCGCCGGGGAGAATCATGACGTGGTGGCCGTGATCGGCGACGGCTCGCTTTCGGGCGGCCTGGCTTTCGAGGGCTTCGACAACCTCGCCGAGCTCGGCACCGGCGTGCTCGTCATCATCAACGACAACGGCTGGTCCATCGCCGAGAACCATGGGGGCATCTACGCCAACCTGGCGGAGCTCCGCGCGACCGGGGGCGCCGCCGAGCACAACTTCTTTCGTTCGCTCGGTCTCGACTACCGGTTCGTGGCCGACGGCAACGATCTTGCCGGCATGATCGCAGAGCTTGAGGGCCTGCGCGGCCTCACGCACCCGGTCGTGCTCCACGTGTGCACCGCGAAGGGCAGCGGCTACGATCTTGCCCTCGCCGATCCGGAGCGCTGGCACCACCCGGCGGCCTTTGATGCGAAGACGGGTGAGCCCCGCCGCGCACCCGCGCCCGGCGCGCCCTTGGCAACCTACGCCGAGATCACCGGCGCCTGGCTCTCCGCGCAGATGGAGACCGATTCCCTGCTCGTGGGTGTGAACGCCGCGACCCCCTATATCATGGGCTTCAATCCGGCCCGGCGCGCTGCGGCGGGTTCCCAGTTCGTGGACGTTGGGATCGCCGAGCAGCACGCCGTGACCTTCACGGCCGCCCTCGCGCGCGGCGGGGCCCATCCGGTGCTCGGTATCTACGGGGTCTTCCTCCAGCGGGCTTACGACCAGCTTTGGCACGATCTGTGCCTGAACGCGTTGCCGGCGACGATCCTCACCTTCGGGTGCTCCGTCTTCGGCACGCGCGACGCCACCCACCTCGGTCTCTTCGACATCACGCTGCTCTCAGGGCTTCCGGGCCTCGCCTACCTGGCCCCGGTCTGCCGCGAGGAGTACGAGGCCATGCTCGCCTGGGCGGTGGGCCACACGGGCGGCCCGGTGGCGATCCGCGTGCCCGGGCAGGGGGTCGTCTCGCGTCCTGAGCTCGCGCCCGCGGCGGGGGAGGGGTTCGCGATCCCGCGTTATCAGACGGTGCGGCGCGGCTCCGACGTGGCGATCCTCGCCCTCGGCAGCTTCTTTGAGCTCGGCGAGCGCGCGGCCGACGCCCTTGAGGCGGCCGGCGTGCACGCGACCCTCGTGAACCCCCGCTTCGCGCTCGGGGTCGATATGGAGGCCTTGGACGAGATCGCGGCGAGCCATCGCGTGGTCCTGACGCTCGAGGACGGCATCCTCGAGGGCGGCTGGGGCGAGCAGGTTGCCCGCCATCTGGGGCCGCGCGACGTGCGCGTGCGCTGCTTCGGCGTGCGAACCGGGTACCCGGATCGCTTCGATGTGGACGAGCTCCTCGCTAGCAACGGCCTCACGCCCGAGGCGATCGCGGGGGCGGCCCTGGACATGCTCGCCGATCAGGGGCTCTGATCCCTTCATGACGCCTCCCCCGAGATTTCCCGCCCGGGGGCGGGGCACTTGCGAGGAGAATAGAGCGGGAAGGCAGTGAAGGATGGTGCCGGATCGCCGGCCGTCGCAAAGGAGAACGCCATGTCACAGATGATGCCGGGAACCGAGTCGTCCCATCTCGAGCTTGCCCGCGGTCTCGCGGAGTTCATCGGCCGCAGTCCGAGCATGTTCCATACGGCGGCGGCCATCCGCGACCGCCTCGATGCCGCGGGCTTCACCTACCTGCCCGAGCCGGCCGCATGGGAGGTCCTCCCGGGCGGTTCCTACTACACCGTGCGCAACAACTCGAGCGTGATCGCCTGGCATGTGGGCGCCGACCTGCCCGCGGACGCCCCCTACCATTTCCAGCTCACGGCCGCGCACTCCGATTCGCCCTCATTCAAGGTGAAGTCCGTGCCCGAGCTCGAGGGCGCGGGGGAGAGCCTGCGGCTGAACGTCGAGGCCTACGGCGGCATGATCGACTACAGCTGGTTCGACCGGCCCCTCGGCCTCGCGGGACGCGTGCTCGTGCGCGAGGGGGACCGCATCGAGAGCCGCCTGCTGTCCGTGACGCGTCCGGTCGCGCTGATCCCGAGCCTTGCGATCCATATGAACCGTGAGGTCAATCGCGGGTTCGCGCCGAATCGCCAGGTTGACCTCTGCCCGCTGTTCTCAGTCGGTGCGCTTGCGCGCGGGGCCTTCGACGCCTTCGTGGCGGCCGAGCTCGGCGTGGCGCCCGAGCAGGTGCTCGCCCGTGATCTCTTCCTCGTGAACCTCGAGGCGCCTCGCATCTGGGGCGCCGCCGCGGAGCCGGAGTTCATCTCGGCGCCCCATCTCGACGACCTCATGTGCGCCTACGCCGCGCTCGAGGGCTTCCTCGCGGAGCCGAGCGAGCGGACGGTCTCGGTGTACGCCTGCTTCGATAACGAGGAGGTGGGCTCGAACACCAAGCAGGGCGCGATGTCGACGCTGCTCGCCGACGTGCTCGCGCGGGTGAACGCGGGCCTGGGGCGCGGGGACGAGGACCTGCGCCGGGCGCTGGCCGGCTCCCTGCTCGTGAGCTGCGATAACGCGCATGCGGTGCACCCGAGCCATCCCGAGGCGGCCGACGAGGGGTCGCGTCCGGTGCTGAACGGCGGCATCGTGATCAAGGAGGCCGCGAACCAGCATTACTGCACGGACGCCTTCTCGCGTGCGGCCTTCATCGCGGTGTGCGAGAGGGCGGGCGTGCCGTACCAGTCGTTTGCCAACCGCAGCGACACGGCCGGGGGCTCGACCCTGGGCAACCTTTCGAACATGCAGGTGAGCATGCACGCTGTGGACGTGGGCTGCCCGCAGCTTGCGATGCATGCGAGCTACGAGACGGCTGGCGCCCGCGACGTCGAGCTCGCCGTGCGTGCGCTCGCCGCGTTCTACGCGAGCGACCTGCGTATCGACGGCGCCGACGCCCTGACGCTCGCCTGAGGGGCCGCCGACCGGCTCTGCCTGCGGCCATCCCCCGCTTGCAGATGCCGAGCGTTCGTAATACGGCCTTTTCTGCCGAAAAGATGCCGTATTACGAACGCTCGGCATCCGCGCGGACCGCCTGGGCGAGCGGCTCCCAGGTCTTACTCGTCGCCGAAGCTGATGCCCAGGGCCTTCGCCTCGCGCACGAGGTCGCAGTGGGGGTCGACGTACTTGAGCTTGCCCGCCACCTTTCCGAGCGGCACCGTCTCCATCCGCCCGTCGTTCTGGGCGATCATGATGCCGAACTCCTTGCGCAGGCAGGCGAGGGCTGCCTCGACGCCGCATTGGCTCGCGAAGATGCGGTCCTGCGCGTCGGGCTCGCCGCCGCGCTGCGTGTGCCCCGGGATCGCCACGCGGGTCTCTCGCCCGGAGCGCTCCTCGATCTCGTGGGCGATGTCGTACACGATGCTCGGCGAGGTGCGCGCCGCGACCTTCTTCTTGTACTCCTTCTTGGGCAGCGCCGCGTCCTCCTGCGAGATGGCGCCCTCGGCCACGACGACGATCGCGAACCGGCCGCCCATCTCCATGCGCTGCTCGATGGAGCGGATCACGTTCTCCATGCGGTAGGGGATCTCGGGGATGAGCACCACGTCGGCGCCGCCCGCGACGCCCGCGTACAGAGGGATCCAGCCGACCTTGTGGCCCATGATCTCGATCACGAACACGCGGCCGTGGCTGCTCGCCGTGGTGTGGATATCGTCGATGCAGCGCGTGGCCACCTCGACGGCGCTTTTGAACCCGAAGGTGAGCTCGGTGCCCCAGGTGTCGTTGTCGATGGTCTTGGGCAGCGCGATGACGTTCAGCCCCTCCTCGCGCAGACGGTTGGCCGTCTTGGTGGAGCCGTTGCCGCCGAGCATGAACAGGCAGTCGAGGTTGAGCTCGCGGTAGGTCTCGATCATGGCCGGGACCTTCTCGATGCCCTCCGGGGTGGGCTCGTCGAGCTTTTTGAACGGCGTGCGGCTCGTGCCGAGGATGGTGCCGCCGCGGGTGAGGATGCCGCTGAAGTCGGCGGGATCCATCCGGCGGTACTGGCCGTAGATGAGGCCGCGGTAGCCGTTCTCGAAACCGTAGATCTCCAGCTCGTCGCCGAGTTTGACGGCGAGCGTCTTCACGATGCCGCGCATGGTGGCGTTGAGGGCCTGGCAGTCGCCGCCGCTCGTGAGCAGTCCGATTCTCAACATGGTGCACCTCGTATCGGTCGCAGGTCAGATGCTCCTAGTGTAACCGGTGGCCGAGGATGCCGAGCGTTCGTAATTCGGCCTTTTTCGTTGCGAAAAGCCGGTATTGCGAACGCTCGGCATCTGCGCGGGCCGAGGTGGGACCCCTTGCCCGGATCGGTTGCCATTCGGTAAGCTAGATGGCCGAAGGAGTGATATGAATGAGTGAGCAGACCGTCCGCTACCGTCCGTTCGAGGACGGGGACTTCGATGAGATCGTTCCCATCATGCAGGGGCTGTGGCACACCAAGAGCGATGACGAGGCCTTCGACCGCCTTGAGGCCGTCGACGACCTGGCGTACATGCTCTCGAAGGCCAACTTCTCGCAGATCGCGCTTGTGGACGATGTCGTGTGCGGCATCGTGCTGGCCCGCGCCGGCGAGATCGACCCCGCTTGGATCGCGCGCTGGCAGGACGTGCAGGACCGCGCCCATCAGGAGATGCGCGAGCTGAGCGCGGAGCGCTTCGCCGACTACATGGCGTTCGTCGAGGGCGAGGGCGCGACCAACCACGGGCTGCTCGCCGCCTCCGGCCTGGCCGATGGGGGAGAGGTCGTGCTGCTGGCGCTGAGCCCGGCCGCCCGCGGTCATGGCGTCGGCCGAGCGCTCGTGGAGTCGGCGCGGGCCTATCTGGCCGGGAAGGATGCGCTGCCGGGCTACCTCTACACGGACACGAGCTGCACATGGCGGTTCTACGAGCACCTGGGGCTCACCCGAGTGGCCGAGCATATCGCCACGCCGGAGGAGCAGGGCATCATCGAGTCCGAGATGTACCTCTACCGATTGGACGCCTGATGCGCCGCATCCTCTTCGTCTGCCATGGCAATATATTTGTGAACCCGCACTCGTAATTTAATTACGAGTGCGGGTTTGTGAGTGTGTAGATTAGCGCTTGCGTTTGTAAGCAAATCCCGCAGTTAAGAATAGGGTTGACGTGAGGAACATGGCTTGGAGACCATGTGAGAGCAGCATCGAATCTGCTGTCGCGGGCAATGTAGATTTCTTCCGGTTTTTACTCGTATGAACCTTTTTGCGTTCTCCATCAGGCAAGTCTTTGCCGTTCGAAGGATTGGAATCCGTATCTTGATCGGGTGCATCGGATGCATCGGGTACAGGGTTAGGGGTTGGATCCGGTACAGGATCAGGGGTTAGATCTGGAGTTGGATCGGGATCCGGATCGGGCTTCGGCGTGGGCTTCGGTGCAGCCTGAACGCTCACGGACGTGTTGACTGTATCAAAGCTGTCATCGGGGTAGATAACGTCGATACGCACCGTGTAGGAGCCGAGTGCAACATCAGCCGGTGGAGTGGCGGTGATAATACCGGTTGCGGGATCAACGCTTATCCATGGGCGCACCTGATCATACTGAGGTGTGGGCACCCAGGTAAAGGTCGTGCCGGCGGGGAAGCCGTCTTTGCCCAGAGAGTCCACCGGAGCTGTTCCGGTAGCGGTAGAGCCGGCCTCCACCTCAAAAGCTGTCCACGCAGGTTCGTTAACTTCGTTTTGTTTAGGTTCCGGCTTGGGTTCTGGATCGGGTTTCGGTTCCGGCTTAGGATCCGGAGTTGGATCGGGTTCCGGTTGTGGTTCCGGTTTCGGTTTTGCGGTGAACGTCCAAGAACCTACGAGAGTGACATCGCCATCAGTGATGGTAACAGACGTTACCGTCTCACCTTGACCGCTCACCTTCCAGCCGTTGAACGCCCACGTACCCTCGGCACCATCAGCATTGGCGGTTGCAGTCGTCGTCGGTACAGCGAGCGTCACCGTCTCACCAACCCTATATGTCTTGCTGTCCACAGGGGTCTGCACGTCAGCAGGGACATCACCGTCAAACTGGTAGGTCAGCGAGAATGTCTTCTCGGGCTCGGATGCTTCGTAAACGGTCTCTTTAAACTCATTCGTCTTTGTCTTATAGGCCAGATACAGAGCGGATTTCAGCTTCTCAACCGATGTTTCGACTGCACGCTTGCCAGCGGTGCCGTTTGCAAGGTCAGCGTCAATGGCCTCGCTCATAAGACGACGCAGCGTCTGCTCATCGGAGACCGTCTCTTGCTTGCCGTTCCACGTAATTGTTACGTCTTTGAGTTCATCGAGACGCGCAGCCCTCTTGGCGTACATGGCCTTACGGAACTCGGCATCAGAGGAATAGTTACTGATCTTCTTGAGCACTTCGGCATCGGCAAAAGCAGCCTTATCTGCCGTTGCTGCCGGGCGATATTGGTCGGAAAGATAGGGCACCCACCCCTTGGTGAAGCCGTATTCGCCCATAAGCTCCCAGGCGATGCGGCGCATATGAATATCGCCGGTGTTGCCGCTCGGGGTAAGCGGCGCTCCGTAGAGCGGGGAGAACAACGGCACAACGTGGTAGCCGTTGTACTGTGCCGTACCGGTGTTCTGTGTTCCTACCGCCTCATAACGGGAGACCACGGCGTTTGCATCGACAAGATCATCAATGCTCTTCCAAGATGCAGCATCTTGAGCAGTGGAAGCAGCAAACACCTCGTCGTAGGTACCGGAAGTATTCTTCTTCATCGTGACGACGTTGAACCACTTTTGCTTGACGTCATTGCCACGCTTGAGCACTTCCTGCGCCTCGACGAGGTCAAGGGTGTTGGTGACGTCGAGAAGGTTGCTCATATAGCTGCGCACGCTCTCTTCGTCGGTAAAGTTGTTCACCGAGGAGTTGGCATAGCTACCTTCCGGCAAATCCATAATTTGGTTGAGCGTGTAAATGGGGTCGTCTTTTTCATAGGTTTCGTAGAGACCGCGCGGATAGAGCTCGGTGGATGTGCCTGAGCGGACGGTTTGCCCGTTGAGGTAGGGGTAAGGGCTGTTTTGGGCAAGCTGGTGGGTGATTTCGTGCGTGTAGCCGGAATGCCCGGTAGGCTCAAGGAGACGTGCCGTCCAGAAGGTGACATCTGGCCCGCTTGCTTCAGCACCGACGAACTTGTAGTCACTCCAGCGTTTCATCGGCCCGAAGAAGTCTCTGACAGCCTCGGCTGCTTGATCTCCGCTCGCAGGTGACCACGCCTGCTTTCCAGCACCTTTACTTGCTATGCGGTATCCGTCGGTGACGATACGGTCGGCTTTCAGCGCGTTTTTCTGGGTCGGTGCCATGCGCGCCCAAAAATCGATGTAGTCGGCTTGGTTCTTGCCATAGGCGGTGACTTTCTGGCGCAGACCGTTCATCTCGGCAGCGTTGCTGAGATCTTCCACATAGCCCTCTTGCATCCCCCAGCTCACCGAAGCAACGTTGGAAAGCACGAAGATGCTGTTGTTTTCTTTTGTGAGGAGCGGCAGAAGATACGGTTGAAGTTTCGTCGAGCCGACGAGTTTGTCGTAGAGACGATATGCACCGTCGGGGATTTCTGCCGAAGCATTCTCAGAGACCACATTGCCGTGCGCCTGCATCTGCTCGACATACCAGTTCGAGACGTCGTCAGTGACAACCGAGCGAATAAAGGCATCGAGGGTAGTGGCGTCTGTTACTGCCGGAGCGATGACCTTCGTGAACATCTCCACATTCTTGGGCATCGCATATCTGTCGCCTCCACTATTACCGATGGTGACGGCAAGGGCGAGCGGGGAAAACGCTTTTCCGAAGCTGCTTGAAGTGCGCAGACCGCGTGCGAAGTTGGTGGTTTCGTAATCAAAATCGTAGAGGCGCTGCTCGTACGTCAACCCGAGGAGGAGCGCTACTTTGTCTTTCGTGAGAAGATCCGTGTATTGCTCAGGCGTACGCGTGGGGTTGACCTGCGAATCCGAGGTGACGACCTCGGTGAGATATTTCTCGAGGTTGGCTTGGACGTCAGCAAAGGATTCTTTATACCCGGCGGACTCGGCATATTCCTTTTGCAGAGCGGCAATAGCTTCGTCTCTTGTGACGCTGCCGATGGGGCGCCCTTCTTTTTCGGCAATTTCTCGTTGCTTGTTGAGTGTCTCCACGGCACTAAAACGCTTTGGGGCGAGTTTTTCTGCCACCTCATCGGAATCATAGGTGACGGCAGAAAGCTCGCCTTTGACAGCGTTGATAACCTGTTTCACTTGTGCATCATTAAGTCCGGATGCAGCGTGTGCCTGAATGGGAAGCATCAATGCCGACAGGATAAAAAGACTCACAAAGAAGATTGTTAGCTTGTGGCGCATATAAATATCCTTTGCTCATATATAGGAACGTATACGACTCTAAAATCTGTTGGTAGCAGTTTTTTGTCTGTCTGTGAGCATGTTAACAAATTGACATAGCTTTGCCTATAAAGTGAATATAATAATTAACCAGAGGACAGAGCAAGTTTTTTTTCCGACATCGCGTTTTCCACTTTTTGACAAAGTGATATCCGAGAGGACTCATGAACACTTCCATAGAAAGTTCAAAGAGAGCCGCGCTAAAAGCACAGCTGAAGATTTGCAACCAACTCCAGCCAAAAAGCGTATGTGAGACAATAACGGCAAATACAAGGTTGTCACCAAACTGAGCTATCAGTGTGGATACATACGAGCGTAAGGCAAAGGTGGCAAAACTGTCTTTTTGAACCATCTTGCCGATAGGGGCATTGATAAGTGCATTTGCACTAAAAGACACTGCCACGGCAAGACTGCTTCCAAAAACAATAAAAGGGCTTCCGGCGATCGTAGAGTTAAGGGCGCTCTTGACGCTTTGAAGACCGCTTTCATAAAAAGCTCCCCAGTTGCCGGGCATAAGGGCAATGAGTTGAAAGCTCAGAGCAAAAAAAGATTGAAATTGCCATAAAGGACAGTTATCTACATGGATGCCGAGAACGAGCGCGGACTGCGGCGGATTCTCGGCGGGGATCCGGAAGGGAAGTGCGCACGGCTGCTCGACTTCGCCGGGCGCCCCGGGGAGGATGTGGCCGATCTCCGGTACACCGGATACTTCGACGCCACCTACCGCGACGTGCTCGCCGGCTGCGAAGGGCTGCTCGCGCGCCTCAACTGAGGAGTCCTATACAAAACCGCACGTTTGGCAGCGGAATCGCAACCAAACGTGCGGCTGTGCACATCGATGGGCGGTGCGGGCGGCGGATTCCTCCGGTGCCGGCCCGCGCTCTCACGTCCGGTCCTGACCGTCCTCCTCGCCCCGCTCCGCACCGTTCTCCGCGCCCGGTAGGCGCCCCGCGCGCCGGAGCGCGTCGCGCAAGATCCACTCAACCTGCCCGTTCGCGCTGCGCATCTCGTCGTCGGCCCAACGCTGCACGGCGTCCCATACCTTGGGGTCGATGCGGAGGGGGTATTGCTTTCGCGCCATCTGCTCGGCTCCCTCTCCAATCGCGCCGCCCGGCACCGGCACTCACCGTGCGGCCCCGGGCGGGAAACCATCATTCAAATGCTAGTACAGCGACCCCGCGTTGACCACGGGCTGCGCCTCGGTCTCGCCGCAGAGGACGACCATCAGGTTCGTGGCCATCGTGGCGCGGCGCTCTTCGTCGAGCTCGATCGCGCTGCCCGCAGCGAGCTCGCGCACGGCCATGTCCACCATGCCCACGGCGCCTTCGACGATCTTCTTCCGCGCGGCGATCACGGCTTCCGCCTGCTGACGGCGCAGCATCGCCGGTGCGATCTCGGGGGCGTAGGCGAGGTGTGTGAGCCGGGCGTCAATCACGTTCACCCCGGCCGCCTCGAGCCGGCGGTCGAGCTCCTCCCTGAGGCTCTCGGACACCTCCTCGATATTCGAGCGCAGCGTGATGCTCGTGTTCGTGGTGTCGTCGTCCTCCATGTGGTCGTAGGCGTACACGCTCGCCACGTGGCGGAGCGCCGTCTCGGTTTGCATGGCCACGTAGCTGGGGTAATGGTCCACGTCGAACATCGCGCGGGCGGTGTCGGACACATGCCAGACCACGACGGTGGCGATCTCGATGGGGTTGCCCATCTTGTCGTTGACCTTCAGGCGCTTGCCGTTGAGCGTGCGGGCGCGCAGCGACATCTTGGTCGAGAGGCCCTTCACACGCGCGGCTCCTTCCTCATCCTCGTCATCATTGCCCATGACTGCCGCCGCGACGGCTGCCTCGGCATCGGGGTCGTTCAGCGTGTTCGCGTAGAAGGGGTTCGCCCAGAAGAAGCCGGACTCGCGGACGGTGCCCTTGTACGTGCCGAAAAGGATGCACACCTTCGCCTGACCCGGCTGCAGGGTGAAGAAGCCGGAAATGAAGATGAAGAAGCAGACGAGGAGCACGACGGAGGCGATGATGCCGACGATCCCGACCACGGGCGCACCGGCGTCATCAGGATGGTCTACGATCGATATGACAGACCAGACCATCCCGGCCACGGCGGCTGCCAAAAGCAGCAGGGCGATGGGGAGGAACGGCCAACCAGAACGTGCCTTCAGCTGTTTTTCAACGGTCATGATGTTTCCTTTCTGCACGCGCGGCCGCGAGGGCGGGCGCGAGCTCCCTCCGAGTTCTCATCTGTCCTCGGTTGATGCCATTGTGATATCACTTTGAAACCAAGTCAAGGAAAAAATGGGGAAGGCGCCGAGGTGATGCGGCAGGGGTTTACGCGGCGCGCATGCGGCTACAATGGTGGGAACTGAAACCGTGAGGAGGGCCCATGTCGAACAAGCGCACCGACGTGATCACTTGGGACGAGTTCTTCATGCGCGTGGCCATCGCCGCGCAGCTCAGGAGCAAGGACCCCAACACGCAGGTGGGAGCCTGCATCGCGAGCACGAACAACCGCATCCTGTCCGTGGGCTACAACGGCACGCCCTCGGCGCTCGACGACGACGACTTCCCCTGGGGCACGAGCGATGATCCGCTCGAGGACAAGCACAACTACGTGGTGCACGCCGAGGCGAACGCCGTCTTGAACTACCGCGGATCCCTGCGCGACCTCGAAGGGGCGACGGTCTATGTGACGCTCTTCCCCTGCCGCGAGTGCGCGAAGATCCTCGCGCAAGTGGGGATCGGCCAGGTGGTCTACCTCGACAACAAGTACGCCGACACCGACGACGGACGCATCTCCCGGCGGATCCTCGACTCCTGCGGGATCGCCTACCGCCAGGTCGCCGGCGAGCTCTAGGAGGGAGACGCCATGGGGATCGTCATACTGGTGCTCGCGTTCATCTGCTTCGGGCTCTTGCTGTCGCTCGTGTTCTCGGCGTTCGGCCTCGTCTTCGGCCTCGTGATGCGGGCGCTGCCGCTGATCCTGCTCGTCGGCGCGGCGGTGTTTTTCGCCCAGGGCGGCAAGGTTCACATCGACTGGCCCGAGAGCTGGCGCCGCAGGTAGACGGCGGGCGCCGTCGGGCCGCCCTGATATCCCGACGCGCCGCTGTCCTGATGCCGAGCGTTCGTAATCCGCCCTTTTTCGCGCGTTTTATGCCGTATTACGAACGCTCGGCATCGGCCCGCGGCATCGGCCCGCGCGTGTTTCCCGTGGCCTCGCGAAAGCGTGGCTGCCCGCCTCCGGCTTCGCGGTACACTTAACCCTTGTCGACATGGCTTGACGAGGGAGGGCCCATGGCGCAACAACACGATTTATTCGATGACATCATCGACATCAGCAAGGGGCTCGGCGCCCTCAAGAACCCGTTCGGCGATCTCACCGACACCTTGATGGGGGCCCCGGCGCCGGAGAAACCTCAGTGGAACCCGGCCGACTACAAGGAGCGGCCCCGCGCCAACACCATCCCCTGCCTTTTGTGCAAGTACGAGAAGAGCAGCTGCTCGGCCTGCATGGACGCGTGCCCGGTCGACGCGATCACGATCGAGGAGGGCGGCATCGAGATCTCTGACGCCTGCCGCAAGTGCGGCCTTTGCGTCTCCGCCTGCCCCACCGAGTGCTTCTTCTCGCCGAAGATCCAACCGAAGAAGCTCTACGACGCCATCGCCGCAGCCGCTGCGGCCCATGAGACCGCCTATGTGACCTGCACGCGGGCGCTGCGCCGGATACCGCGCGACAACGAGGTGGTGCTCGCCTGCGTGGGCGACGTGCCCACCGAGGTCTGGTTCTCGCTGCTGGCCGACTATCCCAACCTGAGCGTCTACCTGCCCCTCGACATCTGCGCCAACTGCCGCAACACCACGGGGGAGGAGCAGCTCGGGGAGTTCATCGCCACCGCCGAGGAATGGGCGGGCGCGGGGCTCGGCCTGGAGGTCGAGGCGAAGGACCTCACCTGCGTGAGGCGCCGTGAGTACGAGCGCAAGGAGTTCATGGACAACATCATGCGGACCACGGGCCTCGTGGTGTCCAAGCTGAACCCTGCCACGGCGGCGCTCGCGAGCGTGACGCAGAAGCTGCGCGATCACTCGAACCGCCTGTCAGAGCTCGAGCGCACCCTCACGGCGGCGGCCGGCGTCAACACCGAGAAGCGCCGGCGCGTGCTCATCCAGGGTCGCCAGCTCATGCTCTCGGCGCTGCAGCAGCATCCGGAGCTCGCACAGAACGTGCGCGTGCGCGTGCCTGAATGCGATTTCTCCCGTTGCGCCATGTGCGGCGAGTGCGTGCGGCAGTGCCCCGTGCACGCCTGCGACCTGGTGGGTGCCGGGCGGTTCAAGGTGGAGGAGCAGTACTGCGTGGGGTGCGGGCTCTGCACCGAGGTCTGCCCCAACCGGGCGCTGGCCATGGTGGAGCGCGACGGCGCGGCACTCGTGGTGCCCGATCCCGAGGAGGAGAAGAAGGCCGCCGACGCCGCGAAGGCGAAGGCGGAGGCGGCAGCCGCGAAGGCCGAGGCGAAGCGCAAGCTCGATCAGATGCTCGACCGCGTGGAGAAGCTCGCGGAATAGGGGCTGGACTCTTTCAATAAGGTGTAAGCGCCGATGCTGGGTGCTCGGGGTCAGTCCAACAGCCTCGAGGCGCTGGTCCCCAAGGCGCTCGCCAGACGCTCCAGCGTGTCCAAGGTGACGTTGGCCTCGCCGGCCTCGATCGAGTCGAGCAGCGGCCGGCTGATATGGGCCATAAGGCAGAAGTCCACCTTGTTCAGGCGGGCCTGGGCACGCAAGGTGGCGATATTCCTGCCAAGTTTCTGTCGCAGCGTTAAGGACATGCCTTTAGTTTGTTGAGTTTGCGAACCTATGATGTAAATTGAAGATTACATATGGGCATTCTGCATAGAGATTCCAACGCTGAGGAGAAACTATGTTTAATTGTGCATTCTCCGCATCGAAGCGGACCCGTGCAGGAATCTGCGTTCCCAGCGCGGCCCCGCTGCTGGTCGCGCTCTGCGCTGACGATGACCTGGTGCCCGCGTACGAGCGCCGGATGCTCAACCTCTCCTCATGCAAGATCCCGCGTCTCGCGTCGGATGAATCTGTTCTGCTCGCAGAGCTCGCCGCGCGAGGGACGCAGCTCGCGCTCATGACCGAGGCGTCTCATGGGGCCGCCCGCGCCGTCTGCGCGCGCCGGGGGATCTCACCCCATATCTTGAGCGACGGGGAGGCGGAAATTAAGGGGAGCGCGCACGGTGCGCCCGTGTCCCGACGGGCGCGCGCGGCCAGACGCGCCGAGCGGCTCGCGCTGCTGTGCTGCGAGAAGGGCGTGCCCCTCTCGCGGATCGCGGTGGTGGCGGTAAGCCCGCTGGACTGCGCCGCCCTCATGGAGGCCGGCTGGGGAATCGCCCTATGGAGCGCGGGATACGAGGCCTGTCATGCTGCAGACGTGGTGTTTCCCGCGCGGGCGGAAGGCGGGCTCAGGCGCGCGCTCGAGCTCATCTTGGCGGCGTGAGGCCGGGCCACGCGCCGTTTGGGCGGATGGGCGCGGGCTGCCCGGCGTGCTCCCTCGCTCGCCCTACCCGTCGATCCGGTCGAAGTTCACGGGCGCGTAGAACAGCTCGCGCACGCGGTCGGGATCGCGCGTCTGACCGAGGACCCACATGGTCTTCGCCACGAGCGCCTCGGTAGTCATGTCGCCGCCCTTGAGGATGCCGGGGTGGTCGGCGTAGACGCGGCCCACCTCGTAGACGCCGAGATCCATGCCCTCCTCGGGCACCTGCGTGGTCATGACGATGGTACGTCCGGAATCAACCCAGTCGAAGATGGCGTGCTGGAAGGAGCCGGCGCCGCCGTCGCCGTACTCGGGGATGCCGCCGATGCCGAAGGTCTCGAGGATGATGGCGTCGTACGCGGCCTTGAGCAGGCCGAAGACCGCGGGCGTGAGGCCGGGGGTGAGCTTGAGGGCGCAGACGCGCGGATTCAAGGTGTCGTGGAAGTTCGGACGGGGGCCGCCTGCCTCCGCGTCGGCTGATGCGCCGCAGGCCGCTCCGGCGCCCGTTCCCCGGATGATCTTCTCCGTGCGGATGAGCGCGAGCGGCGGGAAATTGATGCTCTTGAAGGCGTTGTAGCTCATGGTGCGCTGCTTGCGGGCGCGCGTGCCGGCGATCACGGCGCCGCCGAAGACGATCGCCACGTCGCGCGAGGCGTCGTCGAGCGCGTAGAGCAGGCTTTGGTAGATGTTGAGCTTGGCGTCGGTGAAGGGTGCGCCCATGGGCTGCTGGGACCCGGTGAGGACGATGGGTTTGGCGCTGCCCTGGACGAGGTAGGAGAGGGCGGCCGCCGTGTAGGCCATGGTGTCGGTGCCGTGGAGGATCACGAACCCGTCATGGTCGTCGTAGCCCTGGGCTATGACGTCGCGGATGCGGAGCCAGTCCGCGGGTCGCATGTTGGTGCTGTCGATGTTCATGGGCTGGACCACGGTGAGCCCGCACAGGCCGGCGATCTCGGGGACGCTTCGCGCCAGCTCCTCGCCGGTGGCGGCGGGCGAGAGGCCGCGGCCGTCCTCGCGGGAGGCGATGGTGCCGCCGGTGGCGATGAGGAGGATCTTCTTCATGGCTGCCCTTCCAGGATGCGAACGGGGCGCAGGGGTGTCTGCGCAGGAACAGGGTAGCAAATCGGAGGGGGACGCGGTGGGAGCGGGGCGGCGTCGCCGGCCGCGGGGCGGGGGCGTCGCCGGCCGCTGCCACGGGCGGCGATAACGCCGGGGCCGCAGCGGCGGCCTCGGAGGGGCGGAAGCGGCGCCGGCGGCGGTTCCTGTCGCCGCGCCGCCGGCCGCTGCAGCGCCTGTCGCCGCCGCGCCCCCATCGCGGGGCGATGCTCTGAAGCTCTCGTGCGCACCGCCGTCACGGTGCCTGTTCGGCCTTTGCCACGGTATCATGGGGCAGTTGGACATCTCGGGCCGCGCGTGCCGTGCGGCCCGACGCATAGAGAGGGAGCCCATGTCGCAGAACAGCTCGAACCAGGCGGACCAGAAGGTCCTCGTCTTCGATTTCGGCGCCCAGTACGGCCAGCTCATCGCCCGGCGCGTGCGCGACCTGCATGTGTACTCCGAGATCGTCCCCTGCGACATCACGGCCGACGAGGTGCGCGCGCTCGCACCGGCAGCGCTCATCCTCTCCGGAGGCCCGGCCAGCGTGTACGCCGAGGATGCCCCCTCCATCGACCCGGCCATCTTCGACCTGGGCCTGCCGATCCTCGGCTTCTGCTACGGACACCAGATCATGGCCGCCACGCTCGGCGGAGAGGTGGCCCACTCCGAGGTGGGCGAGTACGGTGCCGCCGAGCTCGAGCGCGAGCGCGAGTCGGTGCTGCTGAACGCCACCCCGCTCGAGCAGACCGTGTGGATGAGCCATCGCGACGCCGTTTCCCGCGCGCCCGAGGGCTTCACGGTGACCTCGCGCACCTCCGTCTGCCCCGTGGCCTCCATGGAGGACGCCGAGCGGCGCTTCTTCTCCACCCAGTTCCATCCCGAGGTGAACCACACCGAGCACGGTCGGCAGATCCTCAAGAACTTCCTGTTCGGCGTCTGCGGGCTCGAGGAGAGCTGGACGATGGAGAACATCGTCGAGGAGAAGGTCGCCGAGATCCGCGAGACGGTGGGCGAGGACCGCGTGATCCTCGCGCTCTCCGGCGGCGTGGACAGCTCCGTGGTGGCCGCCCTCGGCGCACGCGCGATCGGACGTCAGATGACCTGCGTCTTCATCAACCACGGTCTGCTGCGCAAGAACGAGCCCGAGCAGGTCGAGGAGGTCTTCACGAAGCAGTTCGACGTGGACTTCATCCATGTGCACGCTGAGGACCGCTACGCCGCGCTGCTCGACGGCGTGACCGAACCGGAGGAGAAGCGCCGGATCATCGGCACGCAGTTCTGGAAGGAGTTCTTCGCCGTGGCGACCGAGCTCGAGCAGGACGGGCGGCCGGTGAAGTACCTCGCGCAGGGCACGATCTACCCCGACATCATCGAGAGCGGCGCGCGCAAGACCGGCGGCAAGGCGTCCACGATCAAGAGCCACCACAACCTGATCCCGTTCCCTGAGGGCGTGCACTTCGACCTCATCGAGCCGCTCGACCATTTCTTCAAGGACGAGGTGCGCGAGCTGGGTCTGGCGCTGGGCCTGCCGGAGCATATCGTGTACCGCCAGCCGTTCCCGGGTCCGGGTCTGGCGATCCGCATCATCGGCGCCGTGAGCCCCGAGAAGCTTGAGATCCTGAAGGGCGCCGACGCCGTGGTGCGCGAGGAGCTCGACGCCTACAACCAGCGGCTTTTCGAGCAGACCGGCGAGCGCAACAGCGCGCACAGCTGCTGGCAGTACTTCGCGGTGCTGCCGGACATCAAGAGCGTGGGCGTGATGGGCGACGAGCGCACCTACGCGCGCCCGGTGATCCTGCGCGCGGTGGAGTCGAGCGACGCGATGACGGCGGACTGGGCGCGCCTGCCCTACGAGGTGCTCGCGCGCATCTCGGGCCGCATCGTGGCCGAGGTCCCGGGCGTGAACCGCGTGGCCTACGACATCACGAGCAAGCCCCCCGCGACGATCGAGTGGGAGTGAGGGGGCATGTGGACGAAGCTCAGGCTCGGGGACGAGGTCCCCGTCGTGCGGGACGAGATGAATCTCATCAATTATGACGGCAGCCGCCGTTTCGTCCCCTATGGAGAACCGGAGTGGGCGTGGTGGGTTGAGGTCTCGCCGGACGGTTCGGAGCTGCCTGGCTTATGGGAGTATTGGGAGGAGGAAGGCGTAGCAGCCTGCATGTGTGGGTGAACCGACCGCCTGTTTCAGTGAGTTGCAGACGGGTGTGACGGGGTTGCTCGGTGCCGGGATACCCGTCACAGCCGTCATGCTGTCACGCTTCGTGGGCGTGCAGTTCCAATTTCGACCCATAATGCATGCAGGGGAGCACGTTTCCAACGCCATGTCGCCTGCAACGTGAGAAGACTTCGGATTTGCTGGCGCTTGGTATGTGGAGGCTGGAATGAACGATAAGAAATATGCGCTGCTCAAAAGGAAGTCCATATACGAAATCCTTGACGGCGATACACACTTCTCATCAAAGATAGACGGTAGGGATTTGTCCATGCCTCGACAATCGGGTCCGATGTTGGTGGGCATCCTCAACCATTTTGGAGATCCGATTGAATACGGCTCTTGGAGTAGGTGGCAGTATGTCGAGGAGCTTCTGGAGTTCTGCATCAA
>SUUG01000021.1 GCA_015062655.1 Coriobacteriaceae bacterium
GTGAACTGCGCCCCAAAACTTGGACGCGGTAAATCATAACCGCTACGCGGCCCCCCGGAGGGCCTGCTCCCGGAACTCCACCGGAGTCAGGCCCTTCAGCTTGACCTGGCGCCTCGTATGGCTCCAATGATGTATGCAGGCCTCGAGGCCGCGCTTGAACGACTCGAAGCCCCCCCAGTCCCGCCCGCGGAAGAACTCGTCCTTCAAGTGGCCGAAGACCTGCTCGGTGGCCCCGTTGTCGATGCAGTCGCCCTTGCGCGACATGCTCTGGGTGAAGCCGTTCTCCGCGAGCGCCTTGACGTACGTTGCGTGCCGGCGCTGCCATCCCATGTCGGAGTGCAGTATGGGCTCCTTGCCCTCGGGCTTCGCGGCGAGCGGGCATGGCGAGCATCTCCTCCTGCTGGGCGAGGTCGGGGTGTTCCGGGATCGACCACGCCGCGATCTCCCTGCTCCCGAAGCCGTAGACCGGCGCGAGGCGGGCCTTGCCGAAGGAGGGCTTGAACTCGGTGACGTCGGTCCCCGCCTTCTCCCGCGGGCCGTCCGCCCCGAAGTCGCGGCCGATGACGTTCCCGAAGGTCTCGCCGACCTCGCCCTTGTACGAGCTGTACCTGTGGTGGTCGGACTCCTTCCTGATGCCGCAGCGCAGCCCCATCTCGCCCATCATCTTGAGCACCGTCTTGTCCGCCATGCGCTCCGCGTCGACGGCGCGCAGCTCCATGGCGATCTGGCGGCGGCCGACGCCGTCAGGGGGCCGGCCGAAGATCCCGGCGACCCTTCCCCGCAGCTCGGGCCTGGTCGGCCTCCTCGGGTGCGCGAGCGCGTAGTGGTGCGACGACCCGGCGAGCCCGGCGCGCTCCAGCAGGTCGGACGGCTTGCGGCCGCGCCCTGAAAGCCCGGCGGCCGCTAGGGCCCTCTCCCGGTTCGGGGGCGCAGCCCCGCCTTCAGGGCTATCGATTTTTTCAGGTGCGCCACCTGGGCCTCGAGCTTGCGCGCGCGCTCCTCGAGCTCCTGCTCGCGGGTCCTCGGCGCGGCCCCCCGCCCCGACCCCCTCGGCCGGCCCCTCGGCTTGGGCCCCAGCGCCTCGGCTCCTCCCTCGCGGCAGAGCCGGCGCCACCGCCTCAGCGGCGACAGGCTCGCGATGCCGAAGCGCCTCATGGCCTCGGGCCCGCCCGTCCCGCCGTCGACCACGGCGCTCGCCGCGGCCACCTTGGCCCCGTAGTCGTATCTCGCGTGCGCCTCGCCCATGTCCAGCAGGCCGCCCCCCCCACGGACCGGTACGCCATCTGCCATCTTCTCACGGCCTCCTCCGGAATACCGAGGGCTTTGGCGACAGATCCCCGCCCCCGTCCCCCCCCCCGCGAACATGTCGGCGGCGAGCTCCCTGAGCTTGCGGTCGTGTCTGCACCGCAGGTCGATGGACATGGAAAGCCCCCCATCTCTCGGACTTCTATTTCTTTGTCCAAGAAATGGGAGGCAGTTCAGCGCCTGGGCAGGGGCTTCTCTCTTTTCGACGACCTTAATTCGTCAGATCGATGCGCAACCCGCCGACGTCTTTCTCCAGCTTCTCGAGCGCCCGCCGCATCAGCTTCGTCTCACTATCCGTGTACAACGCCCCAGAAAACGAAGCGTACTCAAGCGTGAACTCATCGCTGACCTCGACCCTCTTGCGAATTAGTCCGCGCTCACAGTAGGTCACGACCATGTTCGAGCTCTTTTCCCTCATCTCGTCCATGATGCGGCCACCTGCGACGATGGTCGTGCGCTTCGACCCCGGCACGAGAACGGGGATGCCCTTGGCCACGAATGACTTCAGAACATGGGGTCGAAACTGGTCCATAAAGACGGATTCGTCGTATCCCGAAAAGCGCACGTCATACGCCGCCCCGTTGCCGAGGTTCTGCACGACGAGATAGACCATGTTCTTGTCGCTGTCGAACTCGAAGCTCACAATTACCTGCGGCTTCTTCGCGTCATGGTTCACCCAGATGGCAACCCACAGCGAAACGACCGAGATGATGGTCGCTATGACGGTGGCCCAGTTCGACGCCTGCCCACCGATTGTTTCCAACAATACAGCCTCCGTCTCTCCAGTTAAGCTAATACGGCCCCATGAACTTCTCGCCGTCAAGATGGATCATGTGGTCGGGCGTGTCAGCGCACCATGCCTCGGTCTCCCAAGCGAGGTCGCCGAGATATCCCTGCATGACCTTCCTGCTCGGAAAGCACGACACGTAGATCAGGTCGTGTCCGCAGCCGCCGAACAGGTCGATGAGCTCGTGCTTTCTTGTGACGTCGACCGGTCCGTGCGTCGAGCACGCCTCCATGAGGTAAAGCCAACCCTTGTCCTCTCGCCAAACGATGAGGTCGGGCTCCTTGCCCCGCTCGGGAAGCGTGACGCCGATATGCTCGAGCGTCGCCGCGTCAATGGTCTCGTCCACCTTGCTCGTGTCCCCGACGTAGAGCACCTGTCCACCGGGAGCGAAGCGCGGGCAGAACTCCTCGACCATCGCCTTTATCAGCACGTTCTGGCCGCCCGCAGAGAGCCTGACCTCGGAGCCATCCGGAAGCGTGACCGGCACCTTCGCCATCTCGCGGCGCTCAGACGCGTATTCGACCCACGTGGTCATGCCATCGAGGCAGAGGTCGAGCTGGGTGGCATACCATGGAGTTCCACAACGACGCACGAGGTCGAGGGTGCCTGACGTGAGTCGGTAGTTCCACTTCGGCGAGTTAGTCGGCCTCGTCGGGTCGTCGGCATTCTCCTCGACAATGCCGACCTGCACGAATTGGTGTAGCGTGAAGCGACGTACCGTCTCGCGAGTGTTCGGCTTGTACTCGACGCCGAACGCCTCGGCGATCCAGTCAATGATCGCCCGCGTGCCGTACATCTCGTTGGTGGCGTCGCCCCAGTCGTCGCCGGGCTTGAGCCGCGCGAGCGCGAGGAACACCATCGCAGAGCGCTCGTTGCTGCGCTCGTCGTCCATGCCGAGGTCGCGCAGCAGCTCACGCGCGCCCTCGATGCTTACGGAAGGACCGATAGACACAGCCCGTCCACCTCCTCCTGGCTAAGCCCGAGAGACCAACGACTACCCAGCTCGACGAGCTGATCCGCATTGGGCACGGGTATCGCATTCAAATCGCTCGCGTTGACCTGCGTGCTGCCGGAGCGAGCACGGAACCACGCGTCGACCTCGGTCGACGAAAGCCACAGCGCGAGCCCGCGAGCAAGCGCAGGGTCGAGCGGAACCGTCCGCCTCGGCGTGCCCGCATGCACATAGTTCAGGTGGTTCTCAAGCGCCTGCGGCTCGTCGAGGTCGAGGACGTGCGCCTTCACGCGGCGCGTCTCCTCCTTCGACGAGAAGCGCTTGACCACGACGTAGCTGCCGGTCGGAATGAGCTGCTTGGCGAACTTCTCGCTCGAGCAGTCGATCCACTGCGGCTTGTAGCCTTCGACGGGGTGCTCGAACCCCTCGGCGGTGAAGTTCCGCGCGTAGATGAGCCGGTTCAGCCCCGGCTCGAACTCGCGCCTCAGCACCTCGCGCGAGCGGAAGTCAACGACCTTGCCCGTGCTCGCACAGAGCCCTGACGACTTGAGCGTCGCCATGCCGTCGAGCGAGCCGCGTTCGGTCGGCGTCGTGCGGACCGCGAGGTCGCCCTTCACGTCCACGAGCTCGTCGAACGCATGCTCGTGAACGACGGGCTCGCCGTCCTTGACCTGCGACTCGGACACGCGGACGGTCGGAGACTGAGGCCTCTTGGAGAACCGCACGAGCATCGTCTCCTGCAGCACGTTCGTGTCCGAGAAGATCTCCGTGCGCGAGCCGTAGACGTGCATCGCGTCGAGCGAGCACTTCGAGAGCGCCCAGGCCCTGAACTGCTGGAAGTACTGTCCGTTCGTCCACGAGCGCGGGACGACGGCGACGCACTCGCCGCCGGGGGCGAGCGCCCATAGGGCAACCATCATGAACGCCGAGTACAGGTTCGGCGAGCGCGCCGGAAGCCCTGCCTGCCGCACGTCGCCGGCGGCCATCTTCTTGTACGGAGGGTTGAGGATCACGCGGTCATACCCGGGCTCGATGGGCACCATCAGGGCATCGCCGACGACGACGCGGTGCCTGACCTCGAGCCTTGCGAGCTCGTCGTCGCAAATCGCCGCGAGCTCGGGATCGAGCTCAACGCAGTCGACGCTCATCCGACCGCCGTAGCGCTCGGCGAGCGCCACCGAGAGGATGCCCGTGCCCGCGCCGAGGTCGAGGCAGCGCAGCATCCGGTCGTCCCCGACGCCGGAGAACATCGACGCCGCGAGCTTCGCGGTCTGATACGGCGTGAGGTACTGCAAGTATCCGGAGCGCGTCGCTTCCGCCGTGGTCGCCACCACGTGCGAGCGCGTTCTCTCTGCTGTCAGAAGAGCGCTTGGCGCCATCGGCTCACCTCGCCTAATCGTGCGTTGGTTTTGTCTTATCGAGCAGTCTACCAAGCCGCCCGGACAGAAATATGAATCGCGAGCGATTACGCTCGTGCAACACTCATTTTACGTGCTGCGACCGATATGAAAAACGGCCCTCGGCGAGCAGGCGCCGGGGGCCGTTTGCGAGCGTGACACCGGACCCCTAACGAAGCCCCGGTTTTTTAGTCCACCGCTGCGGCGAGCTTCTCCGCACGGTCGGCGGCGGCAAGCGCGTCGATCACGGCGGGCAGCTGCTCGCCGAGGAGCACGTTGTTGTAGGTGCTGTTGAACCCGATGCGGTGGTCGGTCACGCGGTCCTGCGGCTGGTTGTAGGTGCGGATCTTCTCCGAGCGGTTGCCGTGCCCGATCTGGCTTTGGCGCTCGGCGCCCAGCTCGGCCTGCTGGCGCTCGAGCTCCATCTCGTAGAGGCGCGCGCGGAGCATCTGCATGCAGACCTCGCGGTTCTGGATCTGGCTGCGCTGCTCCTGCGACTGCACCACGGTGTTGGTGGGCAGGTGTGTGATGCGCACGGCCGAGTACGTGGTGTTCACGCACTGGCCGCCGGGTCCTGACGCGCAGTAGGTGTCGATGCGCAGGTCAGACTGCTCGATGTGGATGTCGATGTCCTCAGCCTCGGGAAGCACCGCGACGGTGGCCGTGGAGGTCTGAATGCGGCCCTGGCTCTCGGTCTTCGGCACGCGCTGCACGCGGTGCACGCCGGACTCGTACTTCATGACGGAGTAGACCTTGTCGCCGGTCACCTTGAACTCGATGCTCTTGAAGCCGCCGGCCTCGCTGGGGCTGGAGTCGAGCACCTCGATCTTCCACTTGCGGCTCTCGCAGAAGCGCTGGTACATCTTGAAGAGGTCACCCGCGAAGATGGCCGCCTCGTCGCCGCCGGCGGCGGAGCGGATCTCGACGATGGTGTTCTTGTCGTCGTTCGGGTCGCCCGGGATGAGCATGAACTTGATGTCTTCCTCGAGCTTGGGGAGCTTGTCCTCGTTCTCGGAGATGTCCATCTGGAGCATCTCCTTCTCGTCGGCGTCGGAGGTCTCGTGCAGCATCTCCTTGGCGGCCTCGATGTCGTCGAGGGCTTGGATGTACTCGCGGGCGTGCGCCACGAGGTCGGCCTGGTGGGCATGCTCCTTGGCGAGGCGCATGTACTCCTTCTGGTCGGCGACGACGGCGGGGTCGGAGAGCTTCTTCTCGAGCTCGGCGTAAGCGGCAATGAGTTTTTCAAGCTTATCGCGCATGGGGATTCCTTTCGTTCGATAGACGTGCGTGATGGGGCGCGGAGCGCCTGATCGCGTAGCTAGAGCTTATCGAGCGTGAGGGACATCCTCATCTCCTTTGCGCGTTGTGTTCAAGCTGGGGTTATACCCGGCAGATGACAGCATAAACCTTGTGAGGATAGCACAGCGAGGCCACAGAGGTTCTGCACAGGGCGGGTCGGGCGGGCCATGTTGCGGCAGCGGAGAGGTGACGGGAGAGGGTGCCTGTCCGGGGGCTGCGGGTCAGCTGCTGAGGCCAGCGGCGACGCATGACCGCGACGCGGGGCGGTTGTGAAGGAGGTCACGGCATGGCCTGACGGAGAAGACACGTCCCAATGAAACGCGCCCTCTCCGTGCCGCGACGGAGCCTGCGGCGCCACACCCTCGCTCGGGATGCGATAATTAATTTATTCGTGTTCTTTTAAATATTTATTTATATTTCTGTGTATCTTTTTAAATACTCACGGATGGTCGCAAAGCAGACCCCGTCATCACGGGCGACCTGGTTAAAAATGGCTGATTTGCACTTTTCAGTTCAGTAGTCGAGAGACGCGTGAACATATTTTCATGAGCAGCCAGGTGCTTCAGGATGAGCAGGCGTCCGCTTGGCGCATGATGACTAAAAAAATATAGGCATTCATCGCGAGACACCGACCGTCAAAAGTACAGATTCGCCATTTTTAACCAGACTCGCGGTCTGCGCGGGCCACGATACAGGCTCACCACCTCCACCATGAGCTAACGCATATCTATAGATAGTCATGTTATATTCCGAAACCGTGAGGCGATGCCGAAACACCAACCCGAGCAGTGCGCCCGCCCAATATCAGGCCATATCGGGCGGCAAGGGGGATGCGGACGTTTTCTTGGACGGGCCTAGGCGGCCGGCCCGAGCCGCCCCCTGCGGCCCCTGATGGCGTCGTGCACGGTCCCGCCGCCCCCGCCGAACGCCTTGAGCCCGCCCTCCCTGTGCCGGCGGATGTAGCCGGGCAGCCCGCCGCCGACCCCCCCCCGGCCGTGACGCCCGACCGGTCGCGGCCGCGGAGGAACCCGACCTCGAGCCTGCCGAAGAGGCCCCGGCGGTGGCGCTGTCCGGCGGGCGTCCCCTCGCGGAGCCCGCGCGCCCGGCTGGCCGCCGCCGGGCCGGTCGCGCCGGCCTCGGCGGCGGGGTCGGCGGCGGGCATCGCGAGCCCCCTGTCCTCCCTGCCTCGCATGCGGACCCCTTCCCGGGCACCGGAGTGTCCGACTGTCTGTCCGCATTCCCGGGGCGCTCTTTTTCGATAACGATTCGGGCTCTTGGACAAAAATGACGCCAGTCGGTACTTCTCAGCCGCCGCACGACGGATCCCAGCGCGAGACTCCCCTCCGCTAGACAACGATACTAAGAATTTGTCCCTTATCATCGCGCCATATTGGACTCAGAAGGGTCCCGGCCGCCTCAGATGCGATCAGGATCACCGGCTAGCGTCATTTTTGTCCACGGCTCCGGGTTCTCATGGCGAAGCGCCCTGCCGCCGGAGGGGACAGGGCGCTTTTTCGCCCGCGCCCTTGCAGCAAGGGCGCCTGTAACCGCCTTTGGGCCGCGCGGCTCACTATGCGACGACCCGCGCGATGTCCTTGAGCGCAACCACCTCGCCCTTCTTTGTATCGAACGACTCATCGCCTGCGTACACCACATAGCGGCGCCCAACGGGCACATCCATCAGCTCTGCGAGTTCGGAAAGCGTGTTGAAAAACTTCGGGGCGTAGGTCGCCGAGGACTTCACCTCAATGAGGGCGCTTGGCCGAGCCCCCTTCTCGATCACCAGATCGATCTCTTTATTCGAGGCGTCACGCCAATAATATAACTTCGCCCTACGGCCGCGGGCTGCGAACGCTTTCACCACCTCGGAGACGACCGCGGTTTCGAAGAGGGCGCCACGATGCGATGAGAACATCAGGTCTTCAGGCTCCTCTATTCCCAAAAGGCTGCTCGCAAGTCCCGTATCGCAAAGATAGAGCTTGGGGCTCTTCACCACGCGCTTCCCGAAATTGCGATAATAGGGCTGCAGCCTGAAAGCTATGAAGCTCGCCTCGAGTACCGAGAGCCAGCTCTCTGCCGTCTTCGTCGTGATGCCGCAATCCCTTGCCAGCTTCTCCCGATTTAGAACCTGAGCGGTCCGATCGGCGCTCAGGGCAAGGAACCGATCGAACTCGGATAGCTTGAGAATCCCCGCCCCCGCCCGGACATCGCGTTCGAGATACGTTTGGATATAGCTCGGATAGTAATCCGCAGGACTGATCCGCGCATCGTAGATGCGGGGATAGCCTCCCGTTAGAAGCAAGTCGTCGATACGGGCCGGGAGCATCTTGGCCTCGTCGAGCTCGCGGGCGGAGAAGGGATACAGGTTCATCACGGCCACGCGGCCCGCCAATGACTGGGAAATCGCCTCCATGAGCAGGAAGTTCTGAGACCCGGAGATGATGTACTGACCGGGCGTCCCTGCTGCATCCACAGCGCCCTGCAAATACGAGAACAGCTCGGGCGCTCGCTGGGCCTCGTCGAGAATGACGCGGTCAGCGTAGTGCGCCAGGAACGATCGGGGGTCTTCTTGGGCGAAGGCTCGCATGTCTACGTCTTCCAAGGTCACATAGCGATAGGCGGGAAACAGGCTTTTGACGAGCGTCGATTTACCGCTTTGACGGGGACCCGTGATCGACACGACCGGAAAGCGCGTCGCCATCTCCAGCACCTTTTCTGCCAAAGAGCGTGGGATCATGCCAGCCTCTTTTCACTGCCATTTCAGCGCGATTGCCATATAGATTACCATATTTGCAATATCAAAAATACCAGTTTTGCAGCACATGAATTGCCATATTTCATGCTGAGCAGTGACCGCGCATCGACAGAGCAAAGCGCCCTGCCGCCGGAGGGCACAGGGCGCTTGAGGGGGCGGCCCGATGCGCCGGATATCGGGCCGCGGGACACGTCGCGGATGCCTACCCGGTGACGCGGGTGCCGGAGAGGCCGGCCATGGTCTCGGCGGCCTTGTCGAGCGAGCCGATGATGCAGA
>SUUG01000022.1 GCA_015062655.1 Coriobacteriaceae bacterium
CTTCCCGGCTTCCCGGCTTCCCGGCTTCCCGGCTTCCCGGCTTCCCGGCTTCCCGGCTTCCCGGCTTCCCGGCTTCCAACGAGGATTGTGCGTTCCTGCATGCGGCGTCGCAACAATCGCCGTGCGTGGACAAAAATAACGCAAGTCGGTATTTCTGGAAGCCGTCAAGGGCAGTCCAAGCGGATTGGTCGCCCGGCTTGGCACCATTTAACACACACATATCGTATTTAGTTCATTAACGAGCATTCCCGATAGCCCACATTGGCCATGAAGCCGCCGCCTACCCCCTGCAAAACACCGACTAACGTCATTTTTGTCCACAGCCGCGCCGCGATGCATCGCATCGCGGCGTCAAGGCACGGCAATCGAGCAAAGGGGCGGCCGCGAAGCAACTGTGTTAAAGGTTCTGGGCCGCGGGCCGGCCGCCCTGCCATGGTCTACACTACCGTCCAATTCGCAACGTGATTCACCGAGAGCGCAGGAGGACCCATGATCGCCATCTTGAAGAAGGACGCGCCGGAGCAGGCCATCACGCATCTGAGGTCGTGGATCGAGGGCAAGGGCCTCACGACCCACCTCTCGCGCGGCGAGAACGAGATCATCGTCGGCCTCGTGGGCGACACCACCAAGATCGACCCCTTCCTTTTGGAGTCGATGGACATCGTCGAACGGGTCCAGCGCGTCTCCGAACCGTTCAAGAAGGCGAATCGCAAGTTCCACCCCGCCGACTCGGTCATCGACTGCGGCCACGGCGTGCTGATCGGCGGCGGGCACTTCCAGGTCATCGCCGGGCCGTGCTCTGTCGAGGGCGACAACCTCATCCGGATCGCGCGTCGCGCCAAGGCGGCCGGGGCGACGATGCTGCGCGGAGGCGCCTACAAGCCGCGCACGAGCCCCTATGCCTACCAGGGCATGGGCGAGGCGGGCCTCGACCTGCTGCGCGAGGCGGCCGACGAGCTCGACATGCCGATCGTGACCGAGATCATGGACCCCCGCGACCTGCCCCGCTTCCTCGACCGCGGCATCGAGGTGCTGCAGATCGGCGCCCGCAATGCGCAGAACTTCCCGCTGCTGAAGGAGGTCGGCAAGACCCGCACCCCGGTGCTTTTGAAGCGCGGCATGTCCGGCACCGTCGACGAGCTCCTCATGGCCGCCGAGTACATCATGAGCGAGGGCAACCCCAATGTGATTCTGTGCGAGCGCGGGATCCGCACCTACGAGACGCGCACGCGCAACACCTTCGACCTGAACGCGATTCCGACCCTGCACTACCTCTCCCACCTGCCGGTGGTCGCCGACCCGAGCCATGCGACGGGCTACACCCGCTACGTGGGCCCGATGGCCCTCGCCGCGACCGCGGCCGGCGCCGACGGCCTGGAGATCGAGGTGCACGACGACCCGAGCCGCGCGTGGTCCGACGGCGCGCAGGCGCTCACCCCCGACATGTTCGATGAGACGATGGAGAAGATCCGCCAGATCCGCGCCGTCGTCTGCCCGGACGAGGCGTAAGGGATGGATATGGGCGCGAACACACGGACGGGGACCGTCGGCATCCTCGGGCTCGGGCTCATCGGCGGCAGCTTCGCCCGCGCCTACCGCGCGGCGGGCTGGCGCGTCCTCGGCGCCGATACCGACGCCGACGCGCTGGCCGCCGCCCGGGTCGACACCGTCACGGGACCGCTCGATGACGCCGCGATCCCCACCTGCGACCTCATCGTCCTCGCCGCCTACCCGGCCGCCTGCGTGGCGTGGCTGCGCGAGCACGCGGACGCGATCGGCCCTCGCCCCGTGGTGATCGACACCGCGGGCGTGAAGGGCGCCGTCTGCCGCGAGGCCGAGGCCATCGCCTGCGAGCACGCCTTCGCCTTCTGCGGTGCCCACCCCATGGCCGGGACCGAGCACTCGGGCTTCGCCTGGGCACGGGCCGACCTCTTCTCGGGGGCGCCGATGGTGCTCGTGCCGCCCGCGCTCGCTGACGGGCCGAGACTCGAGCTCCTCGACCGGGTCCACACCCTGCTCGCGCCCGCCGGCTTCGGCTCCTTCTCTGTGGCGACGCCCGAGGAGCACGACCGCCGGATCGCCTTCACGAGCCAGCTCGCCCACGTGGTGTCGAACGCCTACGTGAAGAGCCCCACCGCCCAGGGCCACCACGGCTTCTCGGCCGGCAGCTACCGCGACCTCACCCGCGTGGCCCATCTGAACCCGCGCATGTGGACCGAGCTCATGCTCGCCAACCGGGGCAACCTGGCCGGCGAGCTCGACACGATCATCGCCTCGCTCGCCGCCTACCGCGACGCCCTCGTAAACGACGACGCGGCCGCGCTCGAATCGCTCCTCGCCGAGGGGGACCGCATCAAGCGGACCCTCGACGGGGACCGCGCGGGGCGCCAGGCGAGCGAGTAGGAAGGGAGGAGGCCCATGCAGACCATCGCCGTCTCCACTTCGCAGGGCGCCTACGAGGTCCGGATCGGGCCGGGCCTGCTGCCCTCGATCGGGCGCGCCGCCCGCGAGGCCGCCGGAGGTGCGCGCGCCTTCGTGGTCACCGATGAGAACGTGGCGGCCCATTACCTGGCCGGCGCCGTCGCTTCCCTTGAGGCGGCCGGCTACGCCGTCTCATCTCGCGTGCTTCCCGCCGGCGAGGCCACGAAGACCATGGCGTCGCTCACTGCGCTGCTCGAGGATCTCGCCGCCGCCGGCATGGCCCGCGACGACTGCGTCGTGGCCCTCGGCGGGGGCGTCATCGGGGACCTCGCCGGCTTCGCCGCGGCCGTCTACATGCGCGGATGCCCGTACATCCAGGTCCCGACCTCGCTTCTGGCCATGGTCGACTCCTCGGTGGGCGGCAAGACCGCCGTGGACCTCGCGGCCGGGAAGAACCTCGCCGGCGCCTTCTGGCAGCCCCGCGCCGTCATCGCCGACGTCACCACCTTGGAGACCGTCTCCGACGAGCTCTTCCGCGACAGCGTGGGCGAGGTCATCAAGTACGGTGTCCTGGGCGACGCCGGCCTCTTTGCTGAGCTCGAGCGCGCGCCCCTCGTGAAGGCGGACCTGGACATGAGGCGCGCCGAGGACGTCGTCTCCCGCTGCGTGGCGATGAAGCGCGACGTGGTGGAGGCTGACGAGCGCGAGGGGGGTATCCGCCAGACCCTGAACCTCGGGCACACCGTCGGCCATGCGATCGAGAGCGCGAGCGGGTTCGCACTCGGGCACGGCTCGTGCGTGGCCGCCGGGCTCGCCATCATGGCGCGCGCCTGCGTCCGCCGCGGTCTGTGCCCGGCGGCGGACGCGGCGAGGATCGAGGCCGTGATCGCGGCGCACGGGCTCCCCGTGACGAGCGACGTCGGCACCGGCATCCTCTTCGACCTGGCCCGATCCGACAAGAAGCGCCACGGCGAGCGCATGAACGTCGTGCTCGTGCGCGGGATCGGGGCCGTCGAGGTGCGCAGCGTTCCCCTCGCGGAGCTGAAGGGGCTCATCGAGGAGGGCCGCTAGCGCGGCCTGGGCCGGAGCCGAGATTGGGATCGGGACCGGGGTTCGCGCCCTAGCCCCCGCGTCCCCGCCGGCCGCCTGCGCCGTTGCCCGCATCGGTCGCGCCCACGGCCGGCCGTCCCCGCCGCCCGCACCGCGCCCCGCCAGCGCCGCGCCCGGTGCGTCCGGGCGGGCGAGTATACTTGTCCGAGACGTCGCAGAACCGTAGCCGAAGGAGCGCCCATGATCGCCACCATCACGCCCGCACCGCTCGCGGGGAGCGTGCCCGCCATCGCGTCCAAGTCCATGGCCCACCGGCTCATCATCGCCGCCGCGCTCGCCAACGGCGAGACCCACGTGGTCTGCAACACCACCTGCGACGACATCGACGCCACCCTGCGCTGCCTCACCGCGCTCGGTGCCCGCATCGAGGCGGTCGAGGACGGCTACCGCGTGCACCCGATCCCCAAGAGCACCTCGCTCGGGATCCTGCGCGCGCTCGCCGGCGCCGAGCTCGACTGCGGCGAGTCCGGATCGACCCTGCGCTTCATGCTCCCCGTCGCCTGCGCCCTCGGGGCCGAGGCGCGCTTCACCGGCCGCGGGCGCCTCGGGGAGCGGCCGCTCGAACCGCTCGCGAGCGAGCTCATCGCCGCCGGTTGCGAACTCGAGGGCGCCGGGGGCCTCCCCCTCACGGCGCACGGCCGCCTGCGCGCCGGCCGCTTCACGCTGCCCGGTAACGTGAGCTCGCAGTACATCACCGGGCTCATGCTCGCCGCCCCTCTGCTCGACGGGCCGAGCGAGATCCTCGTCAGCGGCCGCATCGAGAGCCGCCCCTACGTGAATCTCACCATCCAGGCGCTCGCCTCCTTCGGCGTGCGCGTCGAGCAGGAGCGCGGCATGTCCGAGGGCGAGGAGGCGACCCTCTTCCGCATCGAGGGCGCGTACCGCACCGGCGGCGAGGTGACCGTCGAGGGGGATTGGTCGAACGCCGCATTCTGGCTGTGCGCCGGGGCCCTCGGCGAGCGGCCCGTGAGCGTGGAGGGGGTCTCGCTCTCCTCCGCGCAGGGCGACCGCACCATCCTCGCCGTGCTCTCGCGCTTCGGCGCCCGCGTGGGCCGCTCCACCTCCGCTGCCAGGGTCCAACCCGACCGCCTCCACGCCTTCGACATGAGCGCCCAGGACATCCCCGATCTCGTGCCGGTCATCTCCGCGGTGGCGAGCGTGGCCGCGGGCACCACGCGCATCTCGGACTGCGGCCGGCTCCGCCTCAAGGAGTCCGATCGCCTGGAGACGGTGGCGGCCGGCCTCGCCAACCTCGGCGCGCGGGTCGAGATCCGCCGCGACGACCTGATCATCGAGGGCGTCGATACGCTCTCGTCCGGCACGGTCGACGCCGCGGGCGACCACCGCATCGCGATGATGGCCGCCGTCGCCGCGATCCGCGCGGACGGCCCCGTGCGGATCGTCGGCGCCGAGGCCGTCGACAAGTCCTACCCCGCCTTCTTCGACCACTACCGCCTGCTCGGCGGATCCGTCGACCTCTCTGACCAGGAGTAGCCATGTCATCGATCATCGGAGGCGCCCTCAAGCTCTCCCTCTTCGGCCAGTCCCACTCCCCCGCCATCGGCTGCGTGCTGGACGGCCTGCCCGCCGGCATCCCCGTGGACGAGGAGGCGCTCGCCGCCTTCATGGCGCGCCGCGCGCCCGGACAGCGCGACACCTCGACTCCGCGCGCCGAAGCCGACGCCGTGCGCATCGTGGGCGGCGTGGCCGAGGGCCGCACCTGCGGGGCCCCCTTCGCCGCCGTCATCGAGAACACGAACACGCGCTCGCGCGACTACACCGAGCTGCGCCGCCGCCCGCGCCCGGGCCACGCCGACTTCACAGCGCACGAGCGCTACGGCAACTGGCACGACGTCGCCGGGGGCGGGCACTTCTCCGGGCGTCTCACGGCGCCGCTGTGCGCGGCGGGCGGGGTGGCTCTCCAGGCCCTCGCCGGCCAGGGCGTGCGCATCGCGGCCCGCATCCTGCGGCTCGGCGCAGACGGCTCAAAGGCCGTAGACGACGCGCTCTCGCCCGCAGCACCCGGACCCGTGCCCCAGCAGGCCCCGGACGGCGCCCTTGAGGCCCTCGCCGCGAACGAGGCCGAGCTCGGCATGGCCATGGTCTCGCACACGGCCGCAGAGCGCGCCCGGGAGCTCATCTTGGAGGCCGCCGACGAGCTCGATTCGATCGGCGGCGTGATCGAGTGCGTGGCCTGGGGCATGCCTGCGGGCGTGGGCGACCCGATCTTCGACGGGATCGAAAACCGGATCGCGCGGATGGCCTTCGGGGTGCCCGCCGTCAAGGGTGTGGAGTTCGGCGCCGGCTTCGCCGCGGCCGCCATGCGCGGCAGCGAGCACAACGACCCCTTCGCCGCCGGGGGCACGGGACCCGTCCCCCACACGAACCACGCCGGCGGCATCCTCGGCGGCATCACCACCGGCGCCCCCGTCGTGTGGCGGGCGGCCGTGAAGCCCACCGCGTCCATCGGCCTGTCGCAGCACACCGTCGATCTCGCCACGGGCGCGGAGGCGCCGCTCACCGTGCGCGGGCGGCACGACCCCTGCATCGTCCCGCGCGCCGTCCCCGTCATGGAGGCCGTCTGCGCGCTGGCCCTGCTCGACGCCCTGATAGAGGACGGGCGCTTCGAGCGCCCCGCGCCGCGCCCCGACTGCGCGCTCACCGGTTTGGAAGGAGCATAAGCCCATGGACCTCGCTGAGATACGCGAACGCCTCGACGGGATCGACGGCGAGCTGATCCGCCTCGTGAACGAGCGGCTGGACCTCGCCGCCGAGGTGGCGGCCGCGAAGCGGCGAGACGGCAGGGCCGTCTTCGACCCTGCCCGCGAGCGCGAGAAGATCCACCGCGCGGCCACCGCGGCGGGCGCCTCCCGCGCGCCCCAGGCCATCGCCCTCATGAGCCTGCTCATGAGCATGAACCGCGCCGAGCAGCAGCGGATCTTGGCCGCTGACGATGAGGGCGGCGCCGCGGCCTCGATGAGGGGCGCGCTGCTGCCCGCCGACGCCTGCTTCCCCGCCGCGGCCACGGTCGCCTGCCAGGGAACCGAGGGCTCGTTCAGCCAGCACGCCGCGGCCCGCCTCTTCCGGGCGCCGTCCATCACCTACCTCACGAGCTTCGAGGGGGTCTTCCGCGCCGTGGCGGACGGCCTGTGCGAGTACGGGGTCCTGCCCATCGAGAACTCCACCGCCGGCTCCGTGAACGCCGTCTACGACCTGCTGGGGTCCTACGGCTTCTCGATCGTGCGGAGCCTGCGCCTGAAGGTCGAGCACAGCCTGCTCGCGCTGCCCGGCGCGACGGTGGCCGGTCTGCGCGAGGTCATCAGCCACGAGCAGGCGCTCGCGCAGTGCGCGGGGCGCCTCAACCAGCTCGGGGTCGAGACGCGCGCCGTGAAGAACACCGCGATCGCCGCCGAGCTCGTGGCGGCATCCGGCCGGTGCGACCTCGCGGCGCTGGCCTCGACCGACTGCGCCGCCCTCTACGGCCTCGAGCCGCTCGAGGAGGGTGTGCAGGACAGCGAGGGCAACTACACACGGTTCGTCGTCGTCTCGGCGAGCCCCCAGATATTCCCCGGCGCCACCCGCACCTCGCTCATGCTCGCGCTCAAGCACGAGCCGGGTTCGCTCTACCGCGTGCTCGAGCGGCTGTTCGCCCTCGACATCAACCTCGTGAAGCTCGAGAGCCGCCCCATCGCCGGCCGCGATTTCGAGTTCGCCTTCTACTTCGATCTGGACTGCCCGGTGGGATCGCCCGCCCTCGACACCCTCCTCGACGCCCTCGGCGACGTCTGCGAGCGCTTCACCTATTTCGGCAGCTACCAGGAGATCGTCTGATGCGCGGGCAGGCCGCCTCGGGCGGGGGCGCTCAGGCTGCGGGCGGGGCCGTCCGACGTGTGGATGAGGGCGTCCGGGGCGCGTGCGGGGCGCGTGCGGAAGAAGTCACCCGGAACGCGGGCGCCCCGCCTGTGGAAGAAGCCGCCTGGGACGCGGTTGAAGCCGCCCCGCGCGCGAGCCGCCCCTACGGCGTGCTCGGTCGTGTTCTCGGCCACAGCTACACGCCCGTGATCTACCGCGAGCTCGCCGGCATGGACTACCGCCGCTTCGAGGTGGAGCCAGAGGACATCGAGAGCTTCCTCGCCGGCGACACCTGGGAGGGCCTGAACGTCACGATCCCCTACAAGCGGGCCGTCCTCCCCCATCTCTCGGAGCTCTCCGAGACGGCCCGGCGCATGGGCAACGTCAACACGATCACGCGGCTGCCCGGACGCGGCCTGCGTGGCGACAACACCGACTACGCCGGTTTCGCCGCGCTCGTTGACGAGCTCGGGGTGGAGGTCGCCGGCAAGCGCGCCCTCGTCCTCGGGCACGGCGGGGCAGGCAGCACCTGCGCGCTCGTCCTTCAGGACCTGGGTGCGCGCGTCAGCTTCTGCGGTCGCGCGCGGCGCGATGACAACCCGGAGGCCCTCGTGTACGAGGACCTTCCGGCCCGCGGCGGCGACTTCGACCTCCTGGTCAACGCCACCCCGGTAGGGATGTTCCCCGCCTGCCCGGCCGCGCCCGTTGACCTCGCGCACCTCCCGAACCTCGCGGGCGTGCTCGACATCGTCTACAACCCCGCGCGCACCGGCCTTGTCATGGATGCCGAGCGGCGCGGCATCCCCTGCGTGGGCGGCCTCACCATGCTCGTTGCCCAGGCCGCGGCGGCGGTGGGGGTCTACACGGGGTCGACGCCCGCGGGCGAGGAGGTGCGCGCGCTCACCCGGAGGCTCTTCGCCACCGAGCAGAACATCGCCCTCATCGGCATGCCGGGAGCCGGCAAGACGCACGTGGGACGCGAACTCGCCCGCCTGCTCGGGCGGGAGCACGTGGATATCGACGAGGAGATCGAGCGCGAGGTCGGCATGGGCTGCGCCGCCCTTATCGAGTCTCGGGGCGAGCGGGCGTTCCGCGAGGCGGAGACCCGTGTGCTCGCACGCGTCGCCTCCGACTCGAACCAGGTCATCTCCTGCGGCGGCGGCGTGGTGGAGCGCGAGGGGAACTACGGCCTGCTGCACCAGAACAGTCTGATCGCCCTCATCGACCGACCCCTCGAAGAGCTCAGCGCGGCGGGCCGCCCCATCACCGCCCGAGACGGCATCGAGCGCCTCGCCGCGGCGCGCGGGCCGATCTACCGGTCCTGGGCCGACATCCGGGTGTCTTCGGGCAGGACCGCCGAGGACACCGCGGCCGCGCTCGCCCGACTGCTGCCCGCCATGCTCCGACACCCCACCGTCTTGCCACCGTCTTGAAGGAGGACCATGAAGGCGCTCATCATCAACGGCCCCAACCTCAACATGCTCGGCGTCCGCGAACCCGGCATCTACGGGCATGAGACCTACGAGGACCTCGTGGCCCTCTGCGAGCGGGTCGGCGCGGAGGCCGGCTTCGCGGAGGTGGCCTGCTTCCAGTCGAACCATGAGGGGGCGATCGTCGATCGGATCCAGGAGGCGCTCGGCGCCTTCGACGGCATCGTGATCAACCCGGCCGCCTACACGCACACGAGCGTGGCGATCCTCGACGCGCTGAAGGCCGTGGGTCTGCCGGCCGTGGAGGTGCATATCAGCGATGTCGACGCCCGCGAGGACTTTCGCCAGGTGTCGTTCGCCGGGCGAGCGTGCTTCGCACGGGTGTCAGGTGAGGGGCTTTCGGGGTACGGGCGCGCGCTCGCGCTGCTGGCGGAGCGGTTGCGGGGGTAGGACCGCGCGGGCTGACGGGCGCGACGGCGCGGGCGCGTGCGACCTCGGGCGCGTGCGGGCCAAGGGCGCTTCGACTCGCGTCCCGGCCTGCTCCGGCCCGCGTCCCGGCTCGCTCCGGCCCGCGTCCCGGCCCGCATCCCCATCGTCATTCATTGACCGCTTTCTCACGGAACTACAGCGTCGCTCAGTTGAATTCATGAGAAAGCGGTCACTCAACAGCACTAGGCGAAGCGGGAACGATGGCGCGCGGCAGGGACGCCCCGGCACCGGCATGCCTCAGAGCCGGCCCGCCTCGCGCAGCAGCTGCTCGGCATGGGCCAAGGAGACGTCCGAGTCGTCGCCGGAGAGCATACGCGCGATCTCGCGCACCCGCTCCTCACCCTCCACCTCGTGCAGCGAGGTCTCCGGCAGCTCGTCGCCGGACTTGCTGACCACGTATTGCCGTTCGGCCATGACCGCAACCTGCGCCACATGCGTGACGACGATCACCTGGTGCGTGCGGGCGAGATCGGCGAGCACCTGCGCGAGCGAGCGGGCCACCGAACCGCCGACGCCGGCATCGACCTCGTCGAACACGAGGGTGTCCACCCCGTCTGCCTCGCCGAGCACCACCTTCGAGGCGAGCATCACGCGCGAGAGCTCACCGCCTGACGCGATCCGCCGCAGCGGGCGCGGCGTGAGGCCGGCACCGCTGCGGTAGAGGAGTTCGGAAGCCGTGGGGCCCATCTCGGTCCAGGATGCGCGCGGGAGCACACGGGAGTCCCATACAAGCTCCGCTCGGCCCATCTCGAGGCGGGCCATCTGCCGTCCCACCTCGCGGCAGAAGCGCGGGGCCTGGGCGTTCCGGGCCCGCGTGAGGGTGCGGGCGGCGTCGGCGAGCTCCCGCTCGGCCGCGTCGACCGCCTCCTGCGCGCGGCGCACGCGCCCCTCGCCGTCGTCGACGAGCGCGAGGAGCTCCGCCGCCTCGTCCCGCCGCGCGAAGACGTCCTCCATGCCGGGGCCGAAGGAGCGGATGAGGCCGCGCAGCGCGCCCATGCGTTCCTGGGCGCGTGCGAGCTCAGCCGGGTCGAAATCGGCTTCGTCTCGGTAGCGGCGCAGGTCAGAGGCGGCGTCCTCGAGCGTGATAGCGGCCGAGGTGAGGGTGTCCGCGAACGTGGCGAGCTTCGCGTCGACCGCGCCCATGCGGGAGAGGCCGGCGATGGCGCCGTTCAGGGCGTCAAGCGCTCCGCCCTCGCCCGAGAGGGCCTCCTGCGCCTCGTTCGCCGTCTCGGCGAGCGCCTCGGCATGCTCGGCGCGCGGCAGGGACTCCTCGAGCTGCTCGTACTCCCCCTCCTGAGGATTCACCTCGCTGATGCGCTCGAGGGCGAAGCGGGCGTCGTCCACCCGCGACCCCTGCGCGCGCGCCGCCTCATCCACCCGGGCGAGCTCGCGGGCTGCGTCGCGCGCACGGGAGAGCGCGTCGCGGTAGGCCTTGAGCGCCGGGGCGATCGTGGCGGCGCCCCAGGCATCGACCATCTCAACGTGGCTCGCGGCATCGAGCAGGCGTTGGTGCTCGTGCTGGCCGCAGAGGTCGAGGAGCGGACCCATGCGCTGCGAGAGCTCGCGCACGCTCGCGATGGAGCCGTCGATGCGCACGCGGCTGCGCCCATCGGAGCCCACGCGGCGCGACACGGTGAACCCCGTGAGGTCGCGGGGGCCCTCGAAGAAGCGGCCCTCCGCGACGGCGCCCTCCTCGCCCTCGCGGACCTGGGACGCGTCAGCGCGCTCGCCCATGAGGAGCTTGAGGGCCGAGAGCAGGGCCGTCTTGCCGGCGCCGGTCTCACCGGTCAGCACCGTGAGCCCCGCGCAGGGCGCGAGCGTGGCCTCGTGGATGAGCGCGAGGTTGGAGACGTGGATCTCATCGATCATAAAGCGGGCCGCCTATCGAACATCAGTTGCCTGTAGCGCTATGGTACCCCAACCCCGCGTCCGACCGAGGCACCACTCGTGCGCGCCTCCGCTGCCGCCGCACACCCTCCCGCAGATGCCGAGCCCGCTCCCGCAGATGCCGAGCGTTCGTAATTCGGCGTTTCCGACAGTCAAAATGCCGTATTTCGAACGCTCAGCATAGGCGTGTCGATATCGAGCGTTCGCAATACGGCATTTTCGCACGCTGGAATGCGGTATTACGAACGCTCACGATAGCGACCGGATGCTGAGCGTTCGCAATACGATGTTTTCACGCGATGAGATGCCGTATCTCGAACGCGCGGCACGAAGCCGCTCAGCGCACGTGCGTCTGCAGTGAGCGGGACGGTCGGTGGCGCGCCTCATCATGCTGCGGCGCCCCTTGCAACGAGCGCATCGGATCCATGCCCTATGATGCGCTCCCAACCTTGACATAACTCCGGTCTCTGCGAGCGCACCACTGATTTGCGGAGAAAAAACGAATCTAGGACCCTTCACAAACCGGATCACAGAAACTCTTGCAGGTCAAAGACGTCAACATTATTGAGTTTGGGAACTTCAAGCTCCCAACCTCAATAAACGTACGGTTTTGCGGTCCCAACCTCACGATTTCGACGTAGCGCCGCACTCGGCTGGGAGACGACGGATCGCGAACGCCCACGCCAGGCGGCGAGGATGCCGAATCGTATCCGGCCCGCTCAGGTGCCCGATGCCGAGCGTTCGCAATTCGACATTTCGACGCGCCAGCGTGCCGTATTGCGACCGCTCAAGATGAGAGCCGGATGCTGAGCGTTCGTAATTCGGCTTTTCCGGCAGGAAAAAGGCCGTATTACGAACGCTCGGTATCGGGCATCGGGCATCGGACGCTAGCGGCGGCCCACACCGTAGAAGACGCGGGAGACGCTCGCGTAGAAGCTCTCGGAGCCGTAGCCCAGCAGCAGCACGTCGAAATCGCCGCGTCGCACGCTCACACGCACGATGTCGCCCGCCGACTCAAGGAACTGCCCGTCCACAGCCACGGCGGGAAGCGAGGGACGCTCCTTGTTGATAGCGATCTCGATCACGTCGGCCGGCGAGGTGAGGAAGGCACGCGCCTGGATGGTATGGGGCGCGATGGGCACGCAGACCATGCCGTGGTAATCCGGGCTCACGATCGGCCCGCCCGCCGACAGCGCATACCCGGTGGAGCCCGTGGCTGTCGACACCACGGCCCCGTCGCCGCGCAGCCGATCGATGTGGTGTCCCGACACCGTGATGTCGAAGGTGACCATCTCCGAAAGCGGCCCGCGGGTGAGCGCCATGTCGTTCAGACCCGTGGCGGTCACGGTGTGCTCGCGACCCTCCTCGTCCACGGATATGACCTCGCAGAACAGCGTGGCCCGGCGGCTCACGTTCATCTCACCGGCGAGCGCGTCGGCGACCACCTGGAAGATGTCGGTCTCCTCGGGGCTCGCCGCGGTGAGGAAACCCAGGTGCCCGTAGGAGATCCCGAGGATCGGGATCTCACGACCGGCGGCGAGGCGAACGGCGCGCAGGAGGGTTCCGTCGCCGCCGAGGCTCACGATGAGCCCGCTGCCCTCGACATCCGCCTCAATCATGAGGCCGCTGCGGTTGTCAGGTGCCCAGGCCGTCTCGATGCCCTGGCCCTCGAGCCACCCCTCGAGCACGTGCGCGCTCTCGACGGCCTCGACCTTGTAGAAGTTGGGGACGATGAAGACCTTCATAACGTGCAGACCCTCTCGATCGATTCGATGACGGCATCACTGACCGCGCCCGTTCCACCTGCAGGGACCCGCTCGCCGAGCAGGAAGAACTCATGGTTGCCCTTGGCGCCGGTGATGGGCGACACGCAGACGGACACGGGCTCAAGGCCCTCGGCGGCGAAGCTCGCGGCGACCCGGTTGAGCACCTGCGCCCACACCGCGGGGTCGCGCACGACGCCGCCCTGCCCCACCTGCTCCATCGCTGCCTCGAACTGCGGCTTCACCAGAGTCAGGAAGCGCCCTTCGGGCGCGAGCAGCGCGAGGACGGCGGAGAGCACCACGGTGACGCTCGTGAAGGAGACGTCGCAGACCGCGAGGTCGACGGGGGCGCACCCCATCGCAGGCACGTCGACGATGTTGGTGCGCTCGAGCAGGGTGACGCGGGGGTCGTTTCGCAGGGACCAGTCGAACTGCGCGCGCCCCACATCGACGGCGAAAACCGAAGACGCCCCGCGCTTGAGCAGGCAATCGGTGAAGCCGCCCGTCGAGCAGCCCACATCGAGGCAGGCGAGGCCGGCCGGATCGACCGCAAGCTCGTCGAGCGCGCCGGCGAGCTTGAGCCCACCGCGCCCCACATAGGGGATGTGCCCGCGCACATGGATGGCCAGGCCGGGCTTGACCCGCATGCCCGGCGAGGTCAGGCGCTCACCGCCGGCGGAGACGTCCCCCGCCATGAGCACGCGCAGGGCCTCTGCCCGATCGCGGCAGAGGCCCTGGCGCACAAGCTCGTCATCGAGGCGAACGCGCGACATGATCAGGCGCCCGCGGCGGGAGCAGCCTCGCCGGCGGCCGGCGCGTCCTGCTCGCCTGCGGGCACATCCGACGCGGCAGGTCCGTCAAGCAGCTCCGCCTCACGCGGGGAGAGCTCGAAACGGTCCACCATGTCGACTGCCTCGGAACCGAGCTTGATGGCCTCGTCGAACAGGTCGAGCGAGCGCTCGAGCGACGTGTCCTTGGAGCGCACCTGGGAGACGATCTCATCCAGACGCTCGGTGATGTCGTCGAAGGTCTTGCCTCCGCAGGGGCCCATGCTACTCACCGGCCCTGGCGGGGACGTCGGCGCCCTCGGGGGCATCCTCGGCGGAGCCCTCCTCGGCCGTCGGCTCACCCGGCAGCACCGGCTCACGCACGATGCGCCCGAGCACGCCGTTCACGAAGCGCGCCGACTCATCGGTGCCGTAGGCCTTGGCGACCTCGACCGCCTCGTCGATCACGATGGCCTCGTCGAGGCGGATGGCCTCGGGGGCGAAACGGAGCTCGTAGACGGCGAGGCGCAGCAGGTTGCGGTCGGGCCCGGGCATGCGCTCGAGGGACCAACGCTCGGAGACGGCACGCAGCGCCGCGTCGATGCGGGCGCGGTGCGCCCAGCAGCCGCGTGCGATGGCCGCCGCGTAATCGTCGAGCGGGCCCTTCGAGAGCAGGTAGTCGCCGGATAAGACGCGGTCCACGCTCTCGTTCAAGGCCTCGGCCTGGAAGAGGATCTGCAGGGCCTGGCTGCGGGCGAGGGTGCGCCCGCGATTCACCTTGGGAGACTTCGACACGCCCTACTCCTTGGGGAAGACGAGGCCGTCGATGCAGACGTCGACCCGAGCGACCCCGACACCGACCTGGGCGTCGACCGCCTTCGCGACCGCTTCGCGCACGGCCTCGGCGAGCTGCTTGAACGGATAGCCGAAGAAAACGACGACGTGCACCCTGATGGCGAGTTCATCGTCGACGACGGAGGCCTCGACTGCCGGGCCGCTCTGGGCGCCCTTGGACGAGAACATGGACACGAGGTTGGCGGCCAGATCGCGCACACCCACCGACGCGATGCCCTCCACACCCTCGACGGCGCGGGTGACGAGGGTGGCGAGCACCTCGGGTGCGATGCCGAACCCGGCGATCTTGATCTCTTCAGTCATGTGAGCTCCCTTGCTGCCGACAGGTCACTTTTCTTCAGGATAGCATGCACATGCGAAGAAAAATGACCTGTCAGGATACGTACATGGTGTGGGGCGGCTCGCGCCCGGGATGCGACGCCTACGCGCGGGATACGAACTCGCCGGTGCGGGTGTCGACCTTGATCTGCTCGCCCTCGTTCAGGTACATGGGGACCTGGACCTCGGCGCCCGTGTCGATCGTGGCGGGCTTGTAGGCGCCCTGGACGGTGTCGCCCTTGGCGCCGGGGACCGTCTCGGTGACGGTGGCGATGATGAACATCGGCGGGTTCACGCCCATGAGGTCCTCGTCGGCGTAAAGGAGCTGGCAGGTATCGTTCTCACGGAGCCACTTGGAGTTGCCCCCCACCATGTCCTCGGGCACCGGGACCTGCTCGTAGGTCTCGTTGTCCATGAAGATGTAGTCGGCCCCGTCGTTGTAGAGGTACTGCATCTCCTTGGTGATGAGCTGCACGCTCTCGAACTTGGTGCCGGCGTTGCAGGTGTTCTCGACCACGCGCCCCGTCTTGATATCGCGGGTCTTGTAGCGGACGAACGCACCGCCCTTGCCGGGCTTGACGTGCTGGAACTCGACGATGGTGTAGATCTTGTCCTTGATCTTGAGGCCCATGCCGTTCTTGAAGTCAGCGGTGGAGATCGATGCCATGAGATACCTTTCTACCTACGGGGCGAGCCCGTAACAGTCATTAACCATAAAAGTATACAACGGCGTCAGGCCGTGCACGGGCACTGCACGAACATGACAGGCGGCCGCGTCGCCTGAGGCCTAGCAGTCGATCACGACGAGGTCGTGCGTGCTCGTCGTGAAGGGCTCGTAGCCGTCCTTCGTCACCACGCCGTAGTCCTCGAGGCGCACGCCGCCCACGCCGGGCAGGTAGATACCGGGTTCCACGGTGATGACCGCACCCACTTCCAGGATGTTGCTCACGCGGCCGAAGACCGGCAGCTCGTGGATGTCGATGCCCACGCCGTGTCCGAGACCGTGGCCGTAGTAGTCGCCGTAGCCGGCGTCACCGATGATCTTCTTCGAGAGCAGGTGGATGTCGCGCCCGTCAACGCCCGCGTGGATCGCGCGGACGCACTCCTCGTGCGTGCGGCGGACGAGGTCGTAGATCTCGCGCTGCTTCTCGCTCGGCTCGCCGAGGACCACCGTGCGCGTCATGTCGGAGCGATAGTCGCGATAGCCCGCGCCGTAGTCCATGAGCACGAAGTCGCCGCGCTCGACGACGCGGTCGCTCGAGATGGCGTGCGGATTGGCCGTGTTGGGGCCCGAGGCGACGATGGAGTCGAAGGCGAGCGAGTCGGCGCCGTTCTCGAACATGAAGCGCTCGAGCTCCGTGCGGATCTGCTTCTCGGTGAGGCCCGGGCGGATGAAGCCGCACATGTGCGTGAACGCCGCGTCCGTGATGGACTGGGCGTGGCGCATGAGGGCGATCTCCTCATCGTCCTTGACGGCGCGCATGCGGCGGATGTCGCCGTGGAGCTCGGGCAGGGCCGCCGTGATGGAGCGGTCCTCGAGGCCGCGAACGAGGGCGCGGTAGAAGCTGAGCTGCATGTCGTCCTCGATGGCAATGACGCGGCTCTTGGTTTCGAGCGCGCGCTCGGCCACCCAGGCCGGGATGGCGATCTCATCCATGTCGAGGGTCCAGGGATAACCCGCCGGCAGGTTCTCCTCGAAGCTGTTGAGGTAGCGCGAGTCGGTGTGGAGCCAGCAGCCGAACTCGGTGATGAAGGCCGCGTGCGGGTACTCGCCGGTGTAGTCGAAGACGCCCATGGCGCCGGTGAGCCAGCGCAGGCTCGCCTCGTCGCGGACGACGACGGCGTCGTAGCCGCGGTCATCCATGAGGGAGCGGAGCTCGGCGATGCGACGCGCGGGGCCGGCGAGCGACGGGGTGACAGGGGTCTCGGACATGGTGGATTCCTTTCTAGAGGGGTTCGCGATGGGTTCCCCGGCATTCTACCGCAACGCCCGCGCCGGAACGGGCCGCTCCGGGAGCCTGCCGGGACGACAGATGCCGAGGTGATGCCGACCGTTCGTAATACGGCATTTCGAGCGCGGAATATGGCGGATTACGAACGCTCGCGATTTGACGATGATGCCGAGCGTTCGTGATACGGCGTTTTCGCGGCCGAAAATGGCGGATTACGAACGCTCGGCATCGGGCGGCGGGCAGCGGGCGTCAGGCGTCGGCGTCCATGATCTCGGCGCGGCTGGCGAGGTAGGCCTCGGCGTGGCGGGCGAGCAGCTCGTCGTCGACCACGCTGAGGCGCACCGAGCCCACCATCTGCGGCAGGGGCAGCAGGAAGCGGTTCGACCGCTTGAAGCAGGCCTCGCGGATCGCGGCGATGAAGAGCGCCGGCTCGAGCTCGAAGGGAAGCTCGTCGATACCGAAGGCCTCGAGGCGGTCGTCGAGCTCGAACATGTCCTCGGCGTCGAACCGCCCGGCCTCGACGCCCAGGCGGGACTCGAACCGCATGCCTTCGGCGAGAAGCGCCCACCACGGGACCTTCGGCCCCAGGCAGGAGCGCAGCGCGCGGGCCGTCACGGTGCCGAAGAGGCGCCCGGCGCGGGCCGAGGGGCTCACGGACTTCTCGGCCATGAGACGACCCGTCTGGGCCTGTGCGAGCACGTCGACGAGCGCCGCCTCGTCGACCGAGCGAATCAGCTCGATCCGCTCGCCCAGGCGGTCCCACGAACGCCGGCAATCGATGAGCGCCGAGGTCAGAAGCGCGAGATAACCCAATCGGCGCTCCTTTTCGGGCGCCACCGAGACGAGGTCGAGGTCTGCCACGACCATCGCCGGCCGGCTCGCCCCCCAGACCATCGACGCGTCGTCGCCGACCGAGAGCCCCTCCATGGACGTCGCGACCGTGACCATGCCGTCCAGCGCGGTGGGCACGAGGACGGTCGCCGTGCCGCCGCACCACGCGCGGCCGCAGAACTGCGTGAGGCCACACAGTCCCGCGCCGCCCACAGCGACGATCAGGTCGTCGGCCGTGGCGCCGGTCGCGGCGAGCACCTCGAACAGACGCGCCGCGTAGGCGATCGAGGCGGCGTCCTCCCCCGCCGGGATGGACAGGTCGCTCACCTGGAACCCGGCATCGATGAGGGCGCGCGAGACCGCGAGCGCGGGGCCGTCCGCCGACTCCTCGGCGCAGACGATCACGGCGCGCTTCGGCGTGCCCACCACCGACTTCGCCATGGGGCCGAACTCGTCCAGGGCGCCCGCGCCCACCCGGTAATCGCAGCTGACGTCGGAGAAGTTGATGAGCTTGCGACGGATCATAGAAGACCACGCTCCAGAAGCAACTCGGCCACCATGTAGGAGACCTCGGTGAATGATTTGCGGCGGATGTCCACCGTGAAGTCGGCCGCGGCGCGGTAGAGGGGCCGGCGGTGCTCGAGCAGGCGGGCGGCGTGCTTGGGCGAGCGGAAATCGGGCCGCGTGTCGCGGCGCTTGATCTGCCGAAGCGAGTCGCGCAAGTCGCCGTCGAGGTAGACGCAGTAGCCCATCTCGTGGATGAGCTCGATGTTGCGCGGCGTCTCGATGATGCCGCCGCCGCAGGACACGAGCAGGCTCCGCTCGTGCTCAAGCGACTCCAGCGCCTGCGTCTCGAGGACGCGGAACCGCTCCTCCCCCTCGAGGTTGAAGATCTTGGTCACGGTGAGCCCGCGCCGGCGCTCGACCATCTTGTCGGTGTCGACGTAGCGCCGGTTGAACATGCGGCCGAGGTTGCGTGCGAGCGTCGACTTCCCCGCGCCGAGGAAGCCGACGAAGAAGATGTGGTCGCATCCGCGCCTCGGGATGGTCATCTGCTCACTCAGTGCGTCCATGCGGGCCTACTCCTCGCAGGGGACGCCCTTGAGCGCACGGCGCTCGAAGATGCGGAAGATCTGCGTGTACCAGAGGTCCTGGGAGGACTGGGGCTTCACCAGGATGGTCTTGATGCCAGCGAGCTTGCCTGCCCAGACGTCGGTGTAGATCTGGTCCCCGATCATGACGGCCTCGCCGCGCGCGATCCCCAGGCGCTTGAGCGCCCGCTTGAGGGCGAACGGCGCCGGCTTCATCGCGTGGCTGATGAAGCCCATGTCGAGCTCGGAGGCGGAGCGGGCCACCTGGTCGCGATGGAAGTTGTTGGAGACGATGTGCAGGGAGAACCCGAGCTCACGCGCGCGGTCGAGCCAGGCCGCGACGGCGGCCGGGGCCGTCTTGCGGTCGCGGGGCACGATGGTGTTGTCGCGGTCGAGCAGCAGCGCGCGCACGCCCGCGCGCCGCAGGCCCTCGAGGTCGATGCGCTCGACGGCGGCGACGTAGCGATCGGGTGAGAGGGCGCCCATCAGCGGTTCTCCTCGATGGCCTTGAGGTGGTCGTCGTAGGTGGCCGAGAAGTAGGCCGTGTCGGTGGTGATGAAGAAGTAGAGGTAGTCGGTCGAGGCGGGCTCGAGGGCCGCCTTGAGCGAGGCGAGTGAGGGCGTGCAGACGGGCGTGGGCGTGAGACCGCGGTTCAGGTAGGTGTTGTAGGGGCTCTCGACCTTGAGGTCGGCCGCGGTCACGGCACCGCCCGTCACGTACATCATCGTCGCGTCGCTCTGCAGCGGCATGTCGACCTTCAGGCGGTTGTAGAACGTGGAGGACACGTTCAGGCGCTGCTCGTCGGTGAGCGCCTCGCGCTCGATGATCGAGGCCATGATCAGCAGGTCGTAATCGGACATCTCGACCCCGTAGGAGGCCTTGAGAGCGGACCGGGCGCCCTCGAAGTCAAGGGAACGGAACTCAGCCTCGAATTGGTTGAGGAGCTTGCGGATCACGGCGTCGGCGGTGGGCTCGCCGGTGAAGGTGTAGGTCTTGGGGCAGAGGAAGCCCTCGAGCGAGTCGTCGGCGACGCCCTCGAGGAAGGGATAGTCGGCGACGTAGGCGGAGGCCTTGGCCTGGGCGAGGAAGTCGTCGGCGGGAATCCCCAGCGTCTCCTCGACCCGCGCCGCGGTCTGCTTGACCGTGAGCCCCTCAGGCAGCGTGAGCTTCAGCCCCGCCACGTTCGGGCCGTCCATGAGCTGGCGCACGACCTCCTCGGGGTTCTGCCCCACGGTGAAGGAGTAGGTGCCGGGCTGCAGGGACTGGTCGGCCGACAGGGCGCTCACGGCGGCGTAGTAGTCGCGCGGCTCCTCGATCACATGGGCCTTCGCGAGGATGGAGGCGATGGCGTCGCCGCCCGAGCCCTCGGGGATCTCGACGGTCACCGCGGTGCCCGCCGCCGGGGCGTCGGAGCCCGCCGCCGGGGCGCCGGAGCCCCCGAGCAGGCGCGGCACGAGGAAGGCGCCGCCCGCCACGAGCCCGATCAGCACCAAGACGATGATGACCACCGCCGCCGGATGGGGCCCGTGCCGCGCCTGGCGGTACGGGCTCGATGCGGAGAGCCGCCCTGGGGAGCGCTTGAACCGCGCGCCGGCGGAGGCGGGCCGGGCGGAGCCGCGTCCCGTGAAGCGGGCGCCCGGGCGCGAGGGCGGGCGCATCCCGTTCGAATTAGCCATGTTGTTCCTCTCGGTCGTGGCCATCGAGCCAGGCCTGCAGGAAAAGCGAGGCGGCGACCATGTCGATCTTGCCGCGCATCTGACGTTCGTTGAGTCCCTGGGCGCGCAGGATCCGCTTCGCCTCGGCGGAGGAGAGCCGCTCGTCCGCATAGGCGAGCTCGAGGCCGAGCTCCGCGGCGAGCTTCTCGGCCACGCCCCTGATGCGGGTCGCCTGGGGACCCTCGTCGCCGGTGAGCGTGCGCGGGAGCCCGCACACGAGGACGTCCGGCTCATGGTCTGAGACGATGAGGCGGAAGCTGCGTGCGAGCCCCGTGACCTCGGCGGCGGGGAGCACCTTCACCGGCACGGCGATGCGGCCCGCGGCATCGCTCGCCGCGATGCCGACGCGCCGCTCCCCTATGTCGAGCGCGAGGGCGACCATGGTGCTCCCTACGCGCCCAGCAGCTCGCGGGCGGCCGCGAGGGCGGCGTCGATGCCCGCAGCGTCCTTGCCGCCGGCCTGGGCCATCTGCGGCTTGCCGCCGCCGCGGCCCCCGACGTTCTCAGCGATCTTGCGGATCAGGTCGCCCGAGCCGAAGCCGGCCGCGACCGCCCCGTCCGTGGCGGCGGCGAGCAGCGCCACCTTGCCCTCGGGCGTGGCCGTGGCGAGCACGCAGGCGACCTCGCCGCCGTTCGCGCGCTGGCGGATGGTGTCCCAGGCGTCGCGCAGCTCGCGGGCCTCAAGGCCGTCGAGGCGGGCGATGACGGCGCGGTAGGCGCCGCAGTCGATCGAGGCGGCGATCGCCGTCTGGATGCGGTCGGAGGACCCGCCCACGAGCGCGGCGCGGAGCTTCTGCTCGGCGGCGCGCGCCTGGCCCTTGAGGTCGGCGATGCGGGCGGGCACCTCGTCCTCGCGGCATTTGAGCTCGGCGGCGGCGTGAGCGAGCAGCTCCTCCTTGCCCTCGAGGTAGGCGATCGCGCCGAGGCTCGTCACGGCTTCGATGCGGCGGACGTTGGAGCCCGTGGAGCTCTCCGAGACGATCTTGAACATGCCGATCTCGGAGGAGTTGGCCACATGCGTGCCGCCGCAGAGCTCGCGGCTGAAGGGCGCGTCCTCGGAGCCGACCGAGACCACGCGCACCATCTCGCCGTACTTCTCGCCGAACAGCGCGACGGCGCCCGCTGCCTTCGCCTCGTCGATGCCCATGATCTTCGTCACGACCGGCTTGGCCGCGAAGATCTCCTCGTTCACGAGGTCCTCGATCTCGCGCAGCTGCGCGGGCGTCACGGCCTCGAAATGCGTGAAGTCGAAGCGCAGGCGCTCGTCGTCAAGAAGCGAACCGGCCTGGTTCACGTGGTCGCCCAGGACCTTCTTGAGCGCGGCGTCGAGCAGGTGGGTGGCCGTGTGGTTGCGGCGGATAAGCGCGCGGCGGCGCGTCGAGACCCGGGTCTCGACGGAAGCGTCGCGTGCGAGCTCGCCGGAGCGAACGACGGCATGGTGCACGTAGAGGCCGCCCTTGACCTTGGTGTCGAAGACCTCGACGCGGACACCCTCGGCGACGAGCTCGCCGGAGTCGCCCACCTGACCGCCCATCTCAGCGTAGAAGGGCGTGCGGTCGAGCACGACCTCGACCTGCTCGCCGGCGGACGCCGCATCGACCCGCTCGCCGTCGACGACGAGCGCAAGGACGCGCGCGCCCTCGAGGTCGAGCGCCTCGTAACCGGCGAAGTCCATGGCCGGGAGCTCGTCGGAAAGCGCGGTCCAGACGTCGTTGAAGCTGCCCCAGGCGTCGCCCTCGGCGGCGGCGCGGGCGCGGGCGCGCTGCTCGGCCATGGCGGCGTCGAAGCCCTCCATGTCGACGGCGTGGCCGGCGGCGCCGGCGATCTCCACCGTGAGGTCGATCGGGAAGCCGAAGGTGTCATGCAGCATGAAGGCCGTCTCGCCGGCGAGGGCCTCGCCCGCACCGAGGGCGCCGAGCGCCTCGTCGAGGTAGGAGCGGCCGCTCTCGAGCGTGGTGGAGAAGCGCTCCTCCTCGGCCGCGACGATGCCGGCCACGAGCGCGTGGTTCTCGATGAGCTCGGGGTAGGCCTCGCCCATGAGGCGGTTCACCTCGTCGATGAACTGGCCGAGGAAGGCGCCTTCGATGCCGAGCAGGCGGCCATGGAAGACCGCGCGGCGCAGCAGGCGGCGCAGCACGTAGCCGCGGCCCTCGTTGCCGGGCAGCACACCGTCGGCGATGAGGAAGTCCACGGCGCGGGCCGCGTCGGCGATGATGCGAAGCGAACGGCTCGCCCCCTCGTAGCTGGCCTCCTCATAGGGCTTGCCCGAGATGCGCGACCCGAGCTCGATCAGCGAGCGCATGAGGTCGCCGCCGTAGTTGGAGCCCTTGTGCTGCATGATCGCGGCCATGCGCTCGAGGCCCATGCCCGTATCGAGGTTGCGATGGGGCAGCTCGGGCATCGAGCCGTCCTCCTGGCGGTCGAACTGCGTGAAGACGAGGTTCCAGAACTCCAGGAAGCGGTCGCAGTCGCAGCCCGGCGCGCAGGCGTCCTCGCCGCAGCCGAACTCCTCGCCCTGATCGTAGTAGATCTCCGAGCAGGGGCCGCACGGACCGGTGGGGCCGGCCGCCCAGAAGTTGTCGTCCTCGCCGAGGCGGGAGATGTGGTCCTCCGCGACGCCGAGCGAGCGCCAGATGTCATGCGCCTCGTCATCCTCGGTGAAGACCGTGAAGTAGAGGCGGTCGGCGGGGAGCTTGAAGACCTCGGTGATGAGCTCGTAGGCCCAGGCGCAGGCCTGCTGCTTGCTCACGCCGCCGAAGGAGAAGTTGCCGAGCATCTCGAAGAAGGACAGATGGCGGCCGTCGGAACCGATGACGTCGATGTCGTTCGTGCGCACGCACTTCTGGCAGGAGCAGGCGCCCACCTCCTTCATGGTGCGCTTGCCCTGGTAGTACTCCTTGAACTGGTTCATGCCCGCGTTGGCGAGCAGAAGCGAGGGGTCGTCGGGCACGAGCGAGGAGCTCGGGTAGCGCTTGCAGCCGCGCTCCTCGAAGAAGCTGAGGTATGCGGAGCGGATCTCCGCGGTGGTCATGGACGGGAAATCGGCGGTCATCAATGGTCTCCTCGCTGCGGGGCCGGCCGCGGCGCCCACGGGACGGGCGCGGCGGGGCCGTGTTGCATCGGCATAATCCCACCGATTATACGAGATGCGCGGCACCCGGCGGCGCCGCGCATCCGAAGACCACGTATTCAACGGGAGACCGCGGGTCAGGGTCGGGCGTCCCCCGCCTCGGCGAGCGCGGCGTCGCCCGCACCGGTGCCCGCGGCGTCACCCGCCTCGATGGCGGCGCCGCCCTGCGCCTCAGCATTCGCAGCATCATCCGCCTCAGCGCCCGCGGCGCCCTCCCGCTCGCTGCGGGCGGCCGTCTCGTCGGGCTCGCGCGAGCCCCTCGGCCCCTCCCCCGCCAACATGCGCTTCATGACCCGCTCCCAGGGGTTTGCCGAGAGGTCATCGGCCGAGGAGGCCGGCTTGGGGGCGGCCTTGGCGCTCGGCACGTCGACCGCGCGAATGAGCTCGGAGTCGATGATGAAGCGGTCGTTGCCGAGCGCGTCGTAGGCGGGCACGGGGTCGCCCGCCTCGTCCTGGTAGGGCGTGCCCTTGAAGATCGCACCGTCGTAAGAGACGATCTGGCGACCCGTGCGGCCCTCGTAGTAGAAAATGAACAGGCTCTTCGCCACGGCGGCGAGCGGGATCGCGATCATCATGCCGAGCGCACCGGCCAGCGAGGAGCCGATCATGAGCGCGGTGAGCGAGAGCACCGGGTGGATCGACATCGTGCTCTCGTTGATCTTGGGCGCGATCACGTTGTCGGTGACGTTTTGGGCCACCATGGCCGCGACGAGGGTCCACAGCGCCACCGACGGGCTCGAGAACAGGCCCGTCACCGTGGCGATGAAGGCCGAGAAGGCCGGGCCGACCACCGGGACGAACGAGAGGACGCCCGAAAACATGGCCATCACGCCCGCATAGGGGTGGCCCGCGAGCCAGAAGCCCGCGAAGGCCAGGGTGCTGCGCACGATCGCGGAGATGATCATCGAGCGCAGGTACCCGCCCACCGACTGGCCGACGACGGCCATCATGAGGCGGTAGTCCGTCGCCTTGTCGTCACCGAGGGCGCGGCAGATCTCGTCGTTGAGCTTCGGGTAGTCGCAGGCGAGCCAGTAGGCCAGCACGAAGCCGAAGAAGACGGTGAAGAGCGTGGAAGCGACGTTGTTCACGAGCGGCACGATGCCGTTGCGGACCGCCAGGAGGAGCTCGTTGACCACCTGGTTGAAGGTGCCCTGGAGCGAGGATATGAGGGACGCGAGGTCGACGTGCTCGCTCAGGTTGCGCACCAGCGCGAAGCGGTGCTCGAAGTCGGCGAACCAGACGCTGAGCCGGGAGATGTAGACCGGGCTGTCGCGCAAAAGGTCGACCACCTGCCCGATGGCCACCGGGAGGATCAAGGAGAACACGAGCACGACGCCGACCGCCACGGCGATGAGCGCGGCCATGGCCGCGAGCGGGCGCGGCACCCGGCGGCGCTGGAGCCAGTTCACGATCGGCGAGGCGATGAACGCGAAGATGCAGCCGACCGCGAGGAAGAGCACAGCGCTCGAGAGCGCCCCGAGGACCTGCAGGACCCCGATCGCGATGATCGCCAGCCCTATGACGGCCCAGATGCGCATCAGGGCCGTGCGCAGGGGCGCCGAAGTGTCGTGCGACGGGGTGCGTGCCATAGTGCTCCTTGCGAACTCGGGCCGTCAGGCCCTGGGGGCCATGAGCCCCTCGGGATCGATCTTGTCCTGCACCTTCTTCAGGGTGCGGCGGAGCAGGCGCGAGACCTGCACCTGGGATATGCCGAGGAGCTCGGCGATCTCGATCTGGGTCATGCCCTTCACGAAGCGCAACTCGATGACCTCGCGCTCGCGGGGCGAGAACCCGGCCAGCGCCTCCTCGATGACCAGGCGGTCATCGGTGAAGTTGAGGGCGGCGTCCTCGGTGGCGTAGCGGTCGATGACCGAGGGGGCGTCGTCAGAATCGGAGTTGCCCGAGCCCTCGAGCGGCACCGAGCTGTAGGCCGACGACGACTCCATGGCCTCGAGGACCTCGTCGACGCTCGCGTCGAGGTACTCGGCGATCTCCTCGACGCGCGGCGAGCGCTGCAGCTCGGTCGTGAGGGTGTCCGTGGCCTGGTTCACCTTCGCGGACAGCTCCTGCAGGCGGCGCGGCACGCGCACGCTCCACCCCTTGTCGCGGAAATGGCGCTTGATCTCGCCCATGATGGTGGGCGTGGCGAACGTGGTGAACTCGAGTCCGCGGGAGGGGTCGAAGCGGTCGATGGCCTTCAGCAGGCCGAGGTAGCCCACCTGGACGAGGTCGTCGAGCGGCTCGCCGCGGTTCTTGAACTTGTTCGCCAGGAAGCGCACGAGGTTCAGATGGGACATCACGAGCTTCTCGCGGGCGTCCATGTCGCCCTCCTCCTTGAAGCGGCGGAAGAGCTCGCGAGTCTTCTCCTTGTCCCAGGCGGTCTTCGTGGACCGCCGGCGCACCTTCTCAGCCTCCGCCATCAGACATCCGCCTTGAGCGTGAGCACGAGGGTGGCCGGGGCCTCGCGCTTCTCGTACTCGTCGCAGACCGAGGCGAGGATGAGGTCGGCGTAGGCCGCGGTGGGATCTTGCGGGTCGGGCTCGGGGAATGAGTCGCCGCGCAGCGCGAAGGACATGGTCAGGTGCTCCCCATCGACCTCGAAGGAGATGGAGACCGGCTCTGCGGGCTGGACCGCGCAGGCGTAGATGAACGCCTCCTCGGCGGCCATGCGGATGTCCTCGACCCGCTCGACCGACATGGACGAGAGCAGGCCGACGTTTGATGCGGCCATGCGCACGAGGCGCGCGAGGCGCGGGTCGGCGCTCACAGAGAGCGTGATGGGGGCGGCGCTACTCATTGACATCCTCCTTGGGGGCGGCGTCGGCTGCGCCGTAGGTGTAGTACTTCTGCGCGGGCTCCTGGGCCGTCTCGGTCTTGGCGTCGGCCGTGGCCGGGGCGGGGGCGTCCGCGGATGCGCCCGCGGGCTTCTCCGCGGGCTCCTCGCCACCGGCGAGGGCGGGCGCTGCCGGGGCGGCCTTTTTGCCCTTCTTGCCGAAGAGGCTCTGGACCTTGCTCGCGGCGGCGCCGGTGATGTCGGAGACGGCGTTCGAGGCGCCGGAGACGGTGCCCGTGACATCGGAGACGTCACGCAGCACCCCGTTGACCTCCACGAGATCGGCCGTGAGGGCCTCGACGGCGGAGTTCACCTGCTTCAAGATGGGCTCGACCTGGGCGAGCGCGGGCTGGAGCTCGTCGAGGGCGCCGTCGATCTTGGCGACCATGGGCCGGGCCTCGTTGACGGTCTCATTGAGCTCGCCCACCGTCTTGGTGAGGTTCTCCACGGTGCCGCGGGCGCTCTTGAGCACGAGCGCGAGCTCCACGACGGCCCAGACGCCGGCGAGGGCGAGGACGATGAGCACGATATGCAGGGGATCCATAACGCCTCCGAATGCTTGCGGTGAATGATCTCGACTATCGTACCCGAACAGCCGCACGGGTAACGCCCCGATCAGGATGGGGGGTCCCCGCCGGCCGGGGCCTCGGGCGCGCGACCCGCCACGGCCCGAGGGTCGGACCCCACCTGAGGGGCGCGGCCGCTGCGGTCGCGGGCGGTGAGCTCGCGGCGCCATTCCTCCCAACCGCGGCCCGCCGGCTTCCAGAACGCCCCGCGCTCGAGCCCCTCGGGCAGATAGCGCTGGTCGACCCAGCCCTCAGGATAGTCGTGCGGGTAGAGATAGGGGCCGTAGGCGTCCGAGCCGGGCCGGTGGCGGTCGCGCAGATGCGAGGGGACCTCGCGCCGCCCGCTGCGTTGGATGTCGGCCAGCGCGGCGTCGACGGCCGCCTCGGCGGCGTTGCTCTTGGGCGCCAGCGCGTTGTAGATGGCGGCCTGGGCGAGGATGATGCGGCACTCGGGGTACCCGATGACCTCAGCGGCCCTGAAGGCGGCCTCGGCGACGAGCAGGGCCTGCGGGTCGGCGTTGCCGATGTCCTCCGCCGCCTGGATCATGATGCGCCTCGCGATGAACTTGGGGTCCTCGCCGGCGTCGATCATGCGGGCGAGCCAGTAGACGGCGGCATCCGGGTCGCTGCCGCGCATGGACTTGATGAAGGCGGAGATGATGTCGTAGTGCATGTCCCCGGATTTGTCATACGTGAAGCCGCGCCGGGGGTTCGCCACCTGGACGTCCTCGACGGTGATCTCGGCCCCCTGCCCCGCCGCGCGGCCGAGCGCGATCTCGCTCGCGAGCTCGAGCGTGGTGAGGGCGGCGCGGGCGTCGCCGGCCGCGAGCATGCAGATGGCCCTGACCGCCTCGTCTTCGGCCCCCACCGCGCCGTCGAGCCCCTCAGGGGCCGTGAGCGCGCGGCGCACGAGGCGGGCGATGTCGTCGTCGGCCAGGTGCACGAGCTCCACCACGCGAGAGCGCGAGATCAGGGCGGAGTTCACCTCGAAGTAGGGGTTCTCGGTGGTGGCCCCGATCATGACCACGGTGCGGTTCTCAACAGCGTGCAGGAGCGCGTCTTGCTGCGAGCGCGAGAAGCGGTGGATCTCGTCGATGAACAGGATCGTGCGGCGGTCGAACTGCATGAGGCGGTGCTTGGCCGCGTCGATCTCGCGGCGGAGGTCCTTGACGGTGCCCGTGACGGCCGAGACCTCCACGAACTCGCTTCGCGTGCGCCGGGCGATGATGTGGGCGAGGGTCGTCTTCCCGGTACCGGCAGGTCCGTAGAGGATCACGCTCGACAAGACGTCGTGCTCGATCGCCGAGCGCAGCCAGGACCCCTCGCCCACGGCCTTCTCCTGCCCGACGTAGTCGTCCAGGGTGGCCGGACGCATGCGCACCGCCAGCGGGGCGTTGCGGATGGTCTTGACGCGCTCGTTTTGTGTGAAGAGGTCTTCCATGTGCACCATTCTAACGCAGGCGAACGGGCCCCGCGCACCCTGTGGGGAGGCGCCTCAGCGCTCGTTGATGTAGGTGCGGCGCGGGAAGTGAAGCTCGGGGAAGAGCTTCGTGGCGAGCTCGGTGAAGTAGCCGTCGGACATGCTCGCGATGTAGTCCACGACCGTCTGGTCAATGTCGGCGCGCCAGGCGTAGGCGCGGCCGTAGCGCGCGAGCTGCTGCTCCAGCCGGTCGATATGATGGCGGAAGATGTAGCTCGAGCGGTCCTCGGCCTTGAGGTCTCCGAGGAAGTGCTCGTACATGAGGTTGAAGGCGCGGGCCAGCACGTCGGCCCGCTCCCCCTCCACGCCGCCTGAGCGGTAGATCTTCTCGTAGTTCTCGGCCTTGGCGCGGCGTATCTCGGCGAAGAGTCCCTCGCTCATCTCGATGCGGTTCTTACCGTAGCTGTGCTCGATGATGTCCACCGAGGCCCGCGAGAGGATCCAGGAGTTGTAGCCGCCGCCGAGGCCGTCCTCGAAGGCGTCCTCCTGGAGGAGCCCCGCCTCGATGGCGTCTTGGCGGTCGCGCCCCACGTAGGCGATGATGTCGGAGATGCGCACGACGCAGCCCTCGAGCGTGGCGGGGCGCAGGTGGCCGATCGCGAGATCCCCCTCGGTGTAGCAGGACTCGACGACCCGGTCGAACTCCTCGAAGCCCGTGAGGCCCGACAGCTCGAAGACGCGCTGCTCGTACTCGCCGTTGTGGGTGAGCGCGCCGTCAAGGGTCTGCAGCGAGATGTTGCGGCCGTAGAGCTGGTCCATCACGCGGACGGAATGCACGTTGTGGAAGAAATGGCGGCCGGTGCGGGCGTGGAGGATGTCGTTCAGGCAGCGCTCGCCGGCGTGGCCGAAGGGCGTGTGGCCGAGGTCGTGGCCGAGGCCGATGGCCTCGATGAGATCGCAGTTGAGGCCGAGCGCGTAACCGATGTCGCGGGCGATGCGGGCCACGAGCTGCACGTGGAGGCCGCGGCGCGAGAGGTCGTCGTTGCTGCGGAAGCTGAAGACCTGGGTCTTGCCGTTGTAGCGGTTGTAGGCCGGGAGGTGGAGGATCTTCTCGGTGTCGCGCACGAAGGGCGGCCGCCAGATGCTGCTGCGGTCTTTCGGGCGGTCGAAGCGGCGCTTGACCTGGGCGTCATCGGTGCGATGAGGGTTCTTCCAGCCCGCGGAGCGGTCGCGCTCCATGCGGGCGACGAGCTCGTCGCTCAGGGAGTCGGTCATGGACATCAGGGAATCTTGCAGGCTTGACATGTGTCGTCCTCTCTATCGTGTCTGATGACAGTCTCCCACACCGCCCGGACACACGCCTCCCTCGGATGCCGAGCGTTCGTAATCGCCGCTTTTTCGCAACGAAAACGCCGTATTGCGAACGCTCGCGATCCCCCCTGGCAGATGCCGAGCGTTCGTAATTCGGCAAAATCGCGCGCAAAAAGGGCGGATTACGAACGCTCGGCATCTTCAGGGCGGCGCGGTGCGGGACGGGGGCGGTGCGGGGCGGCTCAGATGAGAAGGGTCGGCAGCCAGGTGGCGGCGATGAAGGGGATCAGGGGAAGGCTCGGCTTGCGCAGGGCGAGGCAGGCGAGCGCAAGGAGCACGAGGGCGGCGGCGAAGGCGGAAAGGCCCCGCATCGGGTCGGCGATCATGAGCGCGAGCAGCAGCTTGACATCGCCCATCCCGAGCCCCGCGCTCCCCCGCCGGGCGCGCCACCGCGCCTCCAGGGCCGTGAGCGCCACCGCCGTCGCCACCGCGGGCACCGCATGGGACGCCAGCCGGCCCGCGGCCGCCCGGGCGAGGTCGACCGCGCCCGGGGACGGCAGGCCCGGAGCGGACCCTGCCTCGACGAAGGCGGTGAGCGCCGGCCAGGCCGCCACGAGGCAGCCGGCCACGATCGCGACCGCTGCCAGCGCGTTCGGGAAGCGCCGGGAGCGCGCGTCGATAACAGCCCCGGCGACGATGACCGCGGCGAGCGCGGCCTCGGGCAGGGCAACCCCGATCGCAGACGCGGCCTCGGGCAGGCCGGCCCCGATCGCGAGCGCGCCGGACGCCCGCGCCGCCATCGCCGCGATGTGCGCAAACATCGTCATCCGCGCCTCCTCCCGCGCTCCCCCGCCATTCAAACCGCCAACGCCTTGCATGGTGGGGAATCCCTGTGATGCGCCAGATTTACCCGTATACTGAAGCAAATGACACTCGAAACCAGGAGTTGACATGTCATACGAGAACAACGCATCCCAAAACCCGGCCGAGGACCCGATCGAGAGCGCGAGCGCCGGAACGGCCTGCCAAACCACCACGTCCAAGTTCGCCTACATCCTCACCGCCGCCGTGCTCGGCGGCGTCATGATCTTGGGAGGGGCCCTCTCCACCCTCGTCTTCGGCGCCCTGCGGGGCTACGTCGCGGCGGGGAACTACGAGATCCACCGCTACGACGACTTCGATGACGACGACCTCTACCACGACGATTACGACTACGACGATTACCGCGACCTAACGCCCGAGCAGGAGCGCGAGCTCGACGAGCTCCTCGACCGCCTCTTCGACGAGGACGACCCCCTCTCCTAAAGACGCCCCTCATACGCGAGCGCATACGAGAGCGCGCCGACGCCATCGCAGCGTCGGCGCGCTCTTCTCATAAGGCGCGGATCCTACCGCACGCCCTCGACGACCTGGTCGAGCGTCACCGAGACATCGTGCGGGGTGGGGATCCAGTCGACCTTGAGGAAGAGCGCCGTCACCGTGAGCGGGATATAGGTGAACATGAACAGCGGGAAGGTGAAGAGGTTCGCCACGACCCGCCAGCGCGAGGGGCAGTGGATGTGATCCCGTTCGAACACGGTGGTGGTGAGCGCCACGAGGAAGAACGTGAGGTAGGAGCCGGCGAGCGACAAGACGATGCTGCCGACGCACCGCGCGAGCTCGGCGTCCGTCGCCAAGAACCCGTGAGAGAGCGAGCCCACCACGAGGAAGGTCCCGTTGGCGAGCAGCGACACGAGCGTGAGCAGGGTCGCCGGGGCGATGACCATGAGCAGGTCGTAGGCCGCGAAGGAGCGCGTCTTCGCGATAGAGCGCACGAGCTGTCCCCCGTAGGTGAAGAAGACCTGGTAGAACCCCTTCGACCAACGGCGGCGCTGCTTGATGGAGGCGTCGAGCGTGACCGGCTGCTCGTCGTAGAACTCCGCCGGCGCGTACCCGATCCGGATGCCGTGAACCGCGCAGAAGGTCGAGAACTGGATGTCCTCGGTGAGGGTGTGGAAATGCCAGCCGTGCATGGCCTCGATGATCTTGGCGGAAACGAGGTAGCCCGAGCCCGAGACCGCGCACGAGGTCCCGCAGTGCATGCGCGCGTTGTTGAGGAAGCGCGCCTCGCGCAGAAACCAGATGGAGTAGGCCGCCGAGATCCACGAGCTGCCGAAGTTCTTGGAGTTGCGGTAGCTCGTGAGCGCGAGGTAGCCCTGGTCGAAGGCGTCGTTCATGACACTCACATAGTTCTTGGAGAGCAGGTTGTCGGCATCGAAGATGATGAAGGCCTCGTGCACCCCCGGGTACTCGGCGAGGATCCGGTTGAAGCCGTAGTCCATCACCCAGCTCTTCCCCTTGCGCGCGAGGTCGTGGCGCTCGTAGACGATGGCGCCGGCCTCGCGGGCGCGCTCGGCCGTGGCGTCCGTGCAGGCATCGGCGACCACGAAGATGTCGATGAGCTCCGCGGGGTAGTCCTGCTCCTTGATGGACTGCACGAGGTTGGCGATGACGGCCTCCTCGTTGTGCGCGGCGATGAAGAAGGCGTACCGGTGCTGACGGCGCGCCGGTGGGAAGGCCACCTCGTTCTTGATGAGGCCGACGAGGAAGAAGACCCCCTGGTAGAAGAAGCAGATGGTGAACAGGACCGCGATAGCGGTGTTGAAGATCTCAATCGGTGCCACGGGCGCTCCAGCGGATGGGGGGCAGATCGTTCGAGTGTATCGAACATGCGGCATCCCATGGTGGAGCGCCTATGGAGCGGGGTGCGCCGGGGATGACGGGGATGCGGCGGCGTTGGAGGCAGGGGCTGCCGGGACCGCGATGGCGCCCCAACCCGGGCCACGCCGTGCCCCAGCGGGGTCGGTGCGGAACATAACGGCGCAGACCTCGGCCACAGGTGCCGGCTACCGAAGAGCCATCCGGGCCGCCACCCGCTTCACCCGCCAGCGGCCCGGGCCGCCGCCCGCTTCACCCGCCACCTGCCCAGGCCGCGAGCGCGCCGCCAGCGGCCCCCCGCCTCGCCTACTCGTACGGCTCGAGGAGCCCGAGCTGCGGGATGATCTCCTCCCCCGCCTCCGTGCGCCCCTCCGAGCGGTCGGCGATCTCGTCTAGGGCGGCCGCGAGATCCCAGGGCAGCTCGTCGGCGCAGACGATCTGCCGGCCCGTGACCGGATGCGCGAACGAGACGTGCCAGGAGTGCAGGAACTGCCGCGTGAGATCGAGGTTCATGCGCGCCGGGCCCTTGCCGTAGAGCGGGTCGCCCGCGAGCGGGTGGCCGATATGGCGCAGGTGCACGCGGATCTGGTGCGTGCGGCCGGTGAACAGGTGGCATTCGACGAGCGTGTAGCCCTCGTCGCCGCGGCGCGCCTCGAAGCGCTCGAGCACCCGGAAGGTCGTGATGGCCTGGCGCGCGGCCGGATCGTCGGTGACGGCCATCTTCTGGCGGTCGCGCGGCGAGCGGGCGATGCCCGTGGAGATGGTGCCCGCGTCCATCGCGATCCCCCCGTGCACGAGGGCGATGTAGCGCCTATCGAGCGTGCGGGTGCGGATGAGGTTCTGGAGCGCGCGCTGCGTGTCGTCGTCCTTGGCGGCGAGCATGAGGCCCGAGGTGTCGCGGTCGAGCCGGTGCACGATCCCGGGCCGGTCCTCCCCCTGCACGGTGCCCAGATGGTCGATGCCGCAGTGGTGCACGAGGGCGTTCGCGAGGGTGCCCGAGTCGTGCCCGTGCGCGGGGTGGCAAACGAGCCCGCGCTGCTTGGAGAGGACGATGAGGAACTCGTCCTCGAAGCGGATGTCCAAGGGGATGGGCTCGCCGAGCACGGGGCCTGCGCCGGCGGGCTCGGGCAGGTCGACGCGAACGAGGTCCCCGGCGCGGACCGCATAGCGCTTTGACTCGGCCGCGGCGCCGTTCACCAGCACCGCGCCCTCCTCGATGAGGCGCGCCGCCGCCGAGCGCGAGGGCACGCCGGGAAGCGAGCCCACCCAGGCGTCGAGCCGCGACCCGGCCTCGGCGGACGCGACGGTGCGCTCCGTGCGATCAGCCACGCCGCCTCCGCTCCGCCCGGCGGGCGGCCGCGTCCGCGTCGCGGCGGTTCAGCTCCGCCGTGGCGTCGACCTTGTTCGCCGGCGAGAGGAGGGCGAAGCCGATGAAGGCCACGACGACGCCGACGGTGATGCCGATGTCGGCCACGTTGAAGACCGCGAAGTCCATGAACTCCGTGGCGAAAAAGTCCGTCACGTAGCCGAAGGCGGCGCGGTCGATCGCGTTGCCGACGGCGCCCCCGGCGACCATGGCGAGCCCCGCCACCTCGACCCGCGACACGAGGCGCGTGCGGGCGAGGTAGGCCGTCATGGCGACGATGACAGCGACGGCAAGCGCGATGAACGCCCCCGAGAACCCCTCGCCCAAGCTGAAGGCCGCTCCCGTGTTCCGCACGAAGCGCAGGCCGATCACGCCGGGGATGAGATCGGCGCCCCAAGCGCCGCCGCCCGCGGCCGCCGCGGCGCGGACCGCGGCCTTGGTGGCCTGGTCGACCGCGACGACGACGCCCGCGACGCCGAGCGCCACGGCGGCGCGCCAGCGCAGGCTCGGCGCGAACGCCGGGGCCTGCGCCCGCTCGGGAGATGATCCGGATGCCGTCACGCCGCCCCCTTACGCGCCAGCGCCGAGCACGGCGGCGCAGCGGTCGCAGATGTGCTCGTGCCCGCCGTGGACGCCGGTCGAGGTACGGTAGTTCCAGCAGCGCTCGCAGCTCTCCCCCTCGGCGGGCTCCACCGTGGCGGAGAGCTCCTCGCCCCGCTCGAGCTCGACCGCGGACACGATGTAGAACTCCGCGAGGTCGCAGGCGGCCTCACCCGTGAGCAGGTCGTAGAGCTCACCGGGCACCGTTGCGTTGACGCGCACCTGCTGGCTCTTGGTGAAGGTCCCCTGAGCGCGGGCCTCCTCGATGGCCTTGGTCACCGTGCCGCGCAGCTCGAGGGCCGCCGCGAGAGCGGGCAGGTAGGCCGCGGCCTCGTCCATCGTGATGGGTGCGCGGTACCAGTCCAGCAGCGCCGCGCGCTCCTGGTGGTCGCGGCAGCCGGCGGGCGCGAACTCCATGACCTCGTCCGTCGTGAAGACCAGGATCGGCTGCAGGTCGCGCAGGAGCATCGAGAGCAGCTCGGCCGCGACGGTCTGGGCGCTGCGGCGGCTCGGCGCGGTGGGCGCGTCGCAGTAAAGGCGGTCTTTCAGGGCATCGAGGTAGACGTTGGAGAGCTCCGTCACCACGAAGTCGTACAGGACGCGGAAGGCTCGGTTGAACTCGTAGGCGGCATAGGCCTCGTCCACCTCGGACTGCACCTCGGTGAGGCGGGCCACCATGAGCTTGTCGAGGGGCGCGAGGTCGGCGAAGGCCACCCCGTCGCGCTCAGGCTCGAAGTCCTCCTCGATCACCGAGAGCAAAAAGCGCAAGGTGTTGCGGAAGCGGCGGTAGGCGTCCGAGGTGCGCGCGAGGATCTCGTGGTCGATGGCGACGTCGGAGGAGGTGTCGACGCTCGCCACCCAGAGGCGGATGATGTCGGCGCCCATCTCGTCGCAGACGGCGTTGGGGTCGATGACGTTGCCCAGGCTCTTCGACATCTTGCGGCCCTCGCCGTCGAGCGTGAAGCCCTGCGAGACGACGGCCTTGTAGGGCGCGTGCCCGTTCGCGCCGACGCTCGTGAGCAGCGAGCTTTGGAACCAGCCGCGGTGCTGGTCGGAGCCCTCGAGGTAGACGTCGGCCGGGTAGGTGAGCTCGGGACGGCCCTCGCAGACGGCGCGCCAGGAGACGCCGGAGTCCCACCAGACGTCGAGGATGTCGCGATCGGCCTTGAGCTCGCGCCCGCCGCAGGACGGGCAGGCGCAGGCATCGCCGAGGTAGCTCGCCGGATCCTCGGTGAACCAGGTGTCCGAGCCCTTCTCGTGGAAGAGCGCGATGACGGCGTCGAGCGTGGCGTCGTTCATGACCTTGGTGCCGCAGTCGGCGCAGGTGAAGCTCGGGATCGGCACGCCCCAGTTGCGCTGGCGCGAGATGCACCAGTCGGGGCGTTGCTCGACCATCGCACCGATGCGGTTCGCAGCGTGCTCCGGGAACCACCGCACGTGGTTGCGGATCTGGTCGACGGCCGCCTCGCGCAGGCCCGTCTTGTCCATGGAGACGAACCACTGGTCGGTGGCGCGGAAGAGCACGGGGTTCTTGCAGCGCCAGCAGTGCGGGTAGCTGTGGGTGATCTTCTTCTCGGCCACGAGCGTGCCGCGCTCGCGCAGGAACTCGATGATGTGCGGGTTCGCCTCGTCGGTGTCCATGCCGGAGAAGGGGCCGCCCGTGCCCATGGTGTCGCCCACGTAGAAGCGGCCGTCGTCGTCGACGGGCATGACGATGTCCATGCCCTCCTTCAGGCAGACGTAGTAGTCGTCCACGCCGTGGCCGGGCGAGTTGTGCACGATGCCGGTGCCGTCCTCGGTGCCCACGTAATCAGCGAGCAGCGCGACGCCCTCCTCGCCCTCGAAGACGGGCTGGCGGTAGCGCAGGTGGTCGAAGGTCTCGGCGGGCACCACGTAGGGCCTCCCGTCGACCATGACGGGCGTGTACTCCCAGCCTACGATCTCGCAGACCTTCGGCGCGAGGGCCTCGAGCATGATCTCGGCGCGGCCCTCGTGCTCGACGGCCACGTAGGCGGCCTCGGGCTTCAGGGAGACGGCTTGGTCGGAGGGGATCGTCCAGGGGGTGGTGGTCCAGATGATGAAGTCGACGGGGCCGTCGAAGGACTCGAGGCCGGCGGGCTTGCTCGTCAGCTCGAAGCGCACGTAGATGGACGGGCTCGTCTCGTCGGAGTACTCGATCTCGGCCTCGGCGAGCGCCGTGTGGCAGTGCTTGCACCAATGCACGGGTTTGTGGCCGCGGTAGATCATGCCCTGGTCGAACATGGCCTTGAAGACCTCGATGTCGGCGGCGTCGTGCTCGTGGTGGAGCGTGAGGTAGGGGTGGTCCCAGTCGCCGAGGACGCCCAGGCGGCGGAAGCCCGCCTTCTGGAGCTCGATGTTCTCAACCGCGAACTCGTTGCACATCTCGCGGATCTCAGGGGTGGACATCTCGTTGAACTTGTCGGTGCCGACCGTCTCCTCGACCTTGTGCTCGATGGGCTGGCCGTGGCAGTCCCAGCCCGGCACGTACGGGGTCTCGAAACCCTGCATGGCCTGGTAGCGGTTGATGATGTCCTTGGAGATCTTGTTCATGGCGTGGCCGATGTGGATCGGGCCGTTCGCATACGGGGGGCCATCGTGGAGGACGAACTTCTTGTGGCCCTCGTTCTTCTTGAGCATCTGCTGGTAGACGTTGCCCTGCTGCCAGGAGCGCAGGCGCTCGGGCTCCCGCTGCGCGAGCGCGGCGCGCATGGGGAACTTGGTCTTCGGCAGGTTCATGGTCTGCTTGTAAGCGTTGGCCATGGCGTGCCCCTTCCTCTCGTGGGCGCCATGAAAAAAGCGCCCGTCCCTCAAAGCTGGGACGAAGCGCCTGTTTGGGGCGGCGGCGGGTGCCGGCGCGCGAGCTCTTCGCTATACCACCCAGCTTGGGCCTCGATGGCATGCCATCTCGCCCATTACTCGGCTGGCCGATGACGGCGGCCATTCCGGCGGCGCCTACTGGGATGCGGGGGATCCGCCTCCGTTGGGACCGCGGCTCCGGGGTGATCTTCGCCGGGGCGCGCACGCGGGGCTCTCAGCTCTGCTCCGCTCTCTTCGGTGCGCGAGGACCCGGGTACTCGTCCCCATCACTGCCTGTGGTGGGGATTGTAGCACGGTCAGCGCGGGCGCGTCGGCGGGTGCGGGGCCGTAACGGAACCGCCACAGCGCGGGGTGCGCACGATGGTGGCTGCGAGGCGGCGGGCGGGCCCGCACCGCCGCACGGGAGCACTGGCGCATAAGTAAAACTGGTTTTCTCCAGGATCCGCGGCATCCGCAGAAACAAAATGTCGATTGTAGGGGGATTTTTTGGCTAGGGCGAAGTAGACCCCGCAAAACAGGTGATTTTCAGCATCATCGCACCAGTTGAATGCTCTACTAAAGTAAAGTGTACTCGGAAGTTTCGAAAAATCCCCTTACAATCGACTTTTTCGCGGGGGCGGCTGGGATTCTTGCGGCAGGTCGAGGGCTCTTCGTGAAGGCTTCAGGATTTCCCGCGACAGATCGGGGGCTCCTCGCAGGAACGGCGGGTTTCCTCGCAGCAGATTGAGGGTTCTTCGCGGGCGCGGTAGAGTTCTCGCCGCGCATCAGGGGTTTCGCGGCGCTCTGGGGGTTCGCGGCAATCAGAGCCCAGCGGTGTCGAGATCCTCGATATCGACCACGCGCACGCCGCGGCGCGCGAGCTCGGCGGCGAACAAGCCCCGGCCGGGGATGAGCCGCCCGCTGAAGCTGCCGTCGTAGATCGCGTTGACGCCGCAGCTGGGACTTCGGGACTGCAGGATCGCAAGGTCAAGCCCCGCACCGTCGAGGTCGAGCGCGGCCACGCAGGCGGACACCCCCGCCCGGAAGGCGGCGTCCACATCCGCACCGTCCCTCGTGCGCACGCGCCCGTCCACGAGCTCGGCCGGGGGCCGCGGAACGGAAAGCCCGCCTGCCACCTCCGGACAGACGGGCACCACGTCGTGACCGCGCAGGCGCGCCGCCAGGTCGGGGACGAGGTTGTCGCCCCCGTTGTACTTCACCCGCTCACCAAGCAGGCAGGCCGAGACGCAGATGCGCACCGCTCCCCTCCCCGGTCCCTGCCGCGGCTAGGCGAGCGTGCGTCCGAAGGCGTCCGCCGCGCGGATGGCCTCGATGAAGCGCGCGGAGTCGAAGGGCTGCGGATTCGCCTGGCGCCACTCGTTCGTGTTCTGTGCGAGCTCGGCGATGCGCGAGAGGTGGCTCTCATCGAGGTCGAGCTCCGCGAGGGTCACGGGCAGCCCGAGGGCGCGATTGAACCGGGCGTAGCGCTCGAGCTCGGCGGTGTCGCCCGCATACGCGAAGAGCACGAGCACGCCGAAGCTCACGACCTCGCCATGCAGGTGGGTGCGGCCCTCGCGCTCCACGCCGGTGGTCGCGTTGTAGAACGCGTGCGCGAGCGAGGAGTTGTAGTAGAAGTCGGGCTGGTTCGTGAGGTTGCTCACGTAGCCGGTGTTCACGAGGATGTCGAGCGCGATGCGGCGAACGGCCTCGCTCGAGGTGTCCGCGCGCACGTCGGCGAGGCCCTGCTCGCCATAGGTCATGAGCGGTTCGGTGCAGGTGTGCGCGAGCGAGAGCCCGAGCTCGGCGGTGTGCGTGAGGTTTCCATCGCTCGTGGCGTACTCCACCTCGGGCTGCTTGGAGAGGGCGTCGCCGATGCCGGCCCAGAAGTACATGGCGGGCGCCTCGGCGATGACCTTGGGGTTGATGAAGATGTGCGCGGGCGCGTTGGGGTAGGCGTAGCGGTCGAGCGAGCCGTCGTCGTTGTAGATCACGGCGATCGCCGTGGCGGCCGAGCAGTTCGAGCAGATCGTGGGCACCGAGAAGACGGTCTTCTCGAGCGAGAGGGCCGCGGTCTTCACCGTGTCGATCGCCTTGCCGCCCCCGATGGCGAAGGCCACGTCGGCATCGCGGAAGTTCGGGTCGCCGGCAAGCTTGTCCACGTTGGTCTGAGTGGAGTCCTTGCCGTAGACGATGGTGTCGAGCACGAGGATGTCGGCGGCGTTGAGCACCTCGATGATCTCGGGTGACGCGGCGGCCAGCGCGTTCTCACCGCCGACGAGCACCACCTTCTTCGCCCCGTACTGCGCGAGGATTCTCGGGATCGCCTCGAAGCAGTCTTCACCCACGGTGTAGTCGCTCATCTGAATGGTGCGCATGCGCTCTCGCTTCCGCTCGGGTTCACCTTCCGTGCGAGCCATTATAGCCGCTGGGGATGCGCCACCGGCAAGACGTGGCGGTGGCGTGCGGGCGCGGTGGCGGGCGGAAAGCGACTTTCACGAGGTCAGACGCGTGATATGCGCGGAGATGCCAGGTCGCGTCGTCCTCAGCCGAAACGACTTGGAAAAGATCGGCGCGGCGACAAAGGGGCGGCGGGGAAATCCGAGGGCAGCCCTTGCGATGCGATGTCGGCGCGGCCGCCCGGTCGGCTAGTCCTCGTCGCGCTCACGGAGGTAGATCTGCTGGAGGCCGTACTCGCCCTCCGGATCGTAGAACTCGTAGACGCCCAGCGAGCTCAGGAAGGGGCGCAGGCGCTTGTAGCCGTAGTTGCGGACGTCGAAGTCGGAGAGGCGGCGCGAGAGCTGGTCGCCGAGCTGGCCCAGGGTGACCCAGCCGTCCTCGTCGCCGTAGGCGTCGATGATCGCCGAGATCGCGGAGCGGATCGCCTTCAGGTGGCGGCGGCGGTCGGCGCGGGTCATCTCGCCGAAGGCCGCGGTGTCCTTGGTGGGATCGTCGTCGTCCGCGTCGTCGGCGGCGGTGTCGGCGGCATCGACGGCCGACGCGTTGCCCGCCGCCTGGCGCCGGCGCCTCCCCTGCTTCTCCTTCTCGGCGGCCTCCTCGGCGGCCTTGGTCTTCTCTCCCTCCGAATACAGCAGGTCAAGGTACTTGAACTGGTTGCAGGCCGAGATGAAGGGCTTGGGGGTCTTCTGCTCGCCCATGCCAATGACCTGCATGCCGCTCTCGCGCAGGCGCGCGACGAGGCGGGTGAAGTCGGAGTCGGAGGAGATGATCGCGAAGCCGTCGACGTTGCCGGAGTAGAGGATGTCCATCGCGTCGATGATCATCGCGGAGTCCGTGGCGTTCTTGCCGTAGGTGTAGCTGTACTGCTGGATCGGGGTGATCGAGTTGTCGAGCAGGCAGCTCTTCCAGCTGGTCATGCGCGTGCTGGTCCAGTCGCCGTAGATGCGCTTGTACGTGGCGACGCCGACGTTGGCCACCTCGTCGAGGACGATGCTGACGTACTTCTCGGAGATGTTGTCCGCATCGATGAGGATGGCGAACCGGGGTTCCGCATCGGAAGCGTACATGGGCGGCCTTTCTGTCGTGAGCGGTTGGGCATATTGTAACGCCTCGCCGCGGTGGGACGCGGGCGGGCGGCGGAGGGGCGTGGGCGGGCTGCGAAGGGGTGGCGTCGAGCAGGGGGGGGGTGACGGACGGCGGGCGAAAACGGAAGCGAGGGACAGCGGGCGCAGGTCCTTGGCGTTGCCGTCGTCGACCCAGGCCTTCGTGACCGGGACGCTGATCTCGGCGGAGACATGCGTGTCGAGGATCGTGAGCGCGGAGCCCATGGACCCGCCGTAGCTCAGGGTGTAGCCCTCGGCGCCGTCTTGGGTCACCGTGTAGGCGATCTCCTTGCCGCCGGCGTTCTTATCGAGCCCCTTGAAATCGACGGTCCAGTTGTTCGCGCTGTTCAGAACCACGGTCTTGCCGGTGTCCTTCCCGTTGGCGAGCAGGTGGACCGTCACGGACTCGGGGCGGATGCCGTCCTGGTTGTCGGCATCGGAGATGTATACTAGCAGCATCGAGCTGAAAGATGATCCCTGCCGATGCGACGACGACGCTTCAGATAAAGCTCATGTACACCCCTATGAGTGGACAACATGCCGACAGCGAGGAGGAATCGATGTCGAAACTAACCAAAAATCCAGAGCCGATTCATCAAGAAAACGAGGAGCGTTCTATATGGGATAGCAATATATGGCTCGTGCTAGGCCTTGGAGTAGGGGCATTCCTTGGACTTATCACCTACACACAACATTGATTGTAAACCTGACCATTGGGGGATTACTCATGAACCGCGAACGGTTTGGGCTTCTTTCACAGAAAAATTATAGTGCCAAGGTGACCTGGGTCCTCATTGCCCAGCCCGCCGCAATCTTTGCCATCGTTACATTTGTCGATGAGAGGTTTAAGTCGGGCGCCCTCTACCTCGCACTCATAGCCACTCTAGCTGCCTTGGCTCTTATTGGCTTTCAAAATCGCCGGGATCGATCGTTATAGCAGGGGCGGCAATCGAGTTTCGAGGATTTTCAAATTCTTTTTGGCTAGGTACTCAATATGCCCCAATTGAATTGGAGATAGTTCGTGGAAACAGTGTACTTTGGCGTCGTATTGCTCGCCGTTGACATCCTCTTTGTCGTTCTGCTCTTCCGTTACCAACAACGTGTTCTAGACAGGCGAAATAGACATAATCCTGTGAAATGGCAAAAGTATCCGCTCGGCTCTTGGCTCGTTCTAGCACTCATCTGCTTGCCTGTTTTTCTGCTTACACTTTGGGTTTCCTTCCAGCCAGGTCAGCCGATTTCCAATGTCGTGAGCACCACCGCTCTAGCGATCGCTGCCCTAGCTGGTTTGGCCTATAGTGCCCAAATCGCTTCTTATCGGATGCGAGTCTACGAGGGCATATTGCAAATCCGATCGCTTTTCAGAAACGTTGACTTTACTTCAGACGATATCGACTACACCCTGTATCGGATGTTCTCTGGAGCCACAACATACAAGGTTAGGCTGAAGGATGGAAAGACATTGAATATGGAGATGTCTAAATTGAACTTCGGTGAGCTCCGAAGGATCTTTGCGGCAAAGGAGCGCAGCAAGCAGCGTCAACGGAAGAAACGTTAGTCGGTGTGAGTTGGAAAGTCTCAGGGTTGAGACCAGCCGAAGATTCCCGACCAACGCCACAATGCATTCATGCACAGTTGTTCCGCAGTGAACATATCAACTCCGGGGACGTTGACCAGAACTTCAAGTGGCGATTGTGTTCGTACGTACTGGATAGTCCCTGTCTCATCGCGATACTCGATGGCAAAGCTGACGCCAGCCTTGAGGTAGTGGTCGAGGCTTCTCAGCACGAAACTGTTCCGAGGTGGAAAACCGTTGAGTACCCGAATCCTGCAACTGCTCGTCAATGGTTCGTTTGGATCGAGTCGGGAAACATCACGTGGCTTGATAATGCGATTCCCGCGGGATGAGTACCAGGGGCACTTTCCGCCGAGGCTCCAACTCCGGTCGACTTGAGAGATCAGGGCACTCGCTTCCCAAATGTTTAGGCCGTCTTGAGTGAGGACGACGTCGGGCTCTCGCGTGGTGATAATCGTGCCAGAAGGCGTTCCTGATGTTGCGACCTCATAGGTGGGTTGAGTCTTTTCGCGAGTAAGCAAACGAGCTACCATACGCAAGCATTTTGATTGAGGAGATGAAATCTTCCGAATGAGGATCTTCGGAGCATTCGGATTTGACCTCGGGAGAGCCCAGCGCCTTGTTGATGGATACCACCCGTAGTCACCGGCGCTCCATTTCCACAGTGCAGCCCGGACCATATCGCTCACGTCCCGCATCGGATCCACGCCGAGGGAGGTCAGGTATTCGCCGGGTTCGGTAGTCCGCACTATCTGGCCGTCTTCTCTTCGAATTTCGAACAGAGAATGAGCTTCGGGAGGTTGCCCGATGATAGCCGCACGCAAAGACCTATCTACTTTTCGGCATGGGGCTCCACAGACGTACCTGATGCGATGGTGTCCGTTCAAGCTTTCGTTGGACGTTTCTCGGGTCTGGTCAGCGTTGATTCTATCGACTTGCGCGGCAATCACCCATCCAGAATCGTGATGTGCCCATAGCCAATCGGCGCGGTGGATGAGCAGACTAGCCTGCCACAAGGAATAGCCGGCTTTTTGTAGGGCGACGTCGGGAGAGTCTGTTCGTTGGACCTCGTGCGCTGCAAAGGAGGATTGGGACGTATTCGCTATCTCATATATCGCCAGTCTAGACAATTCCTTGGGCAGGCTCCGCGCATCTTTCGTCCAAAGATCCGTATGAGATTCGTTGTGAACCTCGGTCCTGGCAGAAACGCGACGAATCCTAATTTGAAGATCAGGCTGCTCATTTCGGGACATTGACTGTTTCACCTATACCTTTATTGGCTACCGTGCTTAATGAAGCTCGTCAGGTCGAACTTCGCATGAGCCAGAGTTAGCGTCCGGCGTCTGCCGTTATCGTTGAATACAAACTTTGTTTGCGCGGCACCTTTAAACGCTGTCTCGGTGATTGAAACGAGATTATCGCGGGTGATGGTTGCAGTGCCCTTGAACGGGTCATTGACCGTGATCGAATCCGGGGTGACGACGACGCTACATCGTAGGTAATAGAAGAAAACGACAAGCGATGCAATTCCAATCAGGAATGTCCCGATGATGCCGAACCAGTCCTTCAAGTCTTTCACGGGTGTGGTAGCAAAAACTGCGATTGCCGCAGTCAACGCGAGAATGCCTACAACCAGTATGATCGCTTGAGTAACACGCGAATAAGTTTGAACTTCACCAGCCTGCCGGGGCCTTCGGAAGCGCACAGCGAGACCTGAGGAAACAGCGACGATAAAGCCAGCCGCGATCCCGCCAATAGTTGATGGGCTCATATCATCTCCCCAAACGTAACAGAATCAAGTTCACGATATCCCGAAGTATATTCTATTCATTCATAGATTCCCGAATCTAATTCTTATTGAATGAGTTTGCGCTAAATTGTGGCAAATGCGAGGGTTTTCCGACTGGCATTTCACATGAGTAATTGTTTGGAGCCACAATGGTGAATCTGGGGCTGAATGCGAAAGCCCTGGCTCAACGCGTGGCCCTGGACATTCGTCTAGAATCGGTGCCAACGATCCGAGTGGTCAAGTCTATGTCTTGAATGAATCAGGTGGTAAGTATGAACTCCCCATTGAGCTCCAGTGAGCTAACACTTTATGGTAATCGGTTTTACCCAGTCACCTCCGGCATGAGCTTTGTTGCAGGCAAAGCCGAGGATGTTGCATCCGCATTCGACTTGTGGAAGCTTGATTCAAATAAGATCGAGTCTCGATTTGGGAGATGCGATGGCACCTTTGAGTCTGCTCTCTGTGCACTTGAGCCACTTGATGGAACAAAGACGCTCTTGGCTCAAACTTCCAATCCAGCGTGGACAGCTGTGCTATCGAATCATTGGCAGGGTGGGCAACAGTTTCACCTAGCATCAATCATCTCGGAGCGACTGCGGGTAGATCGAGTCGATATTGGCGTTAGCTTTCCCTCAACAAACGAAGAAACTGGTCGAGGAAGAAAGCCGTCATGCCACTTTGCATATTCCATTCCGGTCCTCGAAACCGGTGGAGATGCGGCACACGTGCAAGTAAGTGATCAAGGAAATCATACCCCGAAGTGGCAATATGACCATTCACCGAACTACATGCCATTTGAAGATGTTGATGCTTATCAACGCCGGCGGATTGCTGATCGATTTACCCCCGAAATGTTGGTCGATTATTGCAGGAATGTCGGTTTAGAGATCTTCAACGAAGAGTTCTACGACGGACCGATCTTCATGGTCGAACAGAGACAGCGCAATGGGTCGCCCAGTGGGATACCGGGAGCTCCGAGGTCGTACCACGAGGTCCAATCTTGGTTTGGTCTAGAGCGGGTAAAGGAATAGTCATGGAGCGTTTCTTAAGGTATTACTCCGAATCGACAACCTTATTCGGCGGCAAATACATGCCAGTCACTGATTCAATCAGCTTCCTCAATGCACCCCTCGATGACATTGTGGAATCCTTCGATACTTGGCGCTATCCCGAGGTCGTGCATGAGATGTCAGTAATCGAATTGCAGGGTTCGTTCGAGGATTTCTTGAAGGGTCTGGAGCCGTTAGGTGCTCATCCTGAATACTTATTAGTTGCCACTTCGAACCAAGAGTGGACGGCTGTGCTTTCGAATTACTGCTTTGGAGGCGCTCAAGATCGTATTGCGCATCGCATCGGTTACATGCTGGGGATAACTTCTATAGATGTCTTCCTTTCATGGCCTCCTCCAAAGATGAGAAAGAAACCTCTCGATAGGTTTGGTGTATCAGTCCAGGAAAACATTCCTGATGGTACTTTCCCGATTCCTCATCGGTACGTAGCTACTCTCGAGAATTGGTATCCGAAGGCAGGTGAGTTCGACGTTTACCGTCATTACCGTTCAGTTGAGACGATACGAAGCCTCCGGCAAACCGATGCGAGTAACGAGCCACTCGATCGATTCAATCCAAGCGACCTCCTAACATACTGCCGAAATCTCGGCATTGAACCATTCCGTGAAGATTTCTACCTCGATCGGTGTTACCGAATACTAGATGAGCATCTCATGGATCCATTCAAGCAAGAGACTAAGTACTCCACCTATACAGCAGTCCAAAATTTTCTCGGACTTCGCAGCCTGCACGGCGAAACCGATTGAGAGTGGCGATAATGTGAGCATCAACGAGCTCAAGGACATTATAGATGCGATAGCAAAGCGTTGCGATGCCATACTCCGTGGACGACGGTCTCAAGGACGACGCACTTATCATCGAGCGAGTTGACGATCGGTTCGTTGTTTATTATTTCGAGCGGAGCTCAAGGTTTGCAGAGAAGTGGTTTGAGAATGAGGCGGACGCAGTCGCTCACTTTCATTCCAAGTTTGAGGACAGTGAGCGTTGGAGCTGACATGTGTGGTTTCACGACATCGTTCCGCCCTGACTATTCATACTGGTAGCGCCGATGTCGCACATGATCGTTCCGAGGTGTCTCATGAGATCGTTCCGCTTTAGTTGGCATCATGCGATTATGAACAACACACAAAAGAACCGAGTCATCGTCATAATCGAATCCTTTCATCAAGATCCTCATACACAAACCATTTGACGCCCTCCCTTCGCGTTCGACAGCCCAGACTTAATAGCGAGAGTAAGCATCTCATTACGAGGGGTTAGCGTAACGCTGAGCGTGTCTGCCAGCTTTCCGACTGCACGCCAGGTCTCCTCTTCATCGCACGCCAGAGTGATCCCTTGCGGAAGGGTAATCGTCCAGACCATTACATCGTCTTCACTATGGCGATTAATGCTGCACTCGACATCGTTCTCTAGTCTCCCGTTTTTTGCATCGAGTGCGAAGTCAACTTCAAGGATCCTGCCCTCAATATCAACATCTATCGTGAGGAAAGGACACTTCTCGAAATAGCCAGTCTGCGGAAATAAAGCTCCCCCGGAGCCTTCCACCCGAACCCACTGCCATCTGCCCAACAGTAGACTGTCAGCGTTCCAGAGTCCTGCCAAATCATCACCAAATCACCACAGTCATAATAAGTGTGCGTCCAACTTTAGATCTGAGATGAAGATTCTAGCCCGTTCGTGTTTGAGTGCGCGGGCGGGCTTTTCTTATGCCCAGAAAGCGGAACGGCGGGGAGGCCTTAGTGCTCGGGAGTGTTTCCGCAGGTCAGGGCTAACGCGCTATACACTCGCTAACGCAAGCAGTTTTCTTGACCCCCTTGGGGCATACTCGCTAACGCAAACGCCTACTTATCCTTTTCGACGTCATAGTGGAGCGGGCGACGGGAGTCGAACCCGCCTCATCAGCTTGGAAGGCTGAGGTTCTACCGATGAACTACGCCCGCATTCCGAGGGACGATTATACCCTACCCGCGCCGGATGCGCAGCCCCGGCGCGGGCGGGTTTTTGGATGCCGGGGCTGCCGCGCCGCCTCCACCTCGCGGTCGGTGCCCTCCACCGGCGTCAGGCGCAACTCTACAGCACGCCGCGGACGCCGCCGCGCAGGTACTGCTCAGGCAGCGGGGTCGCCTCGTCGTGGAGCTCCGTCGCCCAGAGGCGCGGCAGCGTGGGGTCTTTGAGCAGCGGTCGGCCGAGCTCGATGGCGTCGGCGTCGCCGGCCTTGAGGATCTGCTCCGCCTGGGCGCCGGAAAGGATCAGGCCCACGGCCGACACCGGGGTGTCGAGGCCGGCACCGCGCAGGGCCTCACGGACCGCCGACGCGGCGGGCACCTGGTACCCGGGGCCCGCGGGAATCTTGGCGAGCACGTTTCCGCCGGTGGAGACGTTGATCATGTCGACCCCGTCGGCGACGAGCTCGGGCGCGAGACGGCAGGTGTCGGCGAGGGTCCACGAGCGCTCGCCGGGCAGGGCGTCGGGCTCGACCCAGTCGGTGGCCGAGAGGCGGATCATCAGCGGAACCTCCCCGATCGCCGCCCGGGTGCGGCGAACGACTTCGCGCACGAAGCGCGTGCGGCCCTCGAAGCCCCCGCCCCAGCGGTCGTCGCGGGTGTTGGACGCCGGGGAGAGGAACTGGTGGATCAGGTAGCCGTGCGCGCCGTGGATCTGGACCCCGTCGAAACCGGCTTCGATCGCGCGGCGGGCGGCTGCGGCGTAGGCATCGGCCAGCCTGTCGACCTCGTCGTCTGCGAGGGCGCGCGGGGTGAGCGCGTTCTCCGAGACGGGGATCGCTGACGGAGCGACGGGCTGCCAGCCGCCCATGTCCGGGGTCGCCGGCCCCTCGGACTCAAGCCACATCGGGCGGCTCGAACCCTTGCGCCCCGCATGGTTCAGCTGGATGAAGGCGCGGGCGCCGGCAGCATGGATCACATCGGCAAGCTGCTTGAACGCAGGGATCTGAGCGTCGTCGTGAAGCGAGAGGCAGGCGATGGAGATGCGCCCCTCGGGCACGACGCCCGTGGCCTCGACGACCATGGTGCCCACGCCCGACTGCGCCCGCGAGCCGTAGTGCACGAGGTGCCAGGTGTTGGGGCGGCCGAACTCGGGGCCGCCCGAGGCCGCCGAGTACTGGCACATCGGGGGCATCATCAGGCGGTTCGGCAGCTCGAGGCCGCGGACGGACATCGGTTGGAACAGGAGGGAGCGTCCCATGGGGTCACCTTCGCTTTCATGTGATGTCAGACGGTGAGCTTATACCCCACTTTCGCGAGAGGGGGCGGGCGACGGACGGGTGCGGCGGACGCGGCTGGTCGGCCGCGGCTGGTCGGCTGCGGCTGGCCGACAATGACAGGAGGCTGCGACGGGCGGCGACCCCATGCAACAGGACCTCCGAGCGCCGGCGGATAGAGGCGGGCGAACATGGCAGCTGATGGGCGGCGAATCAGCTTAAATCCAGGCGCCGGGCACGGACCGCAGGCATGAGCGCAGCCATGAGCCTGGAGCTGAGACGCCCGCACGTCGACATGCGTCCCAAAGACACCGTACCATGCAAAAACTGGCGCGACTTGTACCAGTTCGAGCCCGCACTCATCAAACCCACGCGACTTGTACCAGTTTTGGGCGCCTCTTAAAGTAGAGAGCGCGACGACGCTTGTAAAATACCAGCTCAGAGCCATGCGCGTGCAAGCTCTACTTGGGACTTCGCTGAAAACTGGTACAAGTCGCGTGGGTTTGATTCCAGCAATTCTTACCTCATCAAAAAGATCGAATATTTCTGTATAATATACAGAACATGGAATACTCCAAGATCTGAGACAGAAAAGCCCAGGCAAAGAACCCGGGCCGAGAGATCCATGGTCGGGACGACAGGATTTGAACCTGCGACATCCTGCTCCCAAAGCAGGCGCGCTACCAAGCTGCGCCACGTCCCGATACAGTGCTCCAAAGTATAGGGCTTGTAGAGAACGCAGGCAACGGCGCACCCGAAACACGCTTGACCGTGATATCCGCGCTCCTCCCCTCGCAGCCCGCGATCAGCACAAACATGAACATCCCACGTTATTCATAATTACAACGAATGCCCCTCTTGTGCCGCTTTCTCGGATGGCGCAATAAACCTCACGCGACTTGTACCAGTTTTGGGCCCCTCTCGAAGTAGAGGGCGTAGCGACGCCAGAAAAACACTAGGTCACAGGGGTGCGGATTTCGACTCTACTTGGGTATGCGTTGAAAACTGGTACAAGTCGCGTGAGGTTTGAAAAGCGAATCGTCAAACTGGTACAGGAGGCGCGAAGTTTTGCCAACGATGGCTCGGTTCCGCCAAACGCAGGTCGAATCAGGCTCGTGACCCATCCCGACACCGCAGCGAGAGCCCCCAGGCCTTCCGCACCCGGTAGCGCGTGCAGACGAAATCACGGTTGCGCTCGACCCCGAGCAGATCGAGCTGCAGCGCGCTCGTGAACAGCGGGCCCCGCACCGAGGGTGACCGGCGCGAGCTGCACCCAGACCTCATCGAGCAGCCCCGCCTCCGCGAACTGCGAGGCCAGGCCTCCCCCGCCCACGATCCAGAGGTCCTTGCCGTCAGCCGAGGCGCGGATACGGTCAAAGGAGTCCGCCGGGGAGCCGCTCACGAAACGAACGTCAGCAGCCTCGGGCACCGCCAGCTCCTGATGCGTGAACGCCCAGGTGGGCTGCGTATACGGCCACGGACCGCCCTGGTCGAGCAGCCACCGGTACGTGGACGTGCCCGTCGCGGCGCCCCGACGCCCTCGATGAACGCCGGGTACGCCATCGGTCCCTCGGTATCGAACTCCTGGGCGAAGAGCCGCACGAGCGAGTGATCCTCGGTGGCGAGGAAGCCGTCGAGCGAGGCTGAGGTGCAGAAGTGGACGGTCACGGCACCCCCTCACCCGAGCGCTCGCTTCACGAGCTCGCGCACCCGGTCGGCAACCTCGTCAGACGCGCTCATGATGGCGTAGCTCGCGGGCCAGAGGTCGCCGTCATCGAGCGCGGCGTTGTCTTGGAAGCCGAGCGTGCCGTAACGCGCGTCGAACTTGAATGCCGGCTGGAAGAACACGAGCACCTTCCCGTCCCTCTCATAGGCCGGAAACCCGTACCAGGTGCTGGGTGCGAGCTCGGGCGCCACCTCGCTCACCACCTGATGCACCATGACGGCGATCTCGCGGTCACCCCCGGGCATGGCCTCGATGGTCTCCAGGAGCGACTCGAGCCACTCCGCCTTCTTCTTGCCGCCGCGCTCGGCGCGCAGCTCCTCAGCGTGCTGCCCCATGGCCTCCTGCTCGGCTTTGTTGAATCCGCCGGACACGGTCTTCTCCTTGATCGACAGGGCCGATCACTGCGCCGGACTCGTTATCCCACTTATCCCATCGGTGGCGACGTATGAGACCGAAAAGGTCCGTAGCGACAGAAAGCCCGCAGTCAGCGGCGCGGGGCCCCGCCGCAGCCGCCCCGGCCCACGGGCACAGCCGCCGCCTACCGGCTCACCAGGTGGATCCGGCTCGCATCGAAGTGCAGGCGAAGGACGTCCCCCTCGTGCGGCAGGCTGCCCTCGGGGGCGTCCACCGTGCCCACCTTCCAGGTGAGCCGGCTCGGGGCGTCCGCGCGCGGCGGATCGAGCAGGACCACGCGCTCGAAGCGGGCGTCGCTCACGCGGGCAACAGCCAGCTCGAAGCTGTTCTGGCGCGCGGGCGCCCCTGCGGCCCCCGTCGAGTCGTCGCGGTGGATGTGGGTCGCGCGGATCCCCAGGTGGGCCACGTCGTCGGGGACGGGTCGGCCCATCTCGAAGGTCATGCCCCAGTCGAGCGCGCGCACCCGGGTGGGGCCCGCCTTCTCCGCAGCGCTCGTGTTCTTGCAGCCGGTGAGCCGAAGTCCCGCGAGGCTTCGCGGCGCGCCCACGACCGCAGCGACGCTCCCCTCCTCCTCGACGCGCCCGTCGTGCATCACGATGATGCGCTCGCACAGCCGGCACGCCTCGTCGATGTCGTGGCTCACGTAGAGCACGGTGCGGTCGGCGGCGGAGAACAGGTCGAGCAGGTTCTGCTCGAGCGCGTTCTTCAGGTACGAGTCGAGCGCGCTCAAGGGCTCGTCGAACATGAGGATCCCCGGCCGGGCGGCGATCATGCGCGAAAGCGCCACGCGCTGCTGCTGGCCGCCGGAGAGCGCGAGCGGGTAGCGCTCGTCAAGCTCGGAAACGCCGAAGACCGCCAAGCACCGGCGGGCCGCCTCGGCGCGCTCGTCGGCAGAGGCAGCCCGGGCCATCCCCGCCTCGACGTTCTCCCGCACCGTCAAGTGGGGGAATAGCTGGTAGTTCTGGAACATCAGGGCGCAGCGGCGCTGCTGCGGGGTGAGGTTGATCCCTCGCTTCGAGTCGAAGAAGGTCGTCCCATTCACCACGATGCGGCCCTCGTCGGGCGTCTCCACCCCGGCGATGCAGCGCAGGGTGCAGCTCTTCCCGCAGCCCGAGGCGCCGAGCAGCGCGACGCGCTCGCTGCCCGCCTCGATCTGGACATCCAAGGTGAAGCCCGGGTAGGACTTCTTGATATCAGCGAGAATCGACATCAGGCGCCCCCTTCCCGACCGGCGCCGGCCTCGGGCGCGGGACCCAGCAGCTCCCGGAGCGCCGCGCGATCGATGCGCAGGGCGTCGCCGCCCGACACCTCGCCGGTACAAGCGCCGTCGGGGCACGCGCGCCCCTCGCCCAGCCGGCCGCGCCGACCCGCGGCCTGCCCGCGCCGATAGGCCCCCGCGCGCGCCGAGTGCAGGTTGATGGCGAGGACCACCGCGAAGCTGAACGCGATGACCACGACCACCCAGAAAAGCGCCACCGAGGTGTTGCCGCCCATCCACTCGAAGTAGATCGCGATGGGGATCGTCTGGGTGACGCCGGCGTAATTCCCCGCGAAGAACAGCGTGCAGCCGAACTCCCCCATCGCCCGGGCGAAGGCCAGCACGGCGCCGGCGGCGATACTCGGCCATCCGAGCGGCAGCATGATCCGCCAGAAGATGCGGCGCTCGCTCCACCCGAGCGTCCGCGCGGCATCGAGCATCCGGGGGTCGAGCCCCTCGAAGGCGCCGAGCGCAGTGCGGTAGACGAGCGGGAACGAGACGACCACGGCGGCGATCACCGCGGCGGGCCAGGAGAATACGACACTCACGCCGTGCTCGACAAGCCACCGTCCCAGGGCGCTGGACCGTCCGAACAGCATGAGCAGCAAAAAGCCGCACACCGTGGGCGGCAACACCATCGGGATCGTGAACACGGAATCGAGCAGCCCCTTGAGCCGGCCCGAGGTGCCGCAGGTGCGCCAGGCCGCGAGGAGCCCGAGGGAGAAGGAGATGAAAAGCGCCGCCGCGCCCGTCTTGACCGAGACCCAAAGCGGACGGTAGTCGATCGAGGAGAGGAAGGAGGCCGCGCGGTCAAGGGCGCCCGGGGCTTCGGCGGGCGGCGTGTCGGAAGCGGGCACGAGGCGGGCGCTGTCGCTCCAGAGCGCGCCGTCGGACGGGTCGACCGGCGCGGCCGCAGCGGACAGGACGGTGAGGTACCTCGTGCCGTCTTCACCCGCCACCGCGAACCGGTACTCATAGGGCCCGCGGACGAGCTCGGGCTCCGTTGTGAACTCCCAGGGCACATCCGCATCGGCGAGCTTGGCACCGCCGAGCGAGGCGTCGGCATCGAGTTGCGCGATCTGGGCCTTGAGCGCATCGGCGGCGTCTGGGTCCGTCGGATCGAAGCCGGCGGCGGTGGCGGCCTCGGCGTCGACCCACACCAGGACGGAGGTGGGGGTGCGCACGAGCGCGAGGGTCGCGTCGTCGGCGAGGGGGAAGCGGTACCCCGCGGGCTGGCCGGACACCGCGCGGGCGGTTCCCTTGGCGCTGCGGTCGAACCCGCTGAGGGCAAACGGCGCGGCGGGCGCGGGCGCGGCCTGGGGTGCTCGAGCGGCGAGGATCGCCCCCCGCTGCCCGGCGCGTGCCGTCTCCCCAGCCCACGCGGCCGGAGCGGTGCCGAGGGCGCCGGCCAACAACGGGACGAGCACCGCAAGCACGGCGAACAGGACGGGCAGCCCCGTCCACGCAGCCATGCGCCACCGGCGCCGCCCAGCCCCCATCGGTCCTCCCCTTTCCGCTCACAAACAATCCGTCCATGATACGGCAACGCGGGCACATCCCGCCTCTACCCGCCGCCCGCCGGACCCGCCCTATGCCGTGATCTCGAACCCGTATCGCGACCAAACCTTCTGGGCCTTCGGATCCGTGAGACAGAAGTCGAGGAACCGCGCGGCCTCCTCGGCATGCGCGGAACCGGCCGTCACGGCGCCGGGGTAGATGATCGGCTTATGGGAGTCCTCAGGGCACACGAGGGCCTCTTCGATGCCGTCGTAGCGGTAGATGTCGGAGCTGTAGACGAAACCCACGGCGCAGTCGCCGGTGGAGACGTACTTCGCCGCGGTGCCCACCTTGTCGGCCAAGGCGACCTTGCCGGCGATGCTCGCGGCGTACTCGCCGTCGTCGCCCGCGGACCCGGTGTAGAGCCCCACCGAGGCGAGCGCCTGGTTGGCGTACTTCCCCGCCGGCACCGTGCGGGCGTCGCCGATCGCGATCCGGCCGTCGACGTCCGCCACGTCCTCGATGCCCGCGAGCTCGAGTCCCGATCCCTGGGCGCGCACGATCACGAGGTCGTTGGCGAACATGTCCGTCCGGCTCCCGCCGTCCACGAGCGCCGCGTCAACCGCCGTGTCCATCGTGCCCGCGGAGGCGGTGATGAGCAGGTCGGCCGCCGCGCCGGCGCGGAGCTGCTCCACCAGGTCGCCGGAGGCCTTGAACTGGGTGTCCGCGAAGGTCGTGTCAAATTGCGCGGTGTAGAGCCGCTGGACCTCGGGCAGGGCGCGCTCGAGCGAGTTGGCGGCGAAGATCTGCAGCTCGACGGCCGGCGCCCCCGCCGCGGGCGCGGAACCGGATCCCGACGCAGCGGGCCGCCCAGAGCCCCCGCCTTCGCCGCACCCCATGAGGGCGGCCGCGGCGAGGGCGCTGCCTGCGGACAAGATCAGCGAGCGACGGGAGATGTTCATGGTTGGCGTCCTTTCATCCGACGGCGGTGCGGGCCTGCTCCCCCACCCGACCGGTCGGCAATATTATACTCCACCGAGAATAATCAGACGGTGCAATCTGCTCATCTGCAAGCAAATTGCCGGCACGCGCGCCGCAGGATCAGTGGCCGCCGCCCGCAGTCATCTTCATGGCGTGCTCGAGCTGGTCGGCGCAGCCCTCCCAGCTCTCGCGGGCCGCCTTGGTGGAGCCGGGGAAGTTGATGACGAGGCAGCCGCCCCGCTGCATGCAGACGGCGCGCGAGAGCATGGCGCGGCGCGTCTTCGTCATGGAGTGGGCACGCAGGGCCTCGGCGATGCCCGGCACGTCGCGGTCGCACACGGCGCGTGTGGCCTCAGGCGTCACGTCGCGCGGCGAGAGCCCCGTGCCGCCGCAGGTGATGACGATGTCCGCCCCCTCGTCGTCGCAGGCGCGGACGATGGCGGCGGAGATGGCGAACTCGTCATCTTTCACCACCGCATGCCAGGCCACCTCCCAGCCCGCGGCCTCGATGAGGCGCGCGAGCTCCGCCCCGGCCTCGTCTCGCGCGAGCGAGCGCGTGTCGCTCGCCGTTATGATCGCGAACCTGATGTCCATGGGTCCTCCCCTTTCCGGTGCCCGCGCGGGTCCTAGAGCTCCGTGCCCTCTTCGATGTCGATGCGGACGACGTCCACCATCTCGCCGGCCACAGGGCCCGCTGCGTCCTCAGCGATCTCGAGCAGGCAGTTCGCCCGCTGCATGGTCGACAGCAGCGCTGAGTTCTGGCTGCGCATCTCGGTGACCTCGAGCACGCCGCTTCGGGGATCGCGCTCCACGCGGGCGCGGTTGAAGAGGCGGCGCGAACCGCGCTTGCGGACGTCATGGGTGAGGCGGGCGACCTGCCGCGGGCGCGCGTCGGCGCGATGGCCGCGCATCTTCCTGATGGCCGGGCGGGCCAAAAGCTCGAACCCCACGACCGCGGCGGCCGGGTTGCCGGAGAGGCCGAGAAAGGGGGTGCCGTCGAAGATGCCGAAGGTGATGGCCTTTCCGGGCTTCATGGCGATGCGGTCGAACAGGACCTCCCCCTCGCGCGCCACGAGCGCGGTCACGTAATCGTAGTCGCCGGCCGACGCGCCGCCGCTCGTGACCACCATGTCGCAACTGCTCGCCGCGCGGCGGATCACGGCCTCGATCGCATCGCGGTCGTCGGGGGCGATGCCGTAGAACTCCGGCTCGGCGCCGGCCGCGGCCGCGGCGGCCATGAGCGCGCTGGAGTTGGAGTCGCGGATCTGTCCGCGCCCCGGACGCTCGCCGGGGGCCACGAGCTCGGTGCCGAGCGAGATGATGCCGATGCGCGGGGCCCTGTGCACGGGGACGGCCGTGGCACCGGCCGAGGCAGCGAGCCCGCATCCGGCCGGGGTGAGGACCTCGCCCTCCTCGATGACCACACCTCCGGCGCGCGCCTCGAGCCCCGCCTCCCGGATGTTCTCACCGGGCTTCGCCGGGGCCGTGAAGGACGCCTGGGACCCCTCGTTGCCGTCGCCGCCCGTCACGGTCACCACCTCGTATTTCACCACGGCGTCGGCGCCCTCGGGCACCGGTGCGCCCGTCATGATGCGCACGGCCTCGCCGGCGCCCACCTGGCCCTCGAACACGTGGCCCGCGGCCTCGTGGCCCACCACGTCGAGCGCGACCGGGGCCTCGGGCGAGGCCGCGGCGAGGTCGGCCGTGCGCACGGCGTACCCGTCCATAGCGCTGTTGGCGAAGGGCGACAGGTCGATGTCGGTGGTGACGGGGCGGGCGGCGGGAAGGCCCACGGCCTGCCACAGGGGCACCTCGACAACGGGCAGGGGGTCGATCCGATCGAGCAGGATCTCCTGCGCCTCCTTGATGGGCAGCATCTTCTCGGCCATGGCAATCCCTCCGTTCGCTGTTTTATCCTCAGCCTAGTATAGTGCCGAAAGGCGGAAGCGGGGACGGAAGCGCGGAGCGGGGCCGCGGCGGCGCAAGGCGTGCGGTCGCGGCCGACGGTCCGGCGTCGAGGCGACTCCGCCGGGATGCAGCGCCCTGGCACGGTGGCCAAGGGCGTGCGGTCGCGGCCGACGAATGGAGCGCGTACGACGGGCGCCTTACGCCGGGTCGCCCGTCGAGGCGGCGGCGCCCGCGCGGCGGGGGGCGGTATCGACGGCCGTCTCGCGAGCGGCAGTGTCGGCGCCCGCGTCAACGGCAGCCGAGCCAGCAGCCGCATCCTCGGTAACGCTGCTAGCCTCGTCAACGGCAGCCGAGCCAGCAGCCGCATCCTCGGCCGCCCCATCGGGCCGAACCGGACGCACGTCGTCGGCGACCCGCGCGGGTTTCGCCCGCGCGGTGATGACCTCCTCCACCGTGTGCTCGACATCGGGCGCGAGCGAGCGGCGCTTGGGCGTGATGATCCGCTGCGCCGGGTAGACGCCGCGATGGCCCGCCACCAGGTAGGACACGAAGCTCACGATCACGAAATACGGCGCGCCGGCGCCGCCGAACATGTCGATGCCGAGCATGATGGTCGTGATGGGCACGTTGAGCGCCGCGCCGAACACGCCGAGCATGCCAAGGGCCGCCGGGAGGCCGGGGGCGAAACCGGCGACTGAGCCCATCCATCCGCCGAACGAGGCGCCGATGTCGAACAGCGGCGTGACCTCGCCACCCTGGAACCCGGACCCGACCGTGAGCGCGGTGAGGACGAGCTTCGCCGCCGCGTCGATGGGGCTCGCCTCGCCGCTGAAGCCGGCGTCGACCATCCACTCGGAGAGGCCGCCGAGGCGCTGGGTGCCCGTGAGGAGGAAGACCGCGAGCAAGACCGCCGAGCCCACGAGCGCCCGCACGAGGTAGGAGCCGGGGATCCGATCGTAGGTGCGCTTGACGAAGCGGATCGAGGCGGAGAAGGCGCGCGCGATGATCCCAAAGGCGATCCCCCCTGCCACGGCGAGCGCGAAGGTGCGGCCGTCGAGCGCGGGGAAAGAGCCGACCGCGTGGATGCCGTGTGTGACGCCGAGGAAGCGCGCGACGGCGTTCCCCGTGAACGAGCCCACGAGGCAGTACAGGGCGGCACGGTACTCGAGCTTGCCGACGAAGCACATCTCCATGCCGAAGAACGCGCCGGCCAGCGGGGTGCCGAAGACCGCCCCGAACGCCGAGGAGATCCCGGCGAGCATGAGGTCGTGGTGGTCGTAGCCCTCGAGGTGCAGAAGGCCGCTCACGTTGCTCGCGATCGTGCCGCCGATTTGCACGGCCGTCCCCTCCCGGCCCGCGGAGCCTCCGGCCAGGTGCGTCGCGATGGAGCAGAAGAACGTGAGGAACGCCATGCGCGCATGGATCAGCCGGCCGGTGAGGGCGCTCTCGATGACGAGGTTGTTCCCGCGCGAGGCGGCGAGGCCGTGGCGGTGATAGAGCCATGACGTCATGACGCTCACGGGGATCAGCAGGAAGAAGAGGGCCGGCTGCTGCTCACGCAGGCCGGTCACGAGCTTGAGGCCGAAGAGGAAGGCCCATCCGGCGGCGCCCATCGCCACGGAGACGATCCCGACGAGCAGCAGCAGCCAGGCGCTTTCACGAAGGTTGCGCAGGTCGCGGGTCGTGTCGAGGCGCAGGCGCGCGCCCTCCGCCCGAAGCGGCAGCACAACCGACGGGATGCGGAGCGGGCGGCGCGGCCCGCCGCCGCTCGATGAAGATGCTGATCGGGGCTCCTGATCAGGCGAAGACGATGGCACCGGTATCACCGTCCATGCTCTGGATCCTAGCAAGGCTCTCCACGCGGTAGCCCTTCGCGCGCAGGCGGTCTCCCCCACCCTGGAAGAGCTTCTCGACCGCGATGCCGACCCCCTCCACGTGGGCGCCGGCGAAGTCGCACAGGCCGATGAGCCCCTCGAGGGCGTACCCGTTGGCAAGGAAGTCATCGAGGATCAGCACGTGGTCTTCGGGCGACAGGAAGCGGCGGCCAACGATGACCGGGAACTCCTTCTGCTTGGTGTAGGAGTAGATCGTGGTGGCGTACTGGTCCCCGTCCAGGTTGATCGACTGCGCCTTCTTGGCGAAGACCACAGGGGCGTTGCCGAAGTGGTGCGCGGCCACGCAGGCGATGCCGATGCCTGAGGCCTCGATCGTCAGGATCTTGTTGATGGGGGCGTCGGCGAACAGGCGCGCCCAGACGGCGCCCATGTGGTCGAAGAGCTCCGTGTCGCATTGATGGTTCAAGAATGAATCGACCTTGAGCACCCCGCCGGGTTTGACGACCCCGTCGGCGACGATCCGCTCCTCCAGCTCCCTCATGAATCCGCCCTTTCCTCGGTCCCGATACCATGCCTTGTTTCAGATTAGCAGGATACCACGGGCTCGGACCGCACGCCGAGGCGCCGGCGGGGCGGCGGGGGCCGGGGCCGCGCAGGGGAATTCGCGCTTGTCCTTGGCGGCGCCCTCCGCGTACTATAAAAGGGCCGTCTATGCTCGACGATGTCCGTTCCACAACACCTCATGAAAGGACTGAACATGGCATCCAAGAAGACCATCGTCCAGGAGTTCACTGAGTTCATCAGCCGCGGCAACGTGATCGACCTCGCCGTCGGCGTGATCATCGGCGGCGCGTTCACCGCCGTGGTCAACTCGCTCGTCGAGAAGGTCGTGCAGCCGTTCATCTCGTTCATCACCGGCGGCACCGGCGGCGTCCCCGGCCTCTCGATCGACCTGAACGGCAACGTCATGGACTTCAGCGCGTTCATCTCCGCCATCATCAACTTCCTGCTCACCGCGCTGGCCGTCTTCGCCATCGTCAAGGCCATCAACTCATTCCGCGAGCTCAAGGACAAGGCCGCCGAGAAGGCCGGGCTCGCCAAGAAGGCCGCCGAGGAGGCTGCGCCAGTGATCCGCACCTGCCCGTACTGCAAGAGCGACATCGCGGACGACGCCACGCGCTGCCCGCACTGCACTGCGAAGCTCGAGGGCTACGAGAACCCCGCCGAGTAGACTGGCCATGCATCCTGCGCTTGCCAACGGGCCCGGAAGCGAGCTTCCGGGCCCGTTTTTTGCGACGCAAGCGAGAAATGGGCAAAATAGCGCCACTTGTACCAGTTTCAGCAAGTCAGCTTCAAACCTAACGCGACTTGTACCAGTTTTGGCGTGATCGGCAAGTAGACCGGGCGCTATGGACAAAGAAACCCCTGATTAAACGCTTGCCAAAATTGCGTCTACTCAGCCGATGCCGAAAAACTGGTACAAGTCGCGTGAGGTTTATTGAACTCCCCCGAAAACTGATACAAGAGGCGATAGATTTGCCCGCCGCACGCATTCGAAGGGCGTCGAAGTCCCGGAATGTGTCGCGCGGGCGCTCGAAACGCACCCGCCGTGCTGCCGGGATACGCCGCAGAAGCCACAGGCGTGCCCGCCGCGCTACTGGCACGCGCTCGAGGTGCGCTCACCGTGCGCTTCGAGCACGTTCACCGCACGGCCAGCACGTGCTCAGCACCCTGGCCGGAACGCGGATCGAGCCTGCGAACTAAAACTCCGCGAAGCGCACGTCGCCCACCTGCACGTTCTCACGGCCGGACATCGTCTCGCGAAGCACCGCGAGAAACGGGGCCTCCTCCCCTGCCCGAAACACCAGATGAAGCAGGACCTCCGCGGTGTATTCCGTACCCGCCACCTTGCCTCCGCAGCGCGCCGCGAGGTCAAGCACGCGGTCGTGATCGGCATAGGCGAGCCGCACGTCAACCGGTACCACGCCGGTCATCTCCATCAGCTGGCCGGCTGCGCGCGCAGCCTCCACTGCGGCTTGGGCGGCCGCCGTGTACGCCCGCACCAACCCACCCGGGCCGAGCAGCGTCCCGCCGAAATACCGTGTGGTCACGCATGACACGTCCTTGAGGCCGGCGCCGCGCAGCACCTCGAGCGTCGGAAGGCCGCTCGTTCGCTGAGGCTCGCCGTCGTCGCTGGCGCGCTCGCGGCCGTCCGCGAGAATCCAGGCAGGCACGTTGTGCCGCGCATCGTAGTGGTGCGCGCGGATCTCGGCCTGGTGCGACGCCGCGGCATCCTCGGATTCGATATGCACGAGATGGGCGATGAACCGACTCCGACGGTCCTCGAACTCGCCGACAGCCTCGAAGCCGGAGCGCATGGTGGTGTAGCTCTCCATCCGCCCTCCCCGGGTTGAAGAACGAAGCAGATGCGAAGCGGGCCGATAAGCCGGGTTCTGTCGAGGACGGTCATTTATCTTGCCCGCACGTCGCCGCGCGGTTCCTCGCACGCTACCCGAGCGCGGACCGGGCCGGCCCGATGCGCTCCTATTTGCGCTTGCTCCGGATGGGGCTTGCCAAGCCGCCGTGTTGCCACGACGCTGGTGGTCTCTTACACCACCGTTTCAGCTTTTCCCTTAACGGTCACCCGCCAGTGGGAGTCTTCTTTTCTGCGGCGCTTTCCGTCGGATCACTCCGCCCGGCCGTTAGCCGGCATCCTGCCCTATGGAGCCCGGACTTTCCTCACGCCCGAGAGAACGATGCCCTCCGGGTCGCGCGACCGTCTGGCCCGCTTCGCGAAGGGCATTGTAGCACGTTCCACGGAACGCCGCGGCTGCGGCGGCGCGTCGGCAGGGCGGGGCAGGAGCCCTTAGCTGTTCGCCATCACCACGTTCTCGATGGTCTCGGCCACGCCCTCCATGCTGTCGGCGGTGATCTCGAGGAAGGTGTAGACGTCGCGCCAGGCGATGACCGTCAGCGGGTCGAGGGTCGTGTCGGCATGGAGCTCGCGCATCGACTCGATGTAGAGGCGGTCGCACTGCTCCTCGATGGCGTTGATGCTCACGACCTGCTCGCGCAGGGTCTTGGAGCGCTTGAACCGGGGCAGCTCGCGCACGAGGGTGGCGAGGCTCTGCGCACCCTCGACGAGCTTGCGCGCCATCTTGAGCGCGGAGGGGCGGATCTCCTGCACGTTCGTGAAGTAGATGCGGTGGAGCACGCCCTCGAGGTGGTCGGTCACCGAGTCGAGGCGCTCGGCCAAGGTGGCGATGTCCTCGCGCTCGATGGGCGTGATGAACGCCGTCACCAGGGCGTCGGAGATCTCGTGCTTGCGCGTGTCGCCCTCGTTCTCGATGGCGTGCATCTTCTCGAGCGCCCCGTCGATCGCGGCGGGATCGAAGTGCTCCATGATGTCGAGCAAAAGCTCGGCGGCGCGCTGGGAGATGTCGGCGCAGGCGATGAAGCTGTCGAAGTAGAACTCGTCGGATTTCTTTGCCATGGTATGTCCTCTCGGGTCAGGTGGCAGGTCGGACGGCGGCGCACCGCGCGGGCCGCGGGCGGGATGCGGACCGCGTTAGAAGAAGAACATGAAGAGCCGCGCCATCAAAAAGCTGATGAGGCCGCATCCCGGGAAGGTGAAGACCCAGGTGAGCATCATGTCCTTGACGACGGAGAAGTTGATGGCCGAGAGGCGCTTGACCGCGCCGACGCCCATGATGGAGCTCGTCTTCACGTGCGTGGTGGAGACGGGGATGCCGGTGAGGGTCATGACGAGCAGCGACAGCGAGCTCGCCAGGTCGGCGGAGAAACCCTGGTACTTCTCGAGCTTCACCATGTCCATGCCCACGGACTTGATGATCCCCTCGCCGCCCACGGACGTGCCGACGCCCATCATCGTGGAGCACAGCAGCATCAGCCAGACGGGGATGACCACGCCCTCGACGCCCGGCTGCCCGTTGGCGAAGGCCATGCCGAGGAAGAGCACGCCGATGAACTTCTGGCCGTCCTGCGCGCCGTGCATGAAGCTCATGGCGGCGGCGCCGAAGATCTGCGCGTACTTGAAGAAGACGTTGGCGCGCCGGCGGTCGAGCCCAGCGCAGAGCACCGTGACCGCCTTGCAGACGATGAAGCCGAAGAGGAAGCCGCCGACGAGCGAGAGCACCAGACCGTAGAGCACCTTCGCCCACTCGTTCATGTTGACGCCGCCGGCTCCGCCGAGCGCGATGGCCGCGCCGGTGAGGCCCGCGATCAGGCTGTGGCTCTCGGAGGTGGGGATGCCGAACTTCGCGGCGCCCACGCTGTAGACCACGATCGAGAAGAGGGCGGCGCACAGGGCGACGATGGCGGCATGGGTGTCGGCGCCGAAATCGACCATGTTCGAGATCGTCGAGGCGACGCTGGCGTTGATGTGGGTCATGATGAGCACGCCGAGGAAGTTGAAGATCGCGCTCATGATGATCGCCGAGCGCACGCGCATGCAGCGCGTGGTCACGCAGGTGGCGATGGCGTTGGGAGCGTCGGTCCAACCGTTGACGAAGATGACCCCGAGGGTGAGTGCGACGGTGACGGCCAGCACGGGCGAGGAGAGCACCTGCTGGACAAAGTTCGCGAGCGAGACGTCCAAAATCGATCGCTTTCTTCTCATGACCGACCGTCATGCGGCGGCCAAACATCAGCGGACGTCCCTCAGGATAGCATTAACGCTGAGCTGACATTCCCCATACCTGGCAATTACTGTGTAAGGGCTCTGTAAGCCGAAGCTGGTCGCAGGCGGGGACGGGGCGGCGAGGCGGGGCGCGCACGAAAAAGCCCCGCGTGAAGCGGGGCTCTTGCGTTCGATGGGACGGGCCGCTAGTCGAGGTCGTCCACCGAGAAGTTGGCCTGCGGGGCGAACGGGTCGACCACCGGCACGGGGGCCGCCGCGGCGGCGGGCACAACCGGCGCGGGCGTGCTCGGGGCGGAGCCGGTGGGCACGCTCGACATGAGGTCGGCCGGGAAGGAGTTCTGGGCGTCGTCCATGAAGTGCTGGATGAGCTTGAGGTACTCGTTCTTGAACTCCTCGCGGGAGGCCTTGAGGCGGTCGATCTCCTCGATCTCGGACTGCTTCTCGGCGAGCGCCTGGCGAATGACCTCGCGCGCCTTGGCGTCGGCCTCGTTGCGGATGCGGTCGGCGTTCTCGTTGGCCTCGCCGACGATCGCGTCGGCCGTCTGCTGAGCGGCGATGAGGGCCGCGGAGATCTGGCGCTCGGTGGCGGTGGGGCCGGCGGGCTCGGCGGGCGCGGGGGCAGGCGCCGGGGCGGGAGCCAGCGCGCGCTCGTTCAGCTGGGTCTGGGCGTCGGCGAGCTGCTGCTCGGTGGCGGTGAGGCGGCCTTTCAGGTCGACGATCTTGTTGAGCATCGCGTCGACCTCTGAGGCGAGGAGCTCGAGGAAGGCATCGACCTGCGTGGGGTCGTAGCCGCGCTTGGCCTCATCAAAGGTCTGGGCCTGGATGTCTGCGGGGGTGATAGCCATTGGTTGCAGTCCTTTCATCGCATGGCGCGCGGGCGCGAACCCGAGCTGCTTATCCGATAAGTATATTGATAATCAGGCGCTCGATCAGATTCAACGCAAGAATCGCAACCACCGGCGAGAAGTCGATGCCGCCCATGGGCGGGATGAACCGGCGGAATAGGTTCAGGTACGGTCCGACGAGGGTATCGAGCGCGCGGGCGAGGTCGTCGAGAAACGGGCGGTTGCCGCGGGGGAACCACGACAGCAGGCAGTACACCAGCACGAGGAAGCTGTAGAAGTTGAACAGCAGCTCGATGAAGCGCAGAACGGAGATGGTCGTCACAGGCGCACCTATTTCTTCAGGTAGCCGTCTTGGCGCAGCTTCGCGAGGTCGGACTCCTTGACCTCGCATCCCGCGGGCAGCACGATGAAGACGCGATCCCCCACCTCGCGCACCGTGGCGCCGAGGCCGCAGGCGAACCCGTAGCTGAAGTCGAGCACGCGCTTGGCCACCTCGGTGCGGACCCCGGCGAAGACGAGCGCGACGGGCTGCTTGGTGCGCACGCGGCGCACGACCGTCTCGACGTCGTCGTAGCTCTCAGGGCGCAAGACATAGGCCGGGAGCTGCGGGGTGCCGTTGACCACGGCGCTCATGCGGGCCGATGCGGCGTCCGCGGCCGGGGCGGGCGCGGGCGCGGTGCGCATGGCCTCGGCGTAGCTCGACGGGGTGTCGTAGGCGCCGGGGCGGTAGCCCGCCTCCTGGCCGCGCGCGGGCGGGTTGTAGGTGGCCGCGTGGCGGTCGGCGTCACCCACGAGCTCGCCGGAGCGGGTGTAGACGGCGATGCTCTCAGCCTCGCCGCGGCGGGTCTGACCGAGCACGCCGCTGCGCGGTTCATCCTGGTAGGACTGGGAGTAGCCCTGAGGGGTGCCGTAGCCGTCGGCGGTCTGGTAGGTCGAGTCGCCGTAGGCGTCAGCCGGGAGGTCGTCGTAGTAGCCCTCGTCGTACCCCTCGTCCTGGACGCCGTAGGCGTCCTCGTCGCGGTTGGCGCCGAAGGGCAGCTTGCTCTTGAGATCGTCAAAGAAGCCCATGTCCCCGCCTCTCTGTTCTACGTTTCTGTTGCGTTCCTGCAGGGTCGAGACATCGCCCCGATTGTCCTATCTTAGCGCAAACGATGGGTCGAAGACCACTCTACCCAGTCGGACGATCGTGGAACCCGCGGCGACGGCCTCCTCGAAATCCTCGCTCATCCCGCAGGAGAGCTCCGAGAGGTCGAGCTCGGGTGCGCGGTCGGCGAGCTCGTCGCGCAGAGCGCCAAGCCCCTCGAAGGTGCGGCGGGCCGCTGCGCGGTCACCGCGGGGCGCCATCGTCATGAGGCCGCGGATGCGGATGCCCGGCAGCGCACGGAGGCCGTCGAGGTCGGCGCGCAGGCCCTCGGGCGAGAACCCGGACTTGGTGGCCTCGCCCGAGACGTTCACCTCGATGAGCACGTCTTGGGGACCCGAGAGCGGCGGGGTGCCCTCCCCCTGGCGCTTGAGCACCCGGCTCGAGACGGCCTGAGCCAGGTGGGAGGAGCTGATGGAGTGGATGAGACCCACCCGGCCGATCACGGCGTTGATCTTGTTCTTCTGGAGGTTCCCGATGAGGTCGAAATCGACGGGCGGCAGCTCCGGATGCTCGGCGAGGGCCGCGAGCTTGGCGTTGAGCATCTGCGGGCGGTTCTCGGCGAAGCTGCGGTAGCCCGCGCGGATGGCGGCGAAGAGCTCCTCCTCGCCGACGGTTTTGGACACGGCGACCAAGCGGATGTCCTCGCTGCTGCGCCCGGCGCGCTCGGCCGCCGCCTCGATGCGGGCAAGGATCTCCTCGCGCCGCCGCGCGAGCGCCATCTCGTATGCATCGGCCATCGCCGCCGCCTTTCCTCGACTCGGTGCCACGCAGCCATACTAGCGCAGGCCGCGCCCCCGCGGGTGGCA
>SUUG01000023.1 GCA_015062655.1 Coriobacteriaceae bacterium
CGCCGCCCACCGGTCAGCGGCCATGGCGGGCGGGGCACGCCCGGAACCGTTCCGAACCCGGAAGCTAAGCCGCCGAGCGCCGATGGTACTGCGGGGTCAGCCCGTGGGAGAGCAGGGCGCCGCTGACCGGTGGACGGCGCTCCGCCTTATTGCGCGGGGCGCGGCCCCGGCGCCCCTGCGGGCGCCGGGGCTTTTTCTTTTGATGACCGCCCTCCTTGCGAGCCAACTCCTACATAAGTCGATACAATAAGTGCATTGCTCAAGATTGGGGGTGCACATGGCCGGGACGACGATCGGCGTTGATATCGTGGAGATCTCCCGTATGGAGCGCATCCTCGAGAAGACCCCCTCGTTCGCGCGACGCGTCTTCACCGAGGAGGAGCGCCTGTATTGCGAGTCGTCAGCGCGGCCCGCCGCCCATTATGCCTGCCGTTTCGCGGCCCGCGAGGCCGTTCTAAAGGCCCTCGGCACGGGGTTCTCGCACGGCGTGGGACGCTCGGACGTCTCCGTCTCCCGCGACCCCAGCGGCCGTCCCATCGCACAGCTCACGGGCCGTGCCTTGGAGATCGCCCAGCAGCAGGGCATCATCGAGGTCGCGCTCTCGCTTTCCTTCACCGGTGATCTCGCCGTCGCAAATGCGATGGGCATCACCGAGGCCGCACGGCCCAAACCCAAAGAAACCGTCGAGGACGAGCGCGCGGTCATCGCGCGGTCGTTCCGAGAGGCTCGGACCGTCCTCGATGAGCTGGAACGCGTCCAAGACCATGAGCTCATATCAGCATCTGGTGAGGTCAGCATAGAAGGACAGGAGTGAGCCGATGAAGCCGGTTCTTGATGTCGAGGCGGTCAGGCGCCTTGAGGATCTGATCGAGAAGGAGGGCACCTCCAAGGCCGAGCTCATGGAGCTCGCCGGTGAGGTTGTGGCCGGCGCCGTCGAGCGGTTCGAGCCCGCTCGCGTCGTGGTGCTCACGGGCTTCGGCAACAACGGCGGCGACGGATGGGTGGCCGCAGACATCCTCCAGCACAAGGGCATCCATGTCGATGTGGTCTCTCCGGTGGAGCCTGACGAGGTGCCTGCCGCACTTGCCCGGCATGTCGCCCGCCGTACCGCGGCGCGGGACGTGACGGTCTGCGTCGGTCCCTCCAAAGACGAGCTCGCGGCCTTGATCGAGCAGGCCGATGTCGTGGTCGACTCGATCCTCGGCACCGGTTTCCACGGCGAGGTTCGCACGCCCTTCTCCATCTGGATCCGCACCTTGAACGAGCTCTCGCCCACGGTGGTCGCCGTCGACGTGCCCTCGGGGCTGAACGCCGAGACGGGTGTCGCCGCCGATCCTTGCGTGCGCGCCGACACCACCGTCACCATGCTCGCCTCGAAGATCGGCCTATATAGCGCCGACGGCCCGGAGTACGCGGGCGAGGTGATCTGCGGTGAGCTGTTCGAGCGCCTTTCCGAGGTGATCGGTGAGGTCGACCACGTCGCCGATATCGTCGACCCTGCCGATTTCTACGGGTGCCTCGAGGAGCTGCCGGGCAGCGTCGACAAATACTCGCGTGGCTCCGTGCTTGTGGTGGCCGGGTCCTCTGCCTACCCCGGTGCGGCCATGATGGCGGCGAAGGCCGCGGCGCGCGCGGGAGCGGGCTATGTGGCCGTCGCCGCGCCAGAGACCTGCGCCAACCTCATTCGGATGGCCCTGCCGGCGATCCCCGTCATCGCGGCGCCCGCCGATGCGCGCGGCGCGTTCGGCTCGGCCGCCCGCTCGGTGATCTGCGAGATCGCCCCCAAGTACGACTGCGTCCTCTGCGGGCCGGGCATGACCACGGCAGCCGGCTGCATGCAGGTGGTGACGGGCCTGCTCGAGGAGGACGTCCCGCTCATCCTCGACGCCGATGCGCTCAACTGCCTGGCGCGCGTCACCATCGACGGGATCGAGAGCACGCCGGAACTCTACCGGCGCGAGGCGCCGCTCATCATGACGCCGCACCATCGCGAGCTTTCCCGCCTTTCCGGGGCGGAGAAGGTCGGCGGCCTCGCTGACGCGGTGAGGGAGGCGCAGCGCATCGTCTGGGCTGCCGGGTCGAGCAACCTCGTGGTGCTCGCCAAGGGGCCGACCACGGCCGCCGTGGGCGTCGAGCGCGTGCTGCTCCCCCCGGCGGGGCCCGTGGCGCTCGCCACGGCAGGCTCCGGCGACGTGCTCGCCGGAATCCTCGCCGGTGTGATCGCAACGGCGGCGGCTGAGCCGGAAAGCTGGGAGCTTTTGTGCTCCTATGCGGTGGCCATCCACTCGGATGCGGGCTATGCGGCCGCCTCGGCGCTCGGCCCCCGCAGCGTGATCGCCACCGATCTGATCGAGGTGATCGGGTCGGCGATGCAGATGGTCGAGGACGAGGTAACCGCCGGCCTCGGGCTTTCCGATCCGGAAGGGGAGTAGGATGGCGCTCAACAGGGAGTCGGCGACGCGTTGGGCATGGGTCGAGATCGACCAGGGTGCGCTGCGGCGCAACACCCGCGCGTTCAAGGGCCTGCTCGGTCCGCGGCAGCGCCTCTGCTGCGTGGTGAAGGCCGACGCCTACGGCCACGGGGCCGTGGAGTGCGCCAAGATCATGTATGCGACCGGCGCCGACATGCTCGCCGTGGCAACGGTGCGCGAGGGCATCGAGCTGCGCGAGGGCGGCATCAAGGCGCCCATCCTGCTGCTCTCCGAGCCCCCTGCCGAGTCGGTCTCCCTGCTGCTCGAATATGAGATCATGCCCTCGATCTACACGGCGGAGTTCGCCTTGGCCTTCGGCGAGGCGGCGGTGAGCGCCGGTGTGGTGGGAAGATACCACATGGCGATCGAGACGGGCATGAACCGGATCGGCGTGCACCATACCGAGGTGGTGGAGTTCCGCCGCAGCATCGAGTTTCACCGCGGCATCGCGTGCGACGGCGTGTTCACGCATTTCGCCACCGCCGACGAGCCGGACGGCTGGGACTACAAGCTCCAGCGGCGGCGCTTCGAGGAGGCGGTGTCGGCCATGCAGGAGGCGGGCTTCCCCTGCGGGATCGTGCACTGCGACAACACCCCGGCGTCGATCCTGGACGCCTCGAGCCGCTACGACATGATCCGGGCCGGCATCGGCCTCTACGGCCTCCAGCCCTCCGACCGCACGGCCGCCGCGCTCCCGCTCGACCCCGTCATGAGCGTGCGCGCCCGCGTGACGCGCGTGGCCTACCCGGCCATGGGCGAGGGCGTGGGATACGGCTTCACCTACCGCGTGCCCCGGGCGCGGGTGCAGGTGTGCACCCTGCCGGTGGGTTACGCCGACGGCCTCTCCCGCACGCTGTCGAACCGTATGGACGTGCTCTTTCGCGGGTTTCGCGTCCAGCAGGTGGGAAACATCTGCATGGACCAGTTCATGGTGGCGATCACGCAGACCTCGCGCCGTCAGATGCCCGAGGCCGAGGTGGGCGACGTCATGACGATCATGGGCCGTGACGGAGACGAGGCCATCACGGCCGACGAGCACGCCCGTCTGCGCGGGACGATCAACTACGAGGTCGCCTGCGACTTCGGCCTGCGCCTCGAGCGCGTCTATCGATAGGGGGACATCGTGGGTGTGATGCGCATTCCGGGGCACGAGGGCCAGGGGCCCCGCGAGGTGGGGCTCGATGAGATCCGCGCGGTGCTGGGCGATTGCCGTCTGTGCGAGCTCGCCCAGACGCGCACGTCGATCGTCTACGGCGTGGGGAACCCCCGCGCCCGCGTGATGTTCATCGGCGAGGCGCCGGGCAAGAACGAGGACCTGCAGGGGGAGCCCTTCGTGGGGCGGGCCGGCGAGAACCTGAACGGGATCCTCGCGCTCGCGGGCCTCAAGCGCGAGGACATCTACATCGCGAACGTGCTCAAATGCCGCCCGCCGGGAAACCGCAACCCCAAGGCCGACGAGGTGCTCGCCTGCTCCCCGTTCCTGCGCGAGCAGATCCGGAGCATCTGGCCGGACATCATCGTGACGCTCGGCAACCCGGCCACGCATTTCGTGCTCAAGACGGAGATCGGCATCACGAGGCTCAGGGGGCGGTTCCACCAGATGGGGCATTTCGTGGTCATGCCGACCTTCCATCCGGCGGCGGCGCTTCGCAACCCCGCCTGGCAGGAGCTTCTCGAGGCGGATTTCCGCATGCTGGGAGACTACCTCGCCCGGCACCCGGCGGGAGAGGCCGTTGCCCCCGCGGGGCACTCGGACGCCCTGCCGACGGCGGGGGAGTGACGATGGCGTTGTCACGCGAGGGGGCGCTTAGCTACCGGAGCGCGGCACCTGAGGATACGGAGCGTCTGGGCGGACTCATCGCACCCTGCCTTGAGGAGAGGGACGTCCTCGTGCTCACCGGCGGGCTCGGCGTGGGCAAGACGCAGCTCACCCGGGGTGTGTCGAGCGGCCTTGGTGACGGCCATCCGGTGACGAGCCCCACCTTCGCCCTCATGGCGGTGCACGACGGCGGCCGGCTCCCGCTCTTCCACTTCGACCTGTACCGTCTCGAGCACGCCTATGAGCTCGAGGACACGGGTATCTTCGACGTCCTCGGCTACGAGGGTGCCTGCCTTTTGGAGTGGGGTGAGCAGTTCCAAGACGAGCTGACCGACGAGTACCTGAGCGTCACGCTCGCCCGCGTCTCGGACCATGAGCGCACGATCGCGCTCGAGGCGCATGGCGGGCGCGCCCGTGCGCTGGCCGATGCGATCGACGCGGCGGTCGTCGCGGCGATTGGGTAAGCTGTTGCCTACAAGGACGCATCTTCGCGCCGCGCCGGTTTTTCGGTGCGGCGCTCCAACATCGTGAGGACGGATCAAGACGATGGACCTGACAGCCATGAGCGCCGTGCGCGTGCTCGCACTCGACACCTCGACCGATATGCTGGCCTGCGCGGTCGGCTCTGTGGCCGCATCGGGTGCGGGCACGTCGGTGCAGGTGGGGGCCACGGGCGACCACCGGTGCCGCCGCCGGGCGAATGTGGAGCTCGTGGGCACCGTCGAGCGCGTGCTGGATGAGGCGGGGGCCGGTATCGACGATCTCGACGCGATCCTCGTGGGTCGCGGGCCCGGGTCCTTCACCGGCGCGCGTATCGGCATCTCGACGGCCAAGGGCCTCGCGTTCGGCGCCAACCTGCCGCTCGTGGGCGTCTCCACGCTCGACGCATGCGCCTGGACGGCTTGGCGCGCGGGCGTGCGCGGCCGCCTGGGTGTCGCCGCCGACGCGATGCGCGGCGAGGTCTACCCGGCGCTCTACGAGCTCACGGACAAGGGCGCCGCGCGCCTGTTCGAGCGCGAGCGGGTCCTCAAGGCCGCGGCGGCGGTGAGGGAGTGGCAGGCGCTCCCCTTCGCGGGGGATCTGCAGCTCACGGGTGACGGCCTCGTCCGGTACGGCGGGCTGTTCGAGGAGGCCGGCCTCATGGCGCACGCGCTCCCCCGCGAGCTGTGGTGGCCGAGCGGCGCCGGTCTCATCGACGCGTTCGCCGCGGGGCAGCAGGGGCGGATCGACCTGGGCGGCGGCGACCCCGCGATGGTGCTCCCCGTCTACACGCGCCTCTCGGACGCCGAGGAGAACGAGCGCCGCCGCCTCGGGCTCGCCGAGGGCGGCAGCGCCGCCGTCACAGGGGTGGCGGACGAGCTCGCCGGTCGGCATCTGCAGTTCCGCCCGCTCGCCGCCTCGGATGCGGAGGCCGCCGCGGCGCTCGACGCCGTCTGCTTCAACGCGGGGGCGCACGCCCCGTGGACGCCTGCGATGTTCCTCTCCGAGCTCTCGCCCGATCTGACGGCGCCCCGCGCCTGGTGGGTGGCGCATGATGACGGCGAGCTCATCGGCATCGCCGGCGGCATGGTGACCGACACCGACGTGCAGATCCTCGACGTCGCGGTCTCGCCGGTGCATCGCCGGCAGGGCATAGCCCGCAAGCTCCTCTCCCATGTGAGCTACGACGCGCAGATGCTCGGTTGCACCACGGCCTCGCTTGAGGTGGACGCCGCGAGCGAGGACGCGATCGGCCTCTACCGGTCGCTCGGCTTCGCGGAGGAGGGCCGCCGCCGCGACTACTACGGGCCCGGGGCCGACGCGCTGGTGATGACGGCGGAGCTGCCGCTCGCGCTTCCCGTCGACGCGGCCTCGCCCGAGCCCACGGCCGCCGCCGCGCGGCCCTGGCCGGTGAGCGCGCCCGTTCGCAGCGAGGAGGAGCGCGCCGAGATCGCGAAGCGCGGCTTGGTGCTCGCGATCGAGAGCTCCTGCGACGAGACGGCGGTCGCCGTCATCGATCACGCGGGGCGCATGGTGGCCAACCAGGTCTCGACGCAGATCGACTTCCACGCGCGCTTCGGCGGGGTGGTTCCCGAGATCGCCTCGCGCAAGCACGTCGAGGTGATCGTCGGGGTGGTCGCCGCGGCCCTTGAGGAGGCGAGCGAGACCCTCGGCCTCACCGGGGGCACGCTCTTCCCGCGCGAGCTCGCGGCCGTGGGCGTGACCCAGGGCCCGGGCCTGGTGGGTGCGCTCGTGGTGGGCGTGGCCTTCGCGAAGGGGCTTGCCTTCGCTGCCAGCCGCCCGCTCGTCTGCGTGAACCACCTTGAGGGGCA
>SUUG01000024.1 GCA_015062655.1 Coriobacteriaceae bacterium
GGAGAGGACGCCGTCGGCCATGGAGAAGGCCTCGAGCATGGAGGTCTTCTTCTCGGCGATGTCGAGCAGCTTGTCGTTCGGGATGACGATGAGGGTGTCGACGCTCTCCGAGAGGGCCTTGATGCCCTCCTCGGCCGCGGCCTTGCGCTTGCGGCCCTCGAAGGTGAACGGCTTGGTGACGACGGCCACGGTGAGCGCGCCCACCTCGTTCATCGCGATGTCGGCGACGATGGGGGCCGCGCCGGTGCCGGTACCGCCGCCCTCGCCGGCCGTGATGAAGACCATGTCGGCGCCGGCGAGCGCCTCGGCGATGTCGTCGCGCGACTCGTCGGCGGCCTTGCGGCCGACCTCGGGGTTCGCGCCGGCGCCGAGGCCGCGCGTGAGGTCGGTGCCGATGTGGACCTTGATGTCGGCGTCGGAGATCGCGAGCGCCTGCGCATCGGTGTTGATGGCCACGAACTCGACCCCGCGGATGTTCTCCTCGATCATGCGGTTGACCGCGTTGGTGCCGCCGCCGCCGACGCCTACCACCTTGATGACGGCAAGATAGTTGTTGATCTCGTTCTCGTGCATGTGTCGGTCCTCCGAACGTCGGGGTTTCGCATGATGCGAATGCGGTCGATTCGCGACGTTAACCTTCAAGTTGAGATTAAACATCGAGGTAAATCACGGTATCATTGCACAAAAAGCCATGTCGCGTCAAACCGGATACGCCGAGCGGTCGTTTTTCCTCAGAAAATCGCCGTTTCGGCGCGTGATCCGACCGCTCAGCGACTCGATCCGGCCCGATTCGGGTGCGTTGTGGAAACTCGCCGTGATTGCATGCATACCGTTTTGGGGGAGCGCGGCGGGCGGGCGGGGCAGGGCGGCACCCGCCCGCTCGCCCGCCGTCAGTCCGTCTGCGCCGAGCGGAAGGTGTAGGCGTCGGGGGTGCGCACGTTGATGTAGGTGACGTTCTCCTCCTGGGCGAGGAGCTTCGTGACGACGCGCTCCTTCGTCTCGATGTTCTCGGGAGCGCCGAGCGAGACCTCGACACCCGACGCGAGGTGGATCGAGATCGCCTCCACCGAGGGCACCGAGATGTCCTTCACCTGCTTGAGGAAGTCGGCGGAGAAGCCCGTCGCATACGCCAGGCCGGCGGTGATCACCTCGGAGTCGACCTGCTTCCCGCTCGACGGCGCCACGCCGGCCGCGACGTCGGTGATCAGCACCGCCGACGCCTCGCGGGCGAGCACGAGGGCGGCGTCAGCGCCCGTGAGCTCGGTGAGCTCCGTGCCCTCCGGCACGGACGCCGGGTCCTCCACCGGATTGCCCTCGGCGTCCACGGTGGCCGACACCGTGAGCGGCGCGACCCAGGTGCCGTCGGCGCTGATCGCCCAGGCGACATCGTCGGAGGCGATGTAGGCGATCGCGGCGACCGTGCGCTCCTCGGGCGTGATCACCAGCGTGTGCGGGAACCGCCGCTCGATCTTCACCCCGGAAACCCAGGGGATCTTCCGTGCGCTCTCGGCGATGGAGGCCGTGTCCGCATTCAGCAGCGTCGTGCCCTCGGGAACGGAGACCACCGAGCGGAGCTCCTCCTCGGTGACGCGCACGCCGCCTTTGATCTGGATGTCGGTCGCGGCGAAGAGGCTGGAGTTCGCTATCGCGAAGGCGCCGCCGGCGAGGATGGCGACAAGGGCGAGGACGATGAGGGCGATTCTGCCCCAGCGCCGCCGGGGCCGGTCGGGAGCCGCTGCCCCGGCCGCGCGGGCGCCTAAGCGGCGGAAGGGCGCGGACAGCGCGGAGGTGACGGCGCCGGCGGCGCGCGCGAGGCGGCCGGAGCCGGCGGGGGCGGCAGGCCCTCCCTGCTGCGGCGCCGCGGTACGGGAGGCGGGGACGTTCAGGGTTTTGCGCGGTCGGGCGGAGCCGGCGGGCCGGCGGCGGGACGGGGCCGGTGCGGGCGGCGTCTGCGGCGAGCCCGTCGGGACGGCCTTGCGCTTCGTCGGCTCCTGGGGTGCGGCGGGTGACGTCGCGCGCGCCGGGGCGGCCACGGCACCCCGAGCCGGAGCAGCCGGGACAGCGGCCTTGCCAGACACCTGCGGCAACGCCTTGACGGAGCCGCGGGCGGCGGCACCGCGGGCGGCAGGGCGCCCGGCCGCGGCCGCCTTCCGCGGGACGGAAGCCTCCCCAGCCCGCCCGGGACCAGACGCGCCCGCGCGCGTCGGGGCGTCCCCGCCGTGGCGGACGCCGACACGGTAGCTCGCCGCCCTCTTGGCCTGCGACGAGCCCGCATCCGAACCGGGCGCCTGCTGAGCCGGGGCGCTCGGGCGGACGCCTTTGGAGGGGGCGCGGCGAAACGTTGGCTTCGGGCTCTTAGAAGCCGAGGAATTTGACTTCGGTCTGAAGCTCGGTGCCATGGCGCTCCTTCACCTTTCCATGCACGTGCCTGATGACCTCCAGCACATCCTGGGCGCGTGCCGTCCCCTTGTTGACGATAAAGTTAGCGTGGACCGATGACACCTCTGCGCCGCCTACGGAAAAACCCTTCAATCCACAGTCCTCGATCAACGCTCCCGCGCGGGCGTCGGGCGGGTTCTTGAAGATCGAGCCGCAGGTGGCCGAACCGATGGGCTGGGTGCGCCTCCGGCGCGTGAGCAGCCGCTCCGTGCGCTCGCGCACCTCGGTTTTGGGCGCGCTCGCAAGCTCGAAGCTCGCCTCGAGCACGATCTCGTCGTGTGGCAGCGAGGTGTCCCGGTAGCTCCACATCACGTCGTCGTGCGCGTAGTGCCTGATGCCCTCCCCGGGCTTGTAGGTCACCACGTCGCGGATGCGCTGGCCCACCCACTCGTCGCGGGTGCCCGCGTTCATGGAGACGGCGCCGCCCACCGTCCCGGGGATCCCCACGGCGAACTCGAGGCCGGAGAGACCCCGGGAGAGCGCCTCGTTCACGAGGCGGGGCAGCATCGCGCCGGCGCCGGCCGTGATCGTCGCGCCGTCATCGGCGAGGGCGAACCGCGCGAACTCGCTGCCGAGCGTCACCACGGCCCCCTCGTAGCCCTCATCGGCCACGAGGATGTTCGACCCCTTGCCGATCACGACCCAGGGCACCTCCTCGCGCGTGAGCACCTCCATCGTGCGGCGGAGCGCGTGGTAGCTGTGGCAGGTTATGAACAGCGCGGCCAGCCCGCCGATGCGGTAGCTCGTGTGGCGCGCGAGCCGCTCCCCCTCGACCACGTCGGTGTCGATCTGCTCAGAGAGGCGGTAGGTGGCGTTGAAGAGGCCCATCGCCTAGCGCGCGTCCCGCTCGGCGGCGAGCTCGCGGGCCCACTCGAGGTACTCGGGGCCCACCTGGGTGACGTCGCCGGCGCCCATGGTGATCAGCAGGTCGCCGGAGGCGGTGTGGGAGGCGATGGCCTCCATGAGCTCGTCGCGGCCCGCCACGTAGACGACGTCCTTGCCCGGATGGCGGGCGGCGACGGTGTCGGCGAGCATCTTGGAGGTGACGCCGGGGATGGGCATCTCCCCGGCCGGGAAGACATCGATGAGGATCAGGCGGTCGGCCTCGGCGAAGGCGTCGGCGAAATCGTCGGCGAGGGCCTGGAGGCGCGAGTAGCGGTGCGGCTGGAAGACCACGCAGACATGGGAGAAGTCGAGCCCCTTGGCCGCATAGAGGGTGGCACGGACCTCGGTGGGGTGATGGCCGTAATCATCCACCACCGTGACGCCGCCGACGTCGCCCACGTGCGTGAAGCGGCGACGCACCCCGTCGAAGCTCGACAGCGCGCGGGACGCCTCGGCGGTGTCGAGGCCCAGCACCTCGGCGACCGCGAGCGAGGCCGTGGCGTTCAGCATGTTGTGGCGGCCCGGATTGCTCTTGATCGAGACGGAGCGCTGCGTGCCGTCGGCGAGGGAGACCGTGAAGGCCGAGGAGATCCCGCCCGTGTGCTCGGCCTCGGCGATGCGCACGTCGTTGCCCTCGTTGAACCCGTAGGTGACGACCGTGCGGCCCGTTCCGCGGGCGAGCTCGGCGAGGCGCTCGTCGTCACCGCAGACGATCACCGTGCCGTCCTCCCCCACCAGGTCCATGAACTGGCAGAAGGTCTCCTCGATGACCTCGAGGCTGCCGTAGTGGTCGAGGTGGTCGGCCTCGACGTTGGTGACGACGACCACGTCGGGGTGCAGGTAGAGGAAGGAGCTGTCGGATTCGTCGGCCTCGCAGACGAAGTACGGGCCCTCGCCGTTCTTGCCGTTGGTGTCGTAACCCTCGACGATGCCGCCGATGAGGAAGCTCGGGTCGAGGCCCATGCGGTCGAGCATCGTGGCGCACATGGAGGACGTGGTGGTCTTGCCGTGGGTGCCCGCCACGGCCACCGTGGTGCGGCCCTCGGAGAGCACCGAGAGCATCTTGGCGCGCGGCCAGACGGGGATGCCGAGCTCGCGGGCGCGCACGAGCTCGGGGTTGGACTCGGGGATGGCCGTGGAGACGACCACGACGTCGGGGGCCAGCTCGTCGATGGTCTTGGCCTCGTGCCCGATGCGCACGGTGAGGCCCGCGCGCTCGAGCTGGCGGATGTAGCGCGAGGTCTTGAGATCGGAGCCGGTGACCGCGTAGCCGCGCTCGTGCAGGACGAGGGCGATCCCGCTCATGCCGGCTCCGCCGATGCCGATGAAGTGGGCGCTCTTGAAATCGGGCGTCGCATCGACGCGGTAATCGGGTGCGGTCAGCATGGTTCCTCCAGGGCTCTCAGATCAAATCAGGGCATATTGTAGCGCGGCGCGCGGACACGGCGGCTCCGGGTGCGGCGGGTACACGGGAAGGGCAGGGCCGCTAGCCCCTCAGGGCCTCGATGGCGTCGGCGAGCGCCTCGGCGGCCCGATCCTGCCCAAGGCCGCGGGCGGCAGCGCGCATCGCGTCGCGGCGGGCCGGATCGCGCAGCAGCGCACCCAGCTCGTCGGCGAAGGCCGCGCCGTCGATCTCGGCGTCGGCGAACATCACCGCGGCGCCGGCGTCCACCAGGTAGCGGGCGTTCGTCGTCTGATGGTCGGCGGTGGCGAGCGGGTAGGGCACGAGGACGGCCGGCACCGCGAGCGCGGCGATCTCGGCGATCGAGGACGCACCCGAGCGCGAGAGCACCAGGTCAGCCGCCGCGAGGGTATCGCCCATCTCGTCGATATAAGGGCTCACCCGCCAGCGCGCGGCCTGCTCGTCCGAAAGCGTCAGCGCGTCGCGCGCGGCCTCGAAGTCGGCCGCGCCCGTGGAGTGAACCACGCGCAGGCCGGGAATAGCCAAAAGCTCGTCTTTCAGCGCGATGAGGCGCTCGTTGATATGGTGGGCGCCCAGCGACCCCCCGAAGACGAGCAGCACCGTGTCGGCGTCGTCCGCGCCGATGGCGGCGCGGCCCCGATCGCGGTCGCCAGCCAGGACCGACGACCTCACCGGGTTGCCCGTGAGCTTGATCGCCTCCGGCCGGGCCCCGGCGCGCTCGAACACGGCGGCCACGGAGGGCTGGGCGATGGCGACGAGGGATGCCCCCTTGGCCGAGCGCTTGTTGGCGAGGCCGGGGACGGAGTTCTGCTCGTGGAGCGCGACGGGGACGCCGAGCTTCGCGGCGGCGCGGACGAGCGGCAGCTCGACGTAGGCGCCGAAGCCGACGGCGACGTCGGGCATGAGCGCGGGGTCGGCGCGGAACTCCTTGACCAGACGGCCCTCCTCGCGGGCGAGATGGGCGAGGGCCGTGAGGACCGTCCAGGGGCGCGCGCGGTCGAAGCCCGTCACCCGCACGGGGAAGAAGTCGAAGCCGGCCTCGGGGACGAGGGTCCCCTCGAGGCGCTGGGTCTCCCCGAAGAAGCGGACCGCGTGACCGCGGTGTCGGAGCTCCTCGGCGAGCGCCAGGGCGGGGTTCACGTGCCCCGCGGTGCCCCCGGCGGCGATGGCGACGTTCAGCTTATCGGTCATGGCGGCTCCCTCTCCCCCGCCGGCTCGCCGAGCCGGCATCCGAACCCCGGCCGGACCGGCGCTCGCGCAGGCGGTCCGCCGGGTCGGCGTTCAGATCGACGCGCTCCCACCCGCCGGCGGGCGGGGTGCGGCGCGGCCGCGGGGAGGGCGCGGGGCGATCGCCCGCCCCTCGTGTCGCAGCCCCTCCATCGTACACGTTGAACCCGCTAGACGCCGCGTCGCCGCGCCGCCGGGGCGCGCCGGCGGTGCTGCGCCCGAGATGGCTCGAGACCGCCGACTCCTCATCGAGCTCCTCCTCGCCCATCACGGCGAAGCGCTCGCGGCGGGCGCGGTACGGGCTCGCGGCGGCGCTCTCGCGCGACACGCGCAGGATGAGTCCCACGAGGATGAAGGAGGCGATCATTGAGGAGCCGCCGTAGCTGATGAACGGCAGGGTCTTGCCCGTCATCGGGGTGAAGCCCACGATGCCGAGGACGTTCACGAAGAACTGGGCGCCCAGGATGGTCCCGCAGCCCGCGGCGACGAGCTTCTCGTAGAGGCCCGCCCCCTGTCGCGCGATCTTGAACACCGCGTAGATCATGAGCATGAACACGGCGAGGAAGACGAGCATCCCGATGAAGCCGAGCTCCTCGCCGATGATCGCGAGGATGTAGTCGTTGTGCGCCTCGGGCAGGTAGCTGTACTTCATCGTGGACCCGCCGATGCCGCGGCCGGTGAGCCCGCCTGAAGCGAAGGCCATGATCGCGAGCGTCGCCTGGTAGCCGGTGCCGTACGGATCGGCCCACGGGTCGCGCGCCACGATGAAGCGCGTCAGGCGGTAGGGCTCGGCGAGCACGAGGAGCACGAGGAGCAGGACCGCCACACCGACGGCGATGAGCAGGTACTTGTACGGCATGCCCGCGAGCAGCGCCATCGCCACCACCGTGGCGGCGATGATGAGGGTGGTGCCGGTGTCGGGCTCGACCAGGATGAGCGCGAGCGGGACGCCCACGCCCACGACGAGGGCCCCGAGCAGGCCCCAGCCGTCCAGCGATCGGCGCTCGTAGAACTGCGAGAGCGCGTCGGCGGCGGCCAGGATGATGACGGGCTTCGCGAACTCCGAGGGCTGGAGGGTGAAAAACCCGAGCGCGATCCAGCGGCGGGCGCCGCCCGACGCGGCTCCGGCCACGATGACGAGCAGGAGCAGGGCGACCGCGAGGGCGAGCAGGAGCTTCGCGCCGCGCTCCCGGTACCAGGCGAGCGACCAAGCCGGGAAGTGCGCCAGGAAGGCCGCGGCGGCGGTGCCCGCTACCGCGAAGAGGACCTGGCGGAAGAGGTAGTAGGTCGAGCTCCCCTCCTCGGCGAGGGCCTCGACGGCCGACGCGGAGTAGACCATGAGCAGGCCGAAGAGGACGAGGGCGGCGAGGCAGGCGAGGAACACCAGGCGCGGGCGCATGATGCGCGCCGGGACCCCGGCGATCAGGCGCTCCGAGAGGCTCGCCTTGGCGGCCGCGCTGCGCCGGGAGCGCTCGTGGCGCTCGCTTCGGGAGCCGGCGGTCTCATCGGTTCGCGACACGGGCCACCTCCGATTCGGCGGCGGCAAGCTCGGCCACGCGGGCCTTGAAGGCGCGGCCGCGCTCCTCGAAGCCGGAGAACTCGTCGAACGAGGAGCAGGCGGGCGACAGCAGCACAACGTCGCCGGACCCGGCGAGCGCGAGCGCGGCGTCCACGGCGTCGCCCAGATGCTTCGCGGTCTCAAGGACCGTCCCCGCGTCGGCGGCGGGCGCGCGAAGGGCCTCCTGGAAACGCGCGGAGGCCTCGCCGAAGGTGACGACGCCCGCGACCTCCCGACAGGCCTTTCGGGCGAAAGCGCCGAGCTCGGTGCCCTTGTCGTGACCCCCGAGCAGCAGGATCACGCGGTCGTTCGGGAAGGCCGCGAGCGCCTTCAACACCGCGTCGGTGTTCGTGGCCTTCGAATCGTTCACGAAGCGGACGCCGCCCACAACGCCGCAGGGCTCCACACGGTGCTCCAACGGGGCGAAGGCCGCGAGCGCCGCCGCCACGCGATCCGGCTTTGCGCCGGCGCCGATCGCGGCGGCCGAGGCGGCGAGCGCGTTGATGAGGTTGTGGTGGCCGGGGATCTGGAGCGCCGAGACGGGCGCGAGCCCGTGCTCGGTACCGCGGGCGCGCACGAAGAGGACGCCGTCGCGCACGAAGGCGGCCTCATCCGTGCCGGCATCGGCGAGGGCGACCCGGCACACGCGGCGGCCGGGCGCGTAGACGGTGTCGGCGAAGCGGGCGATGCCCGGGTCCTCGGCGTCCACGACCGCAAGGTCGGCGCTGCCGAGGTTCTGGAACACCTTGAGCTTCGCGGCGGCATAGGCCTCGAAGCTCCCGTGCCAGGCAAGGTGGTCGGCCGTGATGTTCAAAAGGACCGCCACCCGGGGTGCGAGCCTCGAGGTGGTGGCGAGCTGGTAGCTCGAGAGCTCGGCGGCGAACCACGACCCCGGCGCGCGCGCGTCCACGGCGCTGATGCAGGCGTCGCCGATGTTGCCCACGGCCGAGCAGGCGATGCCCGAGGCGTTCAGCATCGCGTTGACGAGCGAGGTCGTGGTCGTCTTGCCATTGGTTCCGGTGACGGCGCACCACCGCTGCGGCGAGAGCCTCCAGGCGAACTCGGGCTCGCCCATGATCTCGCCGGACGCCTCAGCGGCTGAGCGGAAGAAGTCGCTGGACTCGGGGATCCCGGGACTCGCGACGCAGATGTCGTAGCCCCCTCGGACCTCCTGCGTCCCGAAGTCGAAGCGCACGCCGGCGGCCTCGAGCTCACGGGTGCGTTCGGAGGGCTTCGAGGAGGCGCCCCCGTACACGGTGACGGAGCTCACACGCGTGGGCATGTGACGGCAGGCCCAGCGCGCGACCGCAAGGCCGGTCGTGCCCTGCCCGAGGATCAGCAGGGAGAAGGTGTCAGGTAGCGGCATATGCCCTCACTATCCCTGGAAGAACAGGGCGAGGCCGAGCGCGCCGAAGGCGGCGGAGACGATCCAGAACCGGATCACGACCTTCGTCTCGACCCAGCCGAGCTTCTCGAAATGATGATGGATGGGCGCCATCAAAAAGACGCGCTTGCCCGTGGCCTTGAAGCTCAGCACCTGGATCATGACGGAGAGCGCCTCGATGATGAAGAGGCCGCCCACCACGAGCGAGACGAACTCGGCGTTGGTGAGGATCCCCACGGCGGCGAAGCCCGCACCGAGCGCCAGCGAGCCGGTGTCGCCCATGAAGATGCTCGCGGGGTAGGCGTTGAACCACAGAAAGCCGATGCAGCCGCCGGCCGCGGCGGCGCAGAACACGGCGAGGTTCGCATCGTTCGACAGAAAACAGACGGCCGCCATGATGAGCATCGCCATCATGGAGGTGCCGCCGGCGAGGCCGTCGAGGCCGTCCGTGAGGTTCACGGCGTTCGACATGCCCGCGAGCAGCAGGAAGACGAAGATGAGGTAGAGCCAAGGGAGCTGGATCGAGGTCTGGCCCACCATGACGGTCGTGGTGAGGACGCCCAGGTCGATCTCGAAGCCGCCGGGGAAGCCGATCACCGGGCGGACCCCGCAGAAGTTCACCGCGAGCGTGAAGAACACCACCACGATGAGGGTGAGGCCAACCATCTTGGCGCGCGGCGTGAGCCCGAGCGAGCGGCCGTGGGCCACGCTCGAGATGTCGTCGAAGAGCCCGAGCGCGCCGGTGGCGAAGGTGACGCCGAGCGCGAGGAGCATCTGGAAGGTGGGGCGCCCCACGAGTAGGCAGGCACCGAGGATGCCGATCAAGATGACCACGCCGCCCATGGTGGGGGTCCCCTGCTTCACGAGGTGGCGGCTCGGACCGTCGGCGCGCACCTGCTGGCCGATGCCCTCGAACTTGAGCAGGCGGATCCACAGCGGCATCAGCGCCGCCGTGATGATCGCGGCGATACCGAGGGCCAGGAAGGCCTGGTAGGTCGGGTAGGCGGGGTTGCCGATCATGAGCACACCTCTTCAACGAAACGGTCGAGGCCGACGAAGCGCGACGCCTTGACGAGCACGAGGTCGCGTGGGCCGAATACGGATGCGTAACGTGCGATCAGGCGCTCGCAGGTGGGGACCTGGATCACGGCGGACTCGTCGAGCCCCATGAGCCGGGCGGCGCGGGCCATGGCGGCCGCGTTCTCACCGCCCACGCAGATCAGGAGATCGGGGCGGACCCCGGCCGCGAAAGCGCCGGTGAGCTCGTGCAGACGCTCCCCCTCGCTGCCAAGCTCGCCCATCTCGCCGAGCACGGCCACGCGCGACCCCGAGCACGGCAGGGTCGCCAGCAGCGTGAGGCCGGCCGCCATGGACTCCGGGCTCGCGTTGTAGGAGTCGTCGATGACGCGGGCGCCCGTGCGGGCGCGGCGCACCTCCTGACGGCGGCCCGTGATCTCGAGATGCGCGAAGGCCTCGTCGATCTCGAAGCGCGGGACCCCGAGCTCGGCGGCGACCGCGGCCGCGAACAGCGCGTTCACCACCGACTGCCGACCGGTGAGCGCGAGCTTCGAGCGGAAGCTCGCCCCGTCGGCGAAGGTGATGTCGAAGCTCGGGTGCGCCTCCTCATCGAGTTCGATGTGGGAGACGGAGACGTCGTCGTCTGACGAGGTGCCGCACAAGATCACCTCGACGCCGGCGGGCTTCGCGAAGTTCTCGATGATGAACGGCGTGAAGTCGTCCTCGCCCGACAGGACGAGGCGCGCATGGCGCCCCTCGAAGTTCTCCTCGGAGCGCGGCATGCCGGTGAGCACCTCGGCCTTGGCGCGCGCGATGTTCTCGCGGCTGCCCAGAAGGCCGATGTGCGAGGTGCCGATCTTGGTGATGACCGCGTAGGTGGGCTGGGCGCAGCGCGAGAGCCGCTCGATCTGGCCGGGGCCGTCCATGCCCATCTCGAGCACCATGACCTCGGTGTCGCGCGGGGCGGACAGGATCGTGAGCGGCATGCCGATCAGGTTGTTGAGGTTGCCTTCGGTGACGTGCACGCGGAAGCGCGGGCGCAAAAGGGCCGCCAGGGTGTCCTTGGTGGTGGTCTTGCCGATCGAACCCGTCACGGCGACGACCGTGCACCGCATGCGGGCGCGGTAGCCCTGGGCCAGGCGGAGCAGGAACTCCTCGGGGTCGTCGCAGGTGAAGACCGCGCACTCGTGGGCGTCGGCGAGGCGGATGAGCTCGCGTGAGGGCTCCTCGGTGAGGATGACGGCCGCCGCGCCGGCCTCGA
>SUUG01000003.1 GCA_015062655.1 Coriobacteriaceae bacterium
CCCCCCCCGCGAACATGTCGGCGGCGAGCTCCCTGAGCTTGCGGTCGTGTCTGCACCGCAGGTCGATGGACATGGAAAGCCCCCCATCTCTCGGACTTCTATTTCTTTGTCCAAGAAATGGGAGGCAGTTCATTATCGCGGCCGTGGACAAAAATGACGCTAGTCGGTGTTTTGAGACGGGCTCACAGCTTCGATGAATAGGAATAATTGTCTGAATTATGACCCATGCGGGAGCCGGGCGAGTGATTGAGCTCAATAAAACAACTCTATCTATTTGATTTTCGCCTCATGAGCGAATTGAAATACCGACTAACGTCATTTTTGTCCAGCATCGCATTTCGTCGCACATGCGACTGGCGCAAAACGCGCGAGCACGCCCACCGCGCTGGTCGCGAACGCGCTCTTCGATGTGAGTTCGGTTGTGGAAGCGTTGAGCCTAAGGGCGCGGACGGTCCATGCGCTCGTCACGCGCGCGCTGGCAGGCTGGGCAGATGCCGTAGAACACGGTGTTGTGCGAGGTGATGGCGTAGCCGGTCTCATCGGCGGCGCGTTCGTCGACCGCGTCGTCGTAGGCGAGTGGCGCGTCTTGCACCGCTCCGCATATCATGCAGGTCACGTGCGCGTGATCGTCGGTGCGCCAGTCGAAGCGGTTCCCACCGGGCACGTGAACGGATTGGATGGCGCCCGACTCCTCGAGCAGGTTGAGGTTGCGGTACACGGTGCCGCGGCTGATCTTCTCGTCGCGCGCCCGCACGTCGAGGTAGATGTCCTCCGCGGTGGGATGGTCGTTGCGCGCGAGGACGGCATCGAGCACCAGTTGGCGCTGATGGGTGTTTCGACGCTGGACCGCCACGACCGCTCCCTTCCTTATCAGTACGGCGTATCAATAGATACGATAGCACACGGAAGCGGACGGCCTGCACCCTTGGGCGGCAGCGGTGCGGATGTCCATCGGAGCGGCGCGATTCCATCACAAGGCCCTCACGCCCTTGACCGGAGCCTGCAAGCGATACCATGACGGCCCCGGCGCGCGGGCCGCGCCGGCGTGCGGCGAGCCCGCGCAACTCAGCCGTCGCAGACCGGCGATAGGGGAGCGGCACTACACCAGCTTCGCTCCGAGTGCCTTGGCTTGGGCTTCGCCCTCGGCATCGGGTGCGTCGTACACGGCGAGCGTGTCCACCACGTTCACGCCGGCCTCCTCGGCGTCGGCGCGCCAGGTCTGCATCCACTCGCCCTCGGCCCACTCGTAGCTGCCGAACAGCGCGACCTTCTTGCCGCCGAACTGGCTTTTCGCCTCGTCCCAGAAGGGTTGGAACTCGTCGGACTCGAGCTCCTCGGAGCCCATGGCGGGGCACCCGAGGGCGTAGGCGTCGTAGTCGGCGAGGGTGGAGGTCTCGAAATCGGCGACCTGGTGCACCTCCGCCTCGCCGCCCAGCTCGACCACGCCGTCAGCGACGAAGCCGGCGAGCGCCTCGGTGTTGCCCGTGCCGCTCCAGTAGATGATCGCGACCTTGCTCATGCTTGCTCCTCTCAGACACCCCGCTTGGGGCATCACGGTTCTTGAGCCGCAACGCGGGGTGTGCCGCCAATAGGTGCGGACCGCGTTGTTAGCTTTTGCTAACTATAAGGCACCTCGGACAGGGGTCAAGAGGAAAGTAAGTAATTTCTAACTTATATCGAAGTCAGGGGAGGGCGGAGGTATAGTTGGTCTTATAGAAGCGATTCAGCAGGTAAACGAAGGGGTCGGTTATGGGAGAGGTCCTCACACCGGGTAATGTCATCGTCGCCGCGATTGTTCTGGCGGCCCTGTTCGCCGGGGGCCGGCGAGCGCTGAGGGGCATAGCCGGCACCTCGAGCTGCTGCGGGGATCGCGAGGGGGCGTCGCGTGTGCGGCGCGTGACCGTGGCGGACACCGATGAGGCGAGCTACGCCTACCGTATGGATCTTCCCATCGGCGGGATGACGTGTGAGAGCTGCGCGAAGCGCGTGGCGGATGCGCTGAACGGCGTGGCGGGCACCTGGGCCACGGTGGACCTCGCGAAGGGCATGGCGCATGTCCGTTCCAAGGATCCGATCGATGAGGGCGCCTATGAGGCGGCCGTCAAGGCAGCCGGCTATCATGTGCAGAAGCTGTAGGCATCCTCCTGTGCCCTCATGAGGCGTCAGGTGCGGCCCAACAGAGGCCGCCCCGCCGCCGCGACGCCTACGCCGCCGCGCCGCCTAGGGCCTCTGCCGCGGCGGCTCATCGGCCGCGCTGGCGGGGCAGCGCTCGATCGCGCGGATGTCATCGAAGAAGATCGTGAGCTCGTCGAGGCGCAGGCGCCTGAACGCGGGCTCCACGGCCACCACGGCACCCGCACGGGTGATGTAGCCGTCCCCCTGATAGAAGGTGACGCGGATGAGGTCTCCCCGGCGCACCTGCATGACCACCTGGGAGAGCGCGAGCGCCTCATCCTCAGTGGGCTCGTGGCGGGGCTCCACCACGCGCTCCTGGGCGCGGGCGAGCTCGTAGTAGCCGGTGAGCGCGGCGAAGGGCATGAACTGGGCCGCCCTCCCGGCGCGCACCTGGCCGTTCTTGGTGTACTTAGGCATGATGGCCCCCCACCTGCTCATTGCGCTCGCGGCCGGTGGCGCCGCGCTTGAAGCTCGTGCCGCGCAGGAGCGCGTTCTTGCCCCAGCGGCCCTTCACGGCGTTGACCGTCTCGGCGAGGTGGTGCTCGGCCTCCTCGGCGGCGAGGTCGGTGAACAGGTCGATATCGACGAGCTCTTCGGGGACGAGGTCCCCGAAGCCGATGCTCATGCGCTTGATGGCCCGGCCGTGCTCGACCGTCTCCTCGAAGAGGCGGTCGAAGGCCTCCCAGATCTTACGGAAGGAGTTGGTGCGTCCCTTGAGCTTTCGCTGGCCGCCGCCGTGTCCCCAGGCGCCGCGGGCGATCCGCCGCCCGTGCTCGCCGGGAAGGGCCGCGGCACCGCCCCAAGTGAGGCCGCTGCCCGCGAGCTCGCGCTCGATCTGCCGGTAGACCCCGCCCCCGGTGCTGCCGTCGGGGTTTTGCCGGTCGAGCAGGACGGTGTCGTCGGCGGCGCTGTGCTTCGCAGGGTCTATGCAGGAGGCGGGAGCGTTCTTCGCCGGCGGGACGTTTTTTCCGTAGCCCACGAACAGCGAGATGCCGCTCGCCGCCACGCCGCGTTCGACGAGCTCGAGCACGGAGCCGTCGACCATCTCGCGCAGCACCGTGCGCGCCTCCTCGCGGGTGTAGTCGCGGTTCAGGACCTGGCCGTTCATGAGCGAGGTGGCGGACGGCCGGTACGCCTGGATCTCGGCGATGGTGACGGGCTCCCGGCCGTGGGCGTGATCGATCAGGTACTCGGCGCGTACGCCGAGCTCGCGGTAGAGGATGGCCTCGTCCAGCGCGGCCACGCCCATGAGGTCGTGCACGTGGTAGGAGGCGAGCCGCCTCGCGAGGCCCGGCCCGATGCCCCAGATGTCCGTGATGGGGCGGTGGGGCCAGATCTGGCGGCGGAAGGACTCCTCATCGAGGACGCCGATGCCGTCACTCGCGTGCTTGGCGGTGATGTCCAGCGCGACCTTGGCGAGGAAGAGGTTGGGCCCGATGCCCGCGGCGGAGGGGATCCCCGTGCGGGAGCGCACCTCCTTCATGAGGGCGCGGGCGAACTGGCGCGCGGTCATCCGGTAGAGCCTGAGGTAGGGGGTCGCGTCTATGAAGCACTCGTCGACGGAGTAGACGTGGATGTCTTGCGCGCTGACATACTCGAGGTAGATGCCGTAGATGCGCACCGAGACCTCCATATAGCGCCTCATGCGCGGCTGCGCCTTGACATAGGGGATGTCACGCGGGATCTCGAAGACCCGGCAGCGGTTGCGCACCCCCAGGCGCTTCATGGCCGAGCTCACCGCCAGGCAGATGGTCTTGTCTCCGCGCGCGGGATCGGCGACCACCAGGGTGTCCTCGAGCGGGTCGAGGTCGCGATCCACGCATTCGACGGAGGCGTAGAAGGTCTTGAGATCGATGCAGATGTAGGTGCGTTGCGGTTCCACGGCCCCTCCTTCGTCTCTCACTATACACGAACATATGTTCCAAGAACAGACATTCGATATGGACATCCTAAGGTGCCGTGCGGACAGAGCTTAGAATGTGGGGACTTGAAAGGAGACCCATGGAGAACTTCACCGACGACGCCTGGACGCCCGAGGAGCGCCGCAGCCTGCCCGCGCGCCTGGCGCGCCGCATCCGCTCGAACGCCCGCCTGCTGGTGATCCTCGGCGGCCTGGCCCTCTTCCTCTTCCTTTTGCAAGACGTCCTCTCCTCCGAGACCATGAAGATCGACGTCTGGGCCTACTGGCTCTTCGTGCAGAAGCTGCGGCACTCGCTGCTCACGCCGGTGATGATGGGTTTCTCGGCGCTCGGCAACGCCGTGGTCCTCATCGTGCTCTTGCTTGTCATCGCCGCGTTCGCGCCGGGGCGCCGCCCGGGGTGGTGCTGCGCGGTGAACCTCGTGCTCTCGTCGCTGCTGAACGTGGGCATGAAGATGCTGGTGCAGCGCCCGCGGCCGGTGGGCTTCCGCCTCATCGAGGAGACCGGGTTCAGCTTCCCCTCGGGCCACTCCATGATGGCTATGGCCTTCTTCGGGCTCATCGTCTGGCTCATCTGGCACTATGAGCGCGACCGCCGGAAGCGCCTGATGTTCTCGGGTGCCTTCGCCGTGGTGATCGCCATGATCGGCATCAGCCGGATCTACCTCGGGGTCCATTATGCGAGCGACGTGCTGGCCGGGTTCACCGCGGCGCTCATCTGGCTCGCCCTCTACACGCGGCTGGCTGTGCCGCTCTTCCTCGGCGAGCCGGTGGTCGAGGGGATCGACGGGCTTTCCGCTGACACGAAGGCCGGGGCGACGACCGGGGCCGGGAAGCGCTCCTGAGCGCCCCGCGCCCGCGCCGCCCGCCGCGCGCCGTTTCGCCCGCCGGCCCGCGGCCCGCGCTACAATAGGGGGACCTCACGCGGGCGCCGTGCCCGCATCCGTCGCTAGGAGGATCTCCCCATGCCAACCGTTCCCGCACCCGTCGACGCCGTCGCAACCCCCGCGTGGTCGGCCCTCGCGAAGCACCTCGATGAGCTCCGCGCCCAGGGCATAGACCTCACGCGCTGGTTCGCCGAGGACCCCGACCGCACGCGCCGCCTGAGCTACGACCTCGGCGACCTGCGCATCGACCTCTCCAAGAACCTCATCACCGACGAGACCCTCGCGCGCCTGGTCGACCTCGGCCGCGCCGTGGGCCTTGAGGAGCGCCGCGACGCCATGCTCGCCGGCGAGCACATCAACACCACCGAGGACCGCGCCGTCCTCCATACGGCGCTTCGCCGCCCGGCCGCCGAGGCCGGGAGCCTCATGGTGGACGGCCAGGACGCCGTCGCCGACGTGCACGAGGTCCTCGACCGCATGTACGCGTTCGCCGAGCAGGTGCGCTCCGGCTCCTGGACGGGCGTCACCGGCAAGCGGATCGAGCACGTGCTCTCCATCGGCATCGGCGGCTCCGACCTCGGACCGGTCATGGTGTACGAGGCCCTCAAGCCCTACGCTGACGCGGGGATCGACTGCACCTACGTTTCGAACATCGATCCGAGCGACCTCGCGGAGAAGACCCGCGGCCTCGATCCCGAGACCACGCTCGTGATCATCGTCTCCAAGACCTTCACCACGCTCGAGACCCTCACCAACGCCCGCGGGGCCAAGGCCTGGATGCTCTCGGCGCTCGAGGCCGCCGGGGCGATTGACGGGAGCGAGCCGGCGCGCGCCGAGGCGGTCGCCAAGCATTTCGTGGCCGTGTCCACGGCGCTCGACCTCGTGGCCGACTTCGGCATCGACCCGAAGAACGCCTTCGGCTTCTGGAACTGGGTGGGCGGCCGCTACTCGGTCGACTCCGCGGTGGGGCTCTCCCTCATCGTGGCGCTGGGACCCGAGCGCTTCCGGTGCTTCCTCGAGGGCTTCCACGAGGTCGACGAGTATTTCGCGAGCACGCCGCTCGAGCGCAATGTCGTCGCGCTCATGGGCCTCATGAACGTCTGGTACGTGAACTTCCTCGGGTGCCGCACCCACGCCGTGTTGCCCTACAACCAGTACCTGCACCGGTTCCCGGCCTATCTGCAGCAGCTCACGATGGAGAGCAACGGCAAGCACGTGCGCTGGGATGGCACGCCGGTGACCTCGGCCACGGGCGAGATCTTCTGGGGCGAGCCGGGCACGAACGGCCAGCACGCGTTCTACCAGCTGATCCATCAGGGAACGCAGTTGATCCCGGCCGACTTCATCGCGTTCGCCAACACCCCCAACGCCGCCCGCGACGGCGAGCAGGACGTGCACGAGCTCTTCCTCGGCAACTTCCTCGCGCAGACCAAGGCGCTCGCGTTCGGCAAGACGGCCGACGAGGTGCGCGCCGAGGGCACGGCCGAGTGGATGGTGCCGGCCCGCGTGTTCGAGGGGAACCGTCCCACGACCTCGATCTTCGGCGTCGACCTGACGCCGCATGCGCTGGGTGCGCTGATCGCGCTCTACGAGCACATCACCTTCGTGGAGGGGACGGTCTGGGGCATCGACTCGTTCGACCAGTGGGGCGTCGAGCTCGGCAAGCAGCTCGCGAAGCAGATCACGCCGGCCTTCCATGACGACGCGGCGCTCGCGGAGCAGGATCAGAGCACGCGCGCGCTGATCGAGTTCTACCGGGAGAAGCGCCGGTAGGGGATAGGCAGCGATTTCGCGTCGACGGGGCATCCGAGAGGGTGCCCCGTTTTTTGCCATCCTAATGGAACCGTGTCCGACCACATGCAGTGTTCGAGAAAATGGACGATGAGGGATTACATCGATCGGTCGAGCAGCTATGCGTTCTTCGATGCCCACGAGAAGGAGTTATGACGATGACGAGTAGCATCTGAGGCGATCTTGAGCAGCAACCCCATACGCAACCAAGACGCGCTGCATTCCGGCCCCGCACGGTCGCCATGCTAGAATGCGGCTGCCTCGCCCGCCCCCGACACCCGGTGAAAAGGAGCCCGCATGTCCCTCGACCCCCAAACGTCCGCGCCCTTCCCCTTCAAGGCCGTCATCTTCGACATGGACGGCGTGATCGTCGACACCGAGATGTTCTACTGCCGTGAGTTTCTGGCCCTTTCCGAGGAGGTCGGCATGGGCCTCACCGAGCAGGAGGTCTTCGCCCAGGTGGGAACCTCACACCAGGACTTCCGCCGGAACATCCGCCGCTGGTACGCGGACATCGGCCGCAGCTACACCGAGGACGAGGCCCTGGCCGCCTTCAACGCGTGGAGCGACGGCCGCCCCTGCGACTACGCCTCCATGTTGAACCCCGGCGTGCGCGAGACCCTCGGGGCCCTGCGCGAGCGCGGCGTCCGCCTGGCCCTCGCCTCCTCCTCTCAGCTCGCGAACATAAAGCAGGTCCTCAACGCCTGCGGCCTGCTCGACTTCTTCGAGATCATCGTCTCCGGCGAGCAGTTCACCGAGAGCAAGCCGAACCCCGAGATCTACCTGCACACGCTCTCCCTGCTGAGGCTTCCGGCCTCCGACTGCTGCTGCGTGGAGGACTCGCTTCCCGGCATCACCGCGGGCAAGGCAGCCGGCCTCACGGTCTTCGCGAAGCGCGAGGACCGCTTCGGGTTCTCGCAAGACGCCGCCGACGCCATCCTCGACACGGTGCCGGACCTCCTGGCGATAGCATAGGCAGGCACCATTCGACGAACCCGCTGCAACCCCGGGAGGCCCACCCCATGCCCATCAAGGCGATCGCGCTCGACATAGATGGCACGCTCACGAACGACGAGAAGCGCATCACGCCGCTCACGCGCGATGCGCTGCTCGCCGCCCAGGAGCGGGGGATCCGCGTCATTCTCGCTTCCGGCCGACCGGTCCAGGGCCTGCGCGGCCTCGCCGACGAGCTCGACCTCGCCCGCCACCACGGCCTCCTCGTCGCCTGCAACGGCGCCGTCGTCGTGGACGCCGCCACCGACGAGGTCCTGTTCAGCCAGTTCATCGACGTCGACACGGCCCGCGCCGTCGTGGAGCATGTGCGCGGCTTCGATGTGATCGCCTGGATCAACCGCGGCGAGGACCTGCTGGTCGAGGATCCCTACCGGTGCATGATCGAGCACCGTGGCGCGCCGAAGAACATCATCAAGTACGAGCGCGACGCTTGCGACCTCCTCGTTCGCGAGGTGCGCGACCTCACCGCCGCGATCGACCGCCCAGTCGAGAAGATCCTCACGGCCGGCACCGACACCTACCTGCAGAAGCACTGGCGAGAGATGGCGGCCCCCTTCGCCGACGAGCTCTCCTGCGTGTTCACGGCCGACTTCTACTTCGAGTTCACGGCACGCGACGTGCACAAGGGACGCGCCCTCGAGAACGCCCTGCCGCACGCGGGCATCGATCTGACCGACCTCGCGGCTTTCGGTGACGCCCAAAACGACCTCACCATGCTCAAGGCCGCCGCCGTGGGCGTGGCGATGGGCAACGCGACCGACGAGGTCAAGCAGGCGGCTGACCTGGTCACCCTCACGAACAACGAGGACGGCATCGCGCACGCGCTCGAGCAGCTGCTGAGCTAGGGGCCTGCCGGTCGGTTCGATATCGCGTTTTCGGACGCTTCTCGCCCCCATATCGCTCGAAAACGTCCGGAAACGCGATATCGACTGCGTCGCGCCGCGCGTGCCGAGCCTCGGCCCGACCCCGCGGCGAGCGCCGGACCTCGCTCCACCCCTGCCGTTCCCTCTATAATGGGCGCCGTATCCGAGAAGAGAGGACCCCATGGCAGCAGACACCCCCGCAACGAAGCTCATCCCCGTCCTCGGCGAGGAGGGCGTGGCGCGCCTCGAGGACGCGACGATCCTCGTCTTCGGCGTGGGCGGCGTCGGATCGAACTGCGTGGAGTCGCTCGCCCGCGCGCGGGTGGGCCGCTTCATCCTCGTGGACGCCGACGTGGTGTCCTTAAGCAACATCAACCGCCAGGCCATCGCGTTCATGAGCACGCAGGAGAGGCCGAAGGTCGAGGTCATGGCCGAGATGATCCGCGACATCAACCCGGACGCCGAGGTCATCTGCCGGCAGGTGCGCGTCGACGCTGAGACCGCCGGCGACATCCTCGACGAGCTCTTCGAGGCGGCGGGCGGCCGCATCGACCACGTGGTCGACGCCATCGACACCATCTCGGTCAAGCTGGAGCTCGCCGCCCTCGCCGAGCGGCGCGGCTTTTCCCTCATCAGCTCCATGGGCGGGGCGAACAAGCTCCATCCGGAGTGCCTGCGCATCACCGACATCTCCAAGACCGTGAACTGCCGGCTCTCCCGCGTCATGCGCAAGGAGTGCCGCCGCCGCGGGATCCGCCGCCTCACGGTGCTCTACTCCTGCGAGCACGCGCGCCCGGCGACGGGGCTGCCCGGCCGCGACCGGCGGGAGCGCAGCGGCATGGGCACGGTCTCCTACATGCCGCCCATCATGGGGCAGATGATCGCCGGCTACCTCATCCGCATGATCACCGGCGTGGGCACGGAGGCCGTCGGACCGGTGCCGCCCGTGGGTCCGACCCGCTAGGGGCCGGCATGGAGCCCCGCCTCGTCGATATGCACTGCCATCTGGACCGCATCCTCGATGCGACCGAGGTCGCCGCCGTCGCTGAGGATCTCGGCCTTGCGATCCTGTGCACACCCGTGACGCCTGCGGACACGCGCGCGGCCCGCGACCTCCTTGGCGGTTGCGCCAACGTGCGCGTGGGTGCGGGGCTGCACCCGTGGTGGATCGACTCGGGAGCCTGCGGCGAGGCGGAGGCCGGCGAGGCGGCTGATCTCGCCGCGGCCTCGCGGTTCGTGGGTGAGGTGGGGCTCGATTTCGGCCGCGTCCACGGCGGCTCGGCCGCGGCTCAGACGGCGGCCTTCGAGCGGATCGTCGCGGCGTGCGCCGCGCATCCGCTGCCCGGGCGCGTCCTGTCGATCCACGCCGTGCACTCGGCCGGGTCGGCGCTCGACGTCCTGGAGCGCTTCGGACTCGTGGGCACGGGCGGCGCAGCCGCGGCGGCGACCTGCGTCTTCCACTGGTTCTCCGGCACGAGCGAGGAGCTCGTCCGCGCCCGCCGCCTCGGCTGCCTGTTCTCGGTGAACCCCATGATGCTCGCCACGCGCCGCGGCCGCGAGTACGCGCGGCAGATCCCCGAGGACCGGCTCCTGCTCGAGACCGACGCCCCTCCCGGGCTCGACACCCCCTACGCGGCCGCCGATATCGCGGCCTCGCTCGAAGGTGTCCTCGACACCCTGGCCGAGATCCGCCGCGTCGAGCGCGGCGCCCTCGCATCGCGCATCGCGCATCGCGGCGCGGAGCTGCTCGCGCTCTAGGCGGCGCGGGCGCCCCGGCGCGCCGGGCGGGTCGTCGCCTGTGCCCGATTCAGCCTGAAACCTGCGCATTCACCGTGGAGACGTCCCGCGGCGGTTGCCTGCGCACCCCCACATCTGCGACCATGGCAGATACCGTTTCCAAACCAAGGAGAGCACCGCATGGCAGAGTTCATCTACCAGATGTATCAGGCGCGCCGCGCCCACGGGGACAAGGTCATCCTCGACGACGTGACGCTGAGCTTCTACCCGGGCGCAAAGATCGGCGTCGTCGGCCCCAACGGCATGGGCAAGTCCACGCTGCTGAAGATCATGGCCGGCATCGACGAGGTCTCCAACGGCGAGGCACGCCTCACGCCGGGCTACACCGTGGGGATCCTCCTCCAGGAGCCGCCGCTCGACGAGGACGCCACCGTCATCGAGAACGTGCGCCAGGCCTTCGGTGACATCCTCGCCAAGGTCGACCGCTTCAACGAGATCGGCACGCTCATGGCCGAGCCCGACGCCGATTTCGACGCCCTCATGGCCGAGATGGGCACCCTCCAAGACGAGATCGACGCCGCCGACGGCTGGGACATCGACAGCAAGCTCTCCGTGGCCATGGACGCCCTCCAGCTGCCCGACTCCGACACGCCGGTCTCGGTGCTCTCCGGCGGTGAGCGCCGCCGCGTGGCCCTATGCAAACTCCTGCTCGAGGCCCCCGACCTGCTTCTTCTCGACGAGCCCACGAACCACCTGGATGCCGAGTCCGTGCTCTGGCTCGAGCACTTCTTGCACTCCTATCCCGGTGCCGTCTTGGCCGTCACGCACGACCGCTACTTCCTCGACAACGTGGCCGAGTGGATCTGCGAGGTCGACCGCGGCCACCTCTACCCCTACAAGGGCAACTATTCCACCTACCTCGAGACCAAGGCCGCCCGCATCGCGGCCCAGGGCCAGCGCGACGAGCGCCTCGCCAAGCGCATGGCCGCCGAGCTCGAGTGGGTGCGCTCGAGCCCGAAGGCGCGCCAGGCCAAGAACAAGGCGCGTCTGGCCCGCTACGAGGAGATGGAGGCCGAGGCCCGTGCGAGCGCCCGCCTCGACTACACCGACATCCGCATTCCCGTGGGCCCGCGCCTCGGCGCGAAGGTCTTGGAGGCGCGTCACCTCCACAAGGAGTTCGACGGCCGCGTCCTCATCGACGACCTCTCGTTCTCGCTGCCCCGCGCCGGGATCGTGGGTGTCATCGGCCCCAACGGCGTCGGCAAGTCGACGCTGTTCAAGACCATCGTCGGCTTGGAGCCGCTCACCTCGGGCGAGCTTGAGCTCGGCGAGACCGTGAAGGTCTCCTACGTGGACCAGAACCGCGAGGGGATCGATCCCGACAAGACCCTGTGGGAGGTCGTGTCGGACGGGCTCGACATCATGCAGGTGGGGGAGAGCGAGGTGCCGAGCCGCGCCTACGTGGCGAGCTTCGGCTTCAAGGGCTCCGACCAGCAGAAGCGCGCCGGCGTCCTCTCGGGCGGCGAGCGCAACCGCCTGAACCTGGCGCTCACGCTCAAGCAGGGCGGCAACCTGCTGCTGCTCGACGAGCCCACGAACGACCTCGACGTCGAGACCCTCTCCTCGCTGGAGAGCGCCCTGCTCGAGTTCCCGGGGTGCTCGGTGGTCATCAGCCACGACCGCATGTTCCTGGACCGCGTTGCCACGCACATTCTGGCCTGGGAGGGCACGGATGAGAACCCGGGCAACTGGCACTGGTTCGAGGGCAACTTCGAGGCCTACCAGGAGAACCGCGTGGCGCGCCTCGGCGAGGACGCCGCGCGTCCGCATCGAATCCATCGGAAGCTGACGCGGGACTAGCCGCGCGCGGCGCGTGGCGGCTGCGGCATGGCGGCTGTGCTGTGGCGCGGTCGCGGCGGTCGGCCCCGCGTTTTCGGGTGCTCGAATGGTCTCCGGTTGCGTTTCTTGCTGCTGTGTACGTCCCGCTGTCGACACTCTGAGTATGAGGTCTGTTTCCGCAGGTAAAGGCGGTTGCAAAAAGTGCGGCTCTGCATCCCGATGTGCAGAGCCGCACTTTTGTTTTGAGAAAATGTGCAAAGCCGTCAATTCTGCAACCGGGCGACGCGGAGCGGGGCAATAGCATAGGGCGTCTGCCGCAGGAAGCTTCGGCGCCGTCGGCCAATGCTCGGTTGTCATTCTTTCGACTGTGCACCTTTTTCCGAAACAAAGCTACGGCTATGCACATCGAGGTACATAGCCGTAGCTTTGACAACCATCTTGACCTGCGGGAACACCATCGATACTCCGAGTGTCCGCCGCAAGGGGTGCAAAGCCGTAAAGAATGCAACTGAGCCTGCGCGCGGCGCCGCTTGCGTTCCTAGCTCTGCTCCGGCCCGACCAACCGCCAGGGGATGTCCTCGCCGGTCGCCTCGAAGACCGCGAGCAGCGGTGCGCCCGTTGCGGTGTAGAGTCCGGTGGGGAAGCTGCCGGTGTTGAGCTCCGCATCCCGAAGCGCGAAGGCGAGCTGCGCGCGGAGGGCATCGGTATCCCAGATGGCGGGCCAGGCGGCGCGCACCAGACGACCGAGCGCCACCGGATCGAGATACGACCGCTCTGCGAGCGCGCGGATAGCGTCCTCGGCGGGGGAGAGCAGCGGCAGCCCCTCCACGTCGACCTCGGCGAGCGCCGTCTCCTCGATCCGATCGATGAAGTTGACGGCCCAAGGCCGCGCCGCCTGCGGGGTGCGCTTGATCGCCACTGCTACAGCGCGGTTCCCTCCGTCGAAGCGCAGGGGGAAGACCGCGCGAGCCCGGGTGCCGCGCACCTCGCCGAGGCCGCGGGCCGCGCGGAAGTCGCGGCTGAGCTCATCTGCCACATTCGCGTGCAGCGGCATGATCTGCGTGAGCGCTGAGAGCAGCGGGCCGGGGATGTGCACCTCGGTCGTGAAATCGCGTGGGTAGGAGGCGAGCGCCTGCTTGGTGGGCACGGTGTCAGGGCAGACGGGCCGCGGCGCGTGGCGTTCCGCGTGTTCCTCGGTGACGATCGCCGCGTGCGGGAAGGTTCCGCTTGAAGAGACGGAGGGCGGCGCGGTTTCAGATGCGGGCGCAGATGCACTCCTGCGCTCGGCGGCGCCCTCACGCGTCTCGGCCGCGGCCCTGTGAGGGGTTGTCGGGGTCGGCGTGCGGCCGGCCTCTCGCGAGACGGGGGCAGCAATGGGGTGGTCCTCATGCGGCATCGCCGGCCTCGACGGTGCGGCGTCTTCCGTTGCGATGGCCGCCGCATCGCCGCTTGCGGCATCGCCGTCCCGCTCCATGGTGCCTTCGGCGACGAGCGTCGTCTCGCCGATCTTGCCGCTGGTGGGGTCGTAGGTGATGGTGAGGGAGATGGACGGGGTCTCCGGTGCGGGCGCGGCGGCGTTCTCGTCGTCCTGCGCGGCGGCTTCCTCGACGGGTTCGTCAGATGCCGGCGAAGCCTGCTCATCGGCAATGGGTTCCCCTTGCTCATCGGGCAACTCGGGTGTCTCGCTCGACGCCTCATTCTTCGTCGCCACATCCCCGGTCGCGACGGCGCCAAAGACGACGCTCTCGCGCCCGGCGACCTCCGAAGCGCGGGTGCCGGAGTCGCCGTCCGTCCCGTTAGCGACAACGGCCCCGGGTTTCGCCGCGGGCAACCCGCCGTCCACGGGCATTGCCTCGCGCGCCGTCTTCTGCCGGGTCTCCGCCTCGCCGCCTCGAGCCCCGGCAAAAGCCCCGTCCTCGACCGCGGGTTCCTCCCGTTTGACGCGACGCGGACGCTGCGGTTTCAAAGCCTTCGCTTTCGCCCCGCGCTTGCGCTTCCAGGGTTTTCCGTTCCCGCCCGGCGTCTTGGGCGCGTCCGCCGCGGCGAGCGCCTCGTCCCAGTCGGGCATCGGTTGCACGGTCGCATACACGCGGCCGCCCTTGAAGACGGTGAGGGAGACGACCTCGGCGAGCGCCTCCATGAGCGCGCGGGTGCCCTCGAAGCCCAGATCAGCCCCGGTCATGCGGTCACGCGCGAGCGCTTCCTCAACGCGGGGGAGAAACGTCTGCCGGCCCACGCCGATCTCACGTTTGAGCAGGTCGTACAGGTAGAGCTTGTTGCCGTCGGAGAGCGACGGGACCTCGGTGCGCGCCATGATGTGCCTCTATCTCGTAGGTTTCCCCTCCATGGTACCATCGACGCACAACGCAGACGGCGGCGGGGGAACGAGGCGCGTTGGGCGAATCACGGGCGCGGGCGGTCCAGCTGCCGCCCCGGAGTTCGGTCCGCCCGCAGTCCCTACGCGGGGGTCTTGGCGCCCTGCGTCCGCGTTCCGGCCTCAACGGTGCCCTTCGCGGAAGCCGTGTCGCCAGAAGCCGCCCCGGTGGTGGCCCCCGACTCTCCGGGGGCATTGCCGGAGTCCGCGTCGGCGGCGTTGCCCGCCCCCGTGTCCGCGCCCTCGGTCCCCGAGGCGTCCTGATCGCCCGTTCCGGCTCCGGGCGCGCCGGCATCCGCGCCGCCGCCCGCAGCGTCACCCGCGCCCGCATCGCCTGAGGAGGCCGCATCGTCGCGGCCGCCGTCTACCGCATCCGTCGATGCGCCGCCGTCCGCCGCCGCATCGCCCGTATCTCCAGCCGTCCCCGTGCCGGCTGCGGCGTCCTCGGCGGTGTCGGACCGCCTAGTCAAGATGGGTTCCGGCCTCGAGCCCAGCCCCTCGCCCGCGGTGGAGACGAGGATGATCCCGGCGGTCACCGCAACGGCGAGGACGGCCACCACGACCGAGGCGATGATGACCTTGCGCTGCACCCCGCGGCGCTCGGCGGCCGCGCGCTCGCGGTAGGAGGCGGGCGCCGTGCGCGCCCCGCGCACGCGCTGGCCGGGTTCGAGCGCGGTGCGGTATGGGTTGTTGAGCGGCGAGGTGACCTGCGGGCTGCCCTTGGCTCCCAGGCCGGTGTTGAGTTTCTTGGCGCCGGCCGTGAGTGCGCGGCGGTAGATCTGCGTGGCGATGACCGTGACCACCGAGCTCACCGCGGCGCCGATCACGGAGCCGTACACGCCGAGGCGGGAGGCGAGGAGGACGGAGGTCGCCGCCGCGGCGGCGCCGGCGATGATCTGGGCCACGGAGAGTCCCTCGAACAGGCCCTGCTCCTCGGCCTTGAGCAGCTGCGTGCTGCCGATGGAGCGCGCGCCGCCCAGCTCGGAGCGGTCGATCACGCGGGTCCGCTGCAGGTCCGTGTACTCAGGTAGATTCGACGCCATGCCCAGTCCTCACAATCGTTTGCGCTCTATGGAGAGTAGTACCCCGCTTCCGCGCGGGCAGCCCGCGGCGGGCAGACAACAGAAAGAGGAGACACACGTGCGGAAAGCGTGGAGGAGGCCGGCCGCGCTCTCGGGTCGGACGCCCCGCCCCGCGATCCGTCAAGGGTCTCAAAACTGCAGTGGTGCAGATTGCGGGATATGACGCTATGAAGCGCTCTGGGCCGCCCGTACACTGAGGTCATGGAATTCCATTCATTGTCTTCTCGCGTGGTAGGAGGTACGTATGGATGCAGTGATGTCGGCTTTGAACTGGTATGCCGCGCTCCCATCCTCGGTCATGATCCTTATCAGCATCTTCCTTGTCGGTCTGCTCCTCGCCCGCCTGAAAATCGGTGAGGCTCTAAAGTGCGCCATCTACATGGCTGCCGCGCTCGTGGGGATGAGCGCGCTTGTCGGAATGTTCATGGGCGTTGCGGTTCCCGTGCTCACGCAGGTTGTTGAAAACTTCGGACTGCATTTCGACGTTGTCGATTTTGGAATCGCGGGCGCCTACTCAAACGTGCTGTTCCCCTTAAGCTTCTACTCGATCCTTCTCGTGGTTGGTTTCGCTGTCAATATCCTCATGATCGTCACCAAGCTGACGGACACCTTTGATGCGGATATTTTCAATTACAGCGTATGGGCTCTGGCGGCCTGCTTCGTCTATGCGATAACGGGAAATATCGCGCTGGCGATCGGCGCCTTCGTGGTGAACGAGGTCATCGTTCTCAAGCTCGCGGACATCACGGCGCCGACGATTCAGGAGGCCTACGGTCTCGAAGGCGTTTCGATCCCTCACGGAAACGCGATCATTTTCGCCCCTGTGGGAATGGCGGTCAACTGGGCTATCGAGCGGATTCCCGTCTTGGCGAAGATCGACTGGAGCCCTGAGAGCATCGAGGAGCGCTTCGGCGGGCTGGTCCAGCCATCGACGATCGGCTTCGCGATGGGAATTGTCCTGGGAGTCGTCGGCCAGCAAGGGTTCGGTCAAACGATGTATATCGCGATCACGTTCGCCGCGTTCATGATCGCGTTTCCGCGGATCGAGAACATCCTCGTGGAGGGCATCACCCCGATCGCGGACGGCATGCGCGAGACGTGCGAGAAGCGGTTTGGACGCACGTTCCATATCGGCCTCGATGCGGCCATTCTCGTCGGCATGCCCGATGTCATGGCGACCGGCATCTTGCTCACCCCCGCGATGCTTCTGCTCGCGTTCGTGCTTCCGGGCAACCGCGTCCTTCCGCTGGCAGACGTTGCGATCGCAGCGCCCTTCCTCATCAGCTGCGTCATGCCGTACTGCAAGAAGAACATCTTCCGCGGCTTCATTGCGGGCCTCATCGTCCTCACCATCACGCTATACGTCTGCTCGATGACTGCGGAGTGGTACTCCGCTGCGGCCGCGGTGAACGGGCTCCCGTTTGATTCGCTGGGGACGAGCGTTGGAATCGGCTCCTCGTGGCCTGCGGCGGCAATGGGCTGGCTTGCCTCCCTGTTTGGATAAATAGACCGTATTTGATTGGAGCTATGAGATGGATACCCCGAAGATCATCGTTGCTTGCGGAACCGGTGGCGTGACCTCGAAGAACATCGGAAAGAAGATCGAAGCGTATCTCGCGAAGCGCGGCGTCGCCTGCGATGTGAGCACCTGCCGCATTCTCGAGGTGAAGTCGATGTCGAAGAGCCTGAAGCCCGTTTTGGTCGCATCTGCTTCGGAGCTGCCCGCGCTTGACGTCCCGACGGTGCGCGCCACCGCCATACTCACAGGTGTTGGAGCTGAAAAGGTTTTTGAGCAGATTTACGAGATCGTGGCGGCGGAGTAAAGGCGGGGCCCGGTCGTATTGATCGGGCCCATGAGATGTAAGCGGGATCATATGATGGACGATCTTCTTTTTGGGGCGCAGCTGGTGCACCCGAACCTCGAGGCCGCCGATGCTGAGGACGCGATTCGACAGCTGGGTCAGGTCTTGGTGCGCCAAGCCTGCATCGACCCCCGGTATATCGAGGGCGTGGTTGAACGCGAGCGCAGCTTTCCGACGGGTGTGGAATTCCCGGGCGGCCCGATCGCGCTGCCGCACGGGGACCCCACGTTCGTGCGCCGCTCTGCGATAGCCGTGGCGAAATGCTCGACACCGGTCCCCTTCCATGCGATGGGGGACGCGAACGCCACGCTGCAGACGGAATTCGTGATCATGCTCGCCGTCTCGGATCCGGACGGGCACCTCGAGGTTCTATCGCACCTGATGGACGCTCTTGCAGACGAGGTGTTTTATCGCGATATCCAGGCGGCGACGGGGGAGGAGGCAATCGCTCGGCTGTTCAGCGGGCGCTTGGTCAAGGAGGTTGAATCCCATGGCATCGGCCTTTGATGAGCGCCTCCGCGCATTGCGCGATGAGGGAAGGAAGCTGCTGGTCTGCTATCTCCCCCTCGGTGACCCCGCCTTGGGGGATCGGGTCGATCGAGCCGGTGAGCTGCTGAGGTGCGGAGCGGACGTCCTCGAGCTGGGCATGCCGTGCAGAGAGCCCGCGCTCGACGGCCGCGTCGTCGCGGAGTCGATGGGTCGCGCCTTAGGGGAGGGGTCTGGAGGGGATCCGTATGAGGACATTGAAAGGATACGATCGGCGTACCCTCATTCGGCTCTCCAGGTGATGACGTACTGGGAGCTGGTTGTCGAGACCGGAGTCGAGACCTTTGCAGAGCGCGTCGCAGCCTCGGGGGCCGATGCCGTCCTTTGTCCCAACGCCCCTGAGGATGAGCGGGGGCAGCTTGCGGCGTGCCTGCAACGAAAGGGGCTTGCGCTTTTGGATTTCGTCAGGCTCGACTCGAGCGCAGATGAGCTGGCGAGGATTTCCAAGCGCGCTGAAGGTTACGCATTCATGCAGGCTGTGCATGGCAAGACCGGCGTTGCCGCGCATGGGGAATCCGACCGCGTCGGGGCAAACATCGCCCGCATGCGGTCGTTCGGATCTTCGATCCCGCATTGCGCGGGGTTCGGAATCTCGCGCCCCGAGGACGTGGCCCGCTATATCTCAGTGGGCGCGGATGGCGTCATCATAGGGAGCGCCCTGCTCTTGGCTATGCTTGATGGAAACGTGGAGCGGTTCTTAACTCCAATACGCGAAGAGCTCGATAGGGGGCGCATCGCGAAGTGAGGCCCGGGGATGTTCTATGAAAATTCCGCCATACCGCTCGATTGAGCTTCTAGGGCAGCTGTTGAGCAGCGCTGACCCCGTTTCCGTTCTAGACCTGTCGGAACGTTTGGGAGTGAGCGAGCGGACCGTCCGGTACGGGTTGGCGGAATTGCGCTGTGGCCTCTTAGGTTCTGAGGTCGAAATCGAAACGGTTCCGGGGAAAGGCATCCTGTTGCCTGCGAAGCTGCAGGAAAGGGCACGCCGCATTTTTCTGGCATGGAGCGAGCTCAGCGGGGTGGAGCGGGCGTACAGAAACGCTGAGGAGCGGGGCACAGCCATCGCCGTCGAGGTGCTCGCCGGCAGGGGCGACCGGTCCATCGAAAGCTGGATGGAATGGCTCGGCGTGAGCAGGTCGACCTGCTTGCGCGATCTGTCCTTTGCACGGCAGAAGCTGATTGCCTGGGGGCTCGATCTCGATCGCAACCGCCGTAGGGGAATCGCCGTCACCGCTTCTGAATCTGATGTCCGTTCGGCCTTGCACCGTCTGATCTTGCAGCTCATCCCCGAAGATCAGTTGCTGACGCTTCTCATCGGGTGGGGGCCGAGTTCAGTCAACGAGCTCGGTCCCACCCCCTATGGGTATGTGAACGAGGTGTTCGATCCGGCGCGCATGACGCTTGTCGTAGAGGCCGTCATGGAGGTCCTTGAGACTTGCGACCTCCATCCATCGGACAACGACATCGTGGCGACGCTTGTGAAGGTGGCGGTTTCGGCGCATCGGGCGTTCCATGGTTTTCTGGTTGAGCATCCTGGCGGCCCTTCGTCGGAAGGTGAGATCAGTGAGATCCTGCTCCGCCTCGTGGACGCCGTCTGCGGGAGCGCTTTGTCGCGCCCGGATGCTTTGCGGGAGGCCGCGTACCTCGGTGCGCTCCTTCCGAGTCGCTCGGGGGTATATGAAATCCCGCGCGAGCATGTTCGTGCGGACGGGACCGAGGCCATCGTCTCGTCCGCGTTGGGCTGCATGCAGCGGGCGTTCGGCGGCGGCCTGCTGCATGATAAACGGCTTATCGAGCTGCTGAGATTACATCTCAGGTCGGCGTTCTCCCGTGCCCGGAGAGGAGAGCACGCAAAGAATCCCCTGCTGGATGCTGTGAGGCGTCAGTACCCGATTCAGTTCGATCGGTGCGCGGGGATCTTCGAAGAGGTGGGCTCCAGGTTTTCCGTGGCGCTTGATAACGATGAGATCGCCTATATCGCCATGTACGTGGCCGCCGCTCAAGGCCATGACGCACAGGTCGACGGCCGGACAGATGTGAAGGCCACTCTGATATGCGGGTACGGATATGGCGCCGTCGCGTTGCTGAGGAGCTCCCTCGCCCGTCAACTCCCCTGGATTCACGTGATTGAGCAGATCTCGGTTTTCAATGCGCTGGATCATTCGTATGGAGATACTGACGTCGTGTTGTCGACCGTTGATGTGCCGGTGCCGCTGCCGGTCCCCATGATTCGTGTCAATCCCGTTCTGTCTGGTTCCGATATACGCAAGATCAAGGCTTTCGCCCCATGGCGAGACGTCGTCTCGTCCCCCCGGATCGAGGACGTGCTCTCAATAGTGCATAAGCACTGCATCGTTCAGGACGCCGCGTCGTTGGAGGGCGATCTGGAGCGCCTCCTCGGTGGGGACATCGCGCACAAGCAGAAGGGCAGGGAAGGCCTGCCAAGCCTGTGGGACGCGATCCCGGCGGCCGCGGCGCTCGCGCGCGCGTCGTGCTCCGATTGGGGTGACGCCGTGCACCTTGCGGCATCGGTGCTGTTCGACGATACGAGCCAAGCGGAGGGCTGGGAGAAAGATGTCAAAAGCATCCGGGACGAATACGGCCAGCTCTCGGTCCTGCCCCATGGCATCTGCATGCCCCATGGGTACCCAAGAAGCGCTTACGCGTTTTCAATGACGCTGATCACGCTCGCCGAACCTGTTCTCATCGACATCCCTGACGGCCAGGTGGAGATGCGCATGATCATGGCCGTGGCCTCTCCGAACAACGAGACCCAGGCCAGAGCGCTTGACGAGCTCTTCTGCCTTCTTGAGGAGGGCGAGGATTTTGTGGATGCGCTTCTTGCGGCCTGCAGCTCTGAAAACCTGCACAGACGATTTACGGAACTCTATCGACGCCGGTTTCCCACCCGGATGCGATAGGGCCCGACGTCGTCCGTCCGGACCGCTATGCAGGACCCCGCGTGATCCCATGCAGCCGACTGCGGAAAGCGTGGAGGAGGCCGGCCGCGCTCTCGGGCCGGACGCCCCGCCCCGCGATACAATGCCATAGAACCGCAACCGCAAGGAGGCACCATGGACCCCACCGCCGACGGCTTCTTCCGCATCGCCGCAGCCACGCCCGAGATCCGCGTCGCAGATGTTTTCGGCAACGCCGAGGCGATCGTCGCCTCCGTTCGCGCCGCCGCGGCCGAGGGCGTCCGCGCGCTCGTCCTGCCCGAGCTGTGCCTCACGGGCTACACGGCCGCCGACCTGCTGCACGACCGCGCCCTCCTCGACGCCGCCGAGCGCGCGCTCGCGCATATCCTCGATACGACCGCCGACCTCCCCGTCTTCTTCGCCCTCGGCCTACCCGTCGCGGTGGGGGAGTTTGTCTACAACGCCGCGGCCGCCTGCTGCCGCGGCCGCCTGCTCGGCCTCACGGCCAAGCGGAACCTCCCGAACTACGGCGAGTTCTACGAGGCCCGCTGGTTCGCCCCCGCCCCGGAGCGCCCCATCGAGGCGTCGCTTGCCGGGCAGCGCGCGCCTCTCGGGGCCGGCCTCGTCTACGCCTGCACCGACGCCGGGGCCGCCGACGCTCGCATCGGCATCGAGGTCTGCGAGGACCTCTGGGTGCCCGAGCCCCCCTCGACCCGCATGGCCACCGATTCCGGCGCCACCGTGATCTTGAACCTCTCGGCCTCCGACGAGGTCGTGGGGAAGGACGCTTACCGGCGCTCCCTCGTCGCCTCCACGAGCGCCCGGCTCTTTTGCGCCTACGCCTACGCGGACGCGGGCGCGGGGGAGTCGACCACCGACCTCGTTTTCGCCGGCGCGAACCTCGTGGCCGAAAACGGTGTGGTTCTTGCCGAGACGGCGCCCCTCACCTGCGAGATGGCCGCGGCCGACATCGACCTCGCGCGTCTCGTCCACGAGCGCCGCCGCACCACCACCTGGCATCGCGGCCCTGCGGCCGCGCTCGCCGGCGCCCCTGTACCGTTCAGCCTCGGGCTCCCGGACGGCGCGTCCGCGACCCGATCCGCCGTGGAGGCCGACCGCGTGTTCGACCCGCACCCCTTCGTGCCCGCCGACCCCGCCAGCCTCGCCGCGCGTTGCGAGACCATCCTGGGCATCCAGGCCGCCGGCCTCGCGACCCGCCTTGCCCACACGCGCACCGCTCACGTGGTCCTCGGTCTCTCGGGCGGCCTCGACTCCACCTTAGCCCTCCTCGTGTGCGTGCGCGCCTTCGACCGGCTGGGCCTCGACCGCGCGGGCATCCACGCGGTCTCGATGCCGGGCTTCGGCACCACGGCCCGCACGAAGGGCAACGCCGAGCGCCTCGCCGACGAGCTCGGCGTGGACTTCCGGGAGATCCCCATCGGAGCGGCCGTCGAGCGCCATTTCGCCGACATCGGGCAGGACCCCGACCTGCGCGACGTCACCTATGAGAACAGCCAGGCTCGCGAGCGCACCCAGATCCTCATGGACCTCTCGAACCGTCTCTCCGGCTTCGTCGTGGGCACCGGCGACCTCTCCGAGCTCGCGCTGGGCTGGGCCACCTACAACGCCGACCACATGAGCATGTACGGGGTGAACGCGGGCGTCCCGAAGACCCTCGTGCGCCACCTCGTCCGCTACGTGGCGACCACGATCGCTCCGGCCCCGGCGGCCATCCTCGAGGACATCCTCGACACCCCGGTCTCCCCGGAGCTTCTGCCGCCCACCGACGACGGCGAGATCGCCCAGCGCACCGAGGACCTCGTGGGCCCCTATGAGCTGCACGACTACTTCCTCTACCACATGCTCCGCGCGGGGCAGCGCCCCGGGCGCATCTACCGGCAGGCCTGCCGATCGTTTGAGGGCGTCTTCGACCCTGAGACCGTGCTCACCTGGCTGCGCACCTTCTACCGGCGGTTCTTCTCCCAGCAGTTCAAGCGCAGCTGCCTGCCGGACGGCCCCAAGGTCGGCTCGGTCACCCTCTCGCCGCGCGGCGACTGGCGCATGCCGAGCGACGCCTCGGCGGCCCTGTGGCTCGCCGAGATCGATGAGCTGGGTCTCGACGCTTAATGCTGTTGGCACGGTGTTTCGAGCAAGAATCGGTGAATGGTCGTAATTATTCGGCGAGTTGCGGAATAATGAAGCGGGTAACATCAAGGGAGAGGCGGCCACCCCAGACGGCAGCCGCCCGCCTCCCGTCTATAGAAAGGGTTCACCATGATCAACGATAGGAAGATCGCGATCGTCGGCTGCGGCTTCGTGGGCTCCTCGTCCGCGTTCGCCATCATGCAAAGCGGCCTGTTCTCCGAGATGGTCCTCATCGACGTGGACCGCAACCGCGCCGAGGGCGAGGCCCTGGACATCGCGCACGGCATCCCGTTCGCGAGCCCGATGAAGATCTACGCCGGCGACTACTCCGACGTTTCCGACGCCGCGATGATCGTCGTGACGGCCGGCGCCGCCCAGAAGCCCGGCGAGACCCGCCTCGACCTCGTCAGCAAGAACGTGGGCATCTTCAAGTCCATCATCTCCGAGATCCGCAAGAGCGGCTTCGCGGGCATCCTGCTCGTCGTCTCCAACCCCGTGGACGTCCTCACCTACGCGGCCATCAAGATGTCCGGTCTGCCCGAGGGCCGCGTGATCGGCTCCGGCACCGTGCTCGACACCGCCCGCCTGCGCTACATGCTCGGTGAGCACCTGAACGTCGACCCGCGCGACGTGCACGCCTACGTCATGGGCGAGCACGGCGACTCCGAGATGGTCGCCTGGTCGAGCGCCACGGTCGCCGGCGTGCCCCTGAACGAGTTCTGCGAGCTCCACGGCCACAAGGAGCACAAGGCCACCGAGGCCCGCATCGCCGAGGACGTCAAGAACAGCGCCTACACCATCATCGACAAGAAGCGCGCCACCTACTACGGCGTGGCCATGGCCGTGCGCCGCATCTGCACGGCCATCATGCGCGACGAGAAGTGCGTCCTGCCCGTCTCGAGCCTCATGGTGGGCGAGTACGGCCTGGACGACATCTCGATCTCGATGCCGACGGTCGTGGGCCGCGACGGTGTGGTGACCCGCGTGCCCGTGGCCATCGACGCCGCCGAGGAGGCCGAGCTCCACAAGAGCGCCGACGCCCTGCGCGCGATCATGGACAAGGTCGACTTCGAGGCGTAAGGTCTCATCCATACCCATGCGCGTCTCGGGGGCGCCCGGCACCTTGCGGCCGGGCGTCCCCTTTGCTCCGGGTGCCCGCCGCGCGGCGGGGGCCGGGTCCGGGCGCGCCCCGTCATTCGCCCGCGAGCGTGAAGGAGCGCCCGATCCATGAAGGTCAACCACGCCATCCTGCATATCCTCGACTTCGACTCGGCCGTCACCGTGATGAGCCAGCGCGAGCTCGACCTCGACAGCCGCCAGGTCAAGTCCTTCGTCAGCACGCACCTCAGGAAGGCGCGGACGAGCCCGGACAACCGCCGCGCGGCCTTCTTTGAGACCTCGGCCTTCGCCGGCGAGCTCAAGGGCTACCTCTTCGGCGACCGCGAGTTCATCGACCTCTCGCAGCAGGTGGGGGAGTTCCTGTCGGGGGAGCTCTCGCGGGCTGACAAGGTGGAGTCGACCGACGTGCTCGTGGCCGATTTCGAGGACGATGACGACGTCCGCTGGTTCGCCGTCCTTCTGCTCGGGAGCCGGCAGGCCTTCATGCACGAGGTGGGCCGCGAGGGCGGCGAGGTCAGAAACGACATCCGTCGGCACTTCGCGATCCTGCCGAACCCGAGCCAGAAGCTCACGAGCTTCGCGCTCGTGCGCGCCTCCACGATGGAGGTCTTCTACCAGGACAAGGGACGAAAGATCGCCGGCGAGGACCGGATGCTCCTGCCCGAGGGGCTGCTCGAGTGCGCGGGCGGGGTCTCGGGCAAGGAGGCCATCGAGGCGGTCACGCGCGTGGTGGAGCAGGTGGCCGAGGACCACGGCGCGAACACGGCCGTGGCGCTCGCCCGCGTGAAGGCGGCCGTGGCCGAGGCCGTTGAGGAGGACGAGGAGCTGCCGCCCTGGGACGTGGTGGATGCGGCCTTCGAGGACGAGCCGCAGATCCGCGAGGCCGTGCGCTCCCAGCTCACCGAGGAGCAGGTGCCCGAGCGCGTCCCCGTGGAGCGCGCCCAGGTGGAGCGCGCGCAGGTGAGAAACCATCGCATCCGCACGGACACCGGCATCACGATCAGCTTCCCGGCCGAGATGGTCGCCAACACCGACCTCATCGAGTTCGTGAACGAGCCGAACGGCCTCATCTCGATCTCGCTGAAGAACATCGGCTCGATCGAGAACCGCTGACCTGCCGGCTGACCTGTCGACGCCGCCCCGCGCCCTGCCGCACCAGATCGATGCCGAGCGTTCGTAATCCGGCAAAAAAACGGCCGAACATGCCGAATCACGAACGCTCGGCATCGCCGCCGTCCACGCCCGAGCCGGCGGCGGGTCCGTGCCGGCCTCAGCGCACCCGGCCGCGGCCGCGGTGCGCCTTAGCTCTGCAGCAGCGCGAGCTGGCTCGTGTAGACGCAGCTGCAAGGGTGTCCCTTCCGTCCTTTGATAGCAGGGGATGATACCCCGTTTCGGCCGCGACCTTCAGCACACCCGCGACATCTCCCCGTACCGCAGATGCCGAGCGTTCGTAATTCGGCCTTTCAGGCGCGAAGAAGCGGCAATTACGAACGCTCGGCATCCGTGATGTCGGCTGCCATTAGCTCCGAGCTAATGAAACGCCGCGGCCGCCTCGATACAGTTGAGCAGCGAAAGCGTCGGGGACGTCCCGGCGCGTTGTTGGGAAAGGGAGTTCAACATGAAGGTCTCGAAAATCATGCGTTTCGCCCGCCGCGGCATGGGCGTCTTCGCTGCTGGGGCGTTCGCGCTCACACTCGTCGGCTGTGGAGGCAGCCCCTCGGTGAAAGGCTCCGTCCCTGCCGAACAGGAGGCTCCGCAAAAGGAGCAGAAGACGACCGATTTGGCGGCAGGCACGGCGGTCGACATGGGCAACGGCATGACGGTCAGCGTCGATTCGATCGAGCCGAGCGTCGCGGGTGCGAGCAACACCTATGTGAAGATCTCCGTCACCTATAAGAACGAGGGCGATGATACGGTGAGCTTCAATCCCTTTGATTGGAAAGGCGAGGATGCGAACGGTGCCCAGGAGGATCACACGTATTTCGCGGGACCTGACTTCAGCTCCGATGATGCCGAGCTAAATTCCGGCAACCTCGCGGCGGGCGGCACCAAGAGCGGCACTCTGTATTTCAAGGAGGGCACAACGAAGATCCTCTTCACCGGTAATATCTTCAGCAAGGACGTGCAGGCGAGCTGGACCGTTGCGTAGGGACGATGAGATGGCCGAACCGCTGACAGAGGAATTGCTGGAGGAGCTGCTCGACGCCCCGCGCATCGACGCCTTCATCGAAGGGCATGAGTTCGATGCCCTCTCGCTGGCCGACTACCTGCAACAACTGCTGAAGGAGAAGGGCCTCACCCGCGCCGGCGTGGTGCGCATGGCGAACCTCAACGAGACCTTCGGCTACCAGATCTTCACTGGGGCGCGAAACCCCTCGCGAAACAAGGTTCTGCAGATCGCCTTCGCGATGGCGCTCTCGCTGCGGGAGACCAACCGCGCTCTGCGGGCTGCCGGTGTCAGCTCGCTGAACCCGCATAGCCGTCGTGACGCGGTCATCATCTTCTGCCTCGATCGAAGCTGCTCCCTCCAGAAGGTGAACGAGGAGCTGTTTCGTTTCGGCGAGGAGACCGTTTGCTGAGACAGCGGCCGGTTTTGAACGATCCTGCGTGTGCGCCCGGGCGTCCCTGTCCGGGCGCGCTGCTATGATGGTCGCTATGGATACCACGGAGCAGGATAGGGCGTCGGCGGAGCTCTCCGCCGGGCTCGCGCGTCATCTCGAGGGGTTCGCCGTCGACGGGCGATCCTTCTCGTATCGCGTGGAGGAGGTGCTCAAGCGTTCCGCCGTCGAGAGCACGGAGGTCGTCTACGTCCCCGGTCCCGGCGGGGGAGCGGTGGGTCCCTTCGTGCTCAAGCGGATTCGCCGCGACACCGGCGTGGGCTCGGCTTATGCCGCCTTGCTTAGCGCCGAGCGCTCGGGCTCCGTCTACCGCCATCTGCCGCGTGTCTTCTCAGCCGATATGGTGGCAGAGGAGATCCACGTCCTCATGGAGCTCCTCTCCGGCGAGACGCTCGAGGAGCTCGTCCATCGTGTGGGCCCTTCGCCCGAGCTCGCCCGCGCGTTGGTTCCGCTCATCTGCGAGGGCGTCACCGAGCTCCATGAGGGCTTCGCCCCACCCCTCATCCACCGCGATCTCAAGCCGTCGAACATCATGGTGGACGCCTGGACGTCTGATGCAATCGGACGGTCCGGCGCCGCGGTTCCGCGCGTCACGATCATCGATCTCGGCATCGCCCGCTCCTGGCACGAGGGTGCTGCGGCCGATACGGTCCATCTCGGCACCAGGGGCTATGCACCGCCCGAGCAGTTCGGATTCGGTCAGACCGACGTGCGGAGCGACGTCTATGCACTCGGTATGCTGCTGGCGTTCTGCTGCACGGGCCGAGAGCCGGTGCCGGGTCAGACCGCAGATGAGCTGATGGACCGAGGGGTCTCCGCCGACCTTGCCCCGGTTGTGTTCAAGGCGACGCGCTTCGACCCGGCGGAACGCTATGCGAGCGCCTCTGCCCTGGCGGCCGCGGTACGATCCGCGGAGCACGGGGCGCAAGCACGGGAGCGCCCCGCAGCGACGAGGCCGGCCCCCGCCGCCCCTGAGGATTCACGCCCGCGCTCTCGCGCAGCCGCCTTGCACCGGCTTCTCCGTGCGCCGATCGTCTCCCGCGCGCTCTCGGTGCTCGGCATCATTTGGAATATCGCGCTCGTCTGTATAGCCGGTATCCTGGTGGCGGGCAGCTACCAGAGCGTGGTCAACCCGACGGACACGTCGTGGTCGGTCGGGCCCGTCTCCCGCACGCTTGCGGCGATCTTGATCCTGGATCTCCCGGGCGCGGCGGTCTTGTGGCTGCTCTTCGACAAGCGCCGCTTGCGCGATCGCATTCCCCAGGTCGGCCGCTGGACCTGGAGGCGCTGCCTCATACTCGCCTTCAAAACGCTGGTTGCCTGCTTCATCGGCATGCTCGTCCTCGTCATAGTACAGCTGGTCCTCAAGCGGTTCTGAGCGCGCCGCCCGCTGAGGCCGCTCCGGTGTTCCGCCGCATCCCGTCCCGACCGCCCTCCGCCTTCCACCCCGGCTGAAGGAGGCCTTCCCGCACTTTATGCCGCGACGACCCCGTACCGCAGATGGCGAGCGTTCGTAATTCGGCCTTTCAGGCGCGAAAAAGCGGCAATTGCGAACGCTCGGCATCCGTGATGCGGGCTGCCATTAGCTCCGAGCTAATGAAACGCCGCGGCCGCCCTCGCCTGGCCTCGCCTGGCCCCGTGCGGCCCCGTCGGCCCCGTCGGCCCCATGCCGGCCGCATCTGAGTTGCATTTCTTGCGCCTGTGTACGCCCCTCGGAGCAGAGTCCAAGTACCGCACAGAAAACCGCAGGTAAGACAAGTTGCAATAATGACGGCTATGCACTCCGCAGTACATAGCCGCCACTTTGTTCCAGAAAAGGGTACATAGCAGCAAAAAATGCAACTGCCCCCGCGGGGCATCCTTCCGGAATCGCCGCCTCCCTGCATCTCGACCGCATGCACCCCCTCGCGTATCATAAGCGTGTTCGATCCGCGAGGCGTCACAAGGAGCACCACGATGGGAATGGCGATGAAGGCCCTGTTCGGCGGCCGAGTCACGTTGAAGTCGGTCCAGAAGGTCGAGGAGGGGACGTTCGTCCGTGTCGACGAGCCCCTGAAGGCCTACACCTCCTTCGCCTGGCGGCTCGCCCTCTCGGCCGTGATCGCGACCGGCGGCATCGCCGTGAGCTCACCTGCCGTCATCATCGGCGCCATGCTCATCGCCCCGCTCATGTCGCCGATGCTCGGAACCACCTTCGCCCTGGTCGCCTCCAACTGGCGCGGCTTCGTGCGCACGATCATCATCACGGCGCTCGGGGTCGCCGGATGCCTCCTCATCTCGATGGCGTTCGCGGCCATCATGCCCGTCGACGTCGACCCCTCCACGAACTCCGAGATCGTGTCGCGCACCTCGCCGCGCATCGCCGACCTCATCATCGCCCTGGCGTCGGGGCTCATGGGCTCCATCTCCATCATGCGCGACGACATCCCGGACGCGATGCCCGGCGTCGCCATCTCGGCCGCCATCGTGCCGCCGCTGTGCGCCGTGGGCATCTCCCTGTACGCGGGCGACATCCGCTCGGCCTTCGGCGCGATGAACCTGTTCATGGTCAACTACTTCGCCATCCAGGCCACGAGCCTCATCGTCTTCGTCATCGCGGAGCTGGAGCGGCGCGTGCGCTCCGGGGAGGAGAAGATGCCCGGCCGCGCCCGCGCGATCATGTTCGCCGCGATCCTGGTGGGCGTGCTGACGGTGAGCGTGCCGCTCGCCTTCGCGAGCCTCGACATCGTGAACGAGAACGACCGGCGCAACGCGGTGGGCGAGATCGTGCGCAACTGGGCCGAGGATGACGGCTACCGCATCACGGGCCTGGATTTCCGAGACGACGAGGTCTCGATCGAGATCGCAGGGGAGGGACCGGCCCCGGAGGCTCGCGACCTCAGGGACGCGCTCGATGACCGCGGTTTCGCCGACGAGCGGATCCGCGTGATCGTGGAGCATGAGGAAACCTTCTAACAGCTCGGCCGCATAAAAGCTCGCTCGTAAACACGTTACAGCCCGAGTCCGATCCGAGCCGGCTCGCAAGCCGGCCTCACCCGGCAGGGGACGGCCCGCTCCGCCATCGGCCCCGGCCCCTCACCCGGTTCCGGGCCAGCACCCCTTGCACCCTCGCCCGGGCGCGCTCCGGACCGCCCCTAAGCGCGTCCCCGGCTCCGCACCCCCCCGGTATGAAAAACGCGGCGGACCCGAAGGCCCACCGCGCCGAGTCAACAGAATGCATCCCCTGCCGTACGGGGGCGCAGCTTAGATCCGCTGCATCTCGCTCAGGGTGTTGCGGTACCAGTCGTACCAGTTGGGAGGGCAGTACTTCTTGGCGCCGGCCACGCTGATCGTGTAGCCGTAGCCCTGCGCCAGCCCGCGCACGTGGGTGTCGATGGCCTGCTCCCAGGAGGGGAAGTCGATGCTGCCCCAGCCCCAGGCGTTGTGCTCGCGGAAGAGGTAGGCCCCCTTGCTGCTCTCGGTGTTGGAGATCGCGGGAGAGAAGCGGGGGTCGACGCCGTACTTCCACGCGGCGGCGGCGAACTGGCTGCCGTAGCCCGCGAGCGGGGATCCCTCGAGGTAGGCGTCGATGCGCGGCGCCCAGGCGGCGACGAAGTCCTCCTGGCTCATGCCCCAGTCGACCACGGTGTTGTTATCGAACGGCGAGCCCGCGGCACCCGCCGGCGAGCCGTCGGCACGTGCTGCGGCCTCAAGCTCGGCGAGCTCGGCGGCGGCCTCCTCCTCGGCACGGCGCTGGGCGTCCTCGCGCAGCTTCTGCGCCTCCTTGAGGGCGGCGTCGGCGCGGTCCTGCTCCGCCTGCGCCTTGACGCGGGCCTGCTCGAGCTCGACCTTGTGCTGCTCGAGCTCGCGCTCGGCGTCGTTTAGGTCCTCAAGGGCCTCGGTGTTGGACGACTGGATCTGGTCCAGGTAGTTCATGCGGGTGAGCAGGTCGTCCAGGGAGGAGGACTGCAGCACCACGCTCATGAGCACGTTCGTGCCGCGCTCGTTCTTGTAGTTGGCGCGCATGGCCAGGCCGGCCTTGGCCCGCTTGCCCGGCATCGCGCTCTCGAGCTCCTGGATCTTCGCCGTGTTCTCATCGATCTTGCCCTGCAGCGCCTGCAGCTTGGCGACGGCCTGCTCGTAGGCGGCCGCGGTCTGCTCGACCTTCTTCTGCGTGGCGCTGACCTCGGCCTGTGTCTCCTGCGTGACCGCCTGGGCGGGCGCGGGCGCCAGGGCCGTGCCGGCGAGCGCGAAGGCGAGGGCGGCGCCGACGACGAGCGCGCGATGGGAATGCGGGTGTGCGTTCATGTACCATCCTCAGACAGCGTATCCTGATTTCACGGCATCAGTGTACTACCACCTTCGAGTTCAACTTGAGGCTTAAACAAGTTTAAGGGTCAAGTTGAAGGTTTAGGATGGCCCGTAGCTGCGCTTCGAGCGAGTTATGGAGCGCCTATAGAGATTCGAGTTTCACTTGAAGGTTGAATGTTCGGATTCAATCGCACTTCGTCTACCTGAGGAAACGTGAGCGCACCGTTTCAGGGCCGCCGCGACGGCGCGGTGGCCCCCAAGCGCCCGCCCCGGCTTGACACCCGCTGAAACGAAAGCGACCCCGCGACGGAGACGCCACGGGGCCGCCAAGCGGTCTGAGGGTGCCCGCGTCTACAGCGTCCCGTCGGCGCGGGCCCGCTCCACCTCGGCGAGCGCCTCGGGCGGGGTGTAGGTGCAGGTGCCGTCGCCTCGGCGCACGACGGCGATCTCGTCGCCCACGCGCACCTCGCCGCCGCGCAGCACCACGCCGAAGATGCCCTCGTGGGGGAAGATGCAGTCACCCGCGAGGTAGTAGATCGCGCAGCGCGTGTGGCAGACCTTGCCGATCTGGCTGATCTCGACGAGCACCTCGTCGCCCAGCCTGAGCTGCGTGCCGACGGGCAGGTCGAAGAGGTTGAGCCCCTCGGTGGTGAAGTTCTCCCCGAACGCCCCGTCGCCGACTTCGAGGCCGCGCTCCCTCGCGGCGTCGATGGACTCCTGGGCGAGGAAGGAGACCTGACGGTGCCAGTGGCCGGCGTGCGCGTCGTCAGCGAGGCCGTGCTGCTCGACGACCATGGCCGCCCCGGTGGCCACCGGGGCCTTGCGCGTGCCCTTCTTGGCGGAGAGGTTGATCGAGCGCACGCGCGGCGTGCCGGTGTAGGACGCGGCAGAGGACCTGAGGGGCGCCGCGGACGCCTGCTGCCGCGGCGCGCGGTCGGCCAGCTCGCGCTTGGCGGCGTCAAGGATCATGGAATCCGGTCCGGTCTCCTGCATGGGTGCCCCTCTCATTGTTCTCAATCGAGTCATATTCATTATGGCACGTCCCGTGCGGACGGGTGGGCGCGCGGGCGCCTGTGCTACGATTGTCGGACATATAAGCTGGCCTAGATGGTGGTGCGGAGACGCACGGACGCGGCCGCGTCCGGGAGAATGGGGTGCGAGTCCCCAGCTGTACCAGTAACCGTGTTTCGGACGGCCGTGGTGATAGCGTCGCAGATCGGACGACGCGCACGGTCGGATGACGATGAGTCGGATCGCCTCCCATCTCAGCGCGCCGCGTCCGCGGTGCCAGGCTCTGGGGGAAGGGATCCGAGATGATCGGACTCGGCGACCGCGCACGCGCTGCGCATGTCACGCAATCAACCATATATATGATGAGGACCGCGGGCGATAGGACCTTGCGGGCGGTCTTGGCGCTGGCCGTGGCGCTCGCCGGGGCCCCGGTGACGGCCGCAGCTGAGACGGTCGCGCCCGCGGGCGTCGATGGGCCTGCGCTCGTCGAGGGGGCCGCCTTCTCGGGGGGCGAGGCGGCTGAGGGCGCTCCGGCCGAGGGGGACGGCGCGGCAGGCCTCACCGTGGAGGAGGACGGGGCGCCCGAGGCCGCCTCCGCGCGCACTGCGGCGGCGGGCCCGGCGCCCGAGGCCGCCTCTGTGCCCGCCGTGGAGCCCGCGGGGGAGGGCGCCGCCGCGATGGCCGCATCCGCAGCGACGGCCGAATCCGCCGCAGCACCTGACCCCGCCGCCGACCCCGACGCCGACCCCGCCGACCCCGACGCCCTCGAGCTCTCCCGCGCGCTCGCCGCCCTCGAGGCGGACGGCTTCGGCGGGTACGTCCCGCGCCCGCGCTACGGGGTCGACGCGAACCTCAACACCATGATCGAGGCGCGTCTCGAGGCCCTGGGGCACCCGGGCATCCGCGCGCGGGTCGCCTCCGTGGACGCCCAGACCGACCCGGCGGCCGCGGGCGGCGTCGACGCCACCGACACCGACGCCAACGGGGCCGTCTCCTACTTCTTCCTCGCCCCGGATCAGAAGACCTCGCGCTACGACTACTCGGTGCTGCGCCAGCTCACGCCGACCTTCGAGCTCTCGCTGGGCGGCGCCCGCGCGGCCTACACGCCCGCGCGCTCCATGACACTGCCCTGGGACGAGGGCCGCGTGGAGTCCTACCTCGCCGCCGCCGCGGCATCGCTCGAGCTCGCCGAGGCGCTCACCGCGCCCGCCGTCCCCGAGGACGTGACCGGCGCCCCGCTTCCCGTCTACGTCGTCGGCGCGGGTGGCGTGAAGGTTGCGGACGTGTCCTGGAAGAGCTCCGACCAGGCGGTGGCGAAGGTCAATACCGGCTTCGACGCCGACTACAACAGCGTGGCGGAGGTCCGCCTCACCCACCAGTCCACGCCCGCCACGGTGACGCTGACGGCGACCCTGAGCCTCAAGATCCCCGGGTACGGCGCCGCGCCGTCCACCACGGCCGCCCGCGACGTCACCCTCGAGGTGTCCCCGCGCTCGGGCGCGACGTCCGCGCAGATCGAGCGGCGCCTCAAGACCTACCTCTCGAAGGTCAAGGTCACCGACTTCATCACGGGGGACGCGGTGAAGCCCGGCGCCGTCGCCGGGGACCTCCAGTTCTCCCGCCCGCGCGATCTCGGTCTGGACGGTCGCGTCTACCGCCTCTCCTACGTGTCGGAAGACGACTCCGTCGTGCGGATCTCGGGCTACCGCGGCGTCATCACCCCCTCGCTGGCAGGGGAGGGGGCGCGGCGCACCTCGATCAAGGCCGTGCTCTCCTATGAGGGCGTCACCGTCGAGCGCGACCTCGGCGCGTTCACGATGGCGGAGGTCGGCTCCGAGGAGATCGACGCCGCCGTCGCCCTCATGGAGCAGGCGCGCGCGGGCTACGCGGCCCACCTGCTCGGCTCGAACGCGGCGCCTGACCGCGTGACGGGCGACCTGTCGATCTTCCGCGCGGTGCTGCCCGGGGCTGACGGCGCCGTCTGGGAGCGCACGGCGGCCGCGGCCCGCGTCGGCGGCATCGAGCCCGTGGACCTCCCCGGCTACGATCCGATGTCCTCGCAGCCCTGGCGCACGTTCCGCTCGTCGGACGATCGCGTCGTCGCGAGCGAGAGCCTCCGCGTGAGCCGGCCCGACTACGACCGCGAGGTCACGGTCGACTCCGTCCTCACCTACAAGCGCTACGAGACCCTGGCCCTCGCGCACCCCGAGGACGCCCGGCTCGCGAAGCTCGTCGCCCAGCCGGTGTCGGCGACGTTCACGGTCTTGGGCACGAAAGGCGCCGTCGACCCGGCCGCGCAGGCCCCGGTGAGCGTCACGGCGAAGATCACGGGCGTGAGCGCGCCCGGCGCCGACGGCCGCGTGCGCGCGCAGGCCTGGGTTCCCGCGACGCCCTTCACCTTCAAGAAAGGCGAGCGCAAAAGCGCTTGGGACGTCCTCGCGGCCCTGCTCGACCAGGGCGGTTACACCTACGACCTCTCGACCGGCATGCCCGGATCGGTGACCTCCCCCGACGGCCGGGTGCTCAAGATGGAGCAGATCGGAGCCGACTGGGCCTATTGGAGCCTGCTCATCAACGGCGGGTACGCATCCGAATACGCCAACAAGATCGAGGTGGGCGACGGCGATGAGATCGAGCTCGTCTACGTGACGCCGCTGCTCTCTGAGGACGGCGGCGGGGCTGCGGTCGAGCCCGGTGCGGACGCGCCCGAGATCGTGCCCGACGCGCCGAGACCCGATCTGCCCGTGGTCTGGACGGGCTTCGGAAACGGTGGCAAGACCGCGCTCGACGGCGTCTCGACCCCGGCGGACGCGGCCCGCGAGCTGTGGGCCGCCGACCTCAGGCGCCCGGGAGAGGAGTACGCCGCCGTCGGGGATCCCCTGATCGCGGGCGGCCACCTCTTCGCCGCGACCTCGACTGAGCTCGTCAAGATCGACCGCTCGACGGGCGCGGTCGTGCGCCGCGTGAAGACCTACGGCGCGACCGCCTACTTCTCCCGGGCCGTCTACGCGGACGGGGTGATCGTCGTGCCCTCCGACGACGGCTCGCTCGCCGCCTTCACGGCCGACACCCTGACCTGCGTCTGGAAGACGCCCCCGCTCGAGCGCCCGGTGATCGACGGTGCGGCCGCGAGCTGGCAGGCGAGCTCCACGTTGACGGTCGCGAACGGGGCCGTGGTCGCGCCGTTCGCCGCGGGCCTCGGCGCGGGCGGCGCTCCCGCGCGGGCCGGCGCGCTCGTGTCCGTGCGCATCGCGGACGGTAAGGTCATGTGGGTGAAGACCTCCGAGGCGGCGCCTGGCGCGGGCGCGGGCTATTACTGGGCCGGCGCCTCGGTGTCGGGCGCGGATCTCGTGATCGGCGACGAGGCCGGTGCCGTCCGGCTCATCGACGCCGCGTCGGGCGAGGTCCTCTCGTCGGTCGACCTCGGCATGCCGGTGCGCTCCACGGTGGTCACCGCCGGCGAGGAGGGCGGGCTGCCGGTGTTCCTCGCCGTGGGGCGCGCCCCGGCGACCCTCTACAAGATCGTGCGCGAGGGGGACTCCCTGCGGCTCGCCGGCCAGGTCGTCTTCGCCGCCTCCTCGACGTCGACCCCGGCGGTGCTTGACGGCGTTGCCTTCGTGGGGGGCGCGGGCGCGGACTTTTCGGGCCTGCTCGCGGAGGTGGACCTGCCGACGATGACCCTGCGAAGCGCGACGCAGGTGGCGAGGGCGGAGGTCAAGTCGGCCCCGCTCGTCTCGCGCGTGGGCGGACGCACCCTCGTGTACATGACGGCGAACGCCGCCCCGGGTGCGCTGCTGCGCTATGAGGCCGGCACGCGCGCGGTCACGACGCTGTTCACGCCTGCGGGTGACCAAGCGAACTACAGCACGGCGAGCGTGATCGCCGACGCGGACGGCACCCTCTACTACAGCAACGACTCGGGCGTGATCTTCGCGATCGGGGCGGCCGCGGATCCGGGGGTCGACCAGGGCGGCGGCTCGGGCGGTTCGGACGGCGGGGGGCAGCCTGGCGGCCAGGCGGGCGCGGGCGATGCCGCATCCGACCCGGCCGGTCCGGCGACGCCGTCGTACGGGGCGGACGTTGCGGGCCTGCGAAACCCGCTCTCGGGGCAGGCTGCTTCGGGGCGTATCGCCCCCGCGAGAAGCCCGCTGCGCCGCCTCGCCGCCCCGTCGGCTGCGACCGGTCGGGACGACGCCCGGGATGCGGGTGCCGAGCCGTCGGCCTCCCCCGAGGTCGATGACGCGTCCCCGGCTCCGGCCTCCGTAGACGCCGCGACTTCCGCCGTGGACGCCCGCGAGCTCGGGATGCCATGGGTTCTGGGCGCCCTCGGCGTGATCGGCCTCGTGGTGTCCGGCCTGTGGTTCTTGGTTCTGCGCCGTCGCGAGCGCGGGGAGGGATGAGGTTTTATGGCTGATGAGCTGAAACCCGATACCCGGGTCTACCCGGGCTCTGATCAGGCGTCCCCGGAGGCTTCGCGGCGCAGCCGCTCCTCTCGCCGCGGCATCGCGGCGCTGTCCGCGGTGTCGGTGGCCCTCATCATCGCGGCCGTGGTGCTCGCCTTCGCATCCCCGCAGACCGGTCTCGTCCCGGACGGCCTCTGGCAGACGACCACGGCCGGGTCGGCGGCGGGTGAGGGCTCGTCCTCGCGCCCCGCGCCCGCATCCGGTTCGGCTGATGATCACGCCTCGGCTGCGGACGGGGCGGACCAGGCGGACGCAACCGCGGCGGGCGACGTCCAGGGCGCCTCCTCGAGCGCCGGCGATCCGTCCGAGGCGGGCCGCGGGGCGGGAGCCGATGCATCTGACGGGACCGCTTCCGTCGTGACCCTGGGCGCCGCCGATGACGGACCGACCTCCTCTGGCGGCGGGTCGCCTTCTGCCGATCCCGCCAACCAAGCCGTCACGGTGACGGTGACGGTGAGCGCCCGCGCCGCGGGCGGCGGCACGCTGGCGAGCACCGAGCTCTCCTTCGAGGCCGGTGCCACCGCTTACGACGCCCTCATGGGCACGGGCCTTTCGGTGAGCGCGGAGCGCACGGCCTACGGTATCTACGTGCGCGCGATCGGCGGCTACGCCGCCGAGGGGTCGAGCGGCTGGATGTACGCGGTCAACGGGAGCGAGCCGAACACCTCGGCTGCGAACTACACCTTGCACGACGGGGACACGGTGTCCTGGTACTTCGTCAACTGATCGCACCGGGAAGCCGGCATTTCGAGCGGGCCGCCCCGCCGCCTCCTGAGAGGTGTCGGGGTGGCCTCTCTTTTCCGGCTCCGGCCGCCTTCTGCGCCAGCCGCCGCTCTCGGTGCCGCGAACCACCCGACAACACGCCTTGAAGCGGTAACGAATCGAGACTGTGGACAAAAATGACGCTAGTCGGTATTATCGGACGGCCGCGCGATGGCTGCGCCAGATAAACGAACAGTCATAACTATGCAATTCGGGCCATTTTGCGCATGACGGACCCCGAAAGGCCCTTTCCACCGCGAAATGAGCCCCGTTTTTCAGCCAGAATTACCGACTAACGTCATTTTTGTCCACGCGTACGTTTCAAAGCATGAGAAGCTGCCTCCCAAGCCCAAGCCCAAGCCCAAGCCCAAGCCCAAGCCCAAGCCCAAGCCCCTTACGAGGAGAAACGGTGGCGCTCCTTACATTTTCTTAACGTTGTGCCTATAGTGTGGCCAACCACAAGATGACAAAGGAGTCACGTGAGCTCGTTGCGGACGCATATCGACCAGACGGGTGCCCGGCGTTTCGGGCGCTTCACCGTGGTGGGCCTGTCGTCCCTCGCGGTCGAGTACGTCCTGCTCATCATGTTCGTCGAGGGGTGGGGCATGAACTACCTCCTGGCGACCACGACCTCCTTCCTCGCGGGCGTTATCGTGAACTACTTCCTCTCGGTGCGCTACGTCTTCGCCCACCGCGATGACATCAGCCGCCGCCGCGAGTTCACGATCTTCGCGGTTCTCTCCGCCATCGGCCTCGCCTTGAACGGCCTCTATATGTTCGTGGGCGTGCAGCTGCTCAACATGGGCTACCAGATCATGAAGGTCGTATCGAGCTTCTTCGTCACCTGGTACAACTATTTCAGCCGCCGCCGCTTCCTCGGCAGCGGCGCCTAGCGGCCGCTCGTCGGCAGCAGCCCCGTCCGGTACGCGTCGAGCAGGCGCCTGAGGTCGTGGATCTGCTCCCTGATCTCGTCGCCCGTGTCAGTGTCGCTCACCATGATCCGCTGCTCGACAGGGGCGAAGAAATCCGTCTCGCTCTCGATGTCGAGGTTTCGCGTGAGCGCGTCCTCGACGCTCTTGAACGCCTCGTGCGCCTTCAGGCGCATACCCCGCGAGCTGTAGATCAGCGTGTACCCGGCGATCCCGGTCTTGGGATGGTAGGCGCTGCAGAAGCCGCCGTCGATCACGAGGAGCCGCCCGTCCGCGCGGATCGGCGTCTCGCCGTGCTTCGTCTTCACCGGCGTGTGCCCGTTGATGATGTGCCCGCCGGTCGGCGACAGCCCGAACTCGCGCATGATCCGCTCGCAGGGACCCGCCTCGCGCGTGAGCGTGAAATAGGGGTTCATCGGCTCGGCCCAGGTGCTCGTATCCTCGATGTATGACCGCTCGAAGGTCTTCACGAGCCGGCCGCTCACCGGCGACTTGAACCCGATCCAGAGGTACCACATCCAGTCGAGCGCCTCGCGGTCGCGCCCCCGCCCGCGCCAGGCGCGCCGCGCCATCTCGTCGCAGAAGTCGAGGTAGGCCCGGCCGGACAGGCAGGTGCCGCCGCAGCGCACCGAGGTGAACGTGCCGTCCTCGTTCATCGGCACGCAGCCGTGGAACAGCAGGTTGCCGTTGGAGACGAGGTAGATCGAGCCGTGACGGTAGAGGAAGTCGACGTGGCGGCGCAGGTGGTCGCTGTCGAGGAACTCGGCCACGAGCTTGTCGACGATTCGCCGCTCGTCATCGGTGAGGGCGTAGGGGTCCGCCGCGTCGAGGGTGGGGAAGTCGCTCGTGAGCATCGGCCAGGTGCGCCCGTCGTCGAGTCGTACGGTGCCGGCCTCGGCGTCGATGCGCTCGAGCAGCAGCCGGCCCGCCATGTCCCACTCGGGATGGCGGCCGATGAGCTGGCCCTCCAGCTTGAACAGGAGCACGTCGATGGCCTTGATGAGCGGGCTGAGCGCCTCGCCCTCCCGGTAGGTCGCCCTCGCGAAGGCCACGAGCTCGCGCAGGGAGATGCCGTAGTCGTTCTCCAAGATCTCGAAGTTGCCGTAGCGCAGGTTGTTGCGGAGCACCGTGACGACGCAGGCTGGCTCCCCGGCCGCCGCGCCCATCCAGAGCATGTCGTGGTTCCCCACTGCACGTCGAGCTTCCCCTGGCGCGCGAGGAGGCGGTCCAAGATCTTGGACGAGCCGCCGCCGCGGTCGTACACGTCGCCGACGAGGTGCAGGTGGTCCACGGCGAGCCGCTTGATGAGGTCGGCGAGCGAGCAGATGAAGTCCTCGATGGCGTCGGTCTCCAGGATGCTCGTGATGATGCGGTCGTGGTAGCGCACGCGGTAGTCGCTCTCGTCGGGGTGCGTGTGCAGGAGCTCGTCGATGATGTAGGCGTAGTCGCGCGGGATCGCCTTCCTGACCTTCGATCGGGTGTAGCGGCTCGAGAGCGCCCGGGTCACGGTGATGAGGTGCCCGAGCGTGGTGCGGTACCAGGTGGGGGAGTCGGCGTGGGCGGCGCGCACAAGCCCGAGTTTCTCGTGCGGATAATATATAAGCGTGCACAGGTCGGCCCGCTCGCGCTCACCCACGGTCTCGCCGAGCACGATCTCGACATGCTCCCGTATCACCCCCGAGCAGTTGTTCAGGATGTGCATGAAGGCCTCGTACTCACCGTGCAGATCGCTCATGAAGTGCTCGGTGCCCTTGGGGAGGTTCAAGATGGCCTGCAGGTTGATGATCTCGGTGAAGACGGCCTGCTCGGTGGGGAACTGCTGGGACAGGAGCGTCAGGTACTTCAGGGTCTGCGCGGAAGGCTCCGAATAGGCCATGGCGGGTGCGTCCTCCTCGATGCCGGCGGGCTCGCGTGCGAGCGGATGGCTCGAGTATGGGCGGCGCGTGCGAAGACGGTGTGGAGGGGCGCCCGCGCTTTCTGCGAGCGGTCGATACCTGCGGCCGAGGGGCGCGTGAACAGGGATTCACCGCAGGGTCGGTGCCGGGGGCACCGCGCCGCCGGCGGAGCGGGGTGCGAGGTTCGTGCCGTGCCCGGGGAGGCGATGCGCCCGATGGACTCGGGCCGCGGCCGATGGATCCGGGCTGCGTCCGGGGAGGGTCGCGCCCGGTCGCTCGCTCGTGCCCCCCGCGGCCGCCCATGCCCGCGCCTGTACCCGGTTGCCCGCCGCCCCGCTCCCGCCCCCCCGCCCCGCACAACGAAAACGGGGCGCCCCTCAGGACGCCCCGCTCGCGGTCTGCTGGTGCGCCATGGCGGATTCGAACCGTCGACCTTGGGATTAGAAGTCCCCTGCTCTATCCAACTGAGCTAATGGCGCGCGCCGCTCGATTATAGCGTATGCGCAAGCGGGCCCGCCACGTCCGGGCCGGCAGGGCGGGGGAGGACCGCCCGGGTTGCTTATGAAACCGTTATCAAGACCTGCTATCCTCATGGGCGCGCTCCCGCCGGCAGACGGGGAGCCGCATGGATACCAGCTGATGGGGATAAGGAGGACTGTATGGCAGATACGTACGATATCATCGCAGCTACCGGCTGTCCCACGGGTATCGCCCACACCTTCATGGCCAAGGAGGCCCTGGAGAAGGCCGCCGCCGAGCGCGGGCTCTCCATCAAGGTCGAGACCCACGGCCAGGTGGGTGTCGAGAACGAGCTCAGCCGCGCCGAGATCGCCGGCGCCCGCGCCGTCGTGGTCGCCGCCGACAAGGACGTCCAGGCCGAGCGCTTCGAGGGCAAGCCCCTCGTGAACGTCGCGGTCTCCAAGGCGCTCTCCGTCGAGGCCGCCGGAGCCCTCATCGACCGCGCGCTGGCCGCCAAGGGCGACGCTGCGGCCGCCGAGCGCGCCCAGGCCGAGCTCACGGGTGGGGCCGACGAGAAGGAGTCGATCGGGCACCAGCTCTATCGCCACCTCATGAACGGCGTCTCCCACATGCTCGTCTTCGTCGTGGCCGGCGGCGTGCTCACGGCCGTGTCCTTCCTGTGGGGCATCACGAGCTCCGACTCCACGGCCGCCGATTACAACGCGTTCGCGGCCATGCTGAAGACCATCGGCGGCATCGCCATGAACCTCGTGGTCCCGGTGCTCGCGGCCTATATCGCCGAGTCCATCGGCAAGCGCCCGGCGCTCGTCCCCGGCTTCGTCGCCGGCATGATCGCTATCCAGGCCTGCCCATCAGCGCTGAGACCTGCCTCATCGACGCCGGCGGCCAGGGCGTGGGCTTCGGCTTCCTCGGCGGCATCGTCGGCGGTTTCCTGGCCGGCTACGTCGTCGTGCTCCTCGAGAAGGTCTTCGCCGGCCTGCCCGAGAACCTGAAGGGCCTGAAGGCCATCTTCCTGTACCCGCTGTGCTCGACCTTCATCGTGGGCCTCGCGATGCTCGGCATCTCCGGCCCGATGGCGGCCATCAACCAGGGCATGATGGAGTTCCTGACCGGCCTGTCCGGCTCCGGCGCCATCGTGCTCGGCCTCGCCATCGGCTGCATGTGCGCCTTCGACATGGGCGGCCCGGTCAACAAGGCCGCCTACGTGACCGGCACCGCCATGCTCACCGAGGCCCGCGCCGCCGGCGTGGGCACCCCCACCTACGAGTTCGGCACCAACTTCATGGCCGCGGTCTCCGCCGCCTGCATCGTGCCGCCGCTGATCACCACCTTCGCCGTCGTGGTCGGCAAGAAGTACTTCAGCCAGGAGGACCACGACGCCGGCATCGTCAACCTGATCTTGGGCTGCACGCACATCACCGAGGGCGCCATCCCGTTCATGACGAAGAACATCTGGCCGGTCATGCCCATCATGATGGTCGGCTCCTCCATCGGCGCCATCCTGACGATCATGTTCGGCGTGCACGACCCCGCCCCGCACGGCGGCTTCCTCGTGCTCCCCGTCGTCGACGGCGGCCTGCAGTGGGTCCTTGCGATCCTGGCCGGCACCGTCGTGGGCGGGATCCTCTTCGTGATCTTCAAGCGCTGCGAGTACGCGAAGAACCAGGCTGAGGCCACCCCGTCCGTCGAAGCCGCGCCTGCCGTGGCCGAGGCCGCTGCCCCCGCCGAGCCCGCCGGGGGCTTCGTCAAGCCCGAGCTCGTCTTCTGCGGCCAAGACTTCGCCAGCCGCGACGAGGTGCTCTCCTTCGTCTCCAACGAGGCCGTGAAGGCCGGGGTCGCCACCGACGCCGACGAGCTCATGGCCGCCTTCCTGAAGCGCGAGGGCGAGGGCTCCACCGGCATGATGGACGGCTTCGCGATCCCGCACGCCAAGTCCGCCGCCGTGTCTGACCCGGCCGTCATCGTCGTGAAGGACGACGCCGGCGTGGGCTTTTGGGACACGATGGACTCCCGGCCGGTGAACGTCGCGATCGCGCTGCTGATCCCTGGCGCCGAGGCCGGCACCACCCACCTGAAGCTCCTCTCCAAGGTCGCCGAGGCTCTGATGGACGAGGACTTCCGCGCCCAGGTCAAGGGCGCCTCCGATCCGTCCGTGATCGCAGGCGTCATCAACGCGCGCCTGTTCTAGGCGGCGCGCGCCCGCATCGAGCGGATGAGAGCCGCGGTTTCGTCGCAGGCCCCGGCTTTTTCACGCGCCGCGCCCGCGAGGTCTCGAGGCAATCTCTGTTCTGGATGGTTTTATCCCGTGGATGCGTTAGAATGTGCGACGTACCGTATCGTGCGCGCGAGCTCTGCGGGCATGTAGCAAAGGAGTCAAGTATGGTTTCGGATAAGGCAACCCTCGTCAACCCCCAGGGTCTCCACATGCGCCCGGCTGGCCTGTTCGCCTCCACCATGGGCAAGTTCGCCAGCGATGTGACCATCGTCGCCCCCGAGAAGGAGGTCAACGGCAAGAGCCCCATGGCGCTCATGGCCGCCGGCATCCCCTGTGGCACCGAGGTCGAGGTCCGCTGCGACGGCGCCGACGAGCAGGAGGCCCTGGCCGCTGCCATCGAGCTCATCAAGAGCGGTCTGGGCGAGTAGCCCACGGAGGCCTGATCAACAAGGTGACTGTGTGAAGGCGTCTGCTCGTCCGGGGCGGGCGCCTTCTCTTACCCTGTCCACAACGTGGCGGCAGGGACGCCATTGAAGAGAGGAATGGGAATGTACGAAGGAGTCAACGCATCCGAGGGCATCGGCATCGGCACCGTCATGGTCGCCGTCGATCCCGACCTGTCGTTCGAGCCCCGCACGGTCGAGGACACGGCGGCCGAGAAGGGTCGCTACGAGGCGGCCCTCGACGTCTTCTGCGAGAAGACCCAGGCCCAGGCCGACCACATGAAGGAGGCTGTCGGCGAGGCCGAGGCCGAGATCATGTCCGGCCACATCCTGCTCGCCCGCGACCCCGGCATGACCGACCAGATCAACGGGATGATCGACGGCGGCACCTGCGCCGAGCAGGCCCTCGTCGAGACCAGCACCATGTTTGAGAACATGTTCCTTTCCATGGACGACGAGATGTTCCGCCTGCGCGCGGCCGACATCGCCGACATCCGCACCGGCATCCTCGCCGAGCTCCTCGGCAAGGAGGTCATCGACCTGTCGGTCCTGCCTGAGAACACGGTCATCGCCGTCCACGACCTGACGCCCTCCATGACGGCCACCATCGACAAGGACCACGTCGCCGGCATCGTCACCGAGACGGGCGGCCGCACCTCGCACTCGGCGATCATCGCGCGCGCCCTGGAGATCCCGGCGGTCCTGTCGATCCCCGGCATCTGCTCCGCCCTCGACAACGGCATGACCTGCATCGTCGACGGAACGAAGGGCGCCGTCACGGCTGATCCGGACGAGGCGACGCTCGCCGAGTACACCGAGCGCGCCGAGAGCATGGCCGCCGAGAAGCGCGCCCTTGAGGCCTTCCGCGGCAAGGAGAGCGTGACGGCCGACGGCATCAAGAAGGTCGTGGCCGCCAACATCGGCAGCCCCGATGACGTCGAGGCGGCCCTTGCGCACGACGCCGAGGCGATCGGCCTGTTCCGCTCCGAGTTCCTGTTCATGGACGCCAAGGAGCTGCCTTCCGAGGAGGACCAGTTCCAGGCCTACAAGAAGGTCGCCGAGGCGCTCAAGGGCGCGCCGGTCATCATCCGCACCCTCGACGTGGGCGGCGACAAGGCGATTCCCTACCTTAACATGGCGCCCGAGGAGAACCCCTTCATGGGCTACCGCGCCGTGCGCTACTGCCTCGACAACGCCGACGAGTACAAGGTGCAGCTGCGCGCCCTGCTGCGCGCGAGCGCGTTCGGAGACGTGAGGATCATGGTCCCGCTCGTCACCTGCGTCGAGGAGATCCGCCAGGTCAAGGCGCTCGTCGAGGAGTGCAAGGCCGAGCTGGCCGCCGAGGGCGTGGCCTTCAACCAGGACATCGAGGTCGGCATCATGATGGAGACGCCGGCCGCCGCCAACATCGCCGACCTGCTGGCCCGCGAGTCCGCGTTCTTCTCCATCGGCACCAACGACCTCACGGGCTACACCATGGCCGCCGACCGCGGCAACGACCGCGTGGGCTACCTCTACAGCTGGTACTACCCGGCGGTCCTGCGCTCGATCAAGAACATCATTGAGAGCGGCGTGGCCGCGGGCATCATGGTGGGCATGTGCGGCGAGGCGGCCGCCGACCCGCTGCTCGACCCGCTGCTGATCGCCTGGGGCATGGAGGAGTTCTCCATGTCGGCGCCGAGCATCCTGCGCGCCCGCAAGACCATCTCTCAGTGGACGAAGGCCGAGGCCGACGAGCTTGCCCGCCGCGCCCTCGCCTGCGCCACCGCCGAGGAGGTCAAGGCCCTGCTCGAGGAGGCCGCCCGCTAAGGCATCACCTGTTTTCGGGACCCCGGCCGCCGGGGTCCCGCATCCATAGTCGCTTGTTTTTTTGGAGGTAAGAATGTTCTACACCCTGACTGCCAACCCCGCGGTTGACATGACCACCTCATGCGTTGGTCTCGAGCCCGATGAGAACGTCCGCACCACCGGTGCGAGCTACACCGCGAACGGCAAGGGCCTGGACGTGAGCTACGCGCTCAAGAAGTTCGGGATCGACTCCGTGGCGCTCGGCTTCTTCGCGGGCTTCACGGGCAAGTTCATCGTTGAGGAGACCATGAACCTCGGCTGCCTCTGCCGCCCGGTCTGGATCGACGGCATCACGCGCATCAACTGCTACATCAACGACGGCGAGCACGAGTACGGCATCCTGAACCCCGGACCGGCGCTCACCAGCCAAAGCGAGGAGGAGCTCTACCGCATCCTCGACACAGCCGGCGACCTCGACTGCCTCGTGGTCTCGGGCTCGCTGCCGCCCAAGGCCTCCAAGGACTTCCTCGACAAGGTCGTCGAGCATGCCCAGGACCGCGGCGCCGAGGTGGTGCTCGACCTCTCGAGCACCAAGCTGCGCGAGCTCGCCCACAAGAAGCCGCTCCTCATCAAGCCCAACCATCATGAGATGGAGGAGATCTACGGCATCAAGATCGACACCGACGACGACGCCCGCCGCGCCCTCGCGCTCGCGCACGAGTCCGGCGTGCAGAACGTGCTGCTCACCATGGGCAGCCGCGGCAGCGCGTACTTCTCCAACGGCGAGGACATCTGGTACGCCAAGCGCGAGTTCAACATCAAGCTCGTCTCCTCGGTCTGCGCCGGCGACTGCACGCTCGCGGCCTTCCTCAACAAGTGGTTCAAGGACCGTGACAACGTGGAGGAGGCGCTGAAGCTCGCGCTGGCCACCGGCGCGAACGTCGCCGAGAGCCAGGGCCTGGGCGACTTCGGCCACGTCGACGAGTACAGCAAGCGCATCTCCGTGCGCAAGCTCGAGCGCGCCTGAGGCAGCCCAGCTCGCTTTGAGGGCCGCCCCGCGCCGGGCGGCCCGTTCTTTTCGGATCAACCGACTCCGCAGGAGGTACGAGATAATCTACACGCTGACCGCTAATCCTGCGATCGATTACAACATCGCGAGTGACGGTCTCGGGCCCAACCGCGTCACCCGCACCCGCGACGCCGTCTACACGCCGAACGGCAAGGGCCTGAACGTGAGCTTCACCCTCGACCATTACGGCGTCCCCACCACGATCCTCGGCTTCTTCGCCGGCTTCTCGGGGCGCTTCATCGTCGAGGGCGCCGAGGCGCTCGGCGTGCCCGTGAAGCCCGTCTGGACGGACGGCATCACCCGCGTGAACGTGTTCCTGAACGCCGGTCCCGACACCGAGTACAACATGGTGAACGCCGGCGCCGCGGTGACGCCCGAGAACGAGGCGGCCCTCTACGAGCTCATCGAGGGCCTCGACGACCTCACCTGCCTCGTCATCTCCGGGTCGCTGCCGCCCAACACCTCCGAGGACTTCCTCGACGAGGTCATCGCCCGCGTGAAGGCGAAGGGGGCCGAGTTCGTCCTCGACATCTCCTCGCCCAAGCTCGCCGAGCTCGTGGCCGCCGGTCCGCTGCTCATCAAACCCAACGACGACGAGCTCCGCGACATCTTCGGCATCGAGGTCGACGGCGAGGACGACGAGTCCGTGGTGGCCGCCATGCGCGAGCTTTACGGTCGCGGCGTGAAGAACGTGCTGCTCACCCTCGGTGGCGCGGGGGCCTACTTCTCAGACGGCGAGCACATCTGGTTCGCCAGGCGCACCTTCGACGTGAACCTCGTCTCCACGGTCTGCGCCGGCGATTCCTCGCTGGCGGCCTTCCTCTCCGTGTGGCACGACAACCCTGAGAAGGTCGAGGAGGCGCTCACGCTCTCCATGGCCACGGGCGCCAACGTGGTGGAGTGCGCCGGGCTCGGCGACTTCGCCCGCGTCGAGGAGTACAAGAAGGGCATCCTCGTGCGCCAGGTGGCGTAGGGGCGCGGCGGGTGCGGTTTTCGTGTCCGCGGCCGCACGTGCGATTCAGCATGGACTTTGACGGGTAGGGTCCATGACATGTGAGTCTACCCGTCCTCTTATGAAGGAGATTTCCATGAGCACCTCGAAAGCCATCCCCGCGTCCGTGACGAAGAAGGCGCACGATGCGCTCGCCGCGAGCCGCGCCGACGCGCTCGCCCGCAACGCCACCACGGCGTCGGGCATCCGCGCTGCCGCCCGCGACGTCGACGCGGCCGCGGCGGCCACCACGACCTTCGACATCCAGCTCGAGCAGGGCGAGCCCACCAACCAGGAGCGCTCCGGCCGCTGCTGGATGTTCGCGAGCCTGAACACCATGCGCTTCCGCATCATGAAGAAGCTCGGGGTGAAGACCTTCGAGCTCTCCGAGGCCTACCCGCTGTTCTGGGACAAGTACGAGCGCGCGAACTGGTTCTTCGAGAACGTGATCGCGAGCGCGCACGAGCCCCTCGAGGGCCGCGAGCTCGCCTTCCTGCTCCTCGACCCGCTGTGCGACGGCGGCCAGTGGGACATGTTCCGCAGCCTCGTGAAGAAGTACGGCGTGGTGCCCAAGGAGGCCATGCCCGAGACCGCCTCCTCCTCCAACACCGGCGACCTCAACAAGTACCTGACCCGCTACCTGCGCGGCGGTGCCAAGCGCCTGCGCGACGCCGTGGCGGTCGGGGCTCACGCCGACGAGCTCCAGGCGATAAAGGAGGAGCTGCTGGAGGGCGTCTACCGCTTCCTCGCGATCAGCCTCGGCGAGCCGCCGGCGTCCTTCGACGTGCGCATCCGCGACGAGAAGAACGAGCTCAAGGCCAGCGGCACCTACACGCCGCAGGAGTTCTTCCGCGAGTTCGTCGACATGGACCTCGACGCCTACATCTCGATCATCAACGCGCCCACGGCCGACAAGCCCTACCTGCGCTCGTACTCGGTGAAGTACCTCGGCAACGTGATCGAGGACGGCGGCGTGCGCTATGTGAACCTGCCCATCGAGGCACTGCGCCGCGTGGCCGTGGCCCAGCTCAAAGACGGCCTGCCGGTCTGGTTCGGCTCCGATGTCGACCAGGGGTTCCTGTCCTCCGACGGCGTGCTCGACCCGGCGGCGCTCAACGTGGACGCCCTGTTCGACCTGCCGATCGAGGCGGGGCTCGACAAGGCCGCGCGCCTCGATTACGGCGAGTCGCTCATGACGCACGCGATGACCATCCAAGGTGTGAACCTCGATGAGGACGGCGAGCCCACGCGCTGGCGCATCGAGAACAGCTGGGGCGAGGACCACGGCAAGAAGGGTTACGACATCGGGTCGGCAGCCTGGTTCGATGAGTACGTCTACCAGGTCGTCGTCGACAAGAAGTACCTGACGGCCGACGAGCTCGCGGCCTATGAGAGCGCCCCGATCGAGCTCGCCCCCTGGGACCCGATGGGCGCCCTCGCGTAAAGACGCACTGGGAATGCCGAGCGTTCGTAATACGGCGTTTTCGACGTGAGATATGGCGGATTACGAACGCTCGGCGTCGCGTGCGGCGTCGCGTGCGGCGTCGCGTGCGGCGTCGGGCGGACGGCATCGGGCGGGGCGGTCCCCGTCCGCGCGCCGGCCGTCCGCTCGCGTATACTGGACGCCATGGAATATCGAGACGCACATCTGAACGGGAGCCGGCCCGGCGAGGCCGCGCTCCGTGTGCTCGCGGCCCTCGAGGCGGCGGGCGGGGAGGCCTGGCTCGTGGGGGGCTGGGTCCGCGACGCCCTGCGCGCCGCGCCCAGCCACGACATCGACATGTGCTCCTCGCTGCCCTGGCCCGAGGCGGCCCGCGCCCTCGCGGCGGCAGGCATCGGCGTCATCGAGTCGGGCACGCGCTTCGGTGGGATCACGGCCGTCGCCGACGGCGTGCGCATCGAGGTCACCACCTACCGCGTGGACGGGTTCTACGGGGACGGCCGCCATCCCGACGAGGTTCGGTTCTCGACGAGCGTGGAGGACGACCTCGCCCGCCGCGACTTCACCGTGAACGCCATGGCCTGGCACCCCGCCCGCGGCCTGCTCGACCGCTACGGCGGCCAGGCCGACCTCGCGGCCGGCGTCATCCGCGCGGTGGGGGAGCCGCGGCTCCGCTTCTCGGAGGACGCGCTCAGGATCTTGCGGGCCGTCCGCTTCGCCTGCCGGCTCGGGTTCGAGCTCGAGGGCGCCACGGCCGCCGCAGCCGCCGCGCTCGCCCACACGCTCGACGCCATCGCGCGCGAGCGCGTCGGCGCGGAGCTCGGCGGGATCCTCGCCACGGGGCGCGGCGCCTTCGCCCTGCGCTCCTGCCCGGAGGTAATCGTCGCCGCGATTCCCGAGCTCGCCGCCGCGCGCGGGTTCGACCAGCGGAGCCCCTACCATGTCCACGACGTCTACGAGCACACGGCCTGCGTGCTCGAGGCCGTCGAGACGGCCGATCGCGCCCCTTCCGCGGCCCTGCGCTGGGCGGCGCTTCTGCACGACGTGGAGAAGCCCGCGACGTTCACGGTCGACGAGGAGGGCCGCGGGCACTTCTTCGGCCATCCCGAGCGCGGGGAGCGCACCGCCCGCACCATCATGCGCCGCCTCAGCCTGCCCGACCACCTCATCCGCGACACCTGCCTGCTCATCCGCTATCACGACGAGCCGCTTCAGGACACCCCGGCGAGCCTGCTGGCCCAGATGCGTCGGTTCTCGGGCGCAGGCGTCGACGAGCGCGCCCTCATGGACAACCTTTTCGACATCAAGCGGGCTGACGCCTTGGGGAAGGCTCCCGCGTGCTTCTCATACGTCGACGAGATCGAGCGGATGCGCACCCGCGTGCACGGCCTCTTTGACGCCGGCGCCGCCTGGAACCTCAAGACGCTCGCGCTCAACGGCCGCGATCTGATGCGGGCCGGGGTGGAGCCGGGCCCGCGGATCGGGCGGCTGCTCGACGAGGCCCTGACCGCCGAGATCTCAGGCGCGGTCCCCAACGAGCGCGGTGCGCTGCTGGCGCATCTGGGGCTGCGTTAGGCCCCGCTGCCGCGCCGTTCGCCGTTGTCGTCGTGCGGCGAGCGGCGCCCGTCGACTGTTGGCGGGCCGGCGCGGATTCCTCCTTGCGTTCTTTAACGCGACGGAGTACCATCCATCCGTAACACTTAATGCAAATTCTGTAGCACTCCTACAGGGGGAGTGGCGGGTTTGCGGGAACGGGGGAGCCGTGAAATCGTCAAAGCCGGTCGAAGCATCCGACCTCATCGCAGCCATCCGGCCTGGATCCGCATCCGGCGTCACGCGCCGCGCCTTCGTTGCCGGCGCCGGGGCCGTCACGCTCGCGGGCGCGCTCGCGGCCTGCGCGCCGGGCGGCAAGGACGCGGGGTCTGCGGGCTCATCCGCCCCGGTCGACGCGAAGCGCCAGGTCACCCTCGCCATGAGCACCTCGAACGAGCCCGAGGGCGGCTTCGACCCCTGCATCGCCTGGGGGTGCGGCGAGCACGTCCACGAGCCGCTCATCCAGTCCACGCTCGTCGTGACCGACGAGGACATGGGCTTCTCCAACGACCTCGCCACGGAGTACGGGGTCTCCGCCGACGCCCTCACGTGGTCGTTCACGATCCGCGACGACGCCGTCTTCTCGGACGGCGAGCCGCTCACGGCCCGCGACGTGGCCTTCACGCTCAACACGATCCGCGAGAGCGCGAGCGCCCAGGCCGACCTCTCTATGGTCGCCGCCGTCGAGGCGCTCTCCGACACGGTGGTCGAGATCAGCCTCAAGAAGCCCTACAACGTTCTTCTGCACATCCTCGCGAACATCGGCATCGTCCCCGAGCACGCGTACGGCCCCGGATACGGCGAGAAGCCGGTGGGATCGGGCCGCTACCGCCTCGTGCAGTGGGACCGCGGCCAGCAGGCGATCTTCGAGGCGAACCCTTCCTATTACGGGGAGAAGCCCGCGATCGAGCGCTTCACCGTGGTCTTCATGGAGGAGGACGCGGCGCTGGCCGCCGCCCGCTCCGGCCAGGTCGACATGGCCTACACCTCCGCCACCTTCGCCGACCAGAAGGTTGAGGGCTACGAGCTCGCGTCCTTCGAGTCGGTCGACTCGCGCGGCATCAACCTGCCGGTGATCCCGGCGGGCTCCGAGCGCGCGGCCGAGGGCGACGAGCGCTACCCGGCGGGCAACGACGTGACCGCGCATCTCGAGATCCGCCAGGCCATCAACCGCGGCATCGACCGCGACGCCCTGATCGAGCACGTGCTCGGGGGCCATGGCCGCCCGGCCTACAGCATCGGCGACGGCATGCCCTGGGCGAGCGCCGACATGAAGGTCGCGCTCGACCGCGACGGCGCGAAGCGCCTGCTCGAGGACGCCGGGTGGACCCTTGAGAACGACGTCTACCGAAAGGACGGCCTCGACGCGGCCTTCGACCTCTACTACCCGGCGAGCGACACGGTGCGCCAGGCGATGGCCAACGAGTTCGCCAATCAGATGTCCGAGATCGGCATCAAGGTCACCACGAAGGGCGCCGGCTGGGACGACATCTACCCGCATCAGTTCTCCGACCCGGTCATGTGGGGCTGGGGCTCGAACGCGCCCTCCGACGTCTACGAGCTCAACTACTCCGTCGGCACGATGAACTTCTCCTGCTACGAGAGCGAGACCACCGACGCCTACCTCGACGCGGCGCTGGCCGCCACCGACGTCGAGGCCTCCTACTCGCTGTGGCAGAAGGCCGAGTGGGACGGCACCGAGGGCATCGCGCCGCAGGGCGCCGCGACCTGGGCCTGGTTCGCCAACGTCGACCACCTCTACTGGGTGCGCGCGGGCCTCAAGGTGGCGCGGCAGAAGCTGCAGCCCCACGGCCACGGCTGGTCCATCGTGAACAACATCGATCGTTGGAGCTGGGACTAACCGATGCCCGCAGCCGACCTTCCCGCACGCCCGGCGCCCCGTCGCACCCGGCCGCCCCGCGGCGGCCGGGCCCTGCGCGGCCTTGTGCGGTTCACGACCCTCATGCTCGCCGTCTCGATGGTGACCTTCGCCCTCGTGGGGCTCTCTCCGATCGACCCGGTGAAGATGAACGTGGGCCAGGTGTCGTACGCCAACATGAGCGCCGAGAAGCGCGCCCAGCTGCGCTCGTACTGGGATGCCGACGCCCCGGTGGCCGAGCGCTACGCGCGGTGGGCCTCCGCCGCCGTCCGCGGCGACCTCGGTGAGAGCCTGCGCTTCAGCCGGCCGGTCACGGATGTGATCGGCGAGCGCGCCGCGGCGTCGCTCGCGCTCATGGCGGCGGCGTGGGCCATCTCCGGGGTCGTGGGCGTCTCGCTGGGCGTCCTTGCCGGAGCGCACCGGGGGCGCTGGCCGGACCGCCTCATCAAGGGCTACTGCTTCGTGATCTCGAGCACGCCGACCTTCTGGCTCGGTCTGGTCGCCCTGATCGTGTTCTCGGTCTGGCTCGGCTGGTTCCCCTTGGGCTTCTCCGCGCCCATCGGCCAGAGCGCCTCCGCGGTCTCGCTGGGCGCGCGCCTGCACCACCTCGTGCTGCCCGCGCTCACGCTCTCGGTGGCGGGCGTGGCCGGCGTGGCCCTGCACACCCGGGAGAAGGTCATCGACGTGCTCGAGAGCGATTTCGCCTGGTTCGCCCAGTCGAGGGGGGAGAGCCCCCGGCAGGTGCTTGTCCGGCACGGTCTGCGAAACATCGCCCTGCCGGCCATCTCGCTGCAGTTCGCCCAGGTGAGCGAGATCTTCGGCGGCTCGATCCTCGTCGAGCAGGTCTTCTCCTACCCGGGCCTCGGCCAGGCGGCTGTCACGGCGGGCATCGGCGGGGACGCCCCGCTGCTCGTGGGCATCGCGCTCGCCTCCGCGGCGATCGTGTTTCTCGGGAACGCCGTGGCGAACATCCTCTACGGCCTCGTCGACCCCCGCATGAGACAGGGAGGTGCCCATGGCACGCTGCGCTGAGCCGCACCCGTCGGCCGCGCCCGCTTCGGGCGGGGCCCACGGGGCGCCGCTGCTCCACAGCTCGGCCGTCCGCGGGCGCGGCAACCGCCGGTGTCTGCTGATCGGGCTCGCCGCCGCCGTGCTCGCGCTCGCGGCCATCGCCCTTGCCGGCGCCCTGGCGGCACCGGCCGCGGTCGCGACGGATTTTGAGGCGAAGAGCCTCGCACCCTTTCTCGCGCATCCGTTCGGGACGGATTGGATGGGGCGCGACATGCTCGCGCGCACGCTCGCCGGCCTCTCGTCCTCGCTGTTCGTGGGCCTGATCGCCGCCGGCGTGTCGGCGCTCATCGCGCTCGCGCTCGCGAGCGCCGCGGCCCTCGGCGGCCCCCGTGCCGACGCGGCGGTCTCCTGGGTCATCGACCTCGTGATGGGGCTTCCTCATATCGTGCTGCTGATCTTGATCAGCTACGCGCTGGGGAAGGGTTTTTGGGGCGTGACCGTGGGCGTGGCCGTGACGCATTGGCCGAGCCTGGCGCGGGTGCTGCGCGCCGAGATCATGCAGGCGCGCTCGCATCCCTCGGTCGCGCTGGCGCGCTCGCTCGGGCAGGGGCCGGTGCGGATCGCGCTCACCCACATGGTGCCCGCGGTGCTTCCCCAGCTCCTCGTCGGCCTCGTTCTGCTCTTCCCCCATGCGATCCTGCACGAGGCCGCCGTCACCTTCCTCGGGTTCGGGCTCTCGCCCGACACGCCGGCCATCGGCGTCATCCTCTCCGAGGCCATGGGCTACCTCTCGGGCGGCCAGTGGTGGCTCGCGGTCTTCCCCGGGGCCGCCCTCGCGGTCGCGGTGGCGCTGTTCGAGCGTGTGGGATCGATGGGGCGGCGTCTGGTCGACGCCCGCACGGCGCAGGAATGAGGTGCGAGATGAAGCAGGATGGCATCGCCGGCGCGCGCCAGCCGGCTGTGGGGGCCCTTGCGGCCGTGCCCGGCTCCGTGGGGCGTGGAGCGGGGGAGGGGGCCGCCGCGCCCGGCGCGTCTGGGCCCGCAGCGCCCGCGCCGGCCCCGTCCGCGCACGGCGACGGGGAGTTCCACCACCACCACACCCATGCGGCCGACACCCGCCACCCCGGCCGGCATCATCTGCTGACCGTTCAGAACCTCACCGTGGCCTTCGACATGTACGACGCGGACGCCCCGTTCTTCCGGGCGCTGCGTCGCCGGCAGGAGGTCGTGCGCGACCTCACGGTGTCCGTGCACACCGGCGAGATCCTCGCGGTGGTGGGTGCGAGCGGCGCCGGGAAGACCGTGCTCGCCGACTGCATCATGGGGCGCTTCGCCTCGAACGAGGAGGTCTCGGGCGAGATCTGGTTCGATGGCGAGCTCATGGACGCCTCCGGCCTGGAGCGGCTGCGCGGGCGGGGGATCTCGCTCGTCCCGCAGAGCGTGACGCATCTGGACCCCCTCATGCGCGTGGGCGCCCAGGTGCGCGGCGCCGCCCGCGGCGAGACGCGCTCTGCGCGGGCGGCCGACGCGAGGCGCCGCGCCGAGCGCCAGCGCGCGCTCTTTGCGGACTACGGCCTTGCCCCCGAGGTCGCGGACCTCTATCCCCACCAGCTTTCGGGCGGCATGGCCCGGCGCATCCTGCTCATGTGCGCCCTCATGGACGAGCCGCGCCTGCTCCTCGCCGACGAGCCCACGCCCGGCCTCGACCTCGATCTTGCGGTGCGCGCCCTCGGCGACCTCCGCCGGTTCGCCGACACGGGCGGCGGCGTGCTGCTCATCACGCACGATATCGAGCTCGCCCTGCGCGTGGCCGACCGCGTGGCGATCGTGCGGGCGGGAACCGTGGTGGAGGAGACGGCGCGCGAGAGCTTCGAGGATCCGAGTCTGCTGCGCGACCCCTACACGCGGGCGCTTTGGCATGCGATGCCGAAGCACGGTTTCCAGGTGGGGGCGCCGACCGGTGACGGGGACCGGCCGGCCTGCGGACCCCAGGGCGCCGGCGAGGACGCGGCCGGAGCGAATCGATAGGTTGCGGGCGCGCGGGAGCTGGTCTGCGCGCACCTGCGGAAGGGAAGGGGAGCCGTGGCGCTCGAGGCGACGGACATCACATTCGGGTACCCGGGGGCGCGGCCCCTGTTCGAGGGCGTCGCGCTCTCGGTGGCCGCAGGCGAGCGGGTCGCGCTCAGCGCGCCCTCGGGGTTCGGCAAGACGACGCTCTGCCGGATCCTTTCGGGCTATATCGAGCCGCAGACGGGATCGGTCTTCGTGGACGGCCGCCCGCTCCCGCGTCGCGGCGCGCGGCCGGTGCAGCTGCTGTGGCAGCATCCCGAGCAGGCGTTCGACCCGCGCCTGCGCATGGCGCGCTCGCTCGCGGAGGCGGGTGAGGTCGGGGGGGAGCGGTGCCGTGCGCTGAGGGAGCGCTTCGGGGTGCGGGAGGCGTGGCTCTCCCGGCTTCCCCATGAGCTCTCCGGAGGCGAGCTCATGCGCTGCTGCATGGTGCGCGCGCTCATGGTGGGGCCCCGTTACCTCGTCGCCGACGAGGCGACCGCCATGCTCGACGCCATCACCCAGGCCGAGCTCTGGCGGGCGCTGCTCGAGGACGTCGATCGCGAGGACATGGGCCTGGTGATGGTCTCGCACTCCCCGTCCCTCGTCGAGCACGTCGCGACGCGTACCGTGTGCCTGGACGCCCGCAGCTGACCGTCCCGGGCCCGCCCGAGCCCCACCGACGATGCTGCCGCCGATATCGACGCTGACGCCGCTGCTGCCGCCGATGCCGCCGATGCCGAGCGTTCGTAATTCGCCATTTTTCCTGCCGCTTATGCCGTACCGCGAACGCTCGGCGTCCCGTTTTAATCTCGAGCGTTCGTAATCCGGCATGTTTGCGGCTGAAAATGCCGTATTGCGAACGCTCGGCATCGATGGCGGTGCGTCGCCGCGCGGGGGACCGACCCCCCATGCCCGATGAGGCGGTTGTCCTCAAGAATCCCCACGGCAGTTGTGGTCACGCGGATCGCCTCAAGAGCGCATACGAAACAACGACGGGTTCCGAAGAACCCGCCGTATCATACGTGGTAGCCCGTACCGGATTCGAACCGGTGATCTCCGCCTTGAGAGGGCGGCGTCCTGAACCGCTAGACGAACGGGCCGTGAGCTTCGGAGAGGGCAGACATTGGCTGGGATGGAGGGAGTCGAACCCCCATTGACGGAACCAGAATCCGCTGTCCTGCCATTAGACGACATCCCAATCGATGTGCCTGCGCTCCTCAGCGCAAGAATGTATATTACGGGACGCACCGCGCCAGCGCAAGCCCCATTTTTCAGCTTTTAGGGCTTGTGGGCGGCTTATGGAGAGCGCCGGGAAGGAAGCTGGCGCGCAAGAGCCCGTCGCCGTGAGCCAGCCAAGGCCCTCGGCGCATGGGGCGCCCGCCCGCGCCTGGCTGAATCCTTCGATGCGATGCGCCTGCTAGAACTTGAGCCCCCCTGAGCGCTTCGCCAATCCCCAGATGACAGCGATCGGGAACGTCGCAATCATCCAGATGAGAGAGCCAGACCATGAGGAGCGCCTTTCTCTCGCTTTCCCCTTCGCAGATTCAGCAGGCTTTCTCGTGCGGACATACCTATCGCCGCAAGCGCGCGACAGGGACCTCGGGGGACCCCATGAAAGGAGGGTAGGAGATGTTTGGTGCCAAAGTAGAACCCCGGCGCGCACGGCTGCATCGCCAACCCGTGTCCCCTGCGCATATCGAAGCGCAAGACCACCTGTCCGTGCTGCCATGAAGGCATCTTGGCTAACCGCGCGCGCCGGGCTCCGCAGCAGTTATGGGCCGCCTGTTGCCCGTGCATGGCGCCCACCGCGCTGGGATACAATATCAAAGATGTGTACGAGCGCCTGGCGGCCGCTTTCCGCCGGCGCCATGTGATGTAGGGGAGGCCCATGTCGGAATCGCAGGCCAAGAGCTCTCGGAAGCTGAAGGTTGACGTCCAGCCCTCGGGCGACGACCGCAAGGGGGCCCGCCGCGGCGCCATCTTCATCGGGTGCGCCCTCATCGCCTTCGTGATCTACCTCATCGTCACCGGTCAGGTTGCGCAGTTCATGGCCGCCCTCGCCAACGTGCAGATCCCCTGGCTGCTCGTCGCGAGCCTGTGCATGCTCCTCTACCTCATCTTGGGAATCGCCGCCTACGCCATCGCGGTCTGGCTCGACCCGAACTCGCCCGTGGGCATCCGCGACCTGATCTCCGTCGAGGCGAGCGGCATCTTCTTCGGCAACCTCACGCCCATGATGATGGGCTCCACGCCCGCCCAGATCTACCGGCTCACGAAGGCCGGGCAAAACGTCGGAGAGGCCGGGGCGACCCAGTTCACGCGCTTCATCGTCTACCAGTTCGGCCTCGTGGTGTGGGGCGGCATCCTGCTCGCCGCGCGCATGCCGTTCTTCGTGGAGCGCTACTCCGACATCGGCGCGCTCACGATCTTGTGCATCTTCAGCTTCGGCGGCCATGTGGGCATCCTGCTGTTGATCTTCGCGATCGCGCTTATGCCCAAGACGGTGATCCGCGTGGCGCACTGGGGTCTCTCGCTACTCGAGCGCATGGGCATCGCCCGCGAGAAGGTGAGGGAGTGGCGCGGCTTCGTGGACGGCGAGGTCTACTCCTTCTCCGAGAAGTTCAAGCTCGCGGCCGGTCACACCTCCTCGATGGCGATCACGGTCCTCATCACGATGCTCCAGCTCGCCTTCTTCTACCTCGTGCCCTACTTTCTGATGCTCGCCTTCGGCCATCATGACGTGGACTTCCTCTCCGTCATGGCGGCCTCTGCCTTCGTGCAGCTGCTCTCCTCGGCGGTGCCCCTGCCGGGCGGCACCGGCGGCGCCGAGGGCGGCTTCGCGCTCTTCCTCGGGCACTTCTACGGCTCGGCCTCCACGGCGGGCTACCTGCTCTGGCGCCTCATCACCTTCATCATCCCGACGATCGTCGCGGCGCCGCTGCTCGGTATCAAAAGCGCGCACCACGCGAGCATCCACCAGCGCTGGGACCGCCTGATGGCGCGTTTCGGACGAAAGCCGCGGAAGGCGTCGCGCAAGAAGAAGACGGCGGGGGCGCAAGAGGAGCCTGCCGGCGAGCACCGCACCCGGCGACGGGTGCGCCAGACCCCGGGCGGTATCACCGTCTCTCCGCGCGAGCTCGAGCACCGCGGGCGTCGGGAGCGATAGGCCGCCCGAGGGCGTAGGGGGTGTCGTTGGGGCCCGTCATTTCGTCAAAAGGCGCTGTGCGGTTCGAATGGGGTCACGGGACCGCACGCGGTTGACATGAAGCCTCCTGAGGGCTTCCTAGGGGGTCGGTCTGACAGAAGTCCCCGCCGTGCACGGTTCCCTCACGCAGACAGGGGCAGTTTCTGAGAAATCGCACAGGATGAGCTGTTCAAATTGGCGACATTCACGCCTTGAACGACAGAAGTCCCCGCCGTGAGCGTTCACGGCGGGGACTTCTGTCAGGCCGACCCCCTGCAGCATCGGGGAGCGTGCCCTGCGCACGCGAGCACGCCGCTCCCGTCGGCTTCGTCCCAGTGCCGCGGCGCTGGACCCGATGCTGCGACGCCGCGGCTCAGCGCCTTCCCGCGGTGCCGAGAGCACGCTGCGCGTCGCACGCCCGCGCCCCGCACCCCGCACCCCGCACCCTACTGGTAGCGCAGACACTCCACCGGGTCGAGCCGCGCCGCGCGCCGGGCGGGGTAGAAGCCGAACACGAGGCCGATGGCCACCGAGATCCCCACGGCGAGCAGGATCGTCTGCAGGTTGATTGCCGGCGTGATCGCCATCCCCTCCTGGCCGCCGAAGCCGCCCGCGATCCCGAGCGAGGACGCGCCGAGCGCCAAGCCGTAGCTGACCAGGTAGCCGAAGACGGTGCCGATGATCCCGCCCGACACGCAGATCACCGCGGACTCGGCGAGGAACTGCAGGGTGATGTCACGCCGGGTGGCGCCGAGCGCACGGCGCACGCCGATCTCGCGGATCCGCTCGGTGACGTTCGTGAGCATCATGTTCATGATGCCGATACCGCCCACGAGCAGGGAGATTCCAGCCACGGAGCTGATGATGAGCTGGAAGGACCCCATGAACCGGTTCATCTCGCCGATCGCAGACTTCATCGTGTTGACCCAGATGCCCGCTTCGTCCTCGTCCTTGTCGGTGACGCCCTTGATCTCGGCGATCTTTTGCTTCGTGCGCTCGGCGAGATCGTCCACGTCGGCGCCCTCGCGCGCTAGGCCCACCACGTTGAACGAGCGGTCGCCCGCGCCGGAGGGGAAGTCCTTGCGCACGGTCTCGGCGGGCATGATCGCCTGCAGGTAGCTGTCGTTGCCAGCCACGGTCTGGCCCTCGAAGACGCCGACCACCGCGTAGTCGCGCCCGCGGATCTTCACCGTCTTGCCGACCGCGTCGAAATCGGGGCTTCCGAACAACAGCCTCACGCCGTGGGAGTCGATGAGCACCACCCGTGAGGCGGCGTCGTTCTCCGCGTCGGTGAACAGGCGCCCCGAGACGGGCTTCGCCTGGCCGGTCATCTCAAACAGCCGCGGGCTGCCGCCGGTGATGCCGACGTTGAGCGTCTTGTCGTCGCGCTTGACCTCGGCGTATCCGTCCACGCTCGCCTCGACAGCCTCGTAGTCGGGCAGAGCCGCGGAGATGCGCTGGATGTCGCGGTCGCTCAGGCCCGCGCCGTAACCGATGCGCACGATGCGCGAGGCATTGAGGCCGAGCTGGCCGATGAGCCCCTCCTGCACGCCGCCGATGAACGAGGTCATGGCGATGACGGCGGCGATGCCGATCACGATGCCCAAGATGGTGAGGAAGCTTCGACCGCGGTTGGCCTCGAGGGCGCGGAGCGATTCGCGCACCAGGTCTCGAAAGCTCATCGGGCGCCTCCCTTCGGATCGTCGAGCGCACCGGTCGGGCTGCCCTCGCGGTGCAGCCGCCCGTCGCGGATGGTCACGATGCGGTCCGCCTCGGCGGCGATGCCGGGATCGTGGGTGATGAGCACGATGGTCTTGCCGGCCGCCTGCAGCCGGTGGAAGCTCTCGAGGACCATGCGGCCCGTGGCGGTGTCGAGGTTGCCCGTGGGCTCGTCGGCGAGGATGATAGCCGGGTCGTTCACGAGCGCCCGTGCGATCGCCACGCGCTGCATCTGGCCGCCCGAGAGCTCGCCGATCCGGTGGTCGAAGTGGTCGACGGGCAGGCCCGCCGCCGTGAGGGCGCTGACGGCGAGCTTCTCGCGGCGCGCATGCGGGCAGCCGCTGTAGGCGAGGGGGACCATGACGTTGTCCAGCACGGACATGCGGGGCAGCAGGTTGAAGCTCTGGAAGACGAAGCCGATGCGTTCGGCGCGCACCTCGGCGAGCTCGTCGTCGGTGAGCCGCGCCACGTCGAGCCCCTCGAGCAGGTAGGTGCCCGAGCTCGGGGAATCGAGGCAGCCGAGGATGTTCATGAGCGTCGACTTGCCCGACCCGGAGGGGCCGGTGATCGCCACGAACTCGCCGGTCTCGACCGTGAGCGAGATGTCGTGCAGCACGTGCGCGTAGCCGGCGTCGGTCTCGAAGACGCGGTGGACGCGGCGGATGTCGATGACGGGGCCCATCAGGCGGCGCCCCCGCCGGGCTCGCCCTCGAGGCCGGCGCCGTCCATGGCGTCCATGCCGCCGCCCGAGATCACGAGCGTCTCGCCGTCGGCGACGGGGGACACCTCCATGTCACCCGTCCCGTCCTCGGGGCGGCCCACCACCGCGTAGTCGTCGTTTTGCGTGATGACGGTCACGTCGCGCCGCTCGACGGCGTGGGTCTCGGGATCGGTCTCGACGACCACGTGGTAGCTCTCGCCGCCGTCGGTCTGAAGCGCGGTCACGGGGACCATGATCACGTCGTCGATCTTCTCGACGGTGAGGGAGACGTTCGCCGTCATGCCCGGCTTCAGGCGCGGATCGGGCTCGGGGATCAGCACGTCGACCGCGAAGGTCACGGGCGCGCCCTCGCCGTAGTACCCGCCGGCCTCGCCGCCGTTGCTGGCGACCGAGGCGATGCCGACCACCCGGCCGGAGACCAGCGCGTCGGAGAAGGCGGGGAAGGTGATGACGGCCTGCTGGTCCTTGGCGATCTTGGAGATGCTCTCCTCATCGACCTGCACGGTCACCTTCATCTGCGTGAGGTCGGCGATCTGGACGAGAGGCTTCGTGCCGTCCGGCCCTGCGCCGCCCCCGACGCGGGCTCCCACCTGGGCGTTCAGGGCGACGACGCTGCCGTCGGCAGGTGCTGTCACCGTGCGCTTCGCGGCCGTGGCGACGGCCTGGTCATAGGCCTCGCGGGCCTTCTCGACCGCGCGGGAGGCCGCGTTGACGGCGTCGATGGCGCTGTTGACGGTCTCGACGGGAACCTCGCCCACCTCGTCGGCGTAGTAGGCGCGCTCCGCCTCGGCCTCGGCGTCCTTTGCGCCGGAGAGCTCCGCCTGGGCGTCTTGGAGGTCGCGGCGGGCCGACTCGATCGCGCGGTCGAGCTCGTCGTTCTTCACGGTGAGGACCACGTCGCCCTTCTTGACGGACTGGCCGGCGCTGACCCTGACCTCGGCGATGGTCCCCTCGACCTCGGGCGTGATCACGGTGGAGGAGAGCGGCTCCAAGGTCCCGCTCGCATCGACCGTGGTGGCGTAGGTGCCGCGCATCGCCACGTCGGTGACGGCGAGGGCCTCCTGCTCGGGCGTACGGGTGAGCAGCGACACGGCGAGGACGGCGAGGATGACGACGAGGACGGCGACGCCGCCGGCGATCGCGCGACGGCGCAGGGTCTTGCGGCGCCGCTCGCGCCGGCGCTCCTTCAGCTTGTCGTACACGGCGGCGTCCTCGGGGTCGAGGACCCCATCCGTTGCAGATGCGACGGCGGGAAGGATCCTCGCGGGGCCTTCGCCGCCCTTTGGGGCGCGGTCGGTCGCCGGAAGGCGGTCCGAGAGGTCGGGGCGGATGCCCGGTTCGTGCTCGTGCGGCATGGTGTCTCCCATCTTGCAGGCTTCACAGCAATTATAGGGAACGAGGCCGCCGCGCCGCGGATGGGGGAGGAGTTTGACGCATCCGTAAGATTGCGGGCGCCCCCCCCGCGCCGCGAGCGGCCGCGATCCGCGCGCGAGCGGCGCGGCGGCCTGGGCGCAGGTCTCAGAACGCGTCGTCGCGCACGGCCTCGATGATGCTGCCGGAGCGGCAGCGCATGAGGGCGTAGCCGACGCTCGCGAGCATGATCGCGAGCACCGTGCCCGCGGCGAGCCCGACCATGAGCGGCGACGCCTGTGGGCCGACGTCGCCGAACGACTCCACGACCGAGCGCCACAGCATGATGTCGACGGCGGCCGACAGCAGCAGGCCGAGCGCGAACCCGCGCGCCGCGTAGCTCGCCGCCTCCCGTGCGATCATGCGACGGAAGGCCCGCTCGCCCATGCCGATCGAGCGCAGCACCGCGAACTCGCGGCGGCGCAGGATGATCGAGGTCGTGATCGTGGTGAACACGTTCGCGACGGCGATGAGCCCCGTGATCGCGGCGAAGCAGACCGTGAAGGTTCCCGCCGCCATGAGCGACATCCGGCGCTGCCGGAACAGCTCCGCGTAGTTCGTGACGCCGTGGTCCGTCCAGGCGGGGTCGGAGAGGATGTCGGGGAGCTCGCGGTAGACGCCCCGCTCGGTCGCGCGCGGGTCATCGGAGGTGAGGGAGAAGCCGATGCGCCGGCTGCCGTTTTGGTAATCGCCGGCGGCGAACGGGCGCGAGAGCCAGTCGCCGCGGGCCGCGGCGCGGGCGAGCGCGGCCGGATCCTCCTCGGGCGCCTCGGAGGACCGCAGGGCGTCGAGCGCGCCCAGCGGCAGCACGAGGATGGGGGTCTGGTTGTAGTAGTTCGACTCGAGCGAGGTCCAGGGCACCGCGTCGGACACGGCGGCGATCCGGACGGAGGCGCTCCCGGTGACCGCGTCGGCGAGCGGCACGGAGACCTCCGCGCCCGCTGCGGCGCCGTTCTCGTCCGTCGGCAGGAAGCGGGCGCGCGCCTCTCCGGCCTCGGCGCCGATCCCGTTGAGGAGCCGGTCCGGCCGTATGGCGACCGAGGTCACGAGCGTCGCGGTGCCGCCGCCGGAGAAGGGGCGGCGGACGGAGCGCCTGCCGTCGGCCTCCATGACGGGGACGAAGTTGCAGCCGATGGCGACCGGTCCCCCGGACGCCTCGAGGGCGTTGGCGTCGAGGCCGACCTCGGCGAGGTAGGCCCGCCAGGTCTGCTCGTCGACGAAGGAGAGGTTGACGAGGCCCGCCCAGGTGCCGTCGGCGAGCAGGTGGTCCTCGCGGTATTCCTCCTCGAACCGGTCGACGGCGGCCTGCCCGACATCGATGGCGCCCGCCGAGATCAGGGCGCCGGCCGACTCGTCGACGGCGTAGCCGGCCCGGGTCACATGGCCGGCGGCCGAAAGGGAGCGCAGCACCGCCTCGGCCGCCGCCTCCTCATCGCCCGCATCGACCGAACGCATGAGGGCGACCGAGACGTCCACACCCTCCGTCTCGGGCATCCCGCGGGATGCGCTGCGCAGGTATGAGGTGAGCAGGCCCGAGGAGACGAGCAGGACCACGGAGACGGCAAGCGACGCCACGGCAACGCGCCCGCGGGAGGCGGTGCGGGCGAGGTTGCGGTGGGCCAGCCACCCGGAGACCCCCTCGAGCCTCAGGTGGAGGGCATCGAGCCAGCGAAACCCGGTCCGCGTCCTTCGCGCCCCGGCGCGCCGCTGACGGCGCGCCGGCTCGATGTCGCGCGCCTGGCGTATCGCGTCGACGGCCGAGGCGCGCCCGGCTCGGCGGGCGGGGACGGCCGCGGCGACCAACGTCTCGGCGGCCGTGAGCACGACGGCCAGCGCGATCGCGATCGGCGAGGCGCTCATGGGCAGCTCCCCGACCCCCAGGCCTACGATGACGGCCACGCCCTCTCCCGTGAAGCGCAGGACCGCCCAGGTCCCGGCGAGGCCGATCAGGACCCCGGCGGGTATCCCCACGGCGGCGAGCATGAGGGCCTCGAGGCGGACGATGCGCCTGATCTGGGACCCGGTCGCCCCCACGGAGGCGAGCAGGCCGAATTGGCGCGTCCGCTCGGAGACGGAGATGGCCAGCGCGTTGCTGATGAGCGAGATGCCGGCGCCGCCCACCACGAGGGCCAAGACCCCGGCCGTGCCCCACAGGACCGAGGCGTACCCGTCCCCGGGGACGCCTCGGTCAAAGAGGAGCGCGGTGTGCAGGTCGGCGAGCCGGACCCCGTCCGTCTGGGAGGCGGCATCCGCGGAGTCGATGAGGGAGAGCGTCCGCCCGCGAACGGCGCCGAGCTCCCTGGTGCCGTCCCAGACGAGGTAGGCGACGCTGCCCTGCGCGGGCAGGCCGGATTCGGCGGCTGTGAAGGCGATGTCGCCCGTCCAGGGCGGGCCCGGGTCGAAGAACCCGCTCACGCGGAAGCGCCGCGCCGGGCCACGATCGACGATCCCCGCCTCGATCCCCGACCCGTGGGCGAGCGGATCGGCGCCGTCCGGCGAGCTCAGCCGGCCGAGGGAGAGCGCGACGACGCTGCCGACCCCGAGGGGGGCCGTGCTGCCCCCGGAGGCGTCCGATGCAAACGTCATGCCCTTGTACCAGCGGGGGAGGAGGATCTCCTCGCCCGAGGCGGGAAGCTCCCCCTCGAACAGCGCGAGCGCGGGGAGGACCCCCTCGTCGCCGACGGGGAGCTCGGAGAGGGAGAGCGGCGCCGGCTCCTCGAGCCCGGCCTCCACGCCCCAGCTGACCTCGGCGGCCCCCACCCCGCGCAGCACGGCCGCCGCCCGCACGCCGGGCGCCTCGCGGACCTCGGCGGCCCCCTCGTCGGAGAGGCCCGCCACGAGCGCCTGCCAGGCGCCCTCGCGCATCGCGATAGCCTCGCCGATCCCGGCTTGAAGGGAGGACGCCGAGGTGAAGATCGCCGTGATCAGAGCACAGGAGAGCGCGATGCCGATCACGGAGACGACGGCGTGGGGCTTTTTGCCGGCCAGCGAGCGGCGGGCGAAGCGAAACGGCGCGCCCATCTCAGCCCCGCCTGGTCTCGCTCACGATGCGCCCGTCCTCGATGGCGATGACGCGGTCGGCCATGAGCGCCACGTCCTCGTCGTGCGTGATCACGACGAGGGTTTGCTGAAACCGGCGGTTGCTCTCCCTCAGGATGCGCATGACCTCGGCGGAGTTCTTCGAGTCGAGGTTGCCGGTGGGCTCGTCGGCGAGGATGACGGCCGGCGCGTTGATGAGCGCCCGCGCGATCGCGACGCGCTGCTGCTGGCCTCCCGAGAGCTGGCTCGGCAGGTGGTGGAGGCGGTCGGCGATACCGAGGCCGCGCGCGAGCTCGCAGACCCGGTCCTCGTTCACGGCGCGCCCGTCGAGCATGACGGGCAAGACGATGTTCTCCCGCGCGTCGAGGATCGGGATCAGGTTGTTGAACTGGTAGACGAGCCCCACCTCGCGGCGGCGGAAGATCGCGAGCTGCTCGTCGCTGCGCCGGTAGATGTCCTCGCCCATGAGGCGCACCGTGCCGGCGGTGGGGCGGTCGACGCCGCCCATGAGGTGCAGAAGGGTCGACTTGCCCGATCCGGAGGAGCCCACGATGGCGATGAACTCGCCCGCCTCGATGGAGAGGCTGACGTCGTCGAGCGCGCAGACGGCGGCGTCGCCCGCGCCGAACACGCGGGTGAGGTGGTCGACCTCGAGTATCTTCACGTCCTTCCCCTTCCCTCGGCACGCGGGGCCCGTCTGGCAACACGATACGGCATCGCCCCCGCCGCCGCACGCGGCGCATCGTGACGGTTGCGTCACACTCGGCCCCCGCCGGGCCGACCGGAGTCCGACCGGGGCGTGGTAGCATGGGTTCCCAAAGGCGGCCGCGGGCCGCTGCGGGATGAGAGGGGGCGACCGTGCATCGGATCTTGCTGGTCGAGGACGACCCGATGATCGTGTCGACGTTGACGGAGCTTCTCGAGGGGGAGGGCTACGACGTCGAGGGCGCCGCCACCCAGGGGGCCGCCGTCGAGCGCGCCCTCTCGCGCCCGCCGTCGCTGGTCCTGCTCGACGTCACGCTCGCCGACGGCAACGGCTTCGCGGTCTGCGCGGCCATCAAGCGCGAGCGGCCCCAGGTCCCCGTGATCTTCCTCACCGCGTCGGCCGACGAGCTCAACACCGTCACCGGGATCCAGATGGGCGCCGAGGACTACATCGCCAAGCCCTTCCGCCCCCGCGAGCTTCTGGCCCGCGTCGCCGCCGCGATTCGCCGCGCCCAGCCGGGGCGCGCCGTGATCACGCTCGGCCCCCTCTCGATCGACCCGGAGCGCGCCCGCGTGGAGCGCGACGGCCGCGAGGTCATCCTCTCCGCCCTCGAGTACCGGATGCTCATGCTGTTCGCCTTGAACGCGGGCAAGATCGTCACGCGCGATCAGATCCGCGAGGCGCTCTGGGACGACGCGGGGGCCTACATCGAGGAGAATACCCTCTCCGTGTACATCAAGCGCCTGCGCGGCAAGATCGAGGACGATCCGGCCGACCCCTCGATCGTGGTGACCGTGCGCGGCATGGGCTACCGGGTCGTGGGCTAGCCGTGGCGCTGCGCAATCCCGGGGAGGGGCGCCAGGTCGCCTGGCAGCTCGCACTCTCCGCCGCCCTCGCCCTCGCCGCCCTCGCGCTCTCGGGCCCCGTCGCGGCCCTCTGGGCGCTCGCCGCCGGCCTCGCGGCGAGCCTGATCGCGCTCGCCGCGAGCCGGGCGCGCTACCGGGCCATCGCGCGCATGAGCGAGCGGCTCGACGCCGTCCTCCATGGCAGCCGGCAGCCCTCGCTTGCCGGGGCTGACGAGGGCGAGCTCGCGATACTCGCCAGCGAGCTCGACAAGGTGGTGAGCCGGCTCAACCTCACGGCCGAGGCCCTCGAGCGGGAGAGCGCCCGCCTCTCGGACGCGCTCGCCGACATCTCGCATCAGTTGAAGACGCCCCTCACCTCGCTGTCGCTCATGTGCGAGCTCGTCCGCAAGCGCGTCGTCGCCCGGGGCGGGGCCCTCACGCAGGAGGAGGCCGACGAGATCGCGGCGCGGCTGCGCACGATGCAGCGGCTCCAGGAGCGGGTGCAGTGGCTCGTGGCCTCTCTTTTGAAGCTCGCCCGCATCGACGCGGGGGTGGTCAGGTTCGCGCGGGTCCGGGTGGAGGCCGACCGCGTGATCGAGCGGGCCGCCTCCACGCTCGATGTGGCTTTCGACCTCGCCGGCGTCGAGCTCACACATGTCCCCGCTTCGGGGGCCGGGTTTTTCGGGGATCCCTCGTGGAGCGCGGAGGCCCTCGCGAACGTGCTCAAGAACTGCATGGAGCACACGCCCTCCGGCGGGCGTGTGCGGGTCTGGGCCACCGCCGACGCGCTCGCGTGCCGCATCCACGTCCAGGACACGGGCCCCGGCATCGCCGAGGAGGACCTTCCCCATGTGTTCGAGCGGTTCTACCGCGGGCGGCAGGGGGAGGAGGCCTCTCCAACCGATCCGGCGGGCGTGGGCATCGGGCTCTCGCTGGCCCGGAGCCTCGTCACCGCGCAGGGCGGCACCATCGAGGCGCGAAACGCCCGCGACGCGTCGGGTCGCGTCACGGGCGCTCGGTTCGATCTGATCTTCTTCCACGCGGTGGTGTGAGGGTGCTGCCCTCAGGCGTGCACCACCACGCAGAGCCCCTCAGAGACGAGGTTGAAGAGCTCGGCCGCCTTCTCGGGCGGCAGGTTGACGCACCCGTGGCTGCCCACGGAGTAGAAGGCCGAGGGGTTGGAGAAGCTGGACGCGGCCTGCCAGCTCGCATCGTGGAAGCCCACGGCACCGCCGATGAAGGGCATCCAGTACGAGACCGGCGTCCGGTAGATGGGCTCGCCGGTGGCCGGGTCCTTCTTGCCCACGAGGGTGATGTTTCGCAGGCAGGGGCGCATGCGGTAGATGCCCGTGGGCGTCTGGTTGCCGAGGTTGGGGTTGCCGGAGATGATCCCCGACTCCCAGATGAGGTTGCCCGAGGCGTCGTAGTAGCGGGCGTGCTGCTCGGCGAGGTCGACGTCGATGTAGGCGCTCCAGTCGCGCTCGCCGCGGGCGGTGAACACATCGCCGGCGCTCTTCACGGGGACCTCGATCGAGGCGTCCTGGCCGGCGTCGACGGCCGCCCTCACCTGCTCGCCCAGGGCCGCTGAATCCGCGATCCAGCCCCAGGTGCCGCCCGAGATGGTGACGGCCTTGCCGTCGGGGCGGGTGTAGCTGCGCTCGGTGCCCACGGTGTCCATCGCGTCGATGGTGAGCTGCTTCAGCCAGGCGTCGAGCTGCCCGGCGTCAAGGGAGGGCGCGAGGTCCTCGCCGAAGACGACCCAGCCCGCGAGCTGGGCGGGCCCGACACGGCCCACCTCGGTGCCGCCCATCGTGAGGGTGACGGTGGGCGCGATGAGCTTGCTCGCGGCCTCGCAGGCCGCGCGGATCTGATCGGTCGTGGCGCCGCCCGCGAAGGATTCGAAGTAGGTGCTGTCGACGGTGACGTCCGTCTCGAGCTCGGCCAGCGCGCGCTTGGCGGCGGCGTCGAGCTTGACGGCGTCGATCTTGACGTTGGCCAGCGCGCGCTCGAAGGTGAAGGCGCCGGCGGCCTCGTCGAAGGCGCTCGGGCCGTCGAAGGTCCCGGTGCGGCCCTCGTTGAAGGCGGCGACGGCGGCGGAGAGGCTCTCGTCGAAGGCGCGCTCGTCGAAGGCGGCGGGCAGCTGCGCCGGGGCCTCGGCCGCCGCGCTCGAGCCCGAGCCGGTGGCCTGGGCCTTTGCGGCGCGGGCCTCGGGTGCGCCCATGAGCGAGGAGGCCAGGCGGGCGGGCCAGATGAGCGGGGTGTTGCCGGCAAGCACCGTAGCGGCGCGGGCGTCGGCGTCGACCACCTCGGCCGCCGAGGAGGGGGTGTAGGTCCAGGAGAAGTCGATGCCGGAGACCGTCAGGGAGTAGGAGGAGACGGCCCGCTCGATGCGCGCGGCCGCCTCGGCGCGCGGCATGAGCGAGACGTCCGCGCCGGCGATCGAGGTGTTGGGGTAGTAGATGTTCGAGAACGCGATCGCGCCGCCCGCGTAGGCGGCGAGCAGGAGCCCTCCGGCGACGCCGAGGGCGATGAGGCCGCGGCGGCGACGGGAGGGGCGCGCGTGCGCGCCGGGCGCGGCAGCGGCCGCCTCGGCTTGCGCCGGGCGGGCGTGGGCCCCGATGGGGCGGACGGGCTGGACGCCCGCGGCGGGGGCGCCGGGGGCGCCGGGGGCGGGATCGGTGCGGTGGGAAAGCGGCATGCTCGAACAGGCTCCTTGCTACGTCTTCGGTTCCCCGCGATTATAACCGCTCGCCCGGACAGCGCGGCGGCCTCATCGCGCCCGCGGGCGGATAGTTTCCGCAGGAAGCCGCCGAGGGCGGGAAGAGATCAGGGATAAATGTGCAATCGTCGTCAGCACCGACCGCAGCGGGCGCAGGCCGAGAGGGCCGAGGGCGCCTGCGCGATGCCGCCTTGCGCCGTCTCGCGCAGGCTCGCGGGCAGGGAGCGACCGACGGCGAGCATGACGCGGGCCATCTCGTCGAAGGGGACGAGGCTCGCCACGCCGGAGAGGGCGAGCTGGGCCGACGAGAAGGCTGCGGCGACGCCGATGGCGTTGCGGGTCTGGCAGGGCACCTCCACGAGGCCGCCGACCGGGTCGCACACGAGGCCGAGGAGGTTCGACAGGGCCAGGGAGCCCGCCGCGAGCGCCTGCGCGGGCGTGCCGCCCATGAGCTCGACGAGGGCCGCGGCGGCCATCGCGGCCGCGCTGCCGACCTCGGCCTGGCAGCCACCCTCGGCGCCCGCGACGCAGGCGTTCGCGGTGAGGACGAGCCCCACGGCCGCGGCTGCGTAGAGCGCCGACGCCACGGCGCCCTCGTCCGTCTCGAGGCAATCGGCGAGCGCGAGCACGCTCCCGGGGACGATGCCCGAGGACCCGGCCGTGGGCGCGGCCACGATGACGCCCATCGACGCGCTGCGCTCGAGCACGGCCAGGGCGCGCGCCGTGGCCTCGGTCTGGACCCGCCCCATGAGCGGGCCGGCGAGCTCATGCGCGGCCCCGGCGACGGAGGCGGCTTCGCCGCCGATGAAGCCGCCGAGCGAGGGCTCGGGGCGCTCGATGGGCGCCGTGGTCTCCTCGCGCATGACGGCGATGACGCGGCGCATCGAGGCGCGCGCCGCCTCCTCGCCGCGCAGCGCCGCCTCGCGCGCGGCCATGACCTCACCGATCGAGGCCTGCTGGCGGGTGCAGACGTCGAGCAGCTGGGCGGCGTCGTCGAAGACCTCGGGCACGCTGACGCCCGGCCCGTGCGCCGTGATGGAGCCGGGGAGCTCGATGAAGGTGGCCCAGTCCACGAGGTCGAGCCCGCGCACCTCGGACAGGACGGCGGGCTCGCCCGCGCCGTCGGTCTCGAAGACGGTGTAGGCCTGGCCGCCCTGCTCGGTGCGGTAGGTGCGGCAGAAGGCGATGTTCATCCGCGCGGCCGCGAGCGCGCCGGTGAGCGCCGCGAGCGCGCCCGGCGCGTCGCGATGGGCCACGAACAGCGTGGTGTAGAGCCCGGAGAGCTCCACGCCGACCCCGTTGATGCGCCTCACGCGCACCCGGCCGCCGCCGAGGCTCTCGCCGATGACCTTGACTTTCGTGCCGTCATGGGCGGTGAGGGCGATCTCGACGGTGTTGGGGTGCAGGGTCTCGTCGTCGCCCGCGACCTCGAAGCGGAAGGCCACGCCGCGCTCGCGGGCGATCTCGAAGGAGTCGCGGATGCGCTCGTCGTCCGCGTCGAGGCCGAGGACGCCGGCCACGAGCGCCCGGTCCGTGCCGTGCCCGCGGTAGGTGTGGGCGAAGGAGTTCCACAGCACGAAGGACGCGTCGGCGACGTCTCCCCCCACGAGCGCCGCCGCCACGCGGGCGCAGCGCAGCGCGCCGGCGGTGTGCGAGGAGGACGGCCCCACCATGATGGGGCCGAGGATCTCGAAGGCCGAGGTCGTGGCCAGGGTCTGCGGGGTGTCTGCCATCGCTTCCTCACATGGTCGCCGATACGGTGGTGGCCCCCGGGCGCTCGGGCGGCCGCTGCTTGCCGCTTACCGCGCGAGCGCGCGGGCGCGGTCGATGCGCGCAAGGGAATCCTCGCGGCCGATGAGGGCCATCGTCTCCCCGAGCGGCGGGCTCACGAGGTTGCCGCAGACGGCCACGCGCACGGCCTGGAACACGAGGCGCTTCTTGACATCGAGGGCCTCGGGCAGCGGCTCGAGCGCGGCGTCGATCGCCTCGGGGGCCCAGGCGGCCTCGTCCACGGCCGCCAGGGCCTGCGCGGCCGCATCGAGGACGGCGGCCATGCCCTCGCGCTCGAGGCCCCGGCGCACGGACGCCTCGTCCATCTCGAGGGTCTCGGCCGTGGCGAAGACGGGCGCGGCCACGCGGGCGGCGTCGGCGGGCATCTTGGTGCGTGGGCGCACGATGCGCGCGAGCGCGTCGATCCAGGCCTCGTCGAACTCGTCGCCCTCGTGCACGAGGTCGGCCTCGATGAGCTCGGGGATCATGATCTCGTCGGCGAAGGCGGCGTCGTCCATGCGGTTGATGTACTCGGCGTTCATCCAGTCGAGCTTCTTGGGGTCGAAGGTCGCCGGGTTCTTGGAGATGCGGTCGAGGGAGAACCGGCTGGCGAGCACCTCGCGCGGGATCACGGTGGTCTCGCCGTCGAGCGACCATCCGAGCAGCGCCAGGTAGTTCACGAAGGCGTCGGCGAGGTAGCCGGCGTTGCGGTACTCTTCCACGGAGGTGGCCCCGTGGCGCTTGGAGAGCTTTTTGCCGTCGGCCCCCAGGATCATCGAGATATGGGCGAACTCGGGCACCGGCGCACCCAGGGCCTCGTAGACCATGACCTGGCGCGGCGTGTTGGAGAGGTGGTCGTCGCCGCGGATCACGTGGGTGATCTCCATGAGGGCGTCGTCCACGACGGTGGCGAAGTTGTAGGTCGGGGTGCCGTCGGAGCGGAAGATCACGAAGTCGTCGAGCTCCTTGGCGTCGAAGGTGACCTCGCCGTGGACGGCGTCGCGGATGACGACGTCGCCGCGGTCCTTTGGCACCTTGATGCGCAAGACGTAGGGCTCGCCAGCCTCGATGCGCGCTTCGGCCTCCTCGCGGGAGAGGTTGCGGCAGCGGCGCTGGTAGCCCTGGAAGGGGTCCTTGCGCTCCCGCGCCGCCTCGCGGTCGGCCTCGAGCATCTCGGGCGTGCAGAAGCAGGGGTAGGCGCGGCCCTCGTCCCAGAGGCGACGGGCGGCCTCGCGGTAGAGGTCGAGGCGCTCGGTCTGCGCGTAGGGGCCGAAGTCCCCGCCGACCTCGGGGCCCTCGTCCCAATCGAGGCCGAGCCAGCGCATGGCGCGCAAGATGATCTGGGTGTTCTCGTCCGTGGACCGCGTGGGGTCGGTGTCGTCGATGCGCAGGATGAACGAGCCCTTGTTGGCGCGGGCGAAGGCCCAGTTGTAGATCGCGGTGCGGGCGCCGCCGATATGCAGCTTGCCGGTGGGGGAGGGTGCGAAGCGCACGCGGACGGGTGTGGTCATGCGATCAGTCCAATCAATCGGTCGACGGTGTCAGCCCCGCATTATAGGGCATGCCCCGGCGCCGGCGGGCCCCGCGGCCGCGCTTCGGCGAGGCTCCACGGCCGCGCGTCGCGGGCCGATCTCGCGGGCCGATCTCGGGCGCTGTGGCCGCGCGGACGAGTAGAATGCGCTAGGCTTAACGGCAAGCCCGGCGGAATGGTAACGGTCGCCGGGTATCTCTTATGAAAGGGGTTCACATGTCGAACCAGCCTCGTTCCACCCAGGAACACCCCCGCGCCTTCTCCTTCACCTCCGAATCGGTGACCGAGGGCCATCCCGACAAGATCGCCGACCAGATCTCGGACGCGGTGCTCGACGCCATCCTCACCAAGGAGATCGAGCTCGAGGCGCGCGGCTACATCGCGCCCGACGGCGCGCCCGCCCTCGTCGAGAACGTCCGCTGCGCCTGCGAGACGCTGCTCACCACCGGAACCGTCGTGGTCTCGGGCGAGATCCGCACGGAGGCCTACGTCGATGTGCAGCAGATCGCCCGCGGTGTGCTCGCCCGCATCGGGTACGACCGCGCGAAGTACGGCTTCGACTGCGAGACCTGCGGCGTCATCAACATGATCCATGGGCAGAGCCCCGATATCGCCCAGGGCGTCGACGAGAGCTTCGACGTGCAGTCCGGCCGCGCCGCCGACCCGCTCGACCTCATCGGCGCCGGCGACCAGGGCATGATGTTCGGCTACGCCACGCGCGAGACCGACACCCTGATGCCGCTGCCGCACTACCTCGCGAGCCGGCTCGCCGAGCGCCTCGCGGCCGTGCGCCACGACAACACCTTGCCCTACCTGCGGCCCGACGGGAAGACGCAGGTGACGGTGCGCTACGAGGACGGGCGCCCGGCGGCCGTGGAGACCATCGTCGTCTCCACCCAGCACGCAGCCGAGATCGAGGACATGGCACTCATCCGCGAGGACATGAAGCGCCATGTGATCGCCCCGGTCATGGAGGCCGCGGGTGTGGACTGGCAGGGCGCCGAGCTCTACGTGAACCCCACCGGGCGCTTCGTGGTGGGCGGCCCCATGGGCGACACCGGGCTCACGGGCCGCAAGATCATCGTCGACACCTACGGCGGGTCCGGCCGCCACGGCGGCGGCGCGTTCTCGGGGAAGGACTGCACGAAGGTCGACCGCTCGGCCGCCTACGCGGCGCGCTGGGTGGCCAAGAACGTGGTCGCCGCCGGGCTCGCCGACCGCTGCGAGGTGCAGCTCGCCTACGCGATCGGCGTGGCGCGGCCCCTCTCCATCATGGTGGACACCTTCGGGACGGCCACGGTGGCCGAGGATGCGATCGAGCAGGCGGTGGCGCGCGTGTTCGACCTGCGCCCCGGCGCGATCATCCGCGACCTCGACCTGCGCCGGCCCATCTACGAGAAGACGGCGGCCTACGGGCACTTCGGCCGCGAGGACCCCGATTTCACCTGGGAGCGCTGCGACCACGTGGACGAGCTCCGTGCCGCCTGCGGCCTTTGACCTCCGATGCCGAGCGTTCGTAACTCGGCCTTTTAGCGCGCGTTTATGCCGGATCACGAACGCTCGGCATCACCGCGGGCGCCGGTTCGCCTGCCACAGGAGGTTGAGCCCTTCGAGCGAGAGGTCCTCGCGCACGGCGACCTCATGCCTGAGCAGGGCGGCGAGCCCGGCCGCGGCCGACCCGGTGAGGATGACCGGCGCCTGCGCTCCCAGCTCCGCCATGATGAGGTCGAGCAGCCCGTCTATGCGCGCCACCTCGCCGAGGACCACGCCGGCGCGCATGGCCTCGCGCGTGCTCCGGCCGATCGTGCGGCGAGGCGCCGTGAGCCCCACCGTCGGCAGCTGGGCGGCGCCGCTTGCGAGGGCGTCGGCGCCCAACGCCATGCCCGGGGCGATGATGCCGCCGGCGAAGGCGCCGTCCGCATCCACCACCTCGAAGGTCGTGGTGGTCCCGAGGTCCACGACGACCACGGGGGAGCCGGCCGCCGAGCGCGCCGCCACTGCGTCGGCCACGCGGTCGGCGCCCACCTCGGCCGGGTCGTCGTAGCGCATGGTCAGGCCGGTCTTGAGGCCGGGGCCCACCACGAGGGAGCGCGCGGCCCCCGTCGCGCGCAGCGCGCCTGCCCAGGCGTCGCCGATCGCGGGGACCACGCAGGCGAGGATCGTCCCGGTGGGGCGAACGGGCGCTGGCTGCCCGGGTCGCATGAGGGCGCGGTCGATCTCAAAGCCCGCCTCGTCGGGCGTGAGCCGCGCCGGCGTGGTGAGCGAGCAGGTCCTGACGAGCTCGCCGTCGGCGATGAGCCCGATCTTGGTGACCGTGTTTCCCACATCGACCGCGAGCACGAGCTCGCGCGCATCCGTCATGTCGCCCACAGGCCTCTCCTCACGCAGGTTGAACGGCAGATGGGTCTAACTGTAGCGCATCGGGCGGCGCCCGCGGCCTCCCGCCTTGCGCCCGGCCTTCACAACCCCTACAATTCCCCTGTCCGTACCGTAACCCGACTCCCCATACGGGGGAGCGGATATACGAAGGAGAACATATGAGCTCATCGAGCGAGCGCGGGTCCATCCGCGCCCAGCTGAGCCCCGCCGGCATCGTGATCGGGGTCATCGGCTGCGTCATCATCACGACCTCATCGGTCTACACCGCCCTCAAGATGGGGGCGCTCCCGTGGCCCACGATCTTCACCTCCATCACCGCCCTCGTGCTCCTGCGCGCGCTCGGCCGCCGCAGCCTGAACGAGGCCAACATCACCCAGGTCATCATGTCGGCCGGCTCCATGGTCGCCGGCGGACTCGCGTTCACGATACCGGGTATCTGGATGCTCGGCCTCGCCGACACGGTGAGCGTCGTCCAGCTGCTGTCGGTCGCGCTCGGCGGAACCCTGCTCGGCCTCGTCTGCACGGCGCTCATCCGCCGCCGGTTCGTGGACGAGTCCGGCCTCGAGTACCCCATCGGCACCGCGGCGGCCGAGACGCTCCAGGCGAGCGAGGCCGGCGGCTCCACCGGCCGGCGCCTTTTCGCCTCGATGGGGCTCGCCGGGCTCTACGCGGTGCTGCGCGACGCGTTCGGGCTCATCCCCTCGATGCTTTTCGCCCTGCCGATCCCTGGCGTCGCCTTCGGGATCTACAACTCGCCGATGATGCTCTCGGTGGGTTTTCTCGTGGGCGCCGGCGCCGTGACGGCGCAGCTCGCGGGCGGCCTCATCGCGAACTTCGGCGTGATCGTCGGCGGCACGGCGGCGGGCCTTGTCGACCTCGCGACGGCCGACGGGATCGTCAAGAGCCTCGGCATGGGCCTCATGATGGGGTCCGGCCTCGGCGTGGTGGTGAAGGACATCCTCCCGAAGGCGCGCGCCTGGTTCGCGCCGTCCGTGGGCGGCGCCGCCACCGACATCGAGAGCCGCGCCGACGCCGGGGCGCTCGCCATCATTACGGCCGTGGCCGCCCTCATCGTCTGCGTCGGGCTGGACCTCGGTCCCGTGGTCGCCGTCGTGGTGGTGCTCCTCTCGTTCGTGACGACGATCATGAGCGCGCAGTCCGTCGGGCAGACCGGCATCGACCCGATGGAGATCTTCGGGCTCATCGTCTTGCTGATCGTCGCCGCGATCTCCGACACCGCGGGCACGGGGCTCTTCCTCGTGGCCGGCGTGGTGGCCGTCACCTGCGGGCTGGCCGGCGATGTGATGAGCGATTTCAAGACCGGGGCGATCATCGGCACGAGCCCGCGCGCGATGTGGGCGGGCCAGGCGATCGGCGCGCTGATCGGGTCGTTCGTGTCGGTGGCCGTGCTCGTCGCCCTCGCGGGCGCCTATGGTCTCGACGCGTTCGGACCCGGCCGCGCGTTCGTCTCCGCGCAGGCGAGCGTCGTGGCGACGATGGTCTCGGGGATCCCGAGCGTGCCGGCGTTCGTCACGGGCGTCGTCGGGGGCATCGTGCTCTATGTGGCGGGCCTGCCGGCGATGATGTTCGGCCTCGGCGTGTACCTGCCCTTCTACATGACGCTGTCGATGTTCTTGGGGTCGATGGCGAAGTTCGCCTTCGGCCGGGTCATGCGCGCGCGGGGGGTCGATGCGCGAAAGAGCGGCGAGGCCGGCGTGGTCGTCGCCTCGGGGCTGCTCGGCGGCGAGTCCATCGCCGGAGTCGTGCTGGCGCTCGTGTCGGTGGTCACGGGGATGCTCGGCTAGGCGGGCCCCGGGGCGGCGGCCGGCTGCGCTGGCGGCCGGCTGGGATTTGCGGTTGCCGGTGGCTGTGCTGGCGGCTCGGGTGCCGACTGCATGGCGCCCGCCGCGGCCGGTGGATGGTTGCTGCTCACACTAGCCGCCCTGACCTGTGAGATCGTCGATCTGGGCGCCCCGGCCGAATAGCTCCGGCGCCCGGGTGGCCAGCGGTTTCTGCGGGACGGCGGTATCGTGGCGTGGCTCGGGGCGGCTGGCGCTGGGATTTGCGGTCGCCGGTCCTTCCGGTGAGCGGCATGAGTTGCGTTTCTTACCGCTGTGTACATCGGATTGCTAGCACTCGGAGTATGCCCGATGAATCCGCAGGTAGAGTAAGTTGCGTTTTTGACCCCTGTGCACCCCGATGTGCACAGGGGTCATTTTGTTTGAGAAAAAAGTGCATAGGCGCAAAAAATGCAACTGAGCAATGCGTGCCGGATGGTGCTGAGGGCGGGGGGGGGTGGGATGCGTCGCCGCCGGCGAGCCGGGCACCGTTCGAGGGGATCGCGGCTGAGCGGTGCGGGTTGAGCGAACCGGCATCGCGGGCGGGATGAGCCCGCGGGCGCGGCCGGCCGCCATCCGGTTCGTTCACCGCGACGGCCCTCAGCTGCCATCCGCCTCGACGGTTCCGACCACCATCCGCCTCGATCGCCGCGACGGTTCCCGGCCGCTCTGTGTTTCGCCGTCACCGACGGCCCCGGCAACCCCGCCCGTTCTGAGTGCTCCTGTGTTCTCGGCGACATCGACTGCCCCGGTTGTCTGTCTACTTTGTTCGCCCTGCCTCCCGATTCGCCATCTCGCAGTTGGAATTTTTGCGGCTGTGTACGTTTTTCTCGAACAAAGTGACGGCTATGTACCTCGCCGTACATAGCCGTCACTTTTGCAGCTGCATCTACCTGAGGAAACACGACTCATACTGGGAGTCCCCCGATAGCAAGGTGCAAAGCCGTGAGAAATGCAACCCAGCATGCCGGTTCGGCGCCGGAAACCGGGTGGGAGGAGGCCCCACGCCGTTCCGGCAACGCAAACGGGGCGCGAACCGGCCGCGCCGCCTCGGCCGCGGAGATCGGGCGCGCGAACCGGCCGCGCCACTCGGGGGCGGGGGCCAGATGGGGCGAACCGGCCTTGCCGCCTCGGCCGCAGGAACCGGGGGCGCGAACCACTCGCGCCAGCCCGGCCGTGGGGACCCGGGGTGCGAATCGTCCGTGTTGCTCGGGGGCGGGGGCAAGGCGGGGCGACTCGGCCCCGCCGTCGCATCGCGTGCCGCCTCGGCGCCCCCGCACTGCGTGCTGCCACGTCCCGCACCGCGCACCACCCCGGCGTCCCCGCACCGAGTGCCGCCCTGCCCCGTCCCGCCGTTCGAACATCTGTCCGCGCGCTGGGGTACACTGAGGCGCATGAGACGAGAATCCACAGATCAGATGAGCCTCTTTCCTGAGGAGCCCGCCGCGCCCCCGCCGCCGGCCGCGCCCGCCGCGCCGCGCGCCCGCCGCACCTCGACCGCCGCCGCCTACCTCTCGGTCGTCGTGGACATCCCGGCCCGGGCCCTCTCGGAGCCCTTCGCCTACGGCGTCGCGCCCGAGCTCGAAGGGGACGCCGAGGTCGGCGCCACCGTGCTCGTCAACTTCGCCGGCCGCATGGCCGCGGGCTACGTCGTCGCCCGCTCCGAGCGCCTGGGCGGCCTCCCGGGCGCCGCCGGCCTCGACCCCGCCCGCGTCAAGCTGATCCGCCAGGTCCTCGCCCCGAGCGCGTTCTCCCCGGTCTCGGCCGCCATCGCCTTGTGGATGAGCCGCGAGTACGTGGCGTCGCTCGCGGAGTGCCTGCGGCTCTTTCTGCCGCCCGGCGGCTCGCCGCGCGTCCGCCGCACCGACGACGGCACCTACGAGCTCGCCGCGCCGAGTACCCGCCCCGTGAGCGAGCGCTGGGCCTTTCTCACCGACGACGGGCGCGCCTTCACGCCGCGCGCCAACGCCACGCGCCAGCGCCAGCTCATCGCGGCGCTCGCCTGCGGTCCGGTCACCACCCGTGAGCTCAACCTGCTCTACTCCGATATGTCGGCCGCCGTCCGCGCCCTCGAGCGGCAGGGGGTCGTCTCGGTGGAGGAGCGCCGCGCCTGGCGGGGAAGCGGGGAATCCGCCACCTCGCTCTCCTCGGCGCGCGCCGCCGCGCCGGCCGCGCTCACCGCCGGTCAGACCGAGGCCCTCGCTGCCATCGCCGAGGCCGACGAGGCCGGCCAGGGCGACGTCGTCTTGGTGGACGGGGTCACCGGCTCGGGCAAGACCGAGGTGTACCTCGCCGCGATCGAGCGGGTGCTCGCGCGCGGGCGCACGGCCTGCGTGCTCGTGCCCGAGATCTCGCTCACCGCGCAGACAGTCGGTCGCTTCCGGTCGCGGTTCGGCCCGGCCGTCGCCGTCTTCCACTCGCGCCTCTCGGCCGGCGAGCGCCTCGACCAGTGGGACATGGTGCGCTCGGGCGCGGCGCGCGTGGTGGTCGGCGCGCGCTCGGCGCTCTTCTGCCCGCTCGCCGACCTCGGCCTCATCATCATCGACGAGGAGCACGAGCAGTCCTACAAGCAGGGGTCGACCCCTCGCTACCACGCGCGCGAGGTGGCGGCCGAGATGGCCCGCCGCCATCGCTGCCCGCTCGTGCTCGGCTCGGCCACCCCGTCCGCCGAGGCGCTCGTCCGGTGCGCGGAGGGTGGCGTGGACGGCCAGCGCTGGCGCCGCGTGTCGATGCCCGAGCGCCCGGGCGGGGCCGTGCTTCCCACCATCCGCATCGTCGACCTGCGCCGCGAGTTCGCGGGTGGCCGCCGCTCGATCTTCTCCCGCCCGCTCGAGGAGGCGCTCCTCAGGATCGTCGAGCGCGGCGAGAAGGCCGTCCTTCTGCACAACCGCCGCGGGTTCGCCCCCTTCCTCATGTGCCGGGATTGCGGCTGCGTGCCCACCTGCCGGCATTGCTCCACGGCGCTCACCTACCATGAGCGCACGCACAGCCTCGCCTGCCACACCTGCGGGGCCACCTACCGCGTGCGGCCCTATCCGGCGCCGGGCTCGGCCTGCCCCAAGTGCGGCAGCCGCTACCTCGCCAAGATGGGCCTCGGCACCCAGCAGGTGGAGGACGCCCTGCGCGCGCTGTTGCCCGAGCACGTGCCCGTGATCCGCATGGACGCCGACACCACGCGCGGCAAGGACTCCCACAAGCAGCTGCTCGAGGAGTTCGACGCCGCGCCCACCGCCGTGCTGCTCGGCACGCAGATGATCGCCAAGGGGCTCGATTTCCCCGAGGTCACGCTCGCGGCCGTGGTGAACGCCGACTACGCCCTCAAGATGCCCGACTTCCGCGCCCAGGAGCGCGCCTTCGACCTGCTCGAGCAGGTGGCGGGCCGCGCCGGGCGGGGGGAGCGCCCGGGCGAGGTCATCATCCAGACCTATCAGCCCGAGGACCCGGTCATCCGCGCCGTGGAGGCGCACCGCCGCGAGATCTTCACCGAGCATGACCTCGCGCAGCGAGAGGAGGCCCTCTACCCGCCCTTCGTGCGCCTATCGAACGTGACGGTCTGGGGGGCCGACGAGGCCGCGGCGCGCGCCTACATCGACCGCCTGGCGGCCGCCGTGACCGATCTGATGCCCGGCGCCTCGCCGTTTCTGCCCGCGGCCCGCGGGGACTCGCCGGCGGGCCCCCTGGCGGCGCCCCAGATCCTCGGCCCCAACCCCTGCGTGATCGGGCGGGCGAAAGACCGCTACCGCTTCCATTTCATGGTGAAGTCGCCGATTGGGTATCATGTATCGAGCGCGCTCGCCACCGCCTTGGACCGGGTGGGCGCGAAACCGGGAATCAACGTCAGCGTCGATGTAGACGCCTATGATCTGATGTAGAAAGGAGCGCGAGGCGATGGAAGTGAACGGCATCGTCCTGTCTCCCGATCCGCGGCTGCGCCAGGAGTGCGCCGAGATCGATGAGATCACGCCCGAGATCGTCGAGCTCGCGGCGCGCATGCGCGAGACCATGTTCGAGGACGGGGGCTGCGGCCTGGCTGCCCCGCAGGTGGGCGAGCTCGTCCAGCTCGTCCTCGTCGACACCACCTACACGGGGGCCGACGACTACGACCCCTACGTCCTCATCAACCCCAAGATCGTCGAGCAGTCTGACACGCTCGCGCCCTACAGCGAGGGCTGCCTGTCGATCCCGGGCATCAGCTGCGAGATCATGCGGCCCGACCGCGTGGTCGTCGAGGCCTACAACCTCGAGGGCGACCTCATGCGCTACGAGGCCGAGCGCGACCTCATGTGCGTCTGCCTGCAGCACGAGATCGACCATCTGCACGGCGTCACCATGTTCGAGCGCCTCGATCCGGCCGAGCGCATGAGGGCGCTCAGGGCCTACCAGGACGCCCTCGCCCGCGGCGCGAAGCCGGGGGAGACCGAGTAAGGCCATCCGCGGCCCGCACGGCCGCGTGTGCCGGGCGGCCCCGCGATCCGGGGCCGCTTCCGTTTGACGCAGGAGGTTCAATGCGCATCGTCTTCATGGGAACGCCCGATTTCGCCGTGCCCTCGCTTCGGGCGCTCGCGGCCGAGCACGAGGTCGTGCTCGCGCTCACGCGGCCCGACGCCGTCCGCGGGCGCGGACGGGCCCTGCTGCCCTCGCCGGTCAAGGCTGCCGCCGAAAAGCTGGGGATCCCGGTCCTTGCCTGCGACCGCATCGAGCCCGAGGTGCTCGCCGCGCTCGAGGAGGCTCGCGCCGACGTCTTCTGCGTGGCCGCCTTCGGCTGCATCCTGCCCGACGCCGTGCTCCACATGGCGCCGCTCGGCTGCGTGAACGTCCACGCCTCGCTCTTGCCGCGCTGGCGCGGGGCGGCCCCCATCCAGCGCGCCATCCTCGCGGGGGACGCCGAGACGGGCGTCTCGATCATGCGGATCGGCCACGGTGTCGACACGGGAGCCTACTGCGCTCAGGCGAGCTGCCCGGTGCCGGGCAAGACCGCCGACGCCCTCACCGCCGAGCTGGCGCAGCTCGGCGCCGACCTCCTCGTGCAAACCCTTCCCGCCCTCGCCGCGGGGGAGGCGGTGTGGACGGAGCAGGACGAGTCCCTCGTCACGCATGCCGCGAAGATCTCCAAGGCGGAGCTGCGCCTCGACCCCGCTGTCCCAGCCTCCGAGAACGCCCGCCGCGTCCTCGCGTCGAGCGACGCGGCCCCGTCGCGCTGCCGCATCGCCGGCGGGTCCGTGCGCGTGCTCGGGGTTAGCGAGGCGGGTGCGGACGCGCCCGCGGGAGCTGCCGGCGGCCTCGTCATGCGGGGGAAGCGCGTCTTCATGCTCTGCGTCGACGGGGCGCTCGAGCTCACCTGGGTGCGCCCCGACGGCAAGCGCGCGATGGACGCGGCCGCTTGGGCCGCCGGCCACCAGGGTGCGGACGGCACCTGGGGCGCCCTCTCGTGAGCGCGGCCACCCCGGCCCGCCGCTGCGCGCTGTCGGTGCTCAGCGCCGCGGCCCGCGACGGGTCCTACGTGCGCGACCACCTCGATGCGGTGCAGCGGGGCGAGGGGGCGTGCCCGGCCATGGAGCCGCGCGAGGCCGCGTTCTGCCTGAGGCTGTCCCTCGGCGTCACGGCTACCTCGGGTTGGCTCGACGAGGCCATAAACGCCCACCTCAGGCGCCCGCGCGACGTGTCTTCGCGCGTGCGCCAGGCGCTGCGCATCGCCGCGTTCGAGCTCATCTACCTCGGCGCGCCACCCGAGGTCGCGGTCAGCCAGGGCGTGGAGCTCGTGCGTCGCCAGGCCCGCGCGGCCGCAGGGCTTGCCAACGCGGTCCTGCACCGGGTGGCCGAGGGGCGCGGGCCCTTCCTCTCCGCGCTTGACGCCGCACCCGAGGCGCGTGCCTACGTGGCCGCGGCGCGCCGGTCCGGCCTGCCGCTGTGGCTCGTCCGGGAGCTTCGCGGGTCGGTGGGGGAGGGTGCGGACGGGATCCTCGCCTGCGCGCTCGAGCCCGCGCCCGCCGCCGTCTGCCTGAACCCGCTCCGATCCGCGTCCGGGCTGCCGGGCCTCGTGACCGAGCACACGCAAGGAGCGCTCCCGGAGGGCGTGGCGCTCGCGTGCGACCTGCCGGCGCTCATCCGCTCGGGCGCGCTCGCCGCGGGCGACGCCGTCGTGTCGGACCTCCACGCCCAGGAGGTGGCGCGATCGGCCATAGCGCCCGGCCGCTGCCTGGAGATCGGTGCCGGCCGGGGCACGAAGACCTTCGTCATGGCCGCGACCGCCGCACGGCACCGGATCGCGCGCACTCACGTCGCCTTGGACCTCTCGGAGGGGAAGTGCCGCGAGAACCGCCGTCGGCTCGCGCGGGCGGGGCTCGACGGCGGCGTGACCGTGATCGCCGGCGACGGCACCGACCTCGCGGCGGCCTTCGAGCCGCTGAACGCCGAGGCGGGGGAGCGGGCCCTGTTCGACCGCGTGCTCGTGGACGCCCCCTGCTCGGGGACGGGGACGATGCGGCGCCATCCCGAGATCCCCTGGCGGCTCGACCCCGCCGACGTGGGCGCGGACGGCCTGCCGGCGCTCCAAGGGCGGCTCATCGCCGAGGCCGCGTCGCGCGTGGCGCCGGGGGGACGGCTCCTCTACGCGACCTGCTCGGTGCTGCGCACCGAGAACGACGAGGTCGTTGACGGCTTCCTCGCCGAGGCGCGCGGAGCCGGGTTCGAGGAGGTGCGCCGGCGCCAGTGGGTGCCCGCGCCCGGGGAGTTCGACGGCCATTTCCTCGCGGAACTCGTTCGGCGCGGCTGAGCCCGCGACCGCGCCGCCGCCCGTCGCGCGGCCGAGCTGCCACCCCGCGCCCGCCCCGCCGCCCTCCCCGCTGCCCAGCGACCGCATCGCCGCCCGTCTCCACTGACCCCTCGAAATGCACTATACTCAGGTTCATTTCCCCTGCTATCCAAGGCGGTCCCATGAAGCTCATACACAATAGCCGCTCCCCGCGCGACCGCTTCCCCTCAGGCGCCGTCCCCGTGGGGACGACCGTCCGCCTCGCCGCGCGCGTGGCCGAGGCGGATCCGTCCGGGGTGCGGGTCACCCTGCGCATCTGGATCGACGGGCAGGGTGAGACCCTCGTTCCCTGCGCGCCCGACCCCGCCGACCCCGCGCGGTTCACCGCCTCGATCCCCCTTGACCGCCCCGACCTCGTCTGGTACCGTTTCCTCGCGCAGGAGGGCGGGCGCGTCCTCACGCTCGGCGCCCCCGCGGGCCGTGTCGGCGGCGAGGGCGTGTGCGGCGAGGATCCGGAGCCCCCGTCCTTCCAGATCACGGTCTACCGCCCGCGCGCCTGCCGCCCCACCTGGTACGAGCAGGGGGTCGTCTACCAGATCTTCCCCGACCGCTACCGGCGCGACGCGGCCTGGCGCGAGCGCACCGAGGCCGCCCTCGGCTCGCCGCGGGCGGGCACGGCGAGGCGTGTCGTGGATGACTGGGACGAGCCGCCCGTCTACGAGCGCGGCGAGGACGGCTCTATCGCCGTCTGGGACTTCTACGGCGGCTCCCTGAAGGGCATCGAGGGCGACTTGGGCCGTCTGGCCGACCTCGGCGTCACCGTCATCTACCTGAACCCCATCTTCCAGGCCGAGAGCAGCCACCGCTACGACACGGGCGACTACTTCAGCGTCGACCCCGTCCTCGGCACCGAGGACGACTTCCGCGACCTCTGTCGCGCCGCCGGCGAGCGGGGCATCTCGATCATCTTGGACGGCGTCTTCAACCACACGGGGGACGACTCGATCTACTTCAACCGCTACGGCAACTACCCGGGTACCGGTGCGTGGCAGGACGCCTCCTCGCCGTGGCGCGACGCCTTCACCTTCCATGAGGATGGCGGCTACGACTGCTGGTGGGGGATCGCGAACATGCCGGCGCTCGACGACGGCTCCCCGCGCGTGCGCGAGCTGATCTGCGGCGAGGACGGGGTCGTCCGCCGCTGGCTGCGCGCCGGCGCCCGCGGATGGCGCCTCGACGTGGCCGACGAGCTCAGCGACGACATGCTGCGCGAGATCAAGGCGGCGGCCACGGCCGAGCGCCCGGACGCGCTCGTGCTCGGCGAGGTCTGGGAGGACGCCTCGAACAAGGTGAGCTACGGGACGCTGCGGCGCTACCTCCTCGGCGACGAGCTCGACTCGGCGATGAACTACCCCTTCCGCGATATGGTCCTCGGGTTCTTGCTGGGGACGATCGACGCGGCTGAGGCGGCGGAGCACGTCAACGCCCTCGCGGAGAACTACCCGCCCGAGGCGCTGGCCTGCGCCCTGAACCTCCTCGGCAGCCATGACCGCCCCAGGATCATCTCCGTGCTCGGCGGCGCCCCCGATGAGGGTTCCCTGCCCGAGGCGGAGCGCGGCCGCTGGCGCCTCGACGCCGGCGCCCGGGGGCTCGCCAAGGCGCGCTTCTGGCTTGCCGTGCTCATGCAGATGACCTTCCCGGGCGTGCCCTCCATCTACTACGGGGACGAGTTCGGGCTCGAGGGGCTCTCCGACCCGGACAACCGCCGCACCCTCCCCACGGCGGCCGCCGTGCGCGACGCGGACATGGAGACGATGATCAAAAACGCCCTCGGCGCCCGGCGCTCCCTGCCGTTCCTGCTCACGGCCGGCATCTGCGCCACGGCGCCCGACCCCGAGGTGCTCGCCTACAGCCGCGTCTCCCAGGACGCCGTAGAGGCGGCGACGGTCCTCATCAACCGGAGCACCTCATCGCCGCGGCGCGTCCGCGTCCGCGCGCTCGGGCCCGCGGCGACCGACATCGTCTCCGGCGACGCCCTGCCGATCTTGCCGGACGGCACCGTGGAGGTCGAGCTTTCGGCCCTGGGGTCGGCTGTCGTCCATTTCCACGAGGAGGAGCGCCTGCAGGCGCCGTCCTTCTTCGGCGCGGGCACCGTCTGCCATATCACCTCGATCCCGAACGCGGGCGCTCCGGGCACGCTCGGGGCCCCGGCCCGGCGCTTCATCGACCATCTCGCGGCGATGGGGCTCACGTGCTGGCAGGTGCTCCCGGTGAACCCGACCGACGCCTTCCGGTCCCCGTATGCGGGGCCCTCGGCCTTCGCGGGGAGCATCGACCTGCTGGAGGAGGGCATTGACGAGCTCCGTGCCGCCTTCGCCGCGCTCGAGGGGCCGGACGGCTCGAGGCTGCTCGCGGGCGGGGCGTCCGAGGAGCTTCGGGGGTTCGTCGCCGAAAACGCCTCATGGCTCGATCCGCACTGCCTGTTCACGGCGATCAAGCGCGCACGGGGCGGGGCGGCCTGGCAGGAGTGGGAGCCGGAGCTCCGCCATTTCCGGCGCGCCCTCCTCGACGACCCGCGGTTCGCACGTGAGGCGCGCTTCGAGGCGTTTTGCCAGTTCCGGTTCGACCGGGCCTGGCGCGAGCTGCTCGACTACGCGCATGCGCGGGGCATCCAGATGATCGGAGACATCCCGATGTACGTGTCGGCCGATTCGGCGGACGCCTGGGCGTCCCCGGAGCTCTTCTGCCTCGATGGCGAGGGGCGCGTGACCGAGGCCGCCGGCGCCCCGCCCGACGCCCTGGCGCCGCAGGGACAGGTCTGGGGGAACCCCACCTACCGGTGGGACCGCATGCGCCAGGACGGCTACCGCTGGTGGATCGCCAGGCTGCGGCGCGCGCTCGCCCTGTACGACGTGGTGCGCCTCGACCATTTCCTGGGATTCCACGCCTATTTCAGCATCCCGGCGAACGGGGGCATCGCCGAGGGCCGCTGGCTGCCCGGACCGGGCGCCGAGCTCTTCGAGGCCGCCGCACGCGAGCTGGGACCCCTGCCCTTCATAGCCGAGGACTTGGGCCTGCTGACGCCCGGCGTGCGCGGGCTCATGTCGCGGTGCGGCTTCCCGGGGATGGACGTGCTGCAGTTCGAGGGCTACGACGTCCGCGCCGGGATCGCTCCCCATCCCGAGAAGGTGCTCTACACCTCGACGCATGACACCTCGACCCTGCTCGGCTGGTGCGCGCGCTCGTTCACGCCCGACGGCGACGAGGCCGCGGCGCGCGGCGTGGCGGAGGGGCTCGTCGAGAGCGCGCTCAACACGGACGCGACCCTCGTGATGCTGCCTCTTCAGGACATCCTCGGGCTGGGTGACGCTGACCGCATGAACACGCCGGGTGTCGCTGAGGGCAATTGGCGCTGGCAGGCGAGCGAGGGGCAGCTGCGGGCGAGCGAGGCGCGCTTCGCCGCGCTGATGATGGCCGCAGGGCGTTTCCGTTAGGGGCGCTGACGGAGAATTCACGCGGAATCGCGGCTTTCCGGGCGCCCGGATGCGGTCGGGCGGAAAGCCGGGTACAGTAAGGCTCGTTTGCGATGAGAACGCATCGGGCACAGAGAGGGTTTGGGTTCTATGGCACATTACGACTATCGCTGCACTTCCTGTTCGACGGTGTTCGAGGTCGAGCACGGGATGACGGAGCATCCGCAGGTCACCTGCCCCGTTTGCGGAGCTCCCGCCGACAAGGTCTTCAGCTCGAGCGGCATCGAGTTCAAGGGCAGCGGCTTCTACAACACCGATCAGCGCGGCGGCTCGTCCACCACGAAGGCGAGCGCCGCGCCGTCCTCCGGCTGCGAGAACTGCCCGCACAAGGGGGAGTAGCCCGTATGATGCCGAGCGTTCGCAATTCGGGCTTTATGCGTCAGAAAAGCCCGGATTACGAACGCTCGGCGTCAGGGGGTGCATGCGGGTTCGCAACGCGCGGCGTTTGTGGACAAAAATGCCGTTTGTCGGTATTTGGAACCTGGAAAGCATGCGTTTTGGACCCGTGGAGGGCCTGATTTCAGCTGGCGTCAGTTCAGATCGCCTCAAATGACCATATGAAATAGTTCACCGCGGTGCTTTATGGCCTCAGAAGTCGCAGCGGAGTACCGACAAACGGCTTTTTTGTCCAGGTGCGCGCTGCGGCGCGTGCTGACATCGCGCACCGGGCCCGAGAATAGCCGGATCCGGCGCGCGATGGGGGCGGCGCTTGTCAGGAGCGGCGGCGCGACGGGGCCTTCCTCGTCGTACGCGCTTTGGGGGCGGGCTGATTTGCGCCCTTCGAGGCGGCAGGGGCGTTCGGGTCGCCGCCCGCGGTGCGTTTCGATTTTGTCGCGCGGGGCTGCTTGGGTTCGGCGGCCGCGGGCTTCTCTGCCTTGTCGGCCGCTTTGGCTGCAGTCTTGGCTGCGGGCTTTGCAGTGGGCTTTGCAGTGGGAGATCTTCTCGCAGGCGAAGCTGACTTCCCGGAATTCGTTGCGGCCTTCGCGGGCTTCGCGTCGGCGGCCTTGTCCGCCTTCGCCCTCGTGTTGCGGGCGGGAGCCTTCCGTTTGGCCGGTTTCACTGCGGCGCCCTCCTTCACATCTTTCCCGGTTTCCGCGCTCGCCGTGGCCTTGGATCTGCCTGCGGCCGTCGCGGTGTCGGCTCCGGTGTCCGAACCGGTCGGGTCCGGTTCGGACGCCGAACCTGCGCTGGGATCCGAAGCCGACGCACTTGTCGCGCCCGCGCTGGGGCCCGCGCCCGCACCCGCCACAGCTTCCCGCCCGATCTCGGGATGCAAGCCGTGGTACAGGTCGAGATAGCGCTCCGCGCTCGCGGTCCAGCTGAAGTCCCGCGCCATCGCCTGACGCACCACGCGCGTGAACGCCGACCGGTCGTCCCAGAACAGCCGCGCCGCACGGAAGACGGCATCGCCGAGCTCCTCGCCGTTGAAGTTGGCGAACGAGAACCCCGTGCCCTCGCCCGTCTCGTAGTTGTAGGGCACCACGGTGTCCTTGAGCCCGCCGGTCTCGCGCACCACGGGCAGGGTGCCGTAGCGCATGGCGATCATCTGAGACAGGCCGCAGGGCTCGAATAGCGACGGCATGAGGAAGAGGTCGGCGCCGGCGTACATGCGCTGGGAGAGCGCGGGGTCGAACTGGATCCGCGTCGCCATCTGGCCGGGATGGGCGCCCTCGAAGTAGCGCAGCGCGTTCTCGTAGGACACCTCGCCCGTGCCGAGCACGGCCACCTGGACCCCGCCCGCCAGGATCCGCTCGAGCGCGTAGGTCACAAGGTCGAGCCCTTTTTGCCGGGTGAGGCGGGTGACCATCACCATGAGCGGCCGGTCGTCGCGCACCTCGAGCCCGAGCTCCTCCTGGAGCGCCGCCTTGCAGGCGGCCTTGCCCGAGAGGTCCTCGGCGCTGAAGCGCGCGGCGATCCCCGTATCAGAGGCGGGGTCGAAGGCCGCGCAGTCGATCCCGTTCACGATACCCGACAGCGCGTCCGCCCGCCGCCTGAGCACGCCGTCGAGCCCCTCGCCAAAGGCCTCCGTCTTGATCTCATCGGCGTAGGCGGAAGACACCGTGGTGATCGCGTCGGCGTAGTTGAGCGCCCCCAGCATGTAGTTCACCGAGGCCGCGTCCGCGCGCAGCTGGTGCGCGGCGGCGGGCACGTGCGCGAGCCCCAGGATGTCCCCGAGCACCGCGTCGGAGAACTGTCCCTGAAAGGCGATGTTGTGGATCGAGAACACGGTTCGGACGTTGTCGTAGAGCGGTATCCCGCGGTAGAACTCGCGCAAAAACACCGGGGCGAGCGCCGTGTGCCAGTCGTTGGCGTGCAAGATGTCGCAGGTGAACCCGGGCTCCAGATGCTGCAGGCTCTCGACCACGGCTTTCGCGAAGAACGCGAACCGCTCGCCGTCGTCGAAGAACCCATAGGGGTAGTCGCGGGCGAAGTAGCGCTCGTTGTCGATGAAGAGGTAGGTGACGCCGCCGCGCCGCAGCCGCTCGAGCCCGCAGTACTCGCGTCGCCAGGCGAGGGGCACCTCGAAGGCGGCCACGTGCTCCATCTCGCGCGCGTATTCGTCGGCGATCGTCCCGTATTTGGGAACCATGACCACCACGTCGGCCCCTGCGGCGGCGAGCGCCTGGGGGAGCGATCCCGCCACGTCGCCGAGTCCGCCGGTCTTCACGAAAGGCGCCGCCTCCGCAGAGGCGAAGACGACCCCCATCCTGCGCGTGCTTCCTGCCATATCCGTTCCTTCCCAGATGAGGTTGCCTGAGGGCCGCCGCGGCCCGTCTACCGCCCTCGCCTCACCGCCGCAGCGGGGCCTTCCCGATGACGAGGGTGTGGTCGTGCGTGCCGCGCAGCTCCGAGTTCTCGGGCACGAGGTTGTTCTTGTCGAGGATGGCGTGCTCCACGGTCGCCCCGGACCCGATCACGCAGCTCTGCATGACGATGCTGTTGAGCACCTTCGCGCCGCTCTCCACCACCACGCCGCGCGAGAGGATGGAGCCGCGCACGGTGCCCTTGACCACGCAGCCGGCCGAGATCAGCGAGTCGCGCACGTTGCTGCCGGCGGCGTACTTCGCCGGCGGGGCGTCGTGCGCCTTCGTGATGATCGGCCGGTCGGGCTGGAAGAGGCGGTCGTAGGTCTCGGGCCGCAGGAGGTCCATGCTGCGGGCGTAGTAGGTCTCCTGGTCGAAGATGCCCATCACCAGGCCCTTGAACTCGTAGCTGCACACGTCGATGCGCTCGAAATCGCCGCGGATCGCCTCGAACAGGTCGAGGTAGTCGGCCATCGCGTAGTCCTCGATGATGCTGAGCAGCAGCTCGCGGTCGATGACGATGGCGCCCATGAACTTGCACTCGCCGAACTCGCAGCCGCTGCGCACCTCGCGCACGCGGCCGCGGTCGCCGATCACGAGCGCCTGCGCGTCGGGCTGGCTGCGCTCGGCGATCGTGTAGATCATCGTGATGCCGGCGCCCGAGGTGCGGTGCGCCTCGATGATGTCGTCGAGCTCGAGGTTGAAGATGATGTTCGAGCCCATCATGACCACGTAGGGCTTGGAGCTGCGGCGGAAGAGCTCGTCGTTGGCGATGATGTCGCGCAGCAGGAACCGCATCCCGCGCTTGCTCGTGCCGTAGGCGTTGCCGGGCACGAGGAACAGACCGTCCTTCTTGCGGTCGAGGGTCCAGTCCTTGCCCGAGCCCACGTGGTCGATGATCGAGCGGCAGTTGCCGGGCATCACGAGGCCCACGGTCTTGATGCCCGCGTTCATCATGTTGGAGAGCGGGAAGTCGATGAGGCGGTAGCGCCCCATGAAGGGGATCGAGGCGAGCGGGCGCGCCTCGGTGAGGGCGCTTTGCTCGCGCGAGCTGTAGTTGGAGGTGATGTAGCCGATGGCCTGGTCGTTGATCATGGCTCATTCCCCCTTTCCGATGACCACGTCGTTGCCGACGACGGCCGTGTCCCGCGTGGCGTCGACCGAGCCGAGCTTCACGCCCTCCTCGACGACGGCGTTCTCGCCCAGGATCGCGCGGCGCACATGCGCGCCGGCCTTCACCTCGGATCCGGGCAGCAGCACCGAGTCCTCGACGACGGCGCGCTCGTGCACCACGGCGTCGGTCGAGATGATCGAGTGCCTGACCGTGCCGTAGATGCGGCAGCCGTTCGAGATGAGGCAGTCGCTCACCCGGGCGTCGGGGCCGATGTAGTGCGGCGGGCGCATGGTGATGTTGGAGAGCACGGGGAAGCTCTTGTCGAACAGGTCGAAATCGGGGTGCTCGCCGAGCAGGTCCATCGAGGTCTCGTGGAAGCTCGCGATCGTGCCGACGTCCTTCCAGAAGCCCGTGAACTCGTAGGTGTACAGACGCCGTCCCTCCTCGAGCATCTTCGGGATGATGTCGTTGCCGAAGTCGTGGCTCGAGCGCTGGTCGATGGCGTCGGCCTCGAGGGCCTCCACGAGCGCGGCGGTGGAGAAGATGTAGATGCCCATGGACGCGAGGTTCGAGTCGGGCACCTCCGGCTTCTCGGTGAACTTGACGATGCGGTCGTCATCGTCGGTGGTGAGGATCCCGAAGCGGCTGGCCTCCTCCCAGGAGACGGGCATGACCGAGACGGTGAGCTCGGCGCCATGGGCGATATGGGCGTCGAGCATTTTGCGGTAGTCCATGCGGTAGAGGTGGTCACCGGAGAGGATGAGCACGTAGTCGGGGTCGTAGCTCTTGATGTAGTCGAGGTTTTGCGTGATGGCGTCGGCGGTGCCCGCATACCAGGCCCCGCCGTCCTGCGTGGCGTAGGGCGGCAGGATCGACACGCCGCCGTCGCGGGCGTCGAGGTCCCACCCCTCGCCTGAGCCGATATAGGAGTGCAGGAGGTAGGGGCGGTACTGGGTGAGCACACCCACGGTGTCGATACCCGAGTTCGCGCAGTTGGAGAGCGCGAAGTCGATGATCCTGAACTTGCCGCCGAACGAGACGGCGGGCTTGGCGATCTTTTGCGTGAGCGCCCCCAGGCGGCTTCCCTGGCCCCCTGCGAGGAGCATCGCGATGCATTCTTTCCTACTCATGTTCCTTCCTCCTCAACCGTTCCCATCTATCGCCGCCCCGGCCGCGGGGCCGGGGCGGACGAGCCGTCACGCGTGCCAGATCTCGTCGCGGTACTCGCGGATCGTGCGGTCGCTCGAGAACCACCCCGACATGGCGGTGTTGTGCAGGGACCGGCGGTTCCAGTCCCGCGCGTCCGGGTACCCCGCCGTCAGCCGCTCCCAGGCGTCCACGTAGGAGTGGAAGTCGCGCAGCACCAGGTCGTAGTCGTTGTTGAGCATGAGCTCGTGGTGGATGCTCTCGAAGTCGCCCGAGAGGCGGGCGAAGCTGCCGTCCACAAGCGACCCCACCACGCGGCCGAGGCGCGCCGGGTCGCTGTTCACGAGGTCCCAGGCGAAGTAGTCGCCCCCGGCGCGGAGCTTCTCGACCTCGGGCTTGGTGAGGCCGAAGATCGCCTCGTTCTCATGGCCCGCGAGGTCGGCGATCTCGATGTTGGCCCCGTCGAGGGTGCCGAGCGTGATGGCCCCGTTCATCATGAGCTTCATGTTCGAGGTGCCCGAGGCCTCCTTGCCGGCGGTCGAGATCTGCTCGGAGATCTCGGCGGCGGGGTAGATGAGCTGGGCGTTGGAGACGCGGAAGTTGGGGATGAAGCAGACCTTGATGAGGTCGCTCACGCGCTCGTCGGCGTTCACCACGTCGGCGACGGAGTTGATGAGCCGGATGACCTCCTTCGCGAACGCGTAGCTCGAGGCGGCCTTGCCCGAGAAGATGAAGGTGGTGGGCTGGACGGAGAGGCCGGGATCCTCCTTGAGCCGGTGGTAGAGGTCCATGACCTTCATGATGTTCAGCAGCTGGCGCTTGTAGGCGTGGAAGCGCTTGACCTGGACGTCGAAGATCGAGTCCGGGTCGATCACAAGGCCGCACTCGCGGCGCACGTAGCGCGCGAGGCGCACCTTGTTCCTCCGCTTCGCCTCGCCCACGCGCACGAGGAAGGCCGCATCGTCCTCGAAGGGCACGAGGCGGGAGAGCTCCTCGGCGTCGTCGAGCCAACCGTCGCCGATGGCCTCGGTGACGAGGGCGGCGAGCGGCCGGTTGGCCTCGGCGAAGAAGCGCCTGGGGGAGATGCCGTTCGTCTTGTTGTTGAACTTGCCGGGCGTGAGGGCGTAGAAGTCGGCGAGCACCGAGCTCTCGAGGATCTCCGTGTGCAGCTTGGCGACGCCGTTCACGGAGTGGCTGCAGATCACCGACAGGTTCGCCATGCGCACCTCGCCGTCCCAGAGGATGGCGGTGGCGCGCAGCCGCTCCTGCCAGCCGGCGGCCGAGGTGTCGAAGCCCTCGCGCCAGCGGCGGCTGATCTCCTCGATGATCTGGTAGACACGGGGGAGCAGGCGGCTGAAGGTGCCGATGGGCCAGCGCTCGAGGGCCTCGGGGAGGATGGTGTGGTTCGTGAAGGAGACCGTGCGGGTGACGATGTCCCAGGCCTCATCCCAGGGCAGCCCCTTCTCGTCCATGAGCACCCTCATGAGCTCTGGCGCGCACATGGCCGGGTGGGTGTCGTTGGTGTGGATCGCCACGCGGTCGGGCAGGTGCGCCCAGTCGCCGCCGTGCTCGCTCTCGTAGGTGTTGACGAGGCTCGCGATGCCGGCGGCCACGAAGAGGTACTCCTGCTTGAGGCGCAGCAGCCTGCCGTGCTCGCCCTGGTCGTTGGGGTACAGGATCGCGCTGATCGCCTCGGCGTCGGCGCGGGCCGCGTCGGCGAGCGCGTAGTCGCCCCGGTTGAAGGCGTCGAGGTCGAAGTGCTCGTCGATGGGCTCGGCGCTCCACACGCGCAGCTTGTTCACCGTGGTGCCGCCGAAGCCCACCACGGGGATGTCGTAGGGCACGGCGAGGACCTCCTCGGCGCCCTCCACCGAGAACAGGGTGCGCCCGCCCTCCTCGCGGCTGACCACGTGGCCGCCGAACCCGATGCGCACGGCCTTGTCCTGGCGGCGCACCTCCCAGGGGTAGCCCCGGGCGAGCCACTCGTCGGCGACCTCGACCTGGCGGCCGCCGCGGATCTCCTGCTTGAACAGGCCGTAGCGGTAGCGCATGCCGTTGCCGTAGCCGGCCATGCCCTCGTGGGCCATGGAGTCGAGGAAGCACGCGGCGAGCCGGCCGAGACCGCCGTTGCCGAGCGCCGGGTCGGGCTCGCGCTCGCACAGCTCCTCGAGGTTCGTCCCCATATCCGCCAGCGCCTCGGCCACGAGGTCGCGGACGTCGAAGTTCAAGAGGTAGTTGTCGAGGAGCCGCCCGATCAGAAACTCGATCGAGAAGTAGTAGACACGCTTCGCGCCCGTCTCGGCCACGTGCGCGTCCCAGGCGGCGCCCATCTCGCGGGCGCGCGCGGCCACGAGCTGCACCAGGGCCTCGTAGCGGTCGTTCACGCTCGTCTGCTCGAACTCCTTGCCCGAAAGCGAGCGCGCGGCCTGCTGAAACGCCTCGCTGAACTCCCGTTTGCTGGAGAAGATGCCTTCCATGTGTCCCTCTTCCGTCGTGTTCCGCCCGCGGCACCCGGCCGCGGCGATCCTAGTTCCCGTCCGGAGCGCCGGTGCGCCCCTTCGCGCGCCGGCCCGCCGCCGGCCCGCGCTTCCTCGGTCTCGTGCGCTTGAGGACGATCCCGCCGAGCGGCGGCAGGACCGGCTCGATCATCTGCTCGAAGCCGTTCGCGGCCGTGGCGCGGGTCCTGAGCGCGCGGGGGTTGCCCTTGCCCGAGCCGCCGAAGCGCGCGTCGTCCGAGTTGAAGATCTCCTTCCACGACCCGGCCGCCGGCACGCCCAGCGGGAAGCGCTCGTAGTAGGCCGGGGTGAAGTTGATGACGACCACGAGGTCGTCCTCGTCGCGTGAGCCGTGCCTGATGTAGCTCACCACGGAGCGCCCGGCGTCGTCCGGGTCGATCCAGCTGAAGCCCTCGGGGGAGTAGGCGCGCTCCCACAGCGCCGCCTCGGCCGCGTAGAGGCGGTTGAGCTCGCGGCAGAAGATGCGGTGGTCCCGGTGCGGCGCGAACTCGTCGGCCAGGAACCACTCGATCGACTCGTAGTAGCGCCATTCGATGTACTGGCCGATCTCGTCCCCCATGAAGGTGAGCTTCGCCCCGGGGTGCGTCATCTGGTAGAGCGCGAGCGTGCGGAGCCCCGCGAACTGCCGCCATTGGTCGCCGGGCATGCGCTGGATGAGCGAGCACTTGCCGTTCACGACCTCGTCATGGGAGAGCGGGAGCAGGAAGTTCTCGTTGAAGGCGTACATGATCGAGAAGGTGAGCAGCCCGTGCGCCCCCGGCCTCCAGGGGAAATCCGTCTGCAGGTAGTGAAGGGTGTCGTTCATCCAACCCATATCCCATTTGAGGTGGAAGCCGAGCCCTCCCTCGGAGGGCGGGTAGGTCACGAGCGGCCAGGCCGTGGACTCCTCGGCGATCATCATGACGCCGGGATAAAGCTCGCCCATGGCGGCGTTGGTGCGGCTGAGGAACGCCGACGCTTCGAGGTCCTCCTCGGTGCCGAGGCGGTTGAACCGCTTCGCGCTCGCGTCCTCGACGCCGAAGTTGAGGTAGAGCATGCTTGAGACGCCGTCCACGCGGATCCCGTCCACATGGAAGACCTCCGCCCAGAACAGCGCGTTGGACAAAAGGAACGAGACGACCTCTCCGCGCCCGAAATCGACCTTGTGCGTGCCCCACTGGGGATGGATCTCGCGCTCGAAGAGCAGGTGGCCGTTGAAGTTCGCGAGCCCGTGCGCGTCGGCGCAGACGTGCCCGGGCACCCAGTCGAGGATGACCCCGATGCCGGCCGCGTGGCAGGCGTCGATGAGCGCCATGAGCTCCTGGGGCGTGCCGAAGCGCGAGGTGGCGGCGTAGTAGCCGGTGACCTGGTAGCCCCAAGAGCCGTCGAAGGGATGCTCGGTCACGGGCATGAGCTCGATGTGGGTGTAGCCCATGTCTGAGACGTAGGCGACGAGCTGCTCGGCGAGCTCGAGATACGTCAGGTAGGTGCCGCGCTGCGCCGGGAAGGGGTCGCCGGGGCCGGGGTAGGTGCCGTCCGCGCGCGGTTCGCCCTGCGGCTCGCTCCCGTGGCGGCGCCAGCTGCCGAGATGGACCTCGTAGATGTTGAGCGGGCTTGCGAGCAGGTCGCGCTCGGCGCGCTCGCGCATCCAGACCGCGTCGCCCCAGGCGTACCCGGAAAGCGACCAGAGGCGAGACGCGGTGCCGGGGGACCGCTCGGCGTAGAAGGCGAAGGGGTCCGCCTTGTACAGGAGGGAGCCGTCATCGGCCTCGATGGCGTACTTGTACAGGTCTCCCTCGGCCGCTCCGGCGACGAAGCCCTCCCACAGCCCGCTCGAGCCGATGGGGGAGAGCGGGTGGGCGGAGACGTCCCAGCCGTTGAAGGACCCGACCGCCGAGACGCCGCGGACGCCCGGGGCCCAGACGCGCAGGGTCCATCCCGCGACCCCGTCGACGGTGTCGGGGTGCGCACCCATCTTCTCCCAGGCGCGCCTCCAGGTGCCCTGGCGAAACAGGTGGATGTCGTCTTCGGTGATCATGAGACAGGGCGCCTCGTGCGCGGAGCCGGTCGTCGTGCTCATATCTATCAACCCCATCCATCCCCGGGCGCAGCGCGCCTCATGGACATGCGGGGGCTACGTGGTTCCGGCGGGAACGTGCTGATAGCCGCGGCATGCGCCCCGGCGGCGAGCGGAACCAATGGCACCCCTTTGAATGTAGCACACGGTATACATGTCCTGTCTCGAAAGCCGTGGGACGGTCGAAAATTGACCCTGAACGTTTCATCTGCCGATCGTTTTTGACAAAACGCGCTTGTGCGGCATCGGGGGTGCAGGCCCCCCGTCTGCTAGGATGGGGCCGACGGTGGCGGCCGGGCGCGGAGCACGGCCGCCATGCACAAGAAGAAGGGGGTTCGGGATGCGCGTGCTCGTGGTGGGGGGATCGCCCGAGGTGGCGTCGGCGGCGACCGTCGCGCAGGCGGCCGCCGGATGCGACGCCGTGGTGGCGGTCGACGCCGGCCTCGACGCGCTCGCGGCCGCGGGCCTCGGCGCCGACCTGTTCTGCGGCGACGCCGACTCGGTGAGCGCCGCCGGAGCCGAGCGCGTCCGCGAGGCCGAGCGGGCGGGCGGCCCGATGGGGGTCGAGCGGTACCGGCCGCACAAGGATCACTCGGATCTGAACCTCGCGCTCGCGGCCGTCCGGCGCTGCTGGCCTGGCGCCGCGATCCGCTGCACCTGCCTGTCGGGCGGTCGGCCCGACCACTTCCTCGACGTGCTCGGCCGCCTCGCCTCCTGGCCGGGTCCCGTGGAGCTCGTCGAGGACACCTTCACGGGCCGCATCCTCCAAGCGCGGCAGCGCTGGGTGATCGAGGGGGCGGCGGGCGCGACCTTCTCGTTCATGCCGCTCGACCGCGCCTGCGAGGTATCTCTTTCGGGCATGCGGTGGAACCTCGAGCGCAGACGCTGCGGCCTGCTCGAGGACGTGGGCCTCTCGAACGTGGTGGAGGGGCAGCGCGCTCAGGTGGACTGCCATGCGGGGACGATCGTCTGCTGGCTCTTCGAAAATCCCTTGAAAATGAATAAAACGCTTCAATAGCCCATCAATCGAACCGTTCACCGGAAAGCGCTCGTGCATGCCATCCCCTAAAAGCCTATAGAATTGCAGTTCAACGCGGACATTGAGGATGCTGTCTGTTATTGAAACGATTCAATAATCTTTTACCGTTCACGGGGATTCATCGACCGTTCGCCGCAAGCCCCTATAGTCAAGGTGTCTTCTTTCGTTCCACGATCAGATGAAGGAGAACCGAATGGCGAGGAAAGCAACGGCAACCCAGGCCCCGGCGCTCGTCGACACCGTCGAGGCGCTCGAGGCGAAGCTCGCGCGCATGCGCGCGGCGCAGGAAGCCTTCGCCCGCTTCACGCAGGAGCAGGTCGACAAGATCTTCTATGAGGCGGCGCTCGCGGCCAACAAGGCGCGCATCCCGCTGGCCAAGATGGCCGTCGAGGAGACCGGGCGCGGCGTGCTCGAGGACAAGGTCATCAAGAACCACTACGCCGCCGAGTACATCTACCACGCCTACAAGGACACCAAGACCTGCGGTGTCATCGAGCGCGACGAGGCGCTCGGCATCACGAAGGTGGCCGAGCCCATCGGCATCGTCGGCGCGGTCATCCCCACCACGAACCCCACCTCGACGGCGATCTTCAAGTGCCTGATCTCGCTCAAGACCCGCAACGCCATCATCATCTCCCCGCACCCGGCGGCGGCGCGGTGCACCATCGCCGCGGCGAAGCTCGTGCTCGAGGCCGCGGTCGCGGCGGGCGCCCCCGAGGAGATCATCGGCTGGGTCGACACCCCCTCGATCGAGCTGACCAACATGGTCATGCGCGATGTGGACATCATCCTCGCCACCGGCGGCCCGGGCATGGTCAAGGCGGCCTACTCGAGCGGCAAGCCCGCCCTCGGCGTCGGCGCCGGCAACACCCCCGTCGTCATCGACGACACGGCCGACATCCTGCTCGCCGTGAACTCGATCATCCACTCCAAGACCTTCGATAACGGCATGATCTGCGCGAGCGAGCAGTCCGTGACCGCGCTCGCGTCCGTCTACGACGACGTGAAGGCGGAGTTCGAGCGCCGCGGCTGCTACTTCGTGAAGCCCGGCCGCGAGGTCGAGGCCCTGCGCGCGGCCATGTTCAAGAACGGCGCCCTCGATCACAAGATCCCCGGCATGCCCGCGGCTAAGATCGCCGAGCTCGCCGGCATCGAGGTGGCGCCCAAGACCAAGATCTTGATCGTGGAGGCCACCTCCACCGATCCGGAGAAGGAGGAGTTCAGCCACGAGAAGCTCTCGCCGGTCCTTGCGATGTACAAGGCCGAGACCTTCCAGGAGGCCGTCGACAAGGCTGAGCACCTCGTGCTCGCCGGCGGCCCGGGCCATACCGCCTCGCTCTACGTGCACCCCGCCCAGGCCGAGAAGATCGCGCTGTTCGAGGACGTCATGAAGGCGTGCCGCATCGTGATCAACACGCCCTCCTCCCAGGGCGGCATCGGCGATCTGTACAACTTCGGCATGAAGCCGTCCCTGACCCTGGGCTGTGGCTCCTGGGGCGGCAACTCCGTCTCCGAGAACGTAGGGGTGAAGCACTTGCTCAACGTCAAGACCGTGGCCGAGCGCCGCGAGAACATGCTCTGGTTCCGTGCCCCCGAGAAGGTCTACTTCAAGAAGGGGTCGACGCCCGTCGCCCTCGACGAGCTCGGTTCGGTCATGGGCAAGAAGCGCGCCTTCATCGTGACCGACCAGTTCCTCTTCAAGAACGGCAACACCCGCTCCATCGAGGCGAAGCTCGATGAGATGGGCATCGCGCACGACTGCTTCTACGACGTCGAGCCCGACCCGACCCTGCAGTGCGCCCGCGCCGGCGCCGCCCAAATGCGCCTGTTCGAACCTGACGTGATCATCGCTGTCGGCGGTGGCTCGGCCATGGACGCGGCCAAGATCATGTGGGTCATGTACGAGCACCCCGACGCGAACTTCGATGACATGGCCATGGACTTCATGGACATCCGCAAGCGCGTCTACACCTTCCCGAAGATGGGCGAGCGCGCCTACTTCGTGGCCGTGCCCACCTCCTCGGGCACGGGCTCGGAGTGCACGCCCTTCGCGATCATCACCGACAAGGAGACGGGCATCAAGTGGCCGCTCGCCGACTACGCGCTGCTGCCCAACATGGCCATCGTCGACGTCGACAACGCCATGTTCGCCCCGCGCGGCCTCACCTCGGCCTCCGGCATCGACGTCATGACGCATGCGATCGAGTCCTACGTCTCCATCATGGCGAGCGACTACACGCGCGGCCTCTCCATGAAGGCGGCCAAGCTCGTCTTCGAGAACCTGCCCGCCGCCTACGAGCACGGCGCGAAGGACCCGCACGCCCGCGAGCAGATGCACAACGCCTCCGCGATGGCCGGCATGGCCTTCGCCAACGCGTTCCTCGGCATCAACCACTCCATGGCCCACAAGCTCGGCGCCTTCCACCACATCCCGCACGGCCTCGCCAACGCCGTCATCCTGACGCGCGTCATGCGCTACAACGCCGCCGAGGCCCCGGTCAAGATGGGGACCTTCTCCCAGTACCCCTATCCCAACGCGCTGGCCGCCTACGCCGAGATGGCCCGCTTCTGCGGCATCTCGGGCGCCGACGACGCCGAGGTGTTCGAGAACTTCATCACGGCCCTCGAGGACCTCAAGGAGACCATCGGCGTGAAGAAGACGATCGCCGAGTACGGCGTCGACGAGCAGTACTTCCTTGAGACCCTCGATGAGATGTGCGAGCAGGCCTTCAACGACCAGTGCACCGGCGCGAACCCCCGCTACCCGCTCATCAGCGAGATCCGCGAGCTGTTCCTGGACGCCTACTACGGCCGCGAGCCGCAGTCCTACGGGGTGTAAGGCCGCCCCGCTCGTTTGGCAGGAAACCGGGTCCCGCGCGCCCATGCGGGGCCCATCCGGCCCCGCGGGGCCGTGGAGAAAGGATGGGACATGCAGCTTCCCGATTCCCGCGCGCTCATCGTCGAGCGCGGCAACAAGAAGGTCTACGACCTGGGCGACCGCATCGCCAAGGTCTTCAACGACACCAAGCCGGTGTCCGACGTCTTCAACGAGGCCCTGAACCTCTCCCGCATCAACGAGACGGGCATCGCGAGCCCGCGCGTCCTCGAGGTGTCCGAGGTCGAGGGCGAGGGCTGGGGGCTCATGACCGAGAAGGTCCCCGGCCAGACCCTCGCCGACAAGATGGCCGAGGATCCGAGCCGCTTCTACGAGTACCTGGAGCGCTTCGTCGACCTGCAGATCGCGGTTCACAAGCACCGAAGCCCCCTGCTGCCCCGTCAGCGCGACAAGTACGCCCGCATGATCAACGGCCTGGAGGACCTGAACGCCACCCAGCGCTACAACCTCCTCGAGCGCCTGGACGGCATGGAGCGCCATCGCCGCGTCTGCCACGGCGATTTCAACCCCACGAACGTGATCGTGGGCGAGGACGGTGAGCTTTCGATCTGCGACTGGGCGCACGCCACCCAGGGCTCGCCGGCGGCCGATGCGGCCATGACCTTCCTGCTCTTCGCCCTCACCGACAAGGAGCAGGCCCAGGCCTACCTTGAGCTGTACTGCGAGCGCGCCGACCAGCCGATGCAGGTCGTGCGCAAGTGGACCTCTATCGTCGCGGCGTCCGAGCTCGCCCGCAACCGTTCCGATCAGGACCAGGAGTTCCTGATGGGCTGGATCGACGTCTTCGACTACCAGTAAGAAGGTTCTGCGTGACGGGGCCCCGTGCCGCCGGGCCCCGTCGCCTGGCAGCATGGGCCCCGCGGCGCCGTCGTATGAAGATTGCGCAGAGCCGAGGTGTTCTGTGTTATAGTTCAATGTCGGTTTATTCACGCGGCTACCTGCCGATGCCGCCCAAGGAGGGTCAAGTCATGTCCAAGGTTTGCGAAGTTTGCGGTAAGCACCCGGTGGCGGGTCGGTCCATCAGCCACTCCCATCGCGTCACCAACCGCCAGTTCCGTCCGAACATCCAGCGCGTCTACGTCGTCGAGAACGGCAACCGCCGCAAGATGAACGTGTGCACCAGCTGCCTCAAGGCGCAGAAGGTCGCCCGTTCCTAAAGCAAGGTCCGCCCTTGTGCCCTGGGACTCTCCGGGCGGCCGCGGGCCTCATGGTCGATCGCGCGAGCGCTCCCCTCATCGGGGAGCGCTTTTTTCATGCCGCTCCGTCCCGGTGCGTCGTGTCGACTCTGTGAGCGTGCCGCCCCGCCCGATACCTTTCAAGCGAAGGTATCGAATGCCTTCCGTTACTAGCTAACACTGAAAGGTATTGCGAGGCCCGCATGGTTCATGAAGTCCTTCATCTGCTCTTGACCACCCACCTCTACTTCGCACCCGCCGCGGGTGTCCCTGAGCACATCGTGCAGTCCGATGTGCTGCCGATCGAGGGGGCGGGATTTGAGACGGATGCCACGGGCCTTCTCGTGGCTTCCGTTCTGCAGATGCTCCTGACCTGCCTGTTTCTTCATGTCCGGAGGCGCTGCAGGGGTCGGATGGGGGAGTGCGATGCTTGAGCTCGAGCGCTTCTCAGTCAAGATAGCCGGCAGGAGCATACTCACGGATGTGAGTTGCTGCTCTGACCCCGGCTCCATATACGGCTTGGTTGCTCCAAACGGGTTTGGCAAGACCACGTTCTTGAAGGGCATCGCAGGGCTTGCCGGGACTGACGTGCAGGGAGGCATCTTTGCGGACGGGGTGCGCCGGGATCGCGATGGCGCCTTCAGGCGACTGGTCCATTACGTTTCGGGGGCGCCTCCTCCCTGTACCGCGCGCGGACGGTCCGGGAGCACCTCAGGGCCGTGAGCTTGTGCTGGGATGCGGCGACGGACCTGGACCGGTTGCGTCCATGTGCAAGATCGATGCGTTTTGCCACAAGCGCGTGCAGTTTTTATCGATGGGAATGAAACAGCAGGTCGCGCTTGCGACGGGGTGCCTCACGGGCGCACGGCACCTGCTTTTAGATGAGCCGATGACCGCGTTGGATCCTTTAAACCAAAAGATCAATCGGGACACTATCCGGATGCTTGCCGAGAGCGGCCGATGCATCATTATGTCCTCTCATATCCTGAGCAATATCGATGAAATGTGCGAAAAGATCACCTATATAGATAACGGGAACCTGATTGTCGACAGCAGCTCATGTGGGAGCTCGGACATGTATGCAAAGCTCTATCTGTAGGGAGCGCCCTTGCAAGTGCCAGTACGGCCGCAAGATCTGGCGGTGCCATGTTGGGTGTGAAGCTGACCGGGGAAAGAATCGCGGCGCTGTTGATCTTGGGGGCCTCGATTGCGATATTGCTTGCGGCCGCATGTCAATACCTGCCTTCGATGGGCGGGCTTGCGCCGGCGGCGTTCACCTCGGTTCGTGCGGACGGGCACGAGTCGACGGTGCTGTTCTCCCTTGACCAGCACGGCGTCGCATCGGTCGAGGTGCTCGATGACTAGGCCTGGGACACCGCCCTCTCCCGCGCGCTGTCCGAGGGGGAGTTCTCGTTCGATGCGGGCAAGGGCCCGTGGTTTTCAGCGGGCGCACCTGGCGTCTTGTCGGGCAGGAGGGGAGCCGCAAACTCGAGAACGTCGCGACCGAAGCCGGCGAGCTCTGGGGCATCTGCTACGAGGAAGCCGCGGAGGCGCTGGCGAATCCGTATCGGCTCGCGGGCTGACGCGGGCTCGTGTCAGGCGTCGTTCGCTGTTGCCTGCGGTCTGTGGGCATTTCAGTTGCGTTTTTGACGGTTGTGTACTTCGCTCTGGCCGCACCCTGAGTAGGGAGATTAAACCACCAGGTCAGGGAGGTTGCCATTTTGACGGCTTTGCACAGCGGGGTGCAAAGCCGTCAACTTGTTTTGAGAAAAGGTGCATAGCCGCACTTTCTGCAACTGGCGCTGGCGCCATGCCAACCGCGGGGCGGCTGTGAGCCGGCGCTCGCTGGCGTTGGGGGCGGCTGTGAGCCCGTGCCCGCTGGTGCTGCGGGCCAGCTGTGGGCCGCCGCGCGTTGACGCCGCGGACCCCTGTTCGTTGACACTGCGGGCTGGCGCCTGCTGACGTAGCACGCGTGCCGCTAAGATTCCCAGTTGCATTTTTTGCGGCAATGCACGGATTTCTTAAACAAACGTGCGGCTATGTATAGAGAGGTGCAGAGCCGTCAATTTGGCAACTGCCCTGACCTCGTCTTTTCATTTGGATACTTCGAGTGCGCCCCGCGCGATGTGCAAAGCCGCCATATTTGCAACTCAACACGGCGTCCTTCGCCCTCGGCGCTGAAATCCCACGCCGCCGTCGCTTCCGCCTGGCCCGGCATCCTGTCAGCACCCGGTTCGGCATCCCGGCAGCCCTCGGTCTGGCATCCCGCCGGCTCCCGACCCGCCGCCCCGTCATCCCATCGACCCCGGCCCGGCGCCGCGGGCCCCGGCCCGGCGCCAAGGCATCCCGTCAGCCCCATACCCCACCGCCCCCGGCCTCGCAACCCCCCCGACCCCCCCCACCCATCTCGGCGACATCCGTCCCCATGTGGAGGCCTGGGGCGGGCGTGCCATTTTTCGTTCTGCGATGTAAAATACAAGGTTGATCACTCCCGTATCCGGGCGCCTGCGGGCGCGAAGGAAGGAGATTCTCCGTGTCTGAGAACATCGCCGGTACGCTCTCCGTCTCAAACGACGTCATCGCCGACCTCGCCGGCTACGCCGCGCTGTCCTGCTACGGCGTGGTGGGCATGGCCGAGCAGCTCCAGGGCGCCGAGTCCGTGCGCCTGCTCGCCGGCCAGCGCCTGCGCAAGGGCGTGCTCGTCGCCGCCACCGAGGACGGCCTCTCGGTCGACCTGCACGTGGTGGTCGAGTCGGGCGTCAACATCAAGTCGGTCAGCGAGAACCTCGCCAGCTCCGTGACGTTCACCTTGAGCGAGATCGCCCAGATCGATTCATCCAAGCTCAAGATCGCCATCCACATCGACGCTATGAAATCCCGCGCCTAGTCGCGCCGCGCACAACTTGGAGTTGCACCCCTGATGATTGCAAAGACCGTACGCACCTGCTTTCCCATCGCCGCCGCCGCCGTCGCCGACAAGGCGGAGGACATCAACAAGCTGAACGTCTTCCCCGTGCCCGACGGCGACACCGGCACCAACATGTCCTTGACGCTCGCCTCCGTCGTGAAGGAGCTCGCCGCCCTTCCCGCCGACGCCGACATGGAGGCCATCGCCGGAGCCATCACCCACGGCTCGCTCATGGGCGCCCGCGGCAACTCGGGCGTCATCACCTCGCAGATCCTTCGCGGCGCCGCCGAGGGGCTCATCGAGGCCCGCGAGCCGGCGAGCGCCGCCGACGTGGCCGCAGCCTTCCGCCGCGCCGTGAAGGTCGCGTTCCAGGCGGTCCGCAAGCCCGTCGAGGGCACGATCCTGACGGTGCTGCGCGACGTCTCGACCAAGGCCGACGAGTGCGAGAAGCGCCGCTTCACGGCCGCCGAGGCGCTCGACGCCGTCGTGGTCGAGGCCTACCAGTCCGTGGCGCGCACGCCCGACCTGCTGCCCGTCCTGAAGGAGAACGGCGTCGTGGACTCCGGCGCCTTCGGCTTCGCGATCTTCCTCGAGCACTTCGTCTCGGCCGCCCTCGGCCGCACGGCGAACATGGACGCGTTTCAGACCACCTTCGAGACCGAGGCCACGGCCGACGATGCCCGCTCGGCGGCCCTCGGCCGCGTTGAGATCGAGGCGAACGACGACTGGGAGGGCTCCGAGTTCCGCTACTGCAACGAGTTCCTCTTCAAGGCCGACGCCCCCTTCGATGAGGAGGAGGCCCTCGCCTTCCTGGCGAGCATGGGCGATTGCGAGCTCCTCGTGGGTGCCTACCCCGACTACAAGATCCACGTGCACTCCAACACCCCCAACCTCGTGCTCGAGCACATGCTCGAGCTCGGCCAGGTCTACGAGGTCTTCATCCACAACATGGACATGGAGTCGCGCGAGCGCACGGCCAAGATCCACGAGGACCAAGACGCCGCGCCCGCCGCGCCCGCCGACCCCGCGAAGCCTTTGGGCTTCGTCGCCGTGGCGGCCGGCTCCGGCGAGGCCGAGATCCTGACCTCGCTCGGCGTGGACGTCGTCGTCTCGGGCGGGCAGACCATGAACCCCTCCACGGCCGACCTTCTGGACGCCGTCTCGAAGGTGAACGCCGAGACGGTCGTGATCTTGCCCAACAACAGCAACATCCGCATGGCCGCCGAGCAGGCCGCCGCGGCATCCGAGGTGAAGCGCGTCGTCGTGGTGCCGGCCAAGACCGTGCCCCAGGCCTTCGCGGCGCTCTTCGCCGTGGTGCCCGGCGCCCCCGCCGACGAGGTCGTCGAGGCCATGACCGAGGCGCTCGACGACGTGCGCGACGGCGAGGTCACCCGCGCGGTCCGCGACAGCCAGGCGAGCGACGGCACGCCCATCCACGACGGCGACGTCATGGGCATCATCGGCGGCTCCATCGACATCGTCGGGGCGGACGTGGCCGAGGTCACGCTGGCCTGCATCAACCGCATGCAGGACGAGGAGGCCGGAGACGTCCTCACGATCCTCGCCGGCCAGGACATGGACGACGACGCCTTCCAGGCCCTCATCGAGCGCATCAAGGAGGCCCAGCCCGACCTCGAGATCGACGCCAACCGTGGCGAGCAGCCGCTCTACCCGGTGATCTTCTCCATCGAGTAGGCCGCGCATGGCATCCGCGCCCCACGGCTGCGACATGCCCCCGGCCGCCGGCCGCCTCGCCCGCGCCGGGGTCCTCGCCGGCGATGTCCGGCGCCTGCGCTACGTGAACGAGTCGCGCGCCGAGGCCCTCGCGCGCCTGCGCATCGACACGGTGGGGGATCTCCTCGCGCACATCCCGAGGCGCTACCTCGACTTCTCGCGGGCCCGCACGATCGAGGCCGCGCCCCTCGGGCAGGTCTCGACGATCGTCGCCACCGTCGACCGCGTGGTGGAAAAGCGACCCCGCCCGCGGATGGTCGTCACCGAGGTGCACCTCGTGGACGAGACCGGCGTCCTCAAGGCGGCCTTCTTCAAGCAGCCCTGGCTCTCGCGCCAGCTGAAGCCCGGCGACCGCCTCGCGCTGATCGGGAAGGTCGAGTTCGCCTACGGGTTCAAGCAGATGTCGAGCCCCACCTTCGAGCGCCTCGACGAGGGCGCGCAGACCGGATCGATCCTGCCGGTGCACCCGGTGGGCGAGGGGATCTCGGCCGCCTGGATGCGCCGGATCGTCTCGGTGGCCCTCAAGGCGGCGGGGAGCTTCCCCGACCCGGTGCCCGCGCGCCTGCGGTCGCGCCGGCGCCTCATGAGCGCCGCCCGCGCGCTGCGCGCCATCCATTTCCCGCGCGTCTTCTCCGAGGTGGGGGAGGCCCGGCGGCGCCTCGCCTACGACGAGGTCCTCTACCTGCAGCTCGCGCTGCGCCTGCGCAACGAGTCCGGCCTCGTTGACGTCGCGGCCCACGCGCACGAGCCCGCCGCGCACGTGGCCGCCCTCATCGCCGCGCTCCCGTTTTCGCTCTCCGAGGAGCAAGACAGGGCCCTCGCCGACATCCTCGGCGACATGGCGCGCCCCGACCGGGTCATGAACCGCCTGCTTCTGGGCGATGTGGGCACGGGCAAGACGGCGGTCGCGTCGGTGGCGCTCGCTGCGGTGGCCGACTCGGGGACCCAGGCCTGCGTGATGGCGCCCACGGGCGTCCTCGCGCAGCAGTACGCGAAGAGCTGCGGGCCGCTGCTGGACGCCGCCGGGATCCCCTGGGCGCTCCTCACGGGCGCCACGCCCGCCGCCGAGCGCGCCCGGATCCTCGACGACCTCGCGGCCGGCCGCATCACCGTGCTTCTGGGGACGCATGCGGTCCTCTCCGACGACGTGGTGTTCCGGGAGCTGACGCTCGCGGTCATCGACGAGCAGCACCGCTTCGGCGTGGGCCAGCGCACCACGCTGCGGGCGAAGGGGCCGGGCGCCGACCTCCTCGTCATGACGGCCACCCCGATCCCGCGCACGCTCGCGCTCTCCGTCTTCGGCGACCTCGACACGAGCGTGATCCGCCACCGCCCCGTGCCGGGCGCCGGCGTCGAGACCCGGCTGCTGCCCGGCGAGAACCGCGATATCGCCTACGGCGCGCTGCGCGACGCGCTCGCCGCGGGGCGGCAGGCCTACGTGATCTGCCCGCTCGTGAGCCCCAAAGACGACGAGGGCGAGCTCGAGGACGTCCCGGGCCTCGAACGCGACGACGAGGGCCGCGCCACCGGGGCGCCGCCGCTCGTGGCCGCCACCGCCGAGGTCGAGCACATGCGGCAGATCCTGCCCGAGGCCTCCGTCGAGCTCCTCCACGGGCGCATGCCCGACGCCGAGAAGACCCGCGTCATCGAGGCCTTCCGCGCCGGCGAGGTCGACGTGCTCGTGTCCACCACCGTGGTCGAGGTGGGCGTGGACGTCCCGAACGCCACGGTCATGATCATCGAGAACGGCGAGCGCTTCGGCTTGGCGACCCTCCACCAGCTGAGGGGCCGCGTGGGCCGCGGGAGCCTCTCGGGGACCTGCTTCATCATCTCGGCCTCCGCGCGCAAGGGCGGGCGGAGGAGCCCGGCATGGGAGCGTCTCCAGGCCCTCGAGAAGACCTCGGACGGCTTCGAGCTCGCCGAGCAGGATCTTAGGCTCCGCCATGAGGGGGAGATCCTGGGCTTTCGGCAGAGCGGCGGGGTGACGCTTCGGTTCGTGGACCTCGCGGCCGACGCCGACCTCGTCGAGGCCGCGCACGCCGACGCCGCCGAGCTCTTGGAGGGGGCGCCGCGGCTGCGCTCGCTCGAGACGCTGCCGCTGCGCCATGAGGTCGTGGAACGGTTCGGAGATCGATTCTTGGAGGTGAGCGGCGCATGAGGATCGTCGCCGGAACATGGCGTGGACGGCGCCTGGGGGAGCCGCGGGGCCGCGAGGTGACCCGTCCCACGACGGATCGGGTGCGCGAGGCCATGGCTTCGATGGTCGACGCGGCGCTGCCGGAGGGCATCGAGGGGGCACGCGTGCTGGACGCCTTCGCCGGCTCCGGGGCGCTCGGCATCGAGATGCTCTCGCGCGGCGCCGTGTGGGCGACGTTTTTCGACATCGACCGCCAGGCCGCGGCCCTTGTGGGGAAAAACCTCTCCGGGCTCGCCTGCGACCGCGCGCGCTACCGCGTGGTCGCAGGCGACGTGCTCGCGGCCGCCGAGCGCGGCGGCGTGCCCGGCGCCCCCTTCGACCTCGTGCTCATCGATGCGCCCTACGCCCTCGGGGCCGAGCCGGCCGAGCGCCTGCTCGCCGCCCTCGCCGCGTCCGCGGCGCTCGCGCCCGGGGCCGTCGTTGTCGCCGAGCGCGCGGCCGCCGACGCGGGGCCGAGGCCCGCGGGCTTCTCCGTCGCCCGCGAGAAGCGCTACGGCGGCACGGCCGTCGACCTCCTGCGCCTCGACGCCTCCTCCTGACCCGCCCCGGATGATGCCGAGCGTTCGCAATTGCCCGTTTCCAAGCGGAAAAACGCCGTATCGCGAACGCTCGGCATCAGCGCTGGCATCCACCCTGGCATCTGTCCTGACCAGGGGCCGCAGCGGCCCCGACCCGATTGGAGACCTATGACCGCCATCATCGAGCACGCGCTCGTCCCCGGCACCTTCGACCCCATCACCTTCGGGCACGTCGACGTCGTGCGCCGAGCGCGCCGCATCTTCCCGCACGTGACCGTCGCCGTCGCCGAGTCGCTCGGCAAGCGCGGCGGCACCACCTTCACCCTCGACGAGCGCGTGGGCCTCGCGCGCGAGGCCCTCGCGGTGACCCCGGGCGCCGAGGACGTCGCCGTTTTGCCCATGACCGGCCTGCTCGTGGACTTCGCGCGCGAGCAGCGGGCGGGCGCCGTCGTGAAGGGCCTGCGCGCCATGACCGATTTCGAGTACGAGCTGCAGCAGGCCGACCTGAACTTCCGCCTCGACCCGGACCTCGAGTCGATCTTCATCATGAGCGCGCCGCAGTACGGCTACCTCTCCTCCTCGGTGGTCCGCCAGATCGCCTCGTTTGGAGGGGATGTGTCGGAATTCGTGCCGCCCGCCGTCGCACGCGCCCTGGCCGGCCGCTTCTCCTAGGCGCACCGGCGCTTGTGGTACCATCGAATGCTGACAGCAACCCGTTGAAAGGAGACCGGATGCCGGGCGAGTACCTACCTGGCGAGAGGATCGAGAGCTTGGTCGATGAGCTCGAGGGCATCATCGAAGAGGCCAAGCCGCCTTTCGGCAAGAGCGCGCAGTTCAAGGTCATCGAGACGGAGGTCTTCTTCAACATCCTCGATGAGATCCGCATGAGCTACCCCGAGGAGTGGCAGAAGTCCCGCCGTATCCTGAAGGAGCGCGACGAGCTTCTGGCCTCCGCCACGGCCCAGGCCGACTCCATCATCGCCGACGCCCAGCAGCAGGCGCTCACCATCGCCGGCGAGCAGGAGATCGTCCGCCTCGCCCAGCAGCAGGCCGACGAGATCCGCGACCGTGCGAACCAGTACGAGCGCGACACCCGCTATGCGGCCGAGGACTACGCCGAGCAGGTCTTCACCCACCTCGAGGAGAACCTGAAGTCGCTCACGGGCACCGTCGCCCGCTGCCGCCAGCAGCTGAACGAGAGCGCGAACCAGCAGCAGAACGGCTCCTGGTAGCATGCGCGAGACCGCTTCCGCCCTCATCGACCTTGCCGGCCGGCTCGAGAACCCCGGCGAGTCCCTCGCGAGCGCGGGCTCCATTGACGTGCGCGGCTACCGGGTGGGGGAGAAGGAGCTCGAGCTCCCCGCCGGCGTCTCCTACGACGTCGTCCTCACGAACGCCGGGGACGGGATCCTGCTCACGGGCATGGTGCGGGCGCGCGCCGCGGGCGCGTGCGACCGCTGCCTCGACCCCGCGACCGTCGAGATCGCCGGCGAGATCGAGGAGTACTACCTCTTCCGCGCCCCCGAGGACGCCCCCGAGGGCGATGACGACTTCGAGCTCCTCCCCGAGGACCGCGTGATCGACCTGGCCGACCCCATCATGGACGCCGTGGTCATGGACACGCCCTTCGTGGTGCTCTGCCGCCCCGACTGCGCCGGCCTCTGCCCCACCTGCGGCACCAACCGCAACCACGGGGACTGCGGCTGCGCCGATGCGGCCGAGCGGGCCCGGATCGACAGCGACGAGAACCCCTTCGCGGCGCTGCGGAACCTCAAACTCGACGACTGACCGGGCGCACCCGTTGTGGAAGCCTTATATTCTTCTGGACATACCGAACAAGCATGCTAATATGAATCTCTGCGCGTGATCGTGCCAGGATAGAGTTATGAAGAGAGGTCAACATGCCAGTACCTAAGCAAAAAAAGGGCCGCGCGAAGACGCATTCCCGTCGTTCCGCGAACATGAAGATTTCCGCTGCGGCGCAGTCCACCTGCCCGCGCTGCGGTGCGGTCAAGCTTCCCCACCACGTGTGCCCCAACTGCGGTTTCTACAAGGACCGCGAGGTCATCGTCACCGAGTAGCGCACGTCCTAGCCGGGGGCGCCACGCCTCTCTTCATCGTCGCGGGCACGCGTCCCGCATAGCGCGAATCTGATTTCGGCCGGCTCGATGAGCCGGCCTTTTCTCGTTAGGGGGAACCCTTCATGGAACAGCTCGAACCGGTCCGCGTCGCCGTGGACGTCCTCGGCGGGGACGAGCCCGCCCAGGTGGTGCTCGACGGCATCGCCGACGCCCTCGCGAAGGACCCCGCCCTGACGGTGCTCGCCGTGGGACCCGCGGCCCTCGTCGAGCCCTTCGCGGCCGCCCACGAGCGGGCGGAGGCGCTCGTGGCCGAGGACGCCATCGAGATGGGGGACGACCCCATCCGCGCCGTGATGACCAAGCGGAAGAGCTCCGTCGTCGTGGGCTGCCGCGCCGTCAAGCGCGGGCAGGCGGCCGGGCTGTTCTCGGCGGGCTCGACCGGCGCCCTCGTGGCCGCCGGCACGGCCTACATCACCCCGTTCAAGGTTCAGACCGACGAGGGGACCCGCCCCCTTCGCCCCTGCATCACCTCGCCGATCCCCAACCGCGCGGGCGGCTTCACGGTCTTTTGCGACATGGGGGGCAGCCCCGACGTGGAGCCCGCCGACCTCGTTCGCTTCGCCCAGATGGGCGCGGCCTACGCCCGCACCGTGCTCGGCGTCGCGTCCCCGCGCGTGGGCCTGCTCTCCAACGGCACCGAGGAGCACAAGGGCTCGGCGTTCACGAAGGCCTGCTACCCGCTGCTCGCCGAGGCGCTGCCGGGCTTCGCGGGCAACTGCGAGGGCGGCGACATCACCTCGGGCGCCTTCGACGTGGTGGTCTGCGACGGCTTCACGGGCAACGTGGCGCTCAAGGCCACCGAGGGCGCGGCGAAGTTTTTGATGGGGGAGATCAAGGACGCGCTCATGGGCTCGCTTGCCGGCAAGGTCGCGGCGCTGCTCGTCGGCCGCTCGCTGCGCTCCGTGCGCGACCGCCTCTCCGGCGACGCCCACGGCGGCGCCATGCTTTTGGGCCTGCGCGGCGTGCTCCTGATCGGGCACGGCGCCACGAGCGTCGAGGCCGTCTCGAACGGCACGCGCGCCACCGCGGCCGCGATCCGCGGGGGGCTTGTGGCGAAGGTCGCCGAGGCGGTTCCCGAGATCGTCTCCTAGGCCGGGTGGGGTACCATAGAGGCCATGTTGCCGGGCGCCGTGCCCGGTTCCCGATGAGAGGAGCGTGTTGCATGGAGCGCATTGAGATCATGGAGAGGGTCGGCGCCATCGCCGCCGACGTGCTGGGCATCGACCCCGAGGAGATCAGCGAGGAGACCACCTTCGACGACCTCGACGCCGACTCCCTCGACCGCCTGCAGCTCGTCACCGCCATGGAGGACGAGTTCGACATCGAGATCCCCGACGAGCAGCTCGAGGCGATCGGGTCGGTCGCCGACGCCGTCCAGGCCATCGAGTCCGTGCTGGAGGCGTGAGGGCGGCGTGCCGGCATCGAAGAGAATCGAGCGGGCCGAGGAGGTCTGCGGCCACGTCTTTCGCGACCGGACGCTGCTGCGCGCCGCGCTCACGCACCCCTCCGCCGTGGAGGGCCAGCCCGTCTCGGCCTCCTATGAGCGCCTCGAGTTCCTCGGGGACTCGATTTTGGGCTCCGTCGTGGCGCTCGCCCTGTTCAAGAGCTATCCCGAGCTCGACGAGGGCAAGCTCACCCGCCTCAAGGTCTCGCTCGTGTCGGGGATGACCCTGTCCGAGGTGGGCGAGGAGCTGGGGCTCGGGCCCCTCATCATCTTCGGGGCGAGCGAGACGGGCACCGGGGCGCGCGGCATGCACTCCGCCCTTGAGAACGTCTACGAGTCCCTCGTGGGCGCGCTCTACCTCGACGGGGGCTGGGAGGCCGCCGAGGCCTTCATCTCCCGCACGCTGCGGCCCCACCTCGCCGCCGAGCGCGCCGAGCACCCCACGAACCCCAAGTCCTTCCTGCAGGAGCGCGCCCAGGCCGACCGCCTCGGCACGCCCGCCTACAAGCTCGTGGACACCTCGGGCCCGGCGCACGAGCCCGTCTTCACGGCCGTCGTGCTCATCGACGGCGCCCGCCAGGGCCGCGGCACGGGCTCGTCCAAGAAGGAGGCCGAGGCCGCGGCGGCGCTCGACGCCCTCGAGCGGCTCGGCTACACCACCAACGGCGTCATCCTCGAGAGGAAGCACGGTCAGCCCGCATGTTCCTGAAATCGCTCACGCTCAAGGGCTTCAAGTCCTTCGCCGACCGCGCCCACATGACCTTCGAGCCCGGTCTCACGGTGATCGTGGGGCCCAACGGCTCGGGCAAGTCGAACGTGTCCGACGCGATCCTGTGGGTGCTCGGCGAGCAGAGCGCCAAGCAGCTGCGCGGCCAGGCCATGGAGGATGTGATCTTCTCCGGCTCCTCCGCCCGCCAGCCCGTGGGCGTGGCCGAGGTCACCCTCGTGCTCGACAACGCCGACCACCTGCTTCCGGTCGATTTCAACGAGGTCGCCATCACCCGGCGCATGTACCGCTCGGGTGAGAGCGAGTACCTGATCAACCAAAGCCCCTGCCGTCTCATGGACATCCAGGACATCCTGCACGACTCGGGCCTCGGCAAGGACACGCACTCGATCATCTCCCAGGGCAAGCTCGACGCGATCCTGCAGAGCCGGCCCGAGGAGCGGCGTTCGCTCATCGAGGAGGCGGCGGGCATCTCCAAGCACAAGCGCCGCAAGGAGCGCGCGCTCAAGAAGAACGCCTCGATGGACGCGCACCTCACGCGCGCCCGCGACATCAACCGCGAGCTCGGCCGCCAGCTGCGCCCGCTCGAGCGGCAGGTTGACCGCGCCCGCAAGCACCGCGAGCTCACCGAGCGCGCCGGGGAGCTCACGCGCATCCTGGCCGTGGACGAGCTGAGGCGGCTGCAGCGGCGCTGGGAGGAGATGGAGGCCGGGGCCAAGGAGGCCGCCGCCGAGCTGGAACTCGCGCGCTACCGTGTGGCCGAGCGCGAGCGCGAGCTCGAGAAGCTGCAGGTCATGCTCGAGGAGAAGGGTCTGTTCGTCGGGGACTTGGGCGAGCGGCGCCGGCACATGCAAGACGTGGTGGGCCGAATCGGCTCGGACATGCGGTTGCTCGAGGAGAAGGGCCGCAACATGGTGCGCCAGCTCTCCGAGACCCGCGGCACCCTCTCGGGCTCGGAGCACCAGCGCCGCCGCGCGGCCGCCGAGCTCGCCGAGGTGGAGGAGAAGCTCTCCGATGTGCGCGGCGCCCTCGAGGCCGCCCGCGCCGACCTCGCGGCCGCCGAGCCCGCCGCCCGCGAGCTCCACGAGCGCCGTCGCGCGCTCGACCAGCGCATCTCCGATCTCAACCGCGACGAGCGCGCCCGCCAGCGCCGTATCGACGAGCTCTCGCTCGAGCTCGCCCGCGTGCGCGAGTCGCTCTCCAACGCCGAGCTCGAGGATTCGATGTTCGCCTCGCGCTTGGAGCAGATCGACACCGAGTCCGAGACGCTGTCGGCCTCCCTCGCGCACCAGCGCGACCGGGTGCAGGAGCTCGACGCCGAGCTCGCCCGCGCCCGCGCCGAGCGCGACGAGGCCACCGAGGCGCGCCGCTGCGCCGAGGCCGCCCTCGCGGCCCTGCGCGACCGGGAGCGCGGCGCCCGCGACCGCCTTTCCGAGGCGCGCTCCGAGCTCACGGGCCTGCGGCGCCTGGACGAGGCCGCGAGCGACGCCTCGCCCCTGGCGGCGCGGGTCGCCAAGGGCCAACGCGAGCGCATCGCCGCCCGCCTGGGCGACGTCATCGAGGCCCCCGCCGAGCTCGAGGGGCTCGTCGAGCAGCTGCTCGCCACCGATATCGACGCCTTCGTGGTCGAGGGCGGCAAGGATCTCGCCGAGGTGGCGTCCTTCGCGCTGTCCGAAGCGCGCTCGAGCGGCGAGGCCGTGGTGGTCTCCCGCGCCGCCGACGCCGGCGCCGATGCCCCCGGGGCGGGCTACCGCCTGGTCGAGCGCCTGCAGGTGCGCGAGGGCTACGGCGCGGCCGTGGCGGCCCTTCTGGGCGGCATCCGCGTGGTCGGCTCCCTTGCGGAGGCGCTCGCGGCCCCGGCGGCGCCCGGCACGGTCTACGTCACCCCCGAGGGGGCGCGCGTCACGGGCGGCTCGCTCGTGCGCGTGGGCGCCGCGGGCGACGTCGCCGAGGGCGCGCTCGAGCGCAAGCGCCGCATCCGCGAGCTCGCGGCGGCGGAGCCCGAGCTCGCCGCCGTCCTCGACCACGCGGCCGCCCAGGTGGCCGAGGCCGAGGAGGGGCTGGCCTCCGCCCGCGCCTCCCATGACCGCGCCGCCGGCGACATCGCGCGCCTGGACGGGGAGCGCTCCTCGGCGCTCGCCGAGGTGGGCCGCCTGGAGCAGGCGCTCTCCCGCGCCGCCTCCGAGCGCGAGCAGCTGGCCCGCCGGCGCGAGGAGGCCGCGGAGCAGGTCCGCGCGGCCCAGCCCCGCGTGGACGAGCTCGCTTCCGAGCGCGACCGGGCCGCCTTTGAGCTCGAGGCGCTGCGCTCCGACGCCGCCGACGCGGCCGACGAGCTCGAGCACGTGCGCGCCGAGGACTTTGAGGCGGCCGCGCGCCTGGGCGACGCGAAGGTCCGCCTCGCCCAGGCGACCGAGCGCGAGCGGAGCCTGGCCGCGCGCGCACCCGAGCTCGAACGCCGCCTGGAGGGCATCGACCGGCGCATCCGCGCGGCCGAGCAGTCCTCGCGCTCGCTCGAGGTGCTGCGCCTGCGGATCGACCCGCTTCACAGCCGCTACGAGGCGCTGCTCGAGCGCGCCCTCGACTGGGCCGAGCGCCTGCGCGACCAGGCCTCGCTCGCCGAGGCCGATTCCGGCGAGCTCAAGGAGACGATCGACGCCGCGAAGGCCGAGGTCGCCCGCGCCAAGGAGGCCGCCGAGCGCGCCGCGGCGGCGGTCGGGGAGTCCAAGATCGCCCGCGGCAAGCTCGAGGTGCAGGTGGAGAACGCCATCGCCCAGGTCACCGCCGACGGCGCGGTGCTCGAGGAGGCCCTCGAGCTCCCCGCGCCTGAGGATCCTGAGGCCTGCCGCCGCGAGCTCGAGGACCTCGCCCGCCAGATCAACAACCTGGGGCCGGTGAACCAGGTGGCGTTCCAGGAGTACGAGCGCCTGCGCGAGCGCGCCGACTACGTGGCCGCCCAGCTCGCCGACCTCGAGGCGGCCCGTAAGTCGCTCACCAAGATCACGAACGCGATCGACCGCAAGATGCGCAACCAGTTCCTCGTGACCTTCGCGAAGGTCGATGAGAACTTCCGCGAGGTCTTCTCGATGCTCTTCCCGGGCGGTCAGGCCCATCTCGAGATGACCGACCCCGATCACCCGGCCGAGACCGGCATCGAGGTCGTGGCGCAGCCCCGCGGCAAGCGGATCGCGAAGATGATGCTCATGAGCGGCGGCGAGAAGTCGCTGACGGCGCTCGCGCTGCTCTTCGCCGTCTACCGCACGCGCACCGTGCCGTTCTACGTGCTCGACGAGGTCGAGGCCGCGCTCGACGACTCCAACCTCAGCAAGCTGATCGGCGCGATCGACCACCTGCGCCGCACCACGCAGCTGCTCGTCATCAGCCACCAGCGCCGGACGATGGAGGACGCCGACGTCTTGTACGGCGTGTCCATGCAGGCCGACGGCGTGAGCCGGGTGGTCAGCCAGAAACTCGATCGCGAGACCGGAAAGGTTGTGAACGCATAATGGGACTCTTCGATTCGCTGAAACGCGGGCTCACGCGCAGCCGCGAGGCCATCAACGAGGTCTTCTACTTCGGCGGCGAGGTGGACGAGGGCTTCTGGGAGGAGCTCGAGGACACGCTCGTCATGGGCGACCTCGGGGCCGAGATCGCGCTGTCGGTGACCGACGACCTCCGCGACGAGGCGGCGCGCAAGAACCTCACGACGGCGCGCGAGCTGCGCCGCGCCCTCGCCGAGCGGCTGGAGGGGATCTTCGTGGAGGGCGGCGCGGACCCCTTCCGCGACACGCCCTCCTGCGTGCTCTTCGTGGGCATCAACGGGGCGGGCAAGACCACCACGGTGGGCAAGATCGCGAGCGCTGAGGCCGCGCGCGGGACGAGCACCGTGATCGGCAGCGCCGACACCTTCCGCGCCGCCGCGATCGAGCAGCTCGACGTCTGGGGCACGCGCGCCGGCGTGCCCGTGGTCAAGCGCGAGCGGGGCAGCGACCCGGCGAGCGTCTGCTTCGACGTGCTCGACGAGGCCGACCGCACGGGCGCCGACCTCGTGCTCATCGACACGGCGGGGCGCCTCCACACCTCGCCCGAGCTCATGCGCGAGCTCGCGAAGGTGGTGAACGTGACCCGCCGGCGGGCCGAGAAGATGAAGGCCGGGCCGATGGCGGTCCGCGTGATCCTCGTCATCGACGCCGCCACGGGGCAAAACGGCCTCAACCAGGCGCTCGAGTTCAACGAGGCGCTTGGCCTCGACGGCATCATCCTCACCAAGCTCGACGGCACGGCCAAGGGCGGCATCGCGCTCGCCGTGGCCTCGCGGCTGAAGCTCCCGATCGTGCGCGTGGGCGTGGGCGAGCAGGTCGACGACCTCATGGCCTTCGATGCCCACGATTTCGCGCGTGCCCTCGTGGGGGAGGAGTAGGCGCGGCCCCAGCGCCGCGCGCGGGCATCGTGCGCGGGCACTGCTCGCGATGCGCCGGCTGTGCCGCACGGGCTGCAACGCCCGCGGGCGCTGCGCCCTCGCACGCCCCGGCGGGCGAAGGGGGTCGGTCTGACAGAAGTCCCCGCCGTGAACGTTCATGGCGGGGACTTCTGGCGCATGTGAGCTTATCGCCAGCCATTTGCATGGCTTCGGTTATGCAAATTCGGCCACATGCGGCCTCCAAGCGTCCGCGAATCGTTCACAGCGGGGACTTCTGTCAGACCGACCCCCTATCACGTGCCCGCGGCTGCGCGTTTCGTGGAGTCCGCTCCGCCCGGAATGGAGGGGCCAAGACCGGGCACCTGCACTATAATCAGAACCCATCTGAGCGCGCCCGCCCGGGGCGCCCGCAAGAAGGAGCTCGCCGATGTTCAACAGCCTGTCCGACCGCCTGACCGACACCTTTGACCGCCTGCGCGGCAAAGGCAAGCTCACCGAGGCCGATATCACCTCGGCCATGCGCGATATCCGCATGGCGCTGCTGGAGGCCGACGTCAACTTCAAGGTCGTCAAGGACTTCGTGGCCGCCACGAAGGAGCGCTGCATGACGGCCGAGGTCTTGGAGTCGCTCACGCCGGCCCAAAACGTCGTCAAGATCGTGCTCGACGAGCTCACCGAGCTCCTCGGCGCCACCGAGAGCAAGCTCGTCCTCTCAAGCCGGATCCCGAACGTGATCATGCTCGTGGGCCTCCAGGGCTCGGGTAAGACCACCGCGGCCGCCAAGCTCGCCTACCTCCTGAAGAAGCAGGGGAAAAGCCCCCTGCTCGCCGTCGCCGACGTCTACCGCCCCGCCGCTGCCGACCAGCTCGCCACGCTCGGCGAGGAGATCGGCGTGCCGGTGTTTCGCGGCGACGGCGCGCACCCGGTGGGCATCGCCGAGGGAGCCGTCCGCGAGGCTGTCGACACCCTGCGCGACGTGGTCATCGTCGACACCGCGGGGCGCCTGCAGATCGATGAGCAGATGATGCAGGAGGCCGTCGACATCAAGCGGGCGGTCAAGCCCGACCAGGTCCTCATGGTCGTGGACGCCATGACCGGCCAGGACATCGTCAACGTCGTCTCGACCTTCGCGGAGCGCACCGACTTCGACGGCGTGATCATCTCGAAGCTCGACGGCGACGCCCGCGGCGGCGGAGCGCTCTCCGTGCGCGCCGTCACCGGCAAGCCCATCAAGTTCGCCTCGGTGGGCGAGAAGCCCGACGCGCTCGAGGTCTTCAGCCCGGAGCGCATGGCCAAGCGCATCCTCGGCATGGGCGATGTCATCGGCATCATCGAGAAGGCCCAGGAGATGGCCGACGCCGAGCAGATGGAGGCCGCCGAGCGCATGCTGCGCGACGGCTTCACGATGAACGACATGCTCGAGCAGATGCGCGCCGTGCGCAAGATGGGCGGCGCCTCGAAGATCCTGGGCATGCTCCCCGGCGGGCAGAGGGCCCTGAACCAGATGGGTGGGGCCTTCGACGAGGGCATCTTCGACAAGAACGAGGCCATGATCCTGTCCATGACGAAGGAGGAGCGCAGCCGACCGAGCATCATCAACGGCCAGCGCCGCGCCCGCATCGCCCGCGGCTCGGGCGTGACCCCGGCCGACGTGAACGCCCTCATGAAGCAATGGGGCGAGATGAACAAGATGATGGGCCGCATGCGCTCGATGGCCAACCAGATGTCCGGCGGCAAGAAGGGCAAGAAGGGCAAGCGCGGCAAGAAGATGCGCATGCCGGGCCTGCCCAACATGGGCGGCATGGACATGAACCAGCTCATGGGGGGCCTCGGCGGCGGGTCGGGCCTCGGCGGCGGCTCCGACATGGACCTGCTGCGCCAGATGGAGCAGCAGATGAAGCGCAAGTAGCGCGCCGCCCCCACCCCGTCCCACCCAGATGCCGAGCGTTCGTGATTCCGCATTGAAGCGGCTTCGCATGGTCAATCACGAACGCTCGGCATCGCGCCGGGTCCGTTGAGGCCCCGGGCAACACGAGAGGAGCCCTATGAGCAAGGCCGACGAGCTGTTCGTCTCCATGTGTCGAGACATCTTGGACCACGGCACCACCACCGAGGGGGAGCGCGTGCGCCCGCGCTGGGAGGACGGCACCCCCGCCTACACCATCAAGAACTTCGGCGTCACCAACCGCTACGACCTGCGCGAGGAGTTCCCGGCCCTCACGCTGCGCCGCACGGCGCTCAAGTCGGCGATGGACGAGGTGCTTTGGATCTACCAGCGCAAGTCGAACAACATCCACGACCTCAACTCGCACATCTGGGACCAGTGGGCCGACGAGGATGGGACCATCGGCAAAGCCTACGGCTACCAGATCGCCCAGAAGTCGCGCTATCCCGAAGGCGAGTTCGACCAGATGGACCGGGTCCTGTTCGATCTCGAGCGCACGCCGTTCTCGCGCCGCATCATGACGAACATGTACACGTTCGACGACCTCTTTGAGATGAACCTCTACCCGTGCGCCTACAGCGTCACCTACAACGTCACGCTGGAGCAGGGGGATTCTCGCCCCACGCTGAACATGGTCCTCATGCAGCGCAGCCAGGACATCCTCGCGGCGAACAACTGGAATGTCTGCCAGTACGCGATCCTGCTCATGATGGTCGCGCGGCACGCGGGGATGGAGGCCGGCGAGCTGCTCCACGTGATCGTCGACGCGCACATCTACGACCGGCACGTGCCGATCATCCGCGAGCTCATCGAGCGCCCGCAGCACCCGGCCCCGCGTGTGAGCCTCAACCCGGAGGTCACGAACTTCTACGACTTCACCACCGACGACCTGATCGTCGAGGGATATGAGACGGGGCCGCAGGTCAAGGGGATCCCGATCGCGGTCTAGACGGGTCGAACCGTCCGGCTTGAGAGCACGAAGAGGTACGGGGGCGCTTATGGCGGAACTGAAGGCGATCGTCGCGGTCTGCGACGACTGGGGCATCGGGCGCGCGGGCGAGATGGTGGTCGAGAACCGCGCCGACATGCGCCATTTCGTGCGCGAGACGCGCGGCGGCACCGTGGTCATGGGCCGCAAGACCCTCGCGAGCCTGCCGGGCGGCCTGCCGCTCAAGGGGCGCCGCAACATCGTTATCACCCGCGACTCCTCGTTCGACCCGGGCGGGGTCGAGGTGGTCCACAGCATCGACGAGCTCATTGAGGCTGTCGCGGCAGAGGAGGTCGCCTGGGTGATCGGTGGCGGGGAGGTCTACCGCCAGCTCCTGCCGCACTGCAGCGAGGCGCTCATCACGAAGAACCACGTCGTCCGGCCGGCTGACACCTACTTCCCGAACCTCGACGAGGATCCGGCGTGGGAGCTCGTCGAGGAGTCCGGACCCTTCGAGATCGAGCCCGGGGAGGGGGATGCCGGCCTCGCGTACCGTTTCTGCACGTATCGCCGGTGCGCCGGGGACGGCCTTGCGCAGGAGGCCGTATCGGCCGAGGAGGTCGCCGGCACGAGCGACGCGAGCTCCGCCGCGCCCGGGGACGCCACCGCGCCCGCCGGGCACCCCATCAAGACCATGATCCTCTACCGCTCCCGGCACCACGGCAACACGAAGAAGCTCGTCGACGCCATCGCCGCGGCCTTCCCCGACGAGGTGGACACCGTGGACGTCGCGGCGCTCGGCAGAAACGAGTACCCCGACCTGTCGGAGTACCGCCTCATCGGGGCCGCCTCGGGGATCTACTACGGCGGCTTCGACAAGGACCTCAAGCGGGTGCTCGACCACTCCCTCTCGATGGGCGACAAGGTCTTCGGCCTCATGACCTTCGGCGGGGCCGACAAGTGGCACGGCCGCGACCTGGTCGCCGTGGCCCAGGTCAAGATGGCGAGCGTGCTCACCATGCACGGCTGCCGGGGCTGGGACACCTGGGGGCCCTACCGCTTCACAGGGGGTGTGTCCAAGGGCCATCCCGACGCCGACGACCTCAAGGCCGCGGTGGAGTTCTTCGCCCGCCTCCGCGAGGACTACGGGGAGATCCTCGAGGACGAGTGGCAGAAGCGCCGTCGCCGCCGGGAGTACGAGCGGGCGCATCCCGCGGGCGGGCTCATGGCGAACATCAGGCGGACGGTGGGCAAGATCGCCGGCAAGGACAAGAGCGGGCGGGCATCCTGAGATGGCCGTCATCCGCATTGCCGACCTCGCCGACCCGCGCCTCGACGCCTACACGCGCCTCACCGAGCGCGAGCTCAGGTGCGTGCTCGAGCCCGAGCGCGGCATCTTCATCGCCGAGAGCGCCAAGGTGATCGAGCGCGCCCTCGAAGCCGGCCTTGTGCCCGAGAGCTTCCTGCTCGGGGAGCGCTGGCTGGATCCGCTCTCGCCTCTCCTCGAGCGGGTGGCGCCCGAGGTCCCGGTCTTCGTCGCGCCCATGGAGCTCATGGCCGAGCTCACGGGGTTCAACGTGACCCGCGGCGCCCTCGCGGCGTTTCACCGCCCCGTCCTGCCCGATGCCGCCTCCTTCCTCGCGGGCGTCGTCGAGCGGGCGGGGGAGCGGCCCGTGCGCGTGTGCGTGCTGGAGGGGATCGTGGACCACACGAACGTCGGGGCGATCTTCCGCTCGGCGGCCGCGCTCAACGTGGACGGCATCCTGGTGAGCCCCACCTGCTGCGACCCCCTGTACCGCCGCGCGGTGCGCGTGAGCATGGGCACGGTCTTCCAGGTGCCCTGGTGCCGCATCGGCGCCGCGGCGCGCACCTGGCCGCACGACGGCCTCGCGACCCTGCACGAGGCGGGGTTCACCTGCGCCGCCATGGCGCTGACGGACTCGTCGGTGGCGCTTGACGACCCCGCCCTCGCAAAGACGGGCCGCCTCGCCCTGTTCATGGGAACGGAGGGCGGCGGGCTCGCCGCGAAGACGATCGCCGGATCCGACGTCACCGTGCGTATCCCGATGGCGAACGGGGTAGACTCACTGAACGTGGCGGCCGCGAGCGCCGTTGCCTTCTGGCAGCTGTGCCCCCACGTGTCGAACGAGTACCACTACCGCCCGGGCCTCTACTCATGAGCGCGCGGCGCGCAGATAAGGAGGCTGACATGGGATTCAAGATGGTCCACACCGAGATCCACGTGCTCGACCTGGAGGCGTCGCTCGCCTTCTACGAGAAGGCGCTGGGCCTGGTGCCCGTGCGCGAGAAGGCGCCCGAAGACGGCTCCTGGAAGATCGTCTACCTCGCGAACGACGAGACGGACTACCAGCTCGAGCTCACCTGGAACGACGGCCGCACCGAGCCCTACGACAACGGCGGGGGAGACATCCACCTCGCATTCGAGGTCGAGGACATGGACGCGGCCCATGCGCTCCATGAGGAGATGGGCGCGATCGTGAAGGAGAACCCGGGTATGGGCATCTACTTCATCGCCGATCCCGACGGGTTCTGGCTCGAGGTCGTCCCGAAGAAGTAGCCGACCGGACCGATCGGTCCCATATCGCCTGATCGCGGGCGCCCGGCATCGAAGCGAGGTGCCGGGCGCCCGTTTGTTCGGTGCGCGGGTGCCGCCTCAGTACTCGATGCCGCGCCGCGCGAGCAGGCCCTCGTCGAAATAGTGCTTGTGCGGGACCATCTCCGTCACCAGGTCGGCGAGGTCTGCGAGGGGCAGCAGGCCGCGCCCGGTCAGCACGAGCTCGGTGGTCGGCGGCTTGAGCGCGATGAGCTCCTCCACGTCGGATCGGGTCACGAACCCGCGGCGCATCGCCTCGCCGAGCTCGTCCAGGATGAGGACGTCGACGGGCCGTCCCGCCTCATCTTTGCCGCTGAGCGCCGCGCGGGCGCGGTCCATGATCTCGTCCGCGCGCTCGCCGGGCGTGGCGGCCTCGGCCTGCACGAGGGCGAGCCCCATGCGGTCGGCCTCCGCGTGCTCCGCGCAGCGCAGCTTCTTGGCGAACTGCAGCATCAAGACATCGAGGTCGTAACCGAGCGCGCGCAGCGCCAGCCCCAGGGCCGCGGTCGTCTTTCCCTTCCCGTCCCCGGTGTAGATCTGCACCCGGCCGCATTCGAGTCGGTTCAATTTAGGTCCTCCTTAAGGAAGCGCCGGACTACGTTTCACGGCGCTGGGTATCCTATCGGGCATATGGTACACGCGACGCAGTCGCCAAGACAGGAGCCGACATATGGAAATGGACGAGAACAAGCGCCGGCGGAGCATGATCATCTACGTGTTGATCGCCTTCGTCGTCTACGTGCTGCTGAACACCTTCCTGTTCCCGCAGATGCGCGCCGGAACGCGCGTGGAGCAGGTCTCCTACACGGCGTTCACCACGGCGCTCGAGGAAAAGAAGGTCGACAAGCTCACCTACACCCTCGATTCCGCGCCCGAGGCGCGCTACACGCTCGAGGGCGAGAAGGAGAAGGTCTACACCACCTCGGTGCCGCAAAACGACACCGAGGTCTGGAGCCTGATCCGCGAGTCGGGGGCAGACACCTCGGTCGACATCCCGAGCCAGTCCTCGGGGCTGTGGACCTACTTCCTCATGACGGTGCTGCTGCCGATCCTGATCTTCATGGGCATCGGCTGGTGGCTGAACCGCCGCCTCAAGAAGGCGATGGGCGACGACGGCCCCTCCATGAACTTCGGCGGCAACGGTTTCGGCGGCATGGGCGGCGGCCTCGGGAAGTCGGGCGCGCGCATCGTCGCGAGCAAGGACGTGGGCGTCACCTTCAAGGACGTCGCGGGCCAGGAGGAGGCCAAGGAGTCCATGAAGGAGGTCGTCGACTTCCTCGAGAACCCCAAGCGCTACGAGGAGATCGGCGCGAAGCTGCCGCGCGGCGCCCTGCTCGTGGGCCCTCCGGGCACCGGTAAGACCCTTATGGCGAAGGCCGTGGCCGGCGAGGCCGGCGTGCCGTTCTTCAGCATCTCCGGCTCCGAGTTCGTCGAGATGTTCGTAGGCCGCGGCGCCGCCAAGGTCCGCGACCTCTTCAAGCAGGCCAACGAGAAGGCCCCCTGCATCGTCTTCATCGACGAGATCGACACCATCGGCAAGAAGCGCGACGGCGGCGGGTTCTCGGGCAACGACGAGCGCGAGCAGACCCTGAACCAGCTCCTCACCGAGATGGACGGCTTCGACAACCACAAGGGCATCGTCGTGCTCGCGGCCACGAACCGCCCCGACTCGCTCGATCCGGCGCTCACGCGCCCCGGCCGCTTCGACCGCCGCATCCCGGTCGAGCTGCCCGACCTGCGCGGCCGCCAGTCCATCCTCGAGCTCCACGCCCAGGAGGTGAAGACCCAGCCGCCGCTGGACCTCACCGCGATCGCGCGCTCGACCCCCGGTGCCTCCGGCGCCGATCTGGCCAACATCATCAACGAGGGCGCCCTGCGCGCCGTGCGCCTGGGCCGCACCCGCGCCACCCAGGAGGATTTCGAGGAGTCGGTGGAGGTCGTCATCGCGGGGCAGCAGCGCAAGTCGACGGTGCTCTCCGATCACGAGAAGAAGGTCGTGGCCTACCACGAGATCGGCCACGCGCTGGTCGCCGCCTCACAGACTGCGACGGCGCCGGTCACGAAGATCACGATCGTGCCGCGCACCTCGGGCGCGCTCGGCTACACCATGCAGGTGGAGCAGGACGAGAAGTTCCTCACCACGCGTCAGGAGGCCTTGAACAAGCTCGCCGTCTACTGCGGCGGCCGCGCCGCCGAGGAGCTCATCTTCAACGAGATGACCACCGGCGCATCGAATGACATCGAGCAGGCCACGCGCCTGGCGCGCAACATGGTCACGCGCTTCGGCATGTCCGACGAGTTCGGCATGATGGCACTCGGCACCGTCCAGAACGCCTACCTCAACCAGGACACCTCGCTCACCTGCGCCCCCGGGACCGCCGAGCGCGTGGACGAGGACGTCAAGAAGATGATGGCCGACGCCCATGCCCGCGCCATGCAGATCCTGCGCGAGAACAAGTTCAAGCTGCATGAGCTCGCCCACTACCTCTACAAGAAGGAGACCATCACCGGCGAGGAGTTCATGACGCTGCTCAAGCGCGAGAACCCGCTCATGGGCGGGGGTGCCGCCCCGGCCGAGTCGTGATGCGGCGCCCCGCCGCTCCCGTGCGGCGTTCGATCCGATCGCCTTGGGGCCGTCCTGCGGGCCGGCCCCTTTTTTGCCGAGGCGGCCGGGAGGGGCATCGCAGGATCGCCACATCAGTATTGCGTTCGCGTTTCGAGGGACAGCACGGCCTGTCCTAGAATCGGGGCGGTACTACTATTCACCCCGGAAGTTGCGCGCCGCCGTCGCGCCCCCCAAGACTGACGACCCGAAGGAGCACCCATGGGATACACGCAGCGAATCATCGATGAGCTGAAAGAGCGCTACGCCGATCAGCCGGAGTTCATCCAGGCGGCCGACGAGGTGCTCGCGAGCATCGCGCCGGCGGTCGACGCGAACCCCGCCTACGAGGCCGCGGGACTCCTCGAGCGTCTGGTCGAGCCCGAGCGCGTCATCATGTTCCGCGTGCCCTGGATCGACGACGCCGGCCGCGTCCAGGTGAACCGCGGCTACCGCATCGAGTTCAACAGCGCCATCGGGCCGTACAAGGGCGGCCTTCGCCTGCATCCGAGCGTGAACCTCTCGATCCTCAAGTTCCTCGGCTTCGAGCAGGTGTTCAAGAACTCGCTCACGACGCTTCCCATCGGCGGCGGCAAGGGCGGCGCGGACTTCGACCCCAAGGGGAAGTCGGACCGCGAGGTCATGGCGTTCTGCCAGAGCTTCATGACCGAGCTCTGCCGCCATATCGGCCCGGACACCGATGTCCCCGCCGGCGACATCGGCACGGGCGCCCGCGAGATCGGGTACCTCTTCGGCCAATACAAGCGCATCCGCAACGAGTTCACCGGCGTGCTCACCGGCAAGGGCCTCACCTGGGGCGGGTCGCTCGCCCGCACCGAGGCGACCGGGTACGGGCTCATCTACTTCGTCGAGGAGCTGCTGCGCGAGCGCGGCGAATCGCTCGCGGGCAAGCGGGTGAACATCTCGGGATCGGGTAACGTCGCGATCTACGCCGCGGAGAAGGCCACCGAGCTCGGTGCCGTCGTGCAGACGATGAGCGACTCGACCGGCTGGATCTTCGAGGCGGACGGCATCGACCTCGCCGCGGTCCACGAGATCAAGGAGGTGCGTCGCGGGAGGCTCTCCGAGTACGCGGACGCGCATCCGAGCTGCGAGTACCACGAGGGCCGCGGCGTCTGGGGCGTCGCCTGCGACATCGCCCTGCCGTGCGCGACGCAAAACGAGCTGCTGCTCGAGGACGCCCAGGCGCTCGCCGCCTCCGGGTGCGCGATCGTGGGGGAGGGTGCCAACATGCCCACCACGCGCGAGGCGACGGACTTCCTGATCGAGCAGGGTATCGCCTTCTGCCCCGGCAAGGCCTCGAACGCAGGCGGCGTGGCCGTCTCCGCGCTCGAGATGTCGCAGAACTCCGAGCGCCTCTCGTGGACCTTCGAGGAGGTCGACGCTAAGCTCAAAGACATCATGGTCGGCATCTACCACGCCGCTGCCGACGCCGCGGCAGCGTACGGGCATGAGGGCAACCTGGTGGTCGGCGCCAACATCGCCGGGTTCAAGAAGGTCGCCGAGGCCATGATGGCCCAGGGCGTCGTCTAGGAACTCATCGGCCCTGAAGAGGGGTCGGGCCGCACGGCCCGACCCCTCTTTCCGTTCGCCGTGCACCCACGGGTGCGCCGTGCCCATCGCGGCATATCCGCCACTGTGCCGCCCCCCGCGGGATCCGCGCGTACGGGCGGCGCCCCTGCCTTGGGATATCCGCAGCCGCGGGCCGCGTTCATCGCGGCGTCCACGGATCCCCGTGCCGCCCATCTCTCCGCCTACGGGTTCCAGCACCGCCCGCCGCGGCATCCTCGGGTGCGGCCTGCGCTCGTCGCAGCACCTCCGCTTCGGTGCCTCATACCGGGGTGCCCACCGGTTCCGTAGCCATTCGCGGCGGCGCCCGCGCGTGCTGACGGCATGTCGCGCGGTGCCCACGGGTGAGAACAGCCCCGAACCGCCTTCTACGCCGCCCGCTGTGCCGGAATGGACGGTCCCACGCGCCGCGACGCGCCCAAAACAAGCAACCTGGTTAAAAATGGCTAATATGTACTTTCGTGACGGGCTGGGGAGCGGTTCTGTGCTCGATATGCATGAATCAAATTGTTCATTTTGGTGTGCGTTTCCAACACGCAGAGACAATTGCATAGCTAGGGTTATGTTTCTCCCTGTCCCGATCTGATGGAAAAGTGCATATTCGCCATTTTTAACCAGGTCGCCCGTTCCGAGGCCGCACGCACTGCCCTCACGTGCCCTGAGCCTCCCGATATGAATAATTCAAATTGTGCTAAACACATCTCATTGGGGCGGCAGGCCGCTTCCGACACGAAGCCCGTGAAGCAGATCGTTTTGCAGCTGCCGGTGACCCGTGACGGTTTGGCGGTACCGCTTTCCCGCGCGCAGGTAGACGCGCTTGGCTATGCATTCGAGCGCTTGAACGTCTTTGATCTGCTGGCGGTTGATCACGATCGTCTCGATTCCCATCGCGGCGAGTCCGGCGTTCCTGTTCTCGTCGTGCATGCGCGCCCGCTCGTCGGTGTGGTAGCCGCCGTTGTACTCGAAGCACGATAGAGCAGCGGGGATGTAGGCATCGCAGATGACATAGGGCATCTTTGCAATCGCGCGCGCCTCGGGCGTGAGCTCGATACGCCAGTTCACCTTGATCCCCGCACGGGAGAGGTTTTTGCAGCCGAAGCCCCCGGCCGACTTCGGGGCCGCAAGCATCGCGACCATGATGGTTTCCATGGGCGACGCCGCGTCGGGCAGCGCGAAGGAGGCCGCGCCTGCGAACACCCGCGTGCCGCTCCCGTCCCTCATGTGCCCAGATGCGCGACGGAGCTGCCCCGCGTCAAGCACGGGCTCGTAGCTGAGACGCAGGTGGGAGAGGCCGGATTCGCGCGGAGCACCAAGGGAGGCGGAGGGGTCCCAAAGGCCGGCAGTCACCTCGGCGTCGAGGGAGTAGGTGCCCATGAGCTCCATCATGAGCGCAGCGGTCTCGCCGATGCCGTGCGATCGGGAGAACTGGACCGTGACGGCGAGAGGGGCACAGCAGAAAAGTCCCGGCCGGATCTTCAACAGGGTGAGCCATGGCCTGGGTCTGCTCGCCAGATGGCACCGGATGCCGGAGCCGCCCCTCCTGCGAGAGGCCGAGCCCACCAGCAGATGGGCCTCGTCGTTCTCGAGCCCGAGCGCACCGAGGCGGACGAGCTCCTCGCGGTCGATGGCGCCCTCGTTCGCCGTCGCGGCGGCGAGCACGCGTGCCGACGCGGCAGGGGAGAGGTGCTCCCACACGAGGAGTCCCCGCCTTCGGCGCTCGGCGCGGATCGCCCGAAGGGCGGTCTGGTCTGTCAAGATCACGGTGTCCATGAGAGGACTATACCAGTCTTCTACCAGCGAAAACAGGTAATCGGAGGACTTAAGGCAGCCGTTGGAATCCGTTGAGGGCGGGCGTAGAGCCCGGTCAGATCCCGTTGAGAAGGAGCCTGACAGAGGAGCTTCTTCGCGCGGACGCCCCCATCTGCGCGCCCCGCGGCCCGTGCTCCTGCCCCGTCTGCGCGCCACCGCATACCTCTGGCCCGTATGCCTCGCCGCCTGCGCCCCTGGGTCCGCCCCGGCGCCGCCCGCTGCCCATGCTCCTGCCTCGCCGGCGCCCGCCGCCGCATATCCCTGGCTCCGCGCCGCCACCACCCGCCTGCCCCCGCGGTGCAGATGGCGTGTGACCCGGCGCGTCTCGAACGTTCGCCTGCGCGCGGCCACGCCCATCTGCTATCATATGCAGGCTGTGGCTTCACTGCGGGCGTGGCGGAATTGGTAGACGCGCCAGATTTAGGTTCTGGTGGGCTTCCCGTGAAGGTTCGAGTCCTTTCGCCCGCACCAGCGCAGCCTCGAGATGCAGTCGTCAACAGGGGTCATCGGCTCCCCCAAAACGCCGAGAGTATGAGGAGGAACGTTGAACATCTCTGCTTCTGACGTCGTCGACGCCAAGCTCACGGCCACGGTCACCATCCCGGCCGCCGAGGTCGATGCGGCGATCAAGTCCGCCTACCGCTCCGCTGCCAAGCAGTACCGCTTCCCGGGTTTCCGCGCCGGCAAGGCGCCCCGTCCGGTCGTGGACAACATGCTCGGCCGCGAGACCGTGCTGGCGCAGGCCACCAACGAGCTCATCGGCTCCTTTGAGCCCCGCGTCCTGAACGAGCTTGACATCGTGCCCGTCAAGGACGGCAACTACCAGGACATCGACATCGTGAAGGACCGCGAGGACTACACCTACACGGTCGAGTTCACGCTGCGTCCCGCCCCGGCGCTCTCCTCCTACGACCCCGTCGAGATAGAGATGCCGCCCGCCGAGGTCACCGAGGGTGAGATCCAGGCCCAGGTCGATATGCTCATGGGCTACCACGCCACCTTCGAGGACGTCGAGCGCGCGGTCGAGAACGAGGACTACGTCACCGCCGACATCAAGAACGTCGCCAACGCCGAGGCGCTGGCCGGCGAGGGCCGCATGCTGGCCGTCGGCGCCGGCAGCCTGCCCGCCGCCTTCGACGAGGCCCTGATCGGCATGAAGGCCGACGAGACCCGCGAGATCTCCTGGACCCCCGAGGTCGAGGGCGCTCCCGAGGCCAAGGTCGAGGTCACGGTCAAGTCCGTGCGCGAGCGCAAGATCCCCGAGCTCACCGACGAGTTCGTGAAGGAGAACTTCGGCTTCGACGACATCGCCGCCATGCGCGACGCCGTCAAGCTCGAGCTCGAGGCCGACAAGACCTCCAAGCTCCCGCAGCTCAAGGAGAACCGCGCGGTCTCCAAGCTCGCCGAGCGCCTCGAGCTCGAGAAGATGGACGAGGACTACGAGCAGTCCGTCTTCCAGGAGCTCGGCCAGAACTTCCTCCAGAGCCTCTCCGCCCAGGGCATGACGCTCGACACCTGGCTCGCCGCCAACCGCCTGACCTCCGACCAGTTCGTGCACGACCTGCACCACCAGGCCGATGACGTGGCCCGCGAGTCGCTGGCCCTCGACGCGCTCGCCCGCGAGCTCAAGCTCGAGATCACCGATGAGGACGTCGACGCCGAGTTCGAGCGCGCCGGCGTGCCCGACGTCAAGGCGAGCCGCGCGCAGTTCGAGGCCGAGGGCCGCATCCCCGCCGTCCGCGACTCCATCCGCCGCTCCAAGGCGGTCGACTGGCTCGTTGAGAACGCCAAGGTCACCGAGGTCGATGAGTTCGCAGACCGCGTGAAAGATGCCGACTGTGAGGAGGACGGCGCCGCCGAGTAGCGCCGTTCCCAAGTGGGTACAACGGCCCCGAACCAATCGGACGAAACGCACGGCGCCCCGCCCCGCGACTCCGCGGCCGGGCGCCGTTCGCCCATCTCGGGTGAACAAGAGAAAGGGACCACCATGATATCGAGGATCGACTCCGCGCTCGTGCCCTACGTCATCGAGCAGACGCCCCGCGGCGAGCGCAGCTTCGACATCTACTCCCGTCTGCTGAACGACCGCATCGTCTTCCTCGGCGAGGAGGTCAACTCCGTGACGGCCAACCTCGTCATCGCCCAGCTGCTCCACCTGGAGAGCCAGGATGCCGAGAAGGACATCTCGCTCTACATCAACTCCCCGGGCGGTGAGGTCACCTCCGGCCTCGCCATCCTGGACACGATGAACTACATCAAGCCCGCCGTCTCCACGATCTGCGTCGGCATGGCCGCCTCCATGGCCGCGGTGCTGCTCGCCGCCGGCGAGAAGGGCAAGCGCTTCTGCCTGCCCAACTCCTCGGTCATGATCCACCAGCCCTCGGGCGGCGCCCGCGGCCAGCAGACCGAGATCGAGATCGCGGCGCGCGAGATCCGCGCGACCCGCGAGCGCCTGAACCAGATCCTCTCCGACGCCACGGGCAAGCCGGTGGAGGAGATCCAGCGAGACACCGAGCGCGACAAGTTCCTGACCGCCGACGAGGCGCTCACCTACGGCTTGGTCGACCGCATCGTGTCCTCCCGCGATGAGGCCGCGAAGGGCGGCGAGTGATGGCGACCGACAGCAACGGGACCGACACCCCGCGCGAGGGCGGCCAGCCGATGGTGCCGGTGCGCTGCTCGTTTTGCGGCAAGACCCAAGACCAGGTGCGCAAGCTCGTCAAGGGACCCAGCAACACGTTCATCTGCGACGAGTGCGTGGCGGCCTGCTCGGAGATCCTCGAGGAGTCGCTCGCCCAGGACTTCATGGCGCAGGCCCAGTACGGTATGCCGCTGCCGCACGAGCACCCTGTGATCGAGGCGGAGGACGAACCCGCTGCGCTCTTGGACGACGACGTCGCCGACGAGCTGATCCGCCGGGTGCCCACGCCGCACGAGATCTACGACGAGCTCTCGCAGTACGTCATGGGCCAAAAGGACGCCAAGCGCGCCATGTCCGTGGCCGTGTACAACCACTACCGCCGCGTGCTCGAGGGCGGCGCGGCCGAGCTCGACTCCGCGGACGGCGAGCCCGGGCCCGCACCCGCCGACGACCTCGCGGGCGTGGAGCTCGCGAAGTCCAACATCTTGCTCCTCGGCCCCACCGGCACGGGCAAGACGCTGCTCGCGCAGACGCTCGCTCGCATCCTCGAGGTGCCCTTCGCGATCGCCGACGCCACGGCGCTCACCGAGGCGGGCTACGTGGGCGAGGACGTCGAGAACATCCTGCTCAAACTCATCAACGCCGCTGACGGCGACATCGAGCGCGCCCAGATCGGCATCGTCTACGTGGACGAGATCGACAAGATCGCCCGCAAGGCCGAGAACCTCTCGATCACGCGCGACGTCTCGGGCGAGGGTGTGCAGCAGGCGCTGCTCAAGATCCTCGAGGGCACCGTCGCGAGCGTGCCGCCCACCGGCGGGCGCAAGCACCCCCAGCAGGAGCTGCTGCAGATCGACACCACGAACATCCTGTTCATCTGCGGCGGCGCCTTCGTGGGGCTTGACAAGATCGTGTCCGACCGCGTGGGCAACAAGGGCGTCGGGTTCAACTCCGAGATCGCCGGCCCCACGAGCGCCGACGAGAACGACCTGCTTCGGCAGGTGCTCCCGCAGGATCTGAACGCCTTCGGCATGATCCCGGAGTTCGTGGGCCGCACGCCGGTCATCACGCAGACGGCTGCGCTCGACGAGGACGACCTCGTGCGGATCCTCACCGAGCCCAGAAACGCCATCGTGAAGCAGTACCGCCGCATGTTCCAGCTCGAGGATTGCGAGCTCGAGTTCGAGGAGGGCGCTCTGCACGAGATCGCGGCCAAGGCCCTCGCGCGCAAGACCGGCGCGCGCGGCCTGCGCTCGATCTGCGAGGAGCTGCTGCAGCAGACGATGTTCGACCTCCCCAGCGAGGAAGGGGTGGCCAAGGTCGTCGTAACCGAAGCCTCCGTAAAGGGCGAAGAACAGCCCCAACGCATCTACCAATCGGCGTAGGGCACGATGGGTACGCCGAAGTACATCCAGATCGAGAACACGCTTCGGTCCGAGATCGAGAGCGGGCGCTTCGAGTCGGGGGATCTGTTCTACAGCAACGCCGAACTGATCGAGCGGTTTGGGGTGAGCTCCATCACCGTGATCTATGCGGTGAACGACCTTGTGAACGAGGGTCTGCTCGTACGCTACCAGGGCAAAGGCACCTTCGTTTCCCGTTCGCGTCGACACCGTCCCGTGCGCATCTCGGAGAGCGAGCGCTTCTTCGAGGGCGGCGGCGCGGCCGAGACGCGGGTGATCGGTCTCTCGTTTCCCGAGGGCGATGAACGCGACCCAGGTGTTGTCGAATGCCTCGGGCTCAGCGGGAGGGGCCGTTACGCAGTCATCGAACGCGTGCGCCTCTATAACGGGGTGCCCTATCAGCACCAGGTATCCTACATCCCGCGACGCTACATCAAGCAGGATGTCAGCCCTTCGTACTACGAGTCGGTGTACCGGCGTCTTCGGGAGGATTCCGGTCTGTTTCTGTCGCGCGAGGCAGCGCATGAGGTGATGCGCATCGTGATGCCCGCCGACGAGAAGGTGCGCGCCGCGCTCTCGCTCACCGAAGCGGATCCGTGCGTGCGCAAGGAGCGCTGCACGATGCTCGCCGACGGTACGGTTGCCGAGTACATCATCATGCACAAGCGCTGGGACTTCTTCGAGCAGACCATCGACGAGAGCGCTCGTTAGGCACGAGGGCTCTCGGTCTGGGTTGGCCGCTCCGAGTTATCTCCGGGGCGGCCAACCCCTTCAATCGCGGCGCTAGATGGCCGGATGGGAGAGCACGGTCACGAGCGGCCTGCCCACTACGAGTTCGCCGTCGCGCACGAAGCCCTCTTCGCGCCCTTCGAGCTCTCGGATGAGCCAGAAGCGCATCTCGTCGACGCGCTTCTGTCGCGCCGGATCGGCGATGAGGTCGTGTTCCTCACGCGGGTCGTCTGCCAGGTCGAAATAGCGCTCGACCCCGGTCTGGCTGAACCAGATGTACTTGTCGCGCGGGGTGACGATGTAGTGGTGCGACTGCTCCTCCGTGAAGGCGTGCTCGCCGTGCACGTATGCGCGATCGATCGGCGTCCCGTCGAGCACCTCGTGCGCCAGCGATGTCCCGTCTACCTTCGCGGGCACGTCGATGCCGCACAGGTCGAGAAGGGTGGGCATGACGTCCATGAGCTCCACGACGCTTTCCGACCGGTGCGGGACGGTGCGGGCGATATGCGTGCCCATGCGAATGAAGAGGGGGATGTGCGCGGCGCCCTCGTAGGGGAGGAGCTTGCGCCACAGCGAGTGGTCGAAGAGCATCTCGCCGTGATCGGACAGGAAGACGATGATGGTGTCGTTGAACGAGCCGTCGCGTTTGAGCGCCGATATCAGCCGTCCCACCTGATGGTCGATGTGGGTGATGGCGGCATAGTATCCTGCGAGGGCCTCATGACGCATCTCGGCGTCGCGGCAGCCGTGCACGCTCGTGGGCATCATACCATCGCGCTCGGTCGCCTCGGTATCGTCCCAGTCGCCGCAGGCGGGCTCGCGCAGGTCCCGTCCGATATAGCGGTCAAGATAGGATTGCGGGGCATCGAGGGGCGGATGCGGCCTCACGAAGCTCGCCATCGCGAAGAAAGGTCGGGTTCGGTCGCGCGTCTCCAGGAAGTGGATCGTTTCGTCGGCCACCCAGTTGGTGGGGTGCAGGCGCTCCTCGAAGATCCACGGGTGGCAGATCCACGAGTTGCATTCGGGGCCGGTGCTGTCGATGTAGGCGTCCGGGCCCATCTCGGCGCGCAGGAAGCGGAGGTAGTCGTCGTGCACGTCCTGGTGCATCCAATGGGGGATGTCGCTGCCCTGGTAGCAGCCCAGATACCCGTCGTGGAGCCTCAGGGTCTCGAAGCCGCAGGCGAGGCGCGGCGGATGTACGTGGAGCTTGCCCACGCAGGCGGTCTGATAGCCGGCGCCGCGAAACTCCTGGGGCATCATATGGGGGAAGTTCCATGAGATGCCGTCCTCATAGCCCACGCGGCCGTGATGGCCCGGCGTCTGCCCGGTGAAGAGCGTGGCGCGCGCCGGAACGCAGGTGGGGCAGGCCGAGTAGGCCCGGTCGAAGAACGTGCCCTGTGCCGCGAGAGAGTCGAGAAACGGTGTCTTGACGTCGGGGTGGCCGGCAAAACCGAGGCAGTCGCCGCGAAGCTGGTCGCACATGATGAGAAGGACGTTGGGCCTTGCGGGCGCCTCGGGGATCTGGGGTCCGGGCATGGCTTTCTCCTTTCTACTCCTAATGGGATTTGCACTCTGTTGCGGCCCATGCCGCAACTCTTAGCATGAAAATAGCGGCGTCCCCGCTGAAGGAGCGGGGACGCCGCCGGGGAGATGGCGCGGGGGTCAGCCCTTGGCGATGATGCCCAGGGCTGACAGCGCGACGGCCACCACGAGCGCAATGAAGATCATCTTGGTCGAGGTCATGCCCTTACGTCCGAGGCCCCAGTAGATGATGCCGACGATCGCTGCTGGCAAGAGGCCCGGGAGCACCGTGTTCAGGGTGTTCTGGAGGTTGACGGTCGCGCCCGCCACGCTGGGCGTGACCGTGAAGACCACGTTGATGTTGGATGCGATAAGCGACCCAACCATGAAGATGCCGAGCACGCTCGCCGAGGCAGTGAGGGCGTTCAGCTTGTCGTGCATGGTGGTGATGAGCGCGGTGCCCGTCTTATAGGCGAAGCCGGTCTCCCACCAGCGCAGGGCGAAGGTGAGGATACATTCGACGGTCCAGAGGATCACGCCCAGAGGGTTTCCCTCGAGGGCCATGCTCGCAGCGAGCGCGCCGAAGATCGTGGGTACGAGGGATCCGAAGATGGCGTCGCCCACCGATGCGAACGGGCCCATAAGACCGGTCTTGACGCCGATAACGGTCTCCTCGCCCTCTGCGCCCTCGTTCTCCTGGACGGCGAGGTCGATGCCGATGACGAGGTTGTTGAGGAAGTTCGACGTGTTGAAGAACTGGTTCTCCGTCCTCATCATCTGCTTGAGCTCGGGGGTGTGGTCCCCGTAGATCTTGCGCATGACGGGCAGCATCGCGAATAGGTACCCCGAGCCCTGCATGCGTTCGTAATTCCATCCGAGCTGGAACCCGAAGATGCTGCGACGATTGATCTGATTAATATCGGCCTTGGTGACCGTGTAGCGCTTCTGCGCCCGCTCGGTGTTAGAGCTCATCTTCATCGTCCTCCTCTTGGGAGCTGTCGGCGTTCTCGAGGGAGGGCCGAGCGCTCTGGGCTTTGTAGTAGTTCACGGCGACGTAGAGGCCCACCAGGGCGATGCCGAGCATGGGCATACCGATGAAGTTTCCGGAGAAGCCGTCGACGACCCCTGCCACCGCTCCACCGATGGTTTTGACGCCGTTAAAGAGGTAATTGAAGAACACGGTGACCACGAAGCCGAGAATCAGGTAGTGCCAGTTCACACGGACGGGCAGGTAGCGCAGGAGGATGGCGAAGCCGACGGCGGGGAGCACCGCGCCCGCCACGCCGAGACCCGTGCCCAGCCAGGCGAGCGGCCCGTTGAGGACATCCATCATCGCCTGCACCAGGCCCTGACCGAAGGCAAGGGCGAGGGCGGTGGGAAGCGCGCGGGAGAGCGCCCATGGGGCGATGCCGTACAGGAAGTTGCGCTGAATTCCCGCATAGTCCTCGCGTTCGATCAACGTATCTATCCTGTGCTGGAAGAACGTGTTGCAGAAGCGGCCGAGCACGTCGGCGACGGTAAGAATCGCGGCTACGGGCACGGCGATGGCGGCGAGCGCCTGGGACGAGTCCATGCCGAGCGCTACGGAAAATGCGGTGGCGATGATCGACCCGGTGTTCGCGTCGATATGGCTCGACCCGCCAAAGGTTCCGATGCCGAGTACAGTGAGCTGCATGCTGCCGCCGATGAACAGTCCGGTGACGGGGTCGCCCATAACGAGACCCGCAACCATGCCGACAAAAACCGGCTGGTTGGCGGTCTGCTACCAGTTCTGTCCACACACGACGGTGAATGCAGCCAGGAGCGACAACAGCAGTATCTGAAGTGCACCGATCATGATTTCCCCCTTTGTTAGATGGCTGCTTACTGTATATATCTATATATTAAGTTGTTAAAAATGAAGCCAGAGGGCGATCGCTTTTTTCCGTGAAAGGCAGGAAAACGCCCTTGGACGGTATGGGTGGTATCGGAGAGACGCCGCATCCCTGCTATGGGCGGTACGCCGGAAGGGCTCCGGTGGCTTTCAGAGGGGGTCGGATGGTCCTGCACGAACTCATGCGTATGCGCACCTCCTCCGAGGGCGCCGAACGGGCGATAGCCGACTATCTGATCGCCCATTGCTCTCGGCTCGGCTCCTTGAGCGCCCGTGGGATCGCGGCGGAGGTCCATGTCGTACCCTCCACGGTGGTGAGGTTCTGCTAGCGTCTCGGATTCGAGGGGTGCGCATCGTTTCGCTCCGCGGTGCAGGCAGAGCTCTCCTATCTCATCTCTCATTTCGACGAGATCGACCTCAACTACTCCTTCGATTGCGGCGACCAGCGCCTGGTGATAGCCCATAAGATCGGTTCGCTCTACCGCGAGATCTTCGACGACACCTTGGGCATCATCGAAGATAACGCCATCGATCGAACTGTGGGCGAGTCCCATGCCCCCGTGGTCGCGATAACCTCGTTCTGCGGCAATTCTCTGAGCGGCCTCTCGTACGTGGCCCCGTACGTTTCCTCGCGCGTGAAACGGCGCGGGCGTGCAATGGGAATCGCAACATCGTTCAAAAATGGAACTGTCAACATTTATCGCAACTAGCCTCACCTGTGCTTATTTCACCTCTTCACACTATCATCACGAAACAGCGAGAAGCTTCTTGACTTCCTCGGCGTATAGGTCATTGGCGCACTTCCCGTTAAAGATTCGGCGCGGGTACGCGTTGACCCATGCTACATGTTGTAACAGGTCGCGCGGACTGACCAGATCAAATGAAGTCCCCTTCGGGAACGCGCGTCGGATGAGCCGGTTGGCGTTCTCGTTCGACCCGCGCTCAGAGGATCTATACGGGTGCGCGTAATAGATCTCGCCGATACGCTTATTTGATCCAAATCCGCTTGTGGACATCGCCCGCGCGTCCAAAAACTCGCTCCCGTTATCGAAGGTGATGCTCTTGAAAATCATTGGGAAGGAGCGTCCAAGGGTCTGTTCGATGAGGTCGAGGCCGGAGTTGACCGCCGCCTGGGACCTGTTTTCGATGAGCACCGCGAACAGCATGCGCGTCTTGCGCTCGAGGAGGGTGAGGACGGCCCTCGAGGACCCCCGGGGGCCCACCACGAGGTCCCCCTCCCAATGGCCGAACTCATGGCGCGAGGAGACGCTGCGCGGGCACCCGGTCGTGCTGGAGTACTACCGCACGCGGGAGGAGTACGAGGCGGTCGCGGCCGCCCCCGGCCTCACGTACACGTTCGCCAACGCCGTCACCCGCTCGGCGGCCGAGAGGCTGGTGGCGATGGGCATACCGGTGTCCTTCGCGTATCCGGGGGAATGAGCGGGCCCCCCGATATCTCCGGATCATATTGTGGGCCTCCGCCCCGGTCGCCATCGCGCGGCCGGGGCGCTTGCCTTCCATGGGCGCTTCCGTCTGGGAGCGTTATAAACCTTGCAACGCGAGTTGAGGCGGCGGGGGCGGTTCCTATGCGGCGAGGGGCCGGCCCCGCCCGCGACTCCGCCCTCGCGCGGCCGGCGCCTTCCCACCCTTCCCACGGCGCGGGGGACTCACCCAGGGTCCCCGCTGCGCCGTGGAAAGCGCGGAAAGCCGCCGGCGCCGCTCGGGCGGCCGGGGGAGGGGGCTTCCGCCCCCTCCCCCAGACCCCCGTCCCCCGAGGCGCCCGCCGCGCCGGGCCCGGTTCCGACCTATTTGAACGGGCATCGATCCGACCGGGTGAATGCCTGAGTGCCTGATTGACTGAATGCCTGATTGACTGAATGACTGATTGCCTGAAAGCCTCTCTTCGCAAGAGTCGCATGTGTCTAGACGACACATGCCAATCGCGCTGCGCGCGATTGCTTGCCGGGGCTCTGCCTCCGTCCCCGGCTGGGATAGAGCGAGGCGATGTGGATCCCCATCGCCTCCGTAAGACATCGGTGCGCCCGCTTTGAAGCGGCGCGAACGGGAGCGTCAGGGGCGCGGCCCGTATGGGCCGTCGATGGGCTCAGCTCCATGTCTGTATCCCGCCCCTTCGATTGCCGCGTGTAAAGCGGCCTTGGATGCGTTCACGGCGAGCTGCGAGCCGTCGTCATTGAGCAGCGGTATCAAGCGACCTTGCCTCGGGTCATGCAGTAAGAGGCCGTCCTTTGACCGGAGGATGTAGTATGGCCTCCTCTTTTTCTGCCTGGCGACCTGCGCCGCCGCCCCGTTCTTCCCGTCGTCCTCGAGCCATCTCGTCAGTTGTGGCATGTACTTCGCATCCGTCACCTCATCGCGCCGCCGGTCTTGCCAGGCGACCCACGCCCGCTCGATCTGATCGGGCGCGATCCCACGGCCGATGAGTGCGCGGTAGGGCGCTTCGGCCTGCCGCAGGCGGTTGGGGTTC